>NZ_PYNU01000033.1:0-26879 GCF_003026075.1 Photobacterium sp. GB-210 | reverse complement strand
AAGTTGCTGGGTGCCAATCGGTGCCTTAGTGGAGGCTTGAGCCGTATGCAGTGAAAGTTGCACGTACGGTTCTTAGAGGGACGGCACTTGGTAACAAGTGTCGTCTACTCGACATAAATGAGTTAGCCATCTCCATGGACTGTTGTGATCACCAAGCGATTCTGTCGTATCGTAATTACCAAGCGACTTTGTCATTATGCTAACTACCAAGGGAATATGTCGGGACTGAATTAGCGTACTTTCTAAAGTAATAAAACTTGCTTTAAGGGGGGCTAAGGATGTTCTACATGGATTCAAAATCACAGTTTACTGTCGATATCATTAGCAAAGTTATTGAGGGCAAAATTACCATCAATAGCGCTACTCATTTACTACAAAAGTCACGAAGGACCGTTGAGCGATACTTGCAACGTTATCGCCAAGAAGGGATTCGATTTGTGATTCATGGCAACACTGGTCGTACACCTAGTAATAAAACGCCTGATTCACTCAAAAAAGAGATTCAGCGTCTCATCTAAAGAAGTATTACGACTTTAGTCTTTTTGATATTGATCTAAATCGAACAACTTGTCTCGAATAGCCCAAAATCGACCATTCTTACGGGCGATTACAATTTCAGGTGGACGTAAACGGTGCTCGCTATTGGCAACTTTTGTTGGGGCGGTATCGGTGAATGGACGGTGACGATCCACTAAATGAGGGTTAATAAACCGCTTAAGAAACTCTTGTTTCTGGGTTTTATTAGAAAGCGTCCACACTTCGTTAATTTCATTACCTTCATCGCCGACATAAACCACTTTAAGCTGTGGTTTCTCGAATTTATTTTTTCCTGGCTCTAAGCGCATGTCGGTGCATTTCATGATCATGGCGTCTTTAAGTTTTAACGCCTCACGCAGCTTTTTATCAGGATCAACCATCACCGCATCGCAAAGGTGGCAGCGTCTTGCGGCGATATCGTTGTCAGCGCCACATTCTTCGCAGTATTTAGCACGGAAACGATAACCACATTCCTCACGCTCGCCAGTTTCATCATCTTCAAAATAGCCTTGGCAACGACGTCCATAGTGCTCAACTAAAAAGCCTGCGGGATCGAGTTTGCCCCAGAAACTGTTTTTAAAACCACAAGCAGGGCAAGGTACCATTACGACTTCACTCTCTGAGTTGGGTTTTGGATCACCCACTTCAGGTTGGTATAAATCGTAACAGTTACCCGCATACTCCAATACTAAACAGTCTTTTTTACCATCAGCTAAACGTAAGCCTCGACCAACAATTTGCTGATATAAGCTGATAGATTCTGTTGGGCGAAGAATAGCAATTAAATCGACATGTGGCGCATCAAAGCCAGTCGTTAATACTGAAACGTTAACTAAGTATTTAATCTTTTGCGCTTTGAAATCATTGATAATGCGATCGCGTTCATCAAGAGGGGTATCACCAATCACCAACGCGGCATTTTCACCGGATAAGTAGCCCATGATTTCTTGTGCGTGATTAACGGTTGAGGCGAATATCATCACACCTTTACGATCTTTGGCGTACTCAATCACCTGTTCAATGATCATTGGTGTTGCACGCTCTGATTTTCCAATCACGCTATCTAAATCGGCTTCTTTGTAGTGGCCTGTCGATGAAGGGGTAATAGATGAGAAATCATAACCAATCACTGCCATATCCATGATTTTGGGCTCGGTTAAAAAGCCTTCGTCTAATAGATAGCGAATCGGTAATTCAAAAATACAGTCGCGGAAGAAGCGATCTTGTTCAGTACGAACCTGACCTCGGGTATGGTATTTGTAAATCCAGCCCATGCCTAAGCGATAAGGTGTCGCGGTTAAGCCAAGGATTTTAATGTTTGGGTTTACGTCTTGAACGTGCTTGATAACTTTGCGATAAGCACTGTTTTCATCGTCAGGTACACGGTGACATTCATCAATAACTAATAATGAAAATTGTTCTTTGAACTTATCTAAGCTGTTTGCCATTGATTGAACAGAAGCAAACACCACTTGTTGGTCGGTTTCTTTTCGACCTAATCCAGCAGAAAAAATAGAGGCTTTTAAGCCGTAACTTTCATATTTGGCATGGTTTTGCTCTACCAACTCTTTAACGTGGGTTAATACAAGCACGCGCCCACGAGCAATACGTGCAAGCTCTGCGACGACAAGGCTTTTACCTGCGCCTGTTGGTAGGGTTAATACTGCTGGGGTGTTGTGTTTACGAAAATAGTGGATAGTCGCGTTAACACTGTCTTGCTGATAAGGACGAAGGGTATACATAGAAACTATTCTGGCGTAACTGAAAACTTAACTAGTGTACATTTAACCAGTGATTTGGCAAAGCCTTCATTCATTGTTCTCAGGTTAGGTTAGATGCGGTGTTTTGCCTCTGTCTAGTAGTGTTTGGTAACTGTTGGTAAACTTTACATACATTATGTATCAATAAGGTTTTTGTATGTTTACGAAAACGTCGAATGTTTTCCTGAAGCGAAGCTGCGCTGCGTTATTTACACTGTCTGCAACTATGATGTTGTCGGGTTGTAGTGAGCCTCCAAAGTTAGAAAAAATCGCAGGCTATGCAGAAGGCACTAGCTACCATGTGAGTTACTGGTCTAAAGATGATGTTTCATCGGCGAAGGTACAAGCCCAGTTTAATAAAGCATTAGACGCGATTGATAAAGAATATTCTACGTATCGCGGTGATTCGTATATTTCTAAGTTTAATAAAAGCACTTCAACGGAGTGGCAGCCGGCCTCGAAAGATTTTATTTATATGTTGTCTATAGCAAAGGCAATCAATAAAGAAAGTCATGGTTGCTATGATCCTACTATTCAGCCGCTATATAAACTTTGGGGCTTTCAAAGCGATAAATTAAATGTGCCAACAGCCGCCGAGATTGCAAAGGTACGTGCTGATATTGGTATTGATAAAATTGAAATAGATCCTGAACACTTACGTATTAGAAAAACCATTCCCCAGTTGCAGATTGATTTATCTTCAATGGGTGAAGGTTATGCGATTAGCCGTTTAAGCCAAATTTTAGAGTCGGATGGTGTTGAGAACTACTTGGTTGAGTTCGGTGGCGATATGAA
Source organism: Photobacterium sp. GB-210 (assembly GCF_003026075.1). Taxonomy (NCBI): domain Bacteria; kingdom Pseudomonadati; phylum Pseudomonadota; class Gammaproteobacteria; order Vibrionales; family Vibrionaceae; genus Photobacterium; species Photobacterium sp. GB-210. The sequence continues at coordinate 23,787 of NZ_PYNU01000033.1, read as the reverse complement.
GATTAAAGGTCATAAGCCAATGGGTGAGAAGTGGCGTGTGGCGATTGAGCAACCTGTAGCACTCAAAGACGGTATTCATCCTTATCAAATCGTGACGATTAATGATGAGAATGGTGTATCACTTAACACTTCAGGTACGTATCACCATAACTTTAAGGATGGCAAAAAAGATTACTCACATATTCTTGATGCAAGAACAGGCGCACCGATCACCCATGATCTTGTTTCCGCATCTGTGTTTGGTAATGATCCTATTCGAGGTGATGCGTGGGCTACAACTATGCTGTGTTTAGGTCCTGATGAAGGGAAAGCGGTAGCAAATGAAGAATCATTACCGGTTTACTATATTCAAGATGTTGATGGTGCGTTTAAGAACTCAAAAAGTAATGCGTTGATTCAAGATACAAACATCACATTAAGCCAACAGAAATAAAGTGTGAGTTTAGACATTTCACACGATTTTAAAATTTCTGATTTAAGCAGAAGCCTTATTTAGAGTAATTCTCTAGATAAGGCTTCGTTTTTCAACAAGCTAACTAAAATTTATACATAGTATTGAAATCTTTCTCAGTAATTATAACGATATGGGTTACCAAACTAAACGTTATATAGGAACGTTTACGTTTGAAAGGGTGGATTAATTAAAGGATTAATAGAAGCTATGGCTTAGTGGTTATAGGTTCTTTTTTATATGGATTTAACGTTAATGGAAATAAAACCAATTACCTGGCAGCAGGCAATAACAGTTCGACATCGTGTTCTATGGCCGTCTAAACCTGAGTCGTTTTGTAAAGTGGAAGGGGATGAGACAGCAACGCACTTTGGGGCGTTTATTAATAATGAGCTCGTCTGTGTGTCTTCGGTTTTTATCGAAGAAAACGTAGCTCGATTACGTAAGTTTGCCACTCTCACCGAATATCAAGGTAAAGGTATTGGTACTGTGATGATCCAAGAGATCTTTACTTATCTAAAAACGACTAATGTGGAATATTTCTGGTGTGATGCACGAACAAGTGCCATTGGTTTTTACCAGCGTTTAGGGCTGACCACATCTGGCGATACGTTTTATAAGTCAGATGTGGAGTGTGTCAAAATGGAGTGTAAGTTAAGCCCGTTGTGAAACTTTTATTAACTTAATGAGTAGATCTAGTTGCTCTTGAGCTTGATCTATTGGGTAGCCAATATTAATTCTGATGTAGTTGTCATATATAGGCAAAGAACTAAAAAGAGCGCCTTCTCTTATATCTAGTTGGTGGTCATTGACGAGTTGAGAGAACACTTCAGCATTATGATTCTTTATTTCTATCCATAGTGTCATGCCGCCATTGGGATTGCTTATTTTGATGATATTGGGGAGGTGGTGATTAAGATAGTGGCGATATTGATACATGTTGTTTGATAGGTTAGAACATTGACGTTTGATGTATTTATCATATAGCCCAGTACTAAAGTACTCGGTAATGGCATTTTGGATTTGCTGAGAGACGCCACGCGAACTTGCTGAATAATAATTACTAAATTCAGAGAAATAGCGTCCAGACAAGCACCATCCTAAGCGGTAACTGGCAGACAGTGATTTAGAAAGGGAACCACACCAAATAATATAGCCATCTTTGTCATAATATTTCGCTGGTAATGGCATTGTTTTATCATGAGACAGTTCAACATAGACATCATCTTCAATGATTGGTGTTTTGTATTGAGCTGATAGTTTGGCGAGCTTTTGTTTTTGTTCAACACTTAACGTGATTCCTTGAGGATTCATAAAAGTGGTTGAAAACAGTCCTACTTGTATATTCCCCTGTTGTAAATGATGTTCCAGTTGCTTTAAATCTATCCCATTTTGATTTGATGGAATTTCGATAACCTTCAGCTGTAAGTTAACCAGCAGATCCATATAACCACTAAAACAAGGTGAGCTAATCGCAATGGTATCGCCTGGTTTTGCAATGATTTCTAATGCGGTATTGATTGCCGACATAGCTCCTTGGGTGATCACAAGATGGCTATGATCAATTGGGAAACCTTTGGCACAGAAATGACGTGAGATTGCTTTTCTTAATCTTTCTTCACCAATAGGATCAGGATAACGATTTATCTTTAAACTATAACGTTTCAGAGTCCGAATAAAACAGCGATCTAATTCAGCAATGGTCTCACTATCAATGGGCATACATGAGACGCCCAGCACGCCATTACTTGCCCTGTAAGGCGTTTTATTTCGTCGTGGAGAGGTTGGGTAACTATCAAACTGTTTGAATTCAGGTTGAGCGACTCCCATATCTATCGAACGAACAAAAAAGCCTTGCTTAGGTTTAGCAATTATCCAGCCTTGAGATTCAAGTTCTTGATAGCAATTTACCGCTGTTGAAATGCTGACTTCATGCTGTTTTGCCAATTGGCGCAATGACGGTAATTTTGTATTAGCGACAAGTGAATGATCTCTAATATCTTCTATTATCGATTTAATAAGTTGCTGATACTTAGCCATAAATCACGTCTGTATTGGTTTTTATCTTTAAAACTGTATCTGTATTGGTTTTATTTCACAAGGGAGAATAGTGAGAGTTTAATAGAGGGCGTAGATATGAAATATGTATTAGGGGTGATTGTATTGTTAAGTAACGTGGTAATGGCTCAAACTATTTATCATTATACGATTGATTATAAACTTGATAATAGTGATACAACTTATCAATTATCTCAAAAATTGAATGAGCCTGAATTGTTAGTTTTTCCCCAGGCCAAAATCAAGACGGTACTCTCAGTATTTAAGAAAACAAATTGGCCAACAGGCGAATATCTACATATTACGTTATCGACAGAAACAGTTGATAAGCATTCAGTATTAAGTAAACGTTACGCGATAGCGCTGTGTCGTAGCAAAAAAGTAGCAGTATCAGGTAAGACTTTGCAGATCACGGTGTTACCGCCTAATGGCTGTGATCATCATTAACACTGAGATGGAAGAGGATCGCGGTCAGCTTACTAATAGTAGAACGAGCAAGGTGACGATGAAGTAAAAAGCCAACTTCCACCAGCAGAAGCATGAGGGGATTTTTTTCATGCTTTTAAGTATAGATTATTCAGTCTGTCAGTTTAGCTTGCTACGTGTATTTTGAAGTTTGAGCCAAAAGGATTCTTGGCATCGATTAGTAAAGATTTTCTTCTTTGGTGTTATTTTTCCATTGTGCGGCTGGGTAATAATTTCGTATTTGATCCAGCATTCAGGGCATACACTATCGTCCAGTATATCTAGTACTTCATCAAACTCAGTGGTTTTTAGCATCACAGTGCCATTGCTAAATGCCACACGTTCTTCAGTGTAATGAATGTTCGTTTTATTTTCTTCAAGCGTTTGCTGCTGTGTTTGTCTATCGATAATCGTAGGATCATCATCGTTAAAAGCAAGAATATAAGTAATGAGGTTATTCATCAGCAGTGTGCCATTATAGTTGATTAATAAACGGATTAGCGCTTCGTCCAGATGCGAGTGTTGAGATCTAAATCGCTTACAATATCAATGACAAACTGTAAGTCTTGGGCAATCGCTTGAACAGATTCCAGTGAATCCGAAGATGTAAACAATGCGGGCTCAAAGTGGTTTTTATGGCTACTCATCGCGATATAAATATTATTATCGATGAATGATAACGAGAGACGATTTTTAGCTTTAGTAACAAAATCGACTAGTCGTTCCATCATCGCTGGCGTTAATAAGTATCGTGCTTCAATTTGATCGCTGCTATAGACCGAAAAGTGTTGCTCAAAGTGTGGATTTTCTAGATCTACACGTTTATTTTCGCGGTTAAACAGATGAGATACGGCATCAGCAATTGCACTAATAACTGCGTTTTTCGCCGGTAAAATGAGCGTCTGACTATGGAAGTGCTTATTGGCGTCGGCAATAAATAAAATGCCATGAAAAATGGTTTCCCATTCCTCGCGGTTTTCTTTTTGATTCACGCGCTGCTTTTTAACTTGCGTCTCTAACTCTGAAAAACGCAGTGTCGTTTTACCGATTGTACCTTGGACAAAATCTTCACCACGAAAGCTATCATAACGCTGTGGAAAGAGTTGGCAGGCTTTATAATCTTGTTCGGAAACAGAGCCAAGAGGCTGATAATCAAAACTTTCATTGATGTTAGCAAGCAGGGCAGTGATCACCTTTTGTTTATAACTGACGCAGTATTGTTTCTTCTGTTTTGAAAATCGAACCAACATGAAAGTAGCAACAATGAAAGTCGCAATAATGCCCAAAGGTAGCGCATTAAAATGAAGTGCCGTTGGGATCGCGATAGAAGCCGTAATACCTCCAACCGCAAGCGCAATCTATAATTGTTTGATGACATCTAAGCGAGTGGACTCTAGCGAGGATAGCTGTGTTCTTAGCTTTTTTTCGTATAAGGCTGAAATACGATCTTCCATAGTGAAACCTATTTGTTGGGTTATTTGTTATTAAACAGTTCAGCAGCATTGACGTTTTGACGCTCTGCTTCTGGAATGTCAAACAAAGGTAATGTTGTTAGGTTCATATGATTAGCAATTATGCTTGATGGAAACATTTCTACAGCGTTATTGAAATTAGTGACAGATGCATTAAAAGTGCGTCGCGCTGCAGACAGTTGAGCTTCAATTTCATTCATGGAACGCATTACAGTATCAATATTCTCGTTAGCTTTTAATTCTGGATACGCTTCAACAGCGACGCGGAAGTGAGAGAGTGCCGTGCTAACTTGCTTGTCTAGAGCAGCTTTCGCATCTGTGCTGGTGGCATTACCCGCTTGGTTACGAAGCTCTGTTAATTCCGTTAATACCGACTTTTCATGTTGCATATATGCTTTGGCGGTTTCGATTAAATTTGGTAGTAAGTCAAAACGTTTTTTCAGCATTACATCAATGCTTGATTCGGCATTGGCGACTTGGTTCTTTTTACCAATTAAACCGTTACGTAGGCTGATGTAGGCAAGGGCAATAATAACAATAATGCCGATAATGATGGAAAGACCCATAAAATTCCTTGGTATATAATGAAAATACGTGATGTGGCGATTATAAATAAGCATGTAATTAATTGATATGCTTGTTTAATGTTATATGCGAGGCTTTATGAAAAAGCCCTGCGAATGGCAAGGCTTTAGAAGAAGTTCAATTCATGTTTTTACATAAAACGAAAGAATATCACTATGACGCGACGTGTAATGGCACTGTTTTTTCAGCAAGGTTTTTGGTCATAACACAGAACTGTCGACGTGGCACAAAGCCATGGCGTTCGTAAAAAGTACGAGCACCTGCGTTACCGATATTCACTTCCAGTGATAGGGCTTTAACACCATCGTTGATAACACGATCTTCAACTTGCGGCATTAATGATGCGCCAATGCCTTTTTGGCGCCATTCTGGCTTTAAGTAGAATTGATCAATAAATCCTACTTTTCCGCCATGTTCAAGGCTGAAGGCATAACTCACCACAAGGTGACCTGCGACACAGGTCTCACCATTTTCTTCAACTTCAATAAACCAAGCTTGTCCAAGCTCTGGTGTTGCTAATAGCTGTTTTACCGCTGTTGCTGTTTGCTCTACCTTATGCGGTAGGGCTTCGTAAGCAAATAATTCGTCAATGAGATTTAGAAAAGTATCAAGAGATGAAAGCACAGGTTTCGTTAACGAGATTTTCATACGGAGTCCCTAAGTAAGATCTATACACAACCAATTAAGCTATCAATGAACTATAGATCTGAAAGTCTGAATGTAAACGTAATCAAAAAATAAATGTTGTATTGTTCGATATGCTAATAATAGATTGTTTGCATAATAAATAGATTTGTAACCCTTCGATAATGAGACCAGAGACACGAAAAAATGTTCATATTTTTGATTGTAACCTCATAATTTTTTTATGAAGTCTCTCGGCTGAGCGTATCCTAGTATCAAAACAGAGATCAAAGCCGAGAGCCATTTTTCAACGCTTAGTGCTTTATTTCTTAGAAATTAGATAACGCCAAGTTCACGTAAACGTTCCATTAAATATTCATGTGCGGTGTATTTTTCTGAAAGTATAACGTCTGGTTTCGGGTGTAAAAACAGAGGCAATGAAATACGTGATTTTGTTTTATCTGCACCTTCTGGGTTTATCACACGGTGAGTTGTTGATGGGAAATAACCACCGGAAGCTTCTTGTAGCATGTCACCGATATTGATAATTAAATGGCCGAAATCACAAGGTACATCAATCCAACTACCATCTTTAGCTTTAACTTGTAGCCCCGGCTCGTTAGCGGCAGGCAAAATGGTTAATAAGTTAATATCTTCATGGGCTCCAGCACGAATTGCGCCTAGCTCTTCGTCGCCTTGTAGCGGAGGGTAATGCAGGATGCGAAGCAATGTTTTCTCACTGCCATCAATCATACTTGAGAGTGACTGAGTGTATTTAGTGGAAACCTCATTAGGTGAGTATTGTTCAACCCAACTTAATAATTCTGTCGCAAGTTCATTGGCTTCTTGATAGTACTGTTGAATATCTTGTTTTAGTTCAGCAGGGCATTGGCCCCAAGGGTAGTAGTGGAAGTATTCTTTAATATCTTTTTGGGTATGCCCCTTGGCGGTTTCTGAAACGTCGGTTGGAAACAGCCCGTCTTGGGTTTCTACATTAAAATGAAACGCAGTTTTTTCTTCACTATTAAAAAAGTCATACCACTTATCATAGATTTTTTGGACTAATTTTTGTTGGATAGGATGATTTTTTAGTACCCCAAAGCCGGTCTCTCGTAGGGATTCGACAAAAAGCTGCTGTGCATTATCTGCTGTGTAATCTACTGCTTCCAGTTTCATTGATATGATTCTCCAACGGTATCTTTTTATTTATAGCAATCGTTTAGCTGAGCGCCATATATTCTATTTTGGAAACAAAGATGTAACAAGGATGTGGCAGGCAAAGTTCAGAAACATAGTATCCATGAGAGGAAATAATTAATAATAGTGGTATTTATCTTGCCTACAGTTAAGTAAAGGTTAAGGGAATTGTTAACAAAATAGGATAAAAAAATGGAGAAGGCAGAAGATGAAAAAGAAATTAGCATTACTATGTTCCTGCTTATTCATTAGTATGAGCATATTCGCAGGTACGATTAATCCATTTACGATCTCGTCAAAGTATGAACAACATTATAAGGATTATAAAACCTATAGCGGTAAGGTGGTGATGCATATTCGTCGCGGTACAGAGGTTAAAATCGCCAGTGCTCATATTCATAGCGATAAACATGAAACGATTTATCAAGGCGATGTCGCGGTGAGCTTTCCTTTCACCAATGAGAAAAATCAATTCGTGGTGATAACCTCAGATAAGGTAACGGTTAGAAAAGAGCAAGATAATAGCATTACCTTGTTGGCTAATAGCATCAAGGTACATTACGAATCAAAGTAAAATTAGGACAATGAGGCATTTATCGCTTTGATAGGAGCAATAAGTTTTTAATGCATCTTTGTTATTTGGTCTTATAATACCGCTCTTTTGTAGCAATTAGCGGAGCCAGTTAATGAGGCTTGATAAATTCTTAGGTACCACATTGGGTATCACCCGTAGAGAAGCCAGTAAACTTCTTCGAGATAAAATGATTGAAGTTGATGGCGAAATCGTCCGTAGTGCTTCGTTTTCAGTCAGTGACAATAACGATGTGGAATTTAACGGTCGCCCGCTAAAGCTGCAAGGTCCTCGTTACTTTATGCTTAACAAGCCAGAAGGCTTCGTCTGCTCTCATGTTGATGACTTCAATCCAACTGTTTTTGTTTTGTTTGATGAAGTAAGCCCAGAGAAAATGCACGTAGCAGGTCGTTTAGATGGCGATACAACGGGTTTAGTGTTGTTAACCGATGATGGTCAATGGTCTCACCGTATCACTTCGCCACGTCATTTATGTTCAAAGACCTATTTTGTTGAAACGGCCGATCCAATCACTGAAGATTACATCACGCAATTTGAAGCAGGTGTACAACTTCGCAGTGAGAAAGAATTAACACGCCCAGCTAAATTAGAAATTCTTGGCGAGCGTGAGGCGTTGCTGACAATATCTGAAGGTAAGTACCACCAAGTAAAACGTATGTTCGCAGCGATGGGTAATAAAGTGGTTGGCTTACACCGTGAGCGTATTGGTACCGTTGAGCTTGATGAAGATCTCGCGCCTGGTGAGTACCGACCACTAACAGCAGAAGAAATTGCATCATTTCTAAAATAATTAGTTGGTGATGTTAATTTTATAAATTCTATGCTGTAATAATAGGCGTAAATATGAAGACTTGTTTTTAGTCTGCATTGTTTATGCCTTTTATTTTATTAGATAAATACAGAATACGTGTAGCGAAGGGGATGCGGAAAAGGAAATAGCTCTTTTCCATATTAGAAAGGTTCTGTATACGTGTTTTATCGTAAAATATAAGCTTCATATGGAATATTAGCTCATAAGAGGTGCTATGAACCAGCAAGACAGCCCAAGGTTGAGCCTGCAATTGATATTGATCCTTGGCGCAATAGCTGCGCTTACGCCTTTAGCGATTGATATGTACCTGCCCGCAATGCCGAACATTGCCAAAGACTTTTTAGTTTCTCCCAGTTTAGTTCAGGTTACATTAACCGTATTCACCGCAGGTTTTGCTTTCGGTCAATTGATTCATGGGCCTCTGGCTGACAGTTATGGCCGACGTCCAATTTTGTTACTCGGTACTATCAGTTTTACTGTTTTAACCGTATTAGGTGCGTTGAGTACGAGTATCACAGAACTGACTGTTATTCGTGTTTTACAAGGTTTTGCAGGTGCTGCCGCAGCCGTCATCATTAGTGCATTAGTACGTGACATGTTCGAGCGTGAAGAGTTTTCTCGTACTATGTCGTTTGTTACTTTGGTGATGACAGTGGCCCCCTTACTTGCCCCTATGATTGGTGGTCATTTATCGGTATGGTTTGGCTGGCGTGCGGTATTTTGGTTTTTGTCTATTTTTGCTGTCATTGTTTTACTTTCTATTGTTTTTAAAATTAAAGAAACATTACCAAAAGAAAAACGTATACCTTTCCACTTTTTATCCATTATCCGCAATTATATAAAACTACTGTCTAATCCTGTGGTTCTCGGCTTGATACTGTGTAGCGGCTTTTCATTTTCAGGCATGTTCACTTTCTTAACGGCGGGGTCGTTTGTTTACATTGATCTTTATGGTGTAAGTGTTGAAAACTTTGGCTTTTACTTTGGTTTAAATATCATTTGTTTAATCCTAATGACCAGTATAAATGGGCGTTTTGTAAGGAAAAAAGGCACCCATTGGATGTTACGCCTTGGATTAGTTATTCAGCTGTTTGCCGGTGCGTTAATTGTTATTGGTCAGTGGCTAGATTTTGGACTCTGGGGCGTTGTTATCCCTGTTATGCTATTTGTTGGTGTGCTATCGATTATTGGTAGTAACTCAATGGCTTGTTTACTTGCACGTTATCCTCAAATGGCTGGTACTGCTTCTTCATTAGGCGGCACATTCCGTTTTGGTGTTGCATCTATTGTCGGTAGTATTGTTGCGTTAATGCCAGACAGTACGGCATGGCCAATGGCAGGAACGATGGCCGTTTGTGCAGTATTGTCTGCGGGTTTTTACTGGTTCTTAGCAAAAGACGCATAAAGCATTTTATTTTTACAGATGTCGCTGAAAAAAGTACGCCAGAGAAGACTCTCTGGCGTACTTTTTTGTGATTATCGAAGGTAAATAGTAACTTTAAACACTGTTTTAATTTACCAATCGTAATGCTTCATTGGATCATCTTTACGGTAAACAATCCAACCAGTTTCGTTTTTATGTGTATCGCAAATATTGCGATAAGAAGTGTCCTGTTTAATGGTGGCATTGATGGTTTCTATAATAGAAAGATCTTTATCTTGTGGATTAATATCATCACAAGGCAATTCCCATAACATGACCCCACCTAAATGATAGTCGTCTTTAGCTAAATGGACTTTTGAGCGGATCGTGGGTAACCCGTTATAATAATGTGTCGTGTTATTCTTTGTTACAGTATCTCGGCAAGCGTAATGTTTATCTTCCTTAACTAATACACCGTAAGTGGGGGCATGGCGAGGGTAGGCAGGTAATCCTAATGTAATACGTTGCGGATCTAAGTGGCGCTCTATTAACCAGTAATTTAAAGCATTGACTGAATCTTTATAGCTTGAGTGATCTTCATTTTGCATGTCATAAGTCATTAAATGAACCGTATCAAAGGCATTTAATGCAACATCGAGATAGCCAGCACCTTTTCCATCGTCATTAGGTTTATCTTTACTGCCAATGATCGCTGCGGTGAAATATTTATCTTCTGCATGAAGCCTATCTGCTAATCGGTTAACAAAATCAGCATATTGATTAGCACCATCACCCACTTGAGGGTACTCCCAATCAAGATCAATACCGTCAAAACCGTAGGTATTTACAACATCCATCATGTCGTTGATTAGGTTTTCTCGATATTCTGGCGATGCGGCTATTTTTTCGTAAACGATGTCACGACCAATGATGTTATCGTCACTTTCATTTTTCTCGCTATCTCGCCAGCCACCAAAGGAAATAAATACTCTTCCATCAGGGTTTTGCTCTCTAAATTTTTGAATAGTGGAAGTAAGCTTATTTATTTTATCGGTAGATAGGGGAGCAACGTGTCCATCAGGGTGATATATCCCTTCTTTATCCATATTGGCGCTAGGGTTCATGAAGGCAATATTCAGATCACTGATTTCATTTGAATGCGGATTATCAAACCACTGATCATTGGCATCTTTCATGTAGCTCGCATATACCACATTACGAAACTCTGTAATCTTTGCAGGTTTTGGTTCCTGAGCAACATATCCATTATAGTCATCCGAAGAGTTGCTACTGCTGTTACATGCGGTTAGTGATGTGGCAGCAATTAAAGCGGCTAAAAGAGTGTATTTCATCTATAAACCTTATTCCTTGTTAATTGATAACGTTCACAGTGATTATTCACAAATATATATTCACCACCTGAATGAGTGTCACAAAGCATTTTTCTTTAAAAGTAATGTTATATTGCAATTTTAAATTTGTATTTATTATAATAAACCGAGTTAATTGTATTGATGAGCTTTATTTTGCAGATTAATATTCTGTGTTGGTTGGTTAACTCCATCTTAATTGATAGATAAAACCAGCTAATATTTTCAATACATTGCTGCTTTTTTATTAGGGTATAACTCGTTATCATTGGCACCTATCTCACCTGACAGTAGCGTACGATAAGTGGAAATTTCTAACAGGAACCTTGGTTCTTGGTTAAACATTCGTAAGCTTGTTTTTAGCCGTATTTATTTTTGATTTTCTAAAATTATGACTTCTTTTTATAACGAAATTCTACATGTGGTAACGGAAGGGTTATCAACTCTGGTTACTGCGCAAGAGTCTGGTAAAACCCAGAAAAACCCGGTCAGTGAGACGGTTTTTTTAAGCGCGTGGGTGACGAAGATGATCAAACAACAATGTTTTGATCACTGTGTGTCTAAGACATTACTGCAATGGCAGAAACAATCTCGCACAATGGGCAAAAATGCGCAGCTTAAAGTACAATTTGAGCGTATTAAAAATACCCTTAGTGCGTTAAATGATGCTGATGGTCATTCAACGGTTATTACCGCTGAGCTAATAGATGATTTCTATCGTGTTGTAGAAGCCGCAGATTGGTTAGTGACTAACGAGTATGAAGTGAACCGCAAAGTGTCTCATCATACCGATGGTCAAGCATCATTAGTGGTGTGTGCTGCGCAATACAAGTCTGCGATGAATGAGCAGGGTACATTAATAAAACCCCTTTCTTTTTATATTCGTGGTAATGCGCAGCAATTTATCGATTTGGCTTACCAACAAGGTATCTTGCTGTTTAAGATCACCGACTACAAATCTAAAGTGAAATTCCACGGTGAGTATGTGATTTATCCTGATAATGCTGGTACACATTTACCTGAATTACCCACTGTGACGAATTAATCGCTTACAGAAAAAAAGAAAAGCCGCATAAGACTCTTTTAAAAAGATGACCTTATGCGGCTTTTTTGTTAAGAGAAGTTAACTTTACGGTGAGTTTCAACTCACTTGTCGATTAACTTGCTGTTGCGTTTTCACTGGTTTGTTTATTGGCTTTTGCCGTGATCAATTTTAATAGTACAAGTACAAATGAACCACCACCACAAACCAGTAATGTTAATGCTAGATTGCCGACATGTGCGACATGATCTAGGCCAAAACCGATGATTAAGTAATAGAACAAGCCAAGTAATGCACCCGCTGTTCCTAGGTGGTTTCGGTAATTGATTAAAGCAGTACTTAACAAGTTAGGTAATGTTAAACCAAATGACAGTGATACCAATGCCATTGGAATGAAGAACCAAACAGTTTCTTGTAGTAAGTAAACACCTAAACCAGCTGTCAGCATCATTAATGTCGATAACATTACGATGAGTTCACCGCGAATATGTAGGCGTATCAAACGAATATTAAGTAGTGAACCTAAAATTGAGCCAGCAGCTAAAACAAAGCTAGTATTACCAAAAAACTTAACGCTAGCTCCTAAGTGTTCAAACATAAATGGTGCAATGCTGTAGTAAGAGAACAGGGCAATATTTGCCAGCCCTATCATTAATACGATATACCAAATATGGCTGTCACGGAGCATTTTATTTGCCACTAAAAACAAGCTATCACGTTTAATGTGGTTTGGTTTTGTCTCTGGTAATGCAAAGCCACCCCAAAGTAATAGTAGTGATAACATGATCACCATAGCTGCGAAAACCCAAGTATAGCCACCGTGAGCCGTCAACCAGCTACCAAGTAACATACCAATCACAGGGCTAAGACCAATACTTGTTGACGCAATAGAGAAGATTCTTGCTAAACTCGCGCCTTCAAAGCTATCTCGTAAAATGGTTTGGGTACATACAGAGCCAACAGCTGCACCAAAAGCACACGCACCAAAACCGTAAAGTAACCCCTGAAATGTTGGTGCAAAGTAACAAAATAGTGCGGCAGCAATACAAATTGCTAAACCTAATAGGGTTGATAAACGACGTCCAATCACATCACACATGGTTCCCCAGAATACGACGCCAACGGCAAAGACCATAAAAAAGATCGATAGCGCTTGAGCTGCATCTGAGGTGGTTACTGAAAAGTGATTCTTAATCGATGTTAGCGCTGGGCTATACATCGTCTCTATGAGCTGTGGAAACATTAACAGCGAAATCGCTAATAATGTCGAGATTGTTTTTTTATTCATGACTTCCTCTTTGACGCTTGATCATCCACCGACGAAAGGCAAAAAACCGATATTGTTCAGTGGATGATACGTATTACTGCCATCGCTAATTCGTGAAGTGCGAGACTGTTATTTCAATGATGAGAAGTATATAGTGTTCATGGGTGGTGTAATATTAATATAAGAACAACAAATGTCACTTTAAGGACAGGTTGCAGAAAGGAGCTGCTAATATGGCTTATATTCGAATGGAAGATCAGTTTTGTGCTGATGATTATCATGGTCTTGTTGTTGGGCTTGCTGCTGATTTAGCAGAGCATGATTCTGGTTATCACACTCATAGCAAAGATCAGTTATTGTTTTCTCATCATGGTTGCATGGTCATTAGTTTAGATGGTGTCAAGTGTGTGTTGCCGCCAATGCGTGCAGCTTGGATCCCAGCAGGAGTGGAGCACAAAGCACAAACATCCAATGTTACGCAATACCGTTCTTTGTATTTTGACCAAGATTTACAACCACAATTGCCGAGAGAACTAAAAATATTTGATATTAATCCTTTAATGTCGGCATTAATGGAGCGTATGGCGTTTTGGGCGTTTGATAAACCCAATAATGAGCAAGTTAATTCGGTGAACCTCTTAATTGAAGAGCTCAACCTTGCGAAAGATAGTCACTTGAATTTACCTATTCCAGCCGATCCTCGTTTATCCTCATGGTTAGCTGATATTGATGATGAGGGGTTTGTTGCTCCATCATTAGCAGAACTTAGCCTTATCGTAGGAGCGAGTGCAAAAACCATCACCCGTATTTTTAATAAAGAAGTGGGTATGCCATATCAAAGTTGGCGCCAACAGTGGCGTTTATTAGCCGCTATTGAATTGCTGTCATCAAATTGGCGAGTGACAGATATTGCTCATCGGCTAGATTTTTCAAGTGATAGTGCTTTTATTCGTTTTTTTCATGATAAGGCTGGCGTTACACCCTCTAATTTTATTACAGAGTATAAGTAACAATTTTCGATGTTCTTAAACTGTCTGCTTTATTTGGTCTTAACTGTGACGAGCAAAAAAATAAAAACGTTATTCATATAAGGTAAGCTACTTAAATAATCGTTTGAATTGACGCCATCCTTGACCTGATTTTTGCGAAAGAATTACCATTGGTGAACATAAATAACGCCTTCATATTATTTAATATATTTTCCGTACTAGGTTCTCATCCTTGTCGTTTTGCAGTTGAATCTTCATCTCGCTAAGGCATGATATATTTATCAGTTATTATTGTTTTTCATATCAAGACACATTGAGCAGATAACGATAATCATTATTCAAGGCTAACAGACATATATGGATATTTATGCTTGCTTGTTGTGCTGAGCGCGAAGAGTTTCATCACTCAGCGCCGTTAGTTTTATCATTTGATGAAGCCTTAACCTTTTTTCCTTTTCAGCTTGAGTTCTATGACTGGCATGACTGTCTTGCTATGTATCGAGCATACCCAGATGGGCACCGGGAACCGTTAGAGGGGAGCTGTTCATTCTATATTGAGCACATCGAATCATTAGAAGGGGGGAAAGCATGGGTAGATAGCATTCCTACTGGTTTAGTTGAAAAAGCCCGAGGCTATGCTGAATTTGGGGTGTACATGCTCAAGATTGCAGCAATGAGTCAGAAAGCCCGAGAGCTATTACTCCAACGTCCTACCTTATTGTATTTGGTATGCGAACAATATCCGTTAGATCAAGATGAAGTGTTAGCACTGTGCGAATTAGGTCAACGTGAAATCCTTACTCAACTTGGCTTAGCTTCGAGTCGTTCAGCATTGCGTTTTCTTGATCGGATTGAGAGTGATTTTTCAACCCGTTCGATTGTGATTATTATTCACCGCTTGCTCGATCCTGAATTGATGTCGTTTCAACTGTTTAAACATTATAAAACGATCACTAACTTAACCTTGCAGATCTATCTGCAATGGCCAACGTTAACAGGTACGCCGCTTGGACGGCATATAGCGCAAACCAATCAGCGTGAACGTTTTCAAATTAATCAAATTTTATCTGACGTTTTCCAGCTTGCTTATCGCGTATTAGATGTTGATTCAATCAAGCGTATTCATGCAGTGACTTCTTATGAAGAGTTACGAGCGTTACACGACAGGTGGGTGGTGGCGCAACACAGTATCAATTTTGTGCCCGATGCTAATTCCAATAAGCCTTACGTGATCCCTTTTGAAGGTAATAACAACATTGTACCTATTCGCGATTATCAAGAACTTGAACAAGAGGGGATTGAACAAAACCACTGTGTGGCGATTTATCACAACCGGATCATTAAAGGCGAATATTTGGTTTATAAAATGTTCATGCCAGAGCGTGTTACCATTGGTTTAAAACGTCATTATTTCGTTAATGGACGAGTTAGTGGGATATATACAGTGGATCAAATCCAAGCCCGTAATAATAGGATGCCATCTTCTGAAACATTAGAGGCTGTTTATGGTTGGTTAGACAGTATGAAGTCAGCTAAGCCATAATACGGGTTGAATTTATTGGGTTACTCTTAAAGGAAAGCAATGCGGTTACTTCATTCGATAAAACGTTATGCCCCAACAGAAGAAAAAGCACCGCATTCTCACGACGATTTTGTACAACTTTTTTATATCCACCAAGGTTGCGGTATTGCTAGAACAGAGGATAAAAGCATACTGGCTGTTAGTGGACAACTTATTTGGGTGCCCCTAAATCACCGTCATCACTTGAAAGTGTTGAAAGATACCAGCTTAAGTATTATTCATGCTTCACCAGATGTTATTCCTCATTTTTACAATGAGATGGCGATCATCTCGACCAATCGCTTAATGGTGCAGGTGATGGCAGAAATTGAGTCGCAAGACATTGGCTGTGAGCAAGGTGCTGACAGCAATAGCGATGTTCAACACCATTATTTAGCGGTATTTCTCGATCAACTCAAGAAACAAAATTACCAGAGCGATGCTTATCAAAGTAATCATGATATTGATAAACGCTTGTTGCCGATTATTGAAGCGCTGACTATTGAACCTGATATTAAACTGTCTTTAGACCGTTTTGCTGAGCACTGTGGTGCATCTTCTCGTACTCTCAATCGTTTATTTATCAGCACATTTGATCAACCATTTCGCGAAATAAGACAGCAGTTGGTTATGGCAAAAGCATGGCAGTTGAGTCGCGCAGGTGTCGCGCATACAGATATCGCATTAGATTTAGGTTACAACAGCTTATCTGCCTTTTCTCATGCCTTTAATCGTTTTAAACAACACAAAGCTAGCCAGAAGTTGGCGAAAAATCACAACTCGTTGTCGCTAGTTCAACAACAAGACTAAACACATCTGTTTAAGATAATGACATCAATTAAGGAGATTGTTGTCATGTCTTTACTACGTTTACTTTCTATCAGTTTATTAATGGCGTGCAGCTATTTCTTCGCCTCTGATATGTATGCACCTAGCTTACCTGTAATGTCTAAGGCATTGAATGTGTCATCGACAGCAGTACAACAAACGGTGAGCACGTTTTTCATTGCGTTAGGTTTAAGTCAATTAGTGTGCGGCGCTGTCGCAGAACGCTTCGGTCGTCGTCCTATCGCGATATTAGGTGCGGTGATATTTATCATCGGCTCAGCGCTTTGTTTACACGCTGATCAACTATCAGGTTTAATTATTGGACGTGCCGTACAAGGTATGGGTGTTGGGGCGTTGTTTTTATTATGCCGAACCATAATGCAAGACTCATTAACTAAAGAGCAGTTAGTGGATGTGATGTCATGGTTTAGTATTTTATTTATGTGTTTACCCGCGTCGACACCTGCAATTGGTGGCTATTTAGAAAGCCATTTTGGCTGGCATAGTAGCTTCTGGTTTATGTTGGGGTTAGCAGTACTGCTATTTGTGGTTATTGCCTTAGGTTTAAAAGAAACCCACTTAGAAAAGAATATTCATGCGACAAAACCAAGGGTTGTTGCTCGTGATTACTCCATGATTGCAACTAATCCGCAGTTCTTACGCTATTTAATCATGATGGTGATGGCGAATGGTGGTGCGCTGGTGTTTTATTTGATGGGGGCGTTTATTGCGAATGAACAATACCATTTACCTGTGCAATATTTTGGTCTGTCTTCATTGTTGCTAATTGGTTGTAGTTTGTGCGCCCGTATTTTTTATATTCGTTTTCTAAAATATACCACGACAGAAGGGCGAATCATTAAAGCAGCAAGTGGTCTTATGTTGCTTGGCGCGCTGACGATACTATCGAATGTGGTATTTCACAGCATGGCGACGATCATTATCGGCATGGGTATCTATTGTTTTGGCGCGGGTTTAACAACCTCTGTCGTGGCTGTCAGTGCGCTGTATTTATTCCCTAAGCATAAAGGACAAACGGGAGCACTGTTTGGCTCATTACAAATGGTTGGGATCTTTACGTTAACCTTTATTGTGAGTCATTTAGCCAGTGTTGAATGGGTGATGGCATGTGTACTTACAACGATGGCATTACTTAATATGTCTGTACAACGCTGGTGGAATGATAATTCTGTCGTGTTGGCAAAAGCGTAAATAAAAAGCGCCTATTGGCTTGAAGGCTAATAGGCGCTTTTATGTATGCAGATTAATCTAAATCGCTACGTTTTAGGATCAAATTAGGATTCGGGCAATTATCTTGGTAAAAATCAAACTGCTCAGGATCAATCACACCAGGATAATCATTACTGTAATCACCCATGTTTTTGATGATTTGAAAATGCAGATGAGGCGCCCAACCCCCATTTTCTTCTGTGTTACCCACAGCAGTAAATTGTTGGCCTCGACTAATATGCTGACCAACAGTTAATTGCGATAAATACTCAGTCGCTGTATGTCCGTAAAGAGTATAAAAAACATGCCCATCGAGCGCGTGTTTTAAAATAACAGTAGGGCCATAGTCACCGTTTGCTGCATGATTTGCGATACCATAAACTTCACCATCAAGTGGGGCATAAACAGGAACGCCAGCAGGCACGCCTAAATCAATCGCCATGTGAACAGTACGATTAGGAGAGTCGGAAAAGTTCTCTTTATCTTGATAAATCAAGCGGTGTTCAGCATATCGACCAATGACTATTTGTGCATTGGTGGCAATGGCTTGTTTTACGATTTCATCAGCGAAAGTATGCTCGTCATTTACTTGCTGCCATAAATGACTACTTGGTGTTAAATCGACAACGTATCCTGTACCGAATTGTAATTCTTTGGGTATCACAGGATGAAACTCATGTGCACTGAGTACATTTTCGAAAGGGGTTTTCGTTTGTGTCATGCTGCTTCCAAATCTGATTGTGTGTTTTTATTCGTGCTCTTCGTTGGTACCACCACCATTGCGGCAAGATAGCCGATGACAGCAATCCCCGTTGGTAATAATAAGTGCACATTGACCATCATAGCAGTCAAATAACCAGTTAATGTCCACGCCAAGCCAACCATTGCACTAGAAAGCGCCATAGCCCAACCTTGATCAATATCACTCGCACGATCTGAAAGGGCTGTGATGTAAAGAGGAAAACATAACGCAACCATGGATGCTGCAAAGATCATCGCAACCACATGAGAGGTCGGGGTTGGAGTGATCGCAAGTAATAACATGCCAATGGCAGATAATGCTGTTGTTGTACGTAGTGCTGAATTAACAGAAAAACGCGATAAGATCAGACGTGGCAATAGTAATAGTGAGAGGATCATTACAACGCCAATTCCCATCATAAAGTATTGGTAGAATTCACTTTCTACCGCAATATTCCATTTCTGCGGGAAGATAAACGCAATGTTTTGGAAATAGAGGCTCCAGCTAAATTGGCAAATAAAAACGATAAACAAACAGTTCATTAAGCCTTTTTGACTACGTTTTAACGGTTTTACGAACGAGAAAGGGTTTTCTGTTTTTACAATGTGTTGAGCAGGTAAACGCACCACAAACATCAAGATTAAACTGATAAGTGCAATGACGAGGCAGGCATAAAATGGTGCTTGAGCGCCATAACTAGATGATAATTTACTGCCAAGTGCTGGGCCAAATGACATGGCTGCTGTCATAACTACGGCAACTAAACTCATCAATGTTGCTTTGTTTTTCCCTTCGCTGTTATCAGCCAAAATCGCTTGTGCAATAGGTTGGCTTGCCGAGCCTAAGCTGTTGATCATATTACCGACAAACAAAATGATCACCGAGCTAACCACAATCGCATAAATCGGTAAGGCGAAACCAATAGCTGCAATAATCAAACAAATGGCAATCACGGTCTTACGACTGAACTTATCGGCAAAACGCGCAATAAAAGGGGTAAAGAACATCGAAATAAATGGGGCGGCAGACATTACTGTACCAAACAACATACGACGCTGTTCAATTGGCATACTCTTGGCAAATTCCAACGAATGATCAGTTAAAAATAAGCTGACGTATGCGGGGATCGTAATAAAAAATCCGGCAGATCCAAGAAAGATAATGATGTATAGCGTTATAAGCGTAAATAAGGGCAGCTGTTGAGCGGTGCGGTGTTGGTTGTGCATCTTATTCTCCCAGTGAATATGCGCGCTATTCTAATTCTCTTGGGGTAATTGGCAAACACTATCGTTAAGTTTTGAAATTAATTTTTAACAATTATTGGTAAAAAGCAAACTCATGCAACTGAAAGTAATTCGTATTCAGACACTTGCCATTAACTCCGTTTTGTTTTGAGTTATCTACTGTCTACATTAGTAAGAAGCTAAGTGAGTTAGCTTCTTTTGGCGGAAAGTTTCCCTTAGCTATAGTTACCTGAGGGAGTTTCGAAGTAAGTTTTAAAAATATGTGTCCTTATACAATCTAATATTCATTAACTTATTGATGGAAAATTTAACTGTAATCGAAAAGGCTGCATGATAGGTGTTTTAAAGGCGGCTAAAAGTCGTATAAAGTGTTAGCCGATAACCCGGAATTTGAGTTATGGAGAACAGAGTGAACGTAAGGAAAGCGAACAAAAAAGACTCCGGTAAGTTACTAGAACTTATTGGGTATAAAGCTGAGTTTGACCGAAGTATGAAAGGGTTCAACGGCGAAATCTCCACAAATAAAGGCAAGATTGAACGAACGTTATTTGGCGACGTTCCGTTTGCTCACGCTTTGCTATTGGAAGTCGACGGCAAAGTTCTGGGTTTCGCCTTATTTCATTACCGCTATTCTTCCTTCCGAGGTGAGCCATCTATTTGGCTTGATGACTTGCTAGTTATTGGTAGGCATAGGTCAAAGGGGTATGGTGCCGAACTTATGCATGCTTTGAAAATTGAAGCAGGAAAGTCGTTAGCTTCTCACATTTCATGGACAGCTAGCCCCTACAACACCAAAGCCCATAATTTCTATAAGAAGCTAGGCGCAGAAGTTGAACGGATGGATGGTCAGCGTCCGTATTTCCGTTGGGCAATGTACGACTAACAAACGGTCAAGAAATCAAAATACCTTTCATAATCTGACAGAATCACTTGGTGATCACATCTGAGTTAGCTACTAGGCTAACTCATATTTGCCCCAAAACGTGTTAGATCAAATACTCATTCATATCGTGTTAACGTGGTTTTGGATTAGTTTTATTTACTGTGTATATCAACAGTTATAATGAAACGTGGTGATTTTATCGTTTGAGTTCTGTTTTTAATAAGAAATATTTCTTGTTAAAAACAGAAGTGAAATCATAACCAATTGAAAATTATATCATTTAATGTTTCAGTTTGTATTTAATAAGACTGATCAAATACATTTCTTACTTTTTACACCCTCTTTTAAATCTTTAAATGTAAAAAATTGCCAGTAAGTTCATAATATGTAAAGATTATATCGAGTATGGTAAAGGTATTTTATGCGTGTATTTTTGCGCGAAAGTAAGAATGCTTATTAATATACTGTTAGGCGAATGGAGGCATAATGAACTACGAGAATGACGTTTTTAGAATTAGGGAGCTTCGAGAAACTGATGCAGACTCATTGTTTAGTTTGTACTCTGGCTCAATTTCTTCTGCAAAGTACATTTCGACATTGCCTCATGATACGGTGGGAACTACGCTCTCAAAAATTCAGCAATGGAGAAAATCCTATTTGGAAAGCCGTCCCAAAGTGCTAGTTTATGGTGTCGCAGAAAGCCAAAATGACTTTGTGTTTGGGGTGGTTGTGTTTGTGTTCAATGAACAGCATGCTGAGATCCATTTTGGTATATCAGACAAATTTAGTAATCGTGGAATTGCGACGCAATTGTGTCGTACTGGCTTGGAATATTTAAACAGCTTGGGTATCAAGGAAGTAAGAACAAATCCATTTGTTGGGCACATAGCAAGTGTAAGGGTTTTAGAAAAGTCAGGTTTTTCAAATCATGGAACGCTAAAAAACTATGCGCGTTTTCCAACTTTAGGTGACGGTCTTTTCAATTGTGCAGATATGCGCATAAGCCTTTGAAAATTCGCCTAACAGATAAGGATATGTGTTGCGAAGCCGACACCTATCCGAAGTGTTGGACAAGCCCAAGCTACCTTATTATAAGTAAATATTGGAAATATCATGAAGGGGGATGCCAAAAAGAAGTCGAGCGTTATCCTTGGTGTGAACCAATAATATTAATACCCTGATTTATAATAAAACCCTCTTTAATTCTGAAGCGTTAAAGCCATTATCCTTATTATTTAACGTCGATTATCTGGGTCGAAATATCCCCGTTAATTGCATGACATGTTGGCAGCAGGGGCAAAAGGGTTGGGCTTTTATACGTACCGTTTTATTCGGTGAGGGCAACGTCAGTTACCCAGCTAACATGAACATAAGGATCGCTTGAAGCTGTGTCTTATCATCACCACAAGCCGCAATAATGCCTAAACATGGAGATGAAACCCGGCTTTGTCTCCATCTCTCTTATCTCCATTCTCTTTCTTTTAGTACTCGTGTTATTCCTATATCAATTTAGGCGAGATATTTTTGATTTCTGCTAATGAATAAACCTGTTTATTTGTCCAGTTATAATGCAAATCGTAAATTTTGATGCTTAGACTTCGTTTTAAATAAGAAAAAATGCTTAATTATCTCAGCTTCTATTTATAAGATATTGATATATATGGTGTAACATTCATGGTTGTGTTTTTAATTCGACGGGTTAAAAACAGTTCTTACTTTTATCACAGTAAAATATAGGTTGGATGTGATTTTTTGCGACTAACACTATGAAAATGGGTGCTTTTTTAGTAAGATGTTGAATGTTAACAGTATTAATAAAGCGTAAAAGTAAGAATGCTTATTAATATACTGTTATAGCGCATTCATGCTCAAGGAGAAGAGTCGTTGAAACAAAGCAAGAGTGAATTTTGGTCAGGCGAGGAATATGATGCACAGTATGGTGAAGATTATGCTAATGAAATCTCATTTCTACGTGACATATTAACTTCCCAACAAGCGTCATCGCTTCTAGATGTGTGTTGTGGAACAGGCATCGTCACGATTCCTTTATCCAATGAGGCTTCTCATGTAGTAGGTATAGATTTTTCAGGGGCAATGGTCGAGTTCGCTATAGAAAAATCCGCAACGATAAACAATATTTCATTCTATGAAATGGATGCGACCAATTTCGATATAGGCACCAAATTTGATGTAGTCTCTATGACTGGTAATGCGTTTCAAGCATTTATCTCTGATGCTGACTTCTTGTCCATGCTAAATCAGATTAAAAATCATATGGGTAACAATGGTACATTCATTTTTGATTGTCGGCTTCCATCCCTAGAGCATCTAGAAGTAACCAGTGGTTATGAGTATTGGTCTTCATATATAAGCCCGAAGGGGGGAAAAGTTAAAGTGTACGGCTGGGACTGTGTTCACCCTCATTCCAATGATACGATGCTTCATCACATCCGTAGGGATTACGAAAGTGGTGAGCAATACCATAGTGAAATAGAGCTCAAATATCGTTCAATAGATGAGATCGTTAACTGTCTAGAAAGTGCTGGCTTACAGCTAGTAGGACATTATTCCGACTGGAAAAAGACCCCTTTTACTAAAGTATCAAATAGTATCGTGGGTGTTGTAAAAGCGCTATAACAAATAAGGATATGTGTCGCGAAGCCGACACCTATCCGAAGTGTTGGACAAGCCCAAGCTACCTTATTATAAGTAAATATTGGAAATATCATGAAGGGGAATGCCAAAAAGAAGTCGAGCGTTATCCTTGGTGTGAACCAATAATATTAATACCCTGATTTATAATAAAACCCTCTTTAATTCTGAAGCGTGAAAGCCATTATCCTTATTATTTAACGTCGGTTATCTGGGTCGAAATATCCCCGTTAATTGCATGACATGTTGGCAGCAGGGGCAAAAGGGTTGGGCTTTTATACGTACCGTTTTATTCGGTGAGGGCAACGTTAGTTGCCCGGCTAACATGAACATAAATTGGATTGCTTGAAGCAGCTTCTTT
>NZ_PYNU01000032.1:0-27720 GCF_003026075.1 Photobacterium sp. GB-210 | reverse complement strand
CTGATACTTACGTATCAATTGGTCACTAGTATCATTGATAAATCTTTCGACTTAACTTTTCAACGAGTGCCCACACAGATTGCATGGTCAAATTGTTAAAGAACAATACTGATTTGGTTGCTAGCCAGTGGCTTGCTCCGTGTCAGTGAGGTCGTATTATAGGGAGAGATTTTTTGCTGACAAGCCCTTTTTTAAAGAAAAATGCGCGCTTGAACAATCCTTAAACAATTCATCTTTTAACGATCAAGAATTCACCTAAAGAGATGGTTTTTATTAGATAAAAAAACGCCCTGCTTCAATGCAGGGCGTTTAGTCATAATGATTAAATGAAGTAATTAAATTTGCTCAGCAACAATTACATCATCTTTCACAGACAGTGTTATCACTTTACCCGGAACAAATTTACCTGATAACAAGTCTTGCGCTAATGGGTTTTCAATATATTGCTGTATCGCACGTTTCAATGGACGCGCGCCATAAACAGGATCAAATCCAGCTTCGGCAATCATATCTAACGCACTGTCTTCAACATCTAGACGGAAGTCTTTTTCAGCAAGGCGTTTTTTCAATCGTTCAAGCTGAATACTTGCAATATTCTTGATATTTTCTTTACCCAGTGGATGGAACACAACGGTTTCATCAACACGGTTAATAAACTCAGGGCGGAAGTGTTGTCCAACAACTTCCATTACAAGTGCTTTGATCCCCTCATAGTCAAGGTTTCCGAAATGCTCTTGAATACGATCTGAGCCCAAGTTCGATGTCATGATGATCACCGTATTACGGAAATCTACTGTTCGACCTTGACCATCAGTTAAACGACCGTCATCTAATACTTGAAGTAAGATATTGAACACATCAGGGTGTGCTTTTTCGACTTCGTCCAGTAATACTACTGAATATGGACGACGACGAACCGCTTCTGTTAGGTAACCACCTTCTTCATAGCCGACATAACCTGGAGGCGCACCCACTAGACGCGCTACTGAGTGTTTCTCCATAAACTCGGACATGTCGATTCGAACCATTGCTTCTTCACTATCAAACATAAAGTTTGCCAGTGATTTACAGAGCTCTGTTTTACCTACACCTGTTGGGCCTAAGAATAAGAAAGAGCCAATTGGACGTTGCGGATCAGCAAGACCTGCACGGCTACGACGAATAGCATTCGCAACAGCAACGACCGCTTCATCTTGACCAATGACACGATGGTGTAATTCGTCTTCCATACGAAGCAATTTATCACGCTCACCTTCAAGCATTTTTGATACAGGAATACCTGTCGCTTTTGATAAAACATCGGCAATTTCAGTATCAGTCACTTTGTTTTTCAACAAGGTCATTTCTTGCATTTCTGCTTGCGCGGCAAGATCTAGCTGCTTCTCTAACTCAGGAATACGACCATATTGTAACTCTGACATACGGTTTAAATCGCCAGCACGGCGAGCAATTTCCACATCAGTACGTGCTTGTTCAAGCTCTGCTTTAATATGTTGAGTACCTGACAGTGCTGCTTTTTCAGCATTCCACACTTCTTCAAGCTCTGCATATTCGCGCTCTTTTAGATCTAGCTCTTCAAGCAAATCACTGAGACGTTTATTACTTGCGGCATCATCTTCTTTTTCTAGCGCTTGCTGTTCAATCTTAAGCTGAATAATACGACGCTCAAGACGATCTAATGATTCGGGCTTTGAATCAATCTGCATACGAATGCTTGATGCCGCTTCATCAATAAGATCAATTGCTTTATCAGGTAACTGACGATCTGAAATATAACGATGTGACAATGTTGCTGCTGCTACAATCGCAGGATCGGTAATTTCTACATGGTGATGAAGCTCGTAACGCTCTTTCAAACCACGAAGAATTGCAATGGTATCTTCAACACTAGGTTCATCCACCAGCACTTTTTGGAAACGACGTTCAAGTGCCGCATCTTTCTCAATATACTGACGGTATTCATCTAATGTTGTAGCACCGACACAATGAAGCTCACCACGTGCCAATGCAGGTTTTAGCATGTTACCGGCATCCATTGAGCCTTCGCCTTTACCCGCACCAACCATAGTATGAATTTCATCGATGAACAAAATCACACGGCCATCTTCTTGCGATAATTCGTTAAGTACCGCTTTTAAGCGCTCTTCAAATTCACCACGGAATTTTGCACCCGCAATCAATGAGCCCATATCGAGAGAAAGGACACGCTTATCACGCAAGCCTTCAGGTACTTCACCGTTAACAATGCGTTGTGCTAATCCTTCAACGATGGCTGTTTTACCAACCCCAGGCTCACCGATAATCACAGGGTTATTTTTGGTACGGCGTTGCAATACTTGAATAGTACGGCGAATTTCATCGTCACGACCGATAACAGGATCTAATTTGCCCTGCTCTGCACGTTCGGTTAAATCGATCGTGTACTTCTCTAGAGCTTGGCGATTTTCTTCAGCATTAGGATCATCGACTTTTTGTCCACCACGAACTTGATCAATCGCTTGTTCAATATTTTTCGCCGTTAAACCTAATTCTTTAAATAACTCACCCAATGGGCCTTTATCTTCAGCTGCCGCTAAAATAAACAGCTCAGAAGAAATAAATTTATCTTTCCGCTTTTGTGCCAACTTATCGCACATATTAAGCAGTACGCCCATACCATGTGAAAGCTGAACTTCACCACCAATACCTGTTACTTTAGGCATGCGGTCTAATAGCTCAGCTAAGCGTGAACGTAACTGGGTAATATCGATGTTCAAAAGGGTGAGCAACGGACGCACGGTACTACCATCTTGATTAAGCAAAGCCACCATAAGGTGTGCAGGCTCGATATACTGATGGTCTCGTCCTAGAGCCAGCGACTGAGCATCAGATATTGCCGATTGAAATTTGCTGGTGAATCGGTCAAGACGCATAAGTTCTCCCAATAAATATAAATAAACTAATGCTATATATATGGATACTTAACAGGTATTTTTCAACTCTATAAATCGCA
This sequence comes from Photobacterium sp. GB-210, assembly GCF_003026075.1. NCBI lineage: Bacteria > Pseudomonadati > Pseudomonadota > Gammaproteobacteria > Vibrionales > Vibrionaceae > Photobacterium > Photobacterium sp. GB-210. The sequence goes on along the minus strand of NZ_PYNU01000032.1, from coordinate 24,728 downwards.
ATATAATGCTGCAAAAAAAAAGCGAGCGATCTTTATGAAGATCACTCGCTTAGCAATAATTAACGACGTTAACCAATTACGTGCTATTTGTTATCCGCTAACCAAATCAATGAGGCCTGACGACCTGTTACCGCTTGTCGTCGATAGGAATAAAACTGCTGTTCATCAGTAAAAGTACAATACTCTCCACCATAAACAGCAGTGATACCTAATCGATTCAAACGCTGCTTTGCTAGTAAATACAAATCAGCCAACCATTTATCACCATGCGGAATAAAAGCACATTCGGCATTCGGATCGGCAGCCATAAATTGTTCTCGCACTTCACCACCGACCTCAAATGCGTTAGGCCCAATAGCTGGACCTAACCACGCCATAATATCGGCTGCGTTACAGTGAAATTTTTCCACTGCGTGCTCAATCACACCTGTAGCCAGTCCTCGCCATCCGGCATGAACCGCAGCAACTTCTGTTCCTTGCTTATCGCAAAATAAAACAGGTAAACAGTCAGCAGTCATGATGGCACAGGCTAATCCCGGAGAACGAGTAAAGCTACCATCAGCATCTGGTACTGATGAAAGTTCAGCATTAAGCTCAATCACATCAGCACTGTGGATTTGATTCAACCATGCAGGAGAATCCACAAGACCACAATGTTGTTTCAACAATTCACGGTTTTGATTAACAACAGCTTCATCATCCCCAACATGTAGCCCTAAATTCAATTCATGATATGGAGCTGCACTAACACCACCTAAACGGGTCGTACTTATCGCGCGCACATGTTTCGAGGCTGGCCAGTTAGGAATAATGACTTTCATTAATAATCGTCTTCGTTATTTTCTTGCGTGTCTTTACGCAAAATATCAATCATTGCCACCATATCAATTGGTAGCGGTGCATGCCATTCCATCTTCTCACCGGTGATCGGGTGATCTAATCGCAGCATACGTGCATGCAGTGCTTGTCGATCAAACGCACGCAGTGCCTGAATAAATTCAGGAGATGCATCACGTGGCGGACGAGGACGACCACCATAAATCACGTCACCAATTAAAGGGTGGCTCATGTATGACATATGAACACGGATCTGGTGCGTACGGCCCGTTTCAAGACGTAATACAATACGTGTATGTTCACGGAAACGTTCAGCAACACGGTAATGGGTGATCGCATCTTTACCCATTTCATGTACTGCCATACAGATACGCTTAGTTGAGTGGCGACCAATTGGCTTTTCAATCGTGCCACCACCTGTCATCTGACCGATAGCTAACGCTTCATACTCACGCGTAATCTTACGCTTTTGTAGTGCACGAACTAAACGCGTTTGTGCTTGAATCGTTTTAGCAACCACCATTAAACCGGTAGTATCTTTATCCAATCGGTGAACGATACCCGCACGTGGAACTTCAGCCAGAGATGGGCAATGATGCAGCAATGCATTCAGAACCGTACCATCTGGCGTACCCGCGCCTGGGTGAACAACAAAGTCACGAGGTTTATTGATAACAAGAATGTCATCATCTTCGTAAACGATGTCGAGAGGAATATCCTGTGCAACCCAACGCACTTCATCTTCGATCTCAGCTTGGATAAATAGCTCTTCGCCACCCATCATTTTTTCACGAGGTTTCTTGACGACATCGCCATTCACTGAAACCATACCGTTTAAAATCCAATCTTTAATGCGCGAACGCGAATAATCTGGATATAATTGAGCAATAACCTGATCCAGGCGCATGCCTAATTGGTTTTCACCAACTGTGTTTGTCAATTCTATTTGCTGTGCCATAGCGAACTTTTTAAAAAAGCGTGAGACTAATTGTCATACGCTGCGTAAAATGGACCAAGCTTTAAACTATGCTTGATGTAACCTATATAGTGTCATTGTATCTGTTAACGGCTCTAACCGTAATGGATCGAGCAAAATAAAATTTTTATCAAGGAAACTAACGCCGCAATGAAACGCCTGACAATCACGACTCTTCTTGCCGTAGCCCTTCTTTCAGGCTGTTCGAGTAAAGAAGAAGTAATACCAGATGTGCCACCATCAAACTTATATGCATCAGCACAGACCGCTTTGCAAAAGGGAAATTGGACATCGGCTATCGAACAATTGGAAGCGCTAGATTCACGTTACCCATTTGGTGCTTATTCCGATCAAGTACAGCTAGATCTTATTTATGCTTACTATAAAAGTGATGATTTAGCACTAGGTGAAGCAACGATTGAACGCTTTTTACGTTTAAACCCTGATAATCCACAAGCTGACTGGGTTGTGTATATGAGTGGTTTAACACATATGGCTCAAGATCGTAGCTTTATGCATGATATGTTTAATATCAATCGATTTGACCGTGATCCAACACCATCACGCCAAGCCTTCAAGGATTTTAAATACCTTTTAGAGCGTTACCCTGAAAGTGAATATGGTGCAGATGCTAAAGCACGTATGATCTTTTTGAAAAACCGTTTAGCGAATTATGATTTAGCTACTGCGGATTTCTATATTCGTCGTGGAGCATGGATTGCAGCAATTAACCGTTGTCAGCAAGTACAACGTTTATACCCTGATACGGAAGCTGCACGCCAATCATTAGCGCTGGAAAAAACAGCTTATGAAAAGCTGAACTTGCAAAAAGAAGTTGAACGCACCGATAAATTAATGAAATTAAACCCAGCCAACTAACCAGTAGTGCACTTTATTTCATAAAAAAATGGCAGCTTAAAAATAAGCTGCCATTTTTTATATTTAAAATAGTGTTTAAATTTTAACATTAATTAATGATTTTTATCGCTACACTGACTAGTTACAATGACTAAAAAACACTCATCGCATTAAAATTATTATATAAAACCCCTAGTTAGCACTAGCCACCAGCATTTCACCTTCCTTCATACTGCCTTAAATATTATTCTCACCTCAAGTACTTTTTATAAACTTTTTTGCTACAAACCCAAGATGATCACAGATTTTTTTGCTGATAATTATTAAAGGCTATAATGTGACACAGGTCACATTATTAAGTTCTAGATTTAGTAATCTGAATTCAACCCAACGAAGGGTAGCAAACGAGGAAGATAATTATGACATTAGAAATCACTGGTAAAAACATCGATATCACCCCGGCTATCCGTGAGCGTTTTGAATTTAAGTTCAATAAGTTAGAAAAACTTCAGGTGCCGCTAATCAAAAAACATGTTGTGATTAGCAAAGAGCCAAGCAAGCAATTTAAAGTCGAGGCTGCAGTAAACATTGCTGGAGGACAACTCGTTGCTTCTGCAGAGCATGACGACCTGTTTGGTGCGATTACAGAGCTTTACCAAAAGCTTGACCGACAGTTGAAAAAACAAGCTCACAAACCTAATGCTCGTCGTGCGAGCCATAGTGAAAAGCCAGAAGTGGCTGAAGACGAAGTTGAGCTAGATGAAGTTGAGTTAGACGACGCATACTAGAATATCATAAGGATTTTTAAAACAGCCCCGCTTATGCGGGGCTGTTTGTTTTAAGCAATACTGTTCTGATTATCTCAACATAACAATAGGGATCTTCCCTTATTATTTCCATTCTTAGCACTAGCCACTAATCTACTTGACAATAAATAGTGTGCTGCATAATGTGGCTAAAGATAAAAAATGACCAATTCGCTTATATCATCAAAGCTTATCTATTCATCAACTCTTTCATATCAGTTCACATTAGCATGATATGAAAGGTAAACAACGATATAAGCTATCGCTATACTCGGAAATCAGATAGGGACGCCAATGACCGATACTCGCTATTCTCTCGATGACATTCGTCAAAATGTCAGTCGTATTGATAACGCTTTACTTGAACTACTGGCAGAGCGAAGAGCGCTTAGTTTAGAGGTGGCTAAAAGTAAAATTAGCACCGCAAAACCTGTACGCGATCAAACACGTGAACACGAATTACTTTTAAAACTGATAGAAAGTGGCAAGCGTCATCAATTAGATGCTCAATATGTTACGCAGATCTTCCATACCATAATTGAAGACTCCGTATTATTTCAACAGGCTTACCTACAAAAACTCGCCAACCCAGATAGTGCGAATCCAACTGCTCGTGTCGCTTTTCTTGGTGCTAAAGGCTCATACTCTTACTTAGCTAGCCGAAATTATTTTAGCCGTAAACAAACCGATCTAGTTGAGCTGAGTTGTTCTACTTTTCGCGATATTTTCAATACTGTAGAAACAGGTAATGCTGATTATGGTGTCTTACCAATTGAAAATACCAGCTCAGGCTCAATCAATGAAGTGTATGATTTACTACAACACACAAGTCTTTCTATTGTGGGCGAGATAACCCAACCTATCGAACATTGCCTACTTACAGCTGTCGATACGAAACTTGAACATATTGATACCTTGTATTCTCATCCACAGCCTCACCAACAATGTAGCGAGTTCCTTCATAGTATGGGGAGCATAAAACAAGAATATTGTTCAAGTACCGCTGAAGCGATGGAGCAAGTTGCCGAGCTAAAACAACCGAATGTTGCAGCTATTGGTAATGCATCTAGCGGCGAATTGTATGGTTTAACCTCCATTAAATCAGATATTGCCAATCAGCAAGAAAACTTCACCCGCTTTATTGTCGTAGCACGTAAACCTGTTGATGTGACATCCTTGATCCCAGCAAAAACCACTTTAATTATGTCGACAGCACAAAAAGCAGGTTCATTGGTTGAATGTTTACTGGTGCTGAGAAATCTTAATATCAATATGAGTAAGCTGGAATCACGCCCTGTTATTGGCAACCCATGGGAAGAAATGTTCTATGTGGATGTTGAGGTCAATCTTAAATCAGACGTGATGCAACAAGCGCTAGAAGAACTCACCCGCCTAACTCGCTTTATTAAAGTATTAGGCTGTTATCCAAGTGAAAATGTCGCGCCAACAGAAGTTGAGCTCCTCGACTAAAAAAAGTACGAATAACAAAAAACCCGTTATGACATTCTCTTTCGAGTAATAATGACATAACGGGCTCTTTTATTTTGAACTATCAGAAAATTAACTACGATTTACGGTGAGTTGAATCGTTCGCCTGCCTAAGCAGTCCCTGGCTCTCTGCTAAAAAATGTTCAGCGTAATCGCCAAACCATCCTGATACCTGACCAAAGGCTTGTTTAAACGCATCTTTGTCTTGGGCATCTAGCATTTCAATCGCTTCACCAAAGCGCTGATGGAAACGTTTGATCATCGCAATATTCTGTGGTGCCGACATAATAATGTCACCGTACAATTGCGCATCTTGAGCAAATAGACGCCCAACCATCGCGAGTTCTAAGCGATAGATTGGTGAGCTTAACGACATTAACTGCTCTAGCTTAGGATCTTCTTCTGCAAGATGAACACCGTAAACAAACGACGTAAAGTGACGTAATGCTTGGATCAAAGTCATCCCCTGATCGTGCTCAATCGCACTAATACGATTTAGCGTTGCGCCCCAAATTTGAAACTGCTCCAACAGCCATTGGTAGCTTTCTGGATTTCGCCCATCACAGTACACAATCACCTGCTTTGCCAGACTTGGAATATCAGGACCAAACATTGGGTGTAACCCAACTACAGGGCCTTTATGCACTTCTAACATCGCTTGTAATGGACCACTTTTAATCGATGTTAAGTCAGCAAGTAAACAGTCTTTAGGTAAATTATCGAGTTTCGCAATCACCATCTCTGTTAAATGGATGGGAACAGAAACAACGACCATACCTGCATCATGCAATATTTCATCGGCACGATCCCAATCTTGGCTACCTAATGTTTTAACTTGGTAACCCGACAGTTCAAACAGACGACAAAACAATTTACCTAACTGTCCATGGCCACCAACAATAACAATTGGTCGCAATTGTGGATTTAAACATTTAAAACCAGAATCGTTTTCACTCGAATAAGATTCACGCATCGTTCGACGAAGTACATCTTCGATAAGATCCGCAGGGACCCCTTGACGTTCCGCCTCTTCGCGACGAGATGCCAACATTGCCGCTTCACGATCTGGGGCATAGATCGGTAAGCCATGCTGACTTTTAACGACGCCGACCTGCTCAACTAACGCGAGTCGTTGAGCCAATAACTCAACCATTTGACGATCTACATCATCAATTTGATCTCTTAATTTGCTTAACTCAGCAACCATGATTTCTTTTTATCCGTAATTATTTAATTCGATCTTGTAAGAACGGCACCAATTCCTTATGTGCCTGACGCAATAATTTCTCGGTGGTGTCCCAACTAATACATGCATCAGTTATCGATACGCCGTACTTCATTTCATCTCGAGGAAGATCGGCACTCTGGTTCCCTTCATCAAGATGGCTTTCGATCATCAACCCTATAATAGACTGATTTCCTTCTCGGATCTGATGAATTACATCTTCAGCTACCAAAGGTTGGCGACGATAATCTTTACGAGAATTAGCATGGCTACAGTCTACCATTAAGGCTGGTGAAAGACCTGATCCGACCATCTCGTTTTCACACTCTCTAACTGACACTGAATCGTAATTAGTTTGCTTACCACCACGTAAAATAACATGACCGTCAGGGTTACCTTCCGTATTTAGCAGTGCAACTTGTCCATCAGGGTTAATTCCCATAAATTTATGACCTGACGCTGCCGCTTGCATCGCATTAATCGCTGTTGCCAGGCTACCATCAGTACCATTTTTAAAGCCTACTGGCATTGATAGCCCACTTGCCATTTCACGGTGGGTTTGTGATTCCGTCGTACGTGCACCAATGGCTGCCCAACTAAATAAATCACCTAAATATTGCGGACTAATCGGATCAAGTGCTTCGGTCGCTAAAGGAATGCCCTCTTCAACTAAGTCAATTAATAGCTGACGGCCAATATGCAAACCTTCTTCAACAGCAAATGAACCATTAATGTACGGGTCGTTAATTAAGCCTTTCCATCCAACTGTAGTGCGTGGTTTTTCAAAATAGACTCGCATCACAATATAGAGTTGATCGCTAAGCTCTTCTGCCAACTGCTTTAACTTCTGCCCATAAGCTTTTGCTTGCTCAACATCATGAATCGAACAAGGTCCACACACGACCAATAAACGATGATCGCGCTTATGAATAATATCGGCGATGGTTTGACGTGATTGCTCCACAAAAGACAACGCTTGTTTAGAGGCAGATAAGTCTTGTTTCAACTTTGCTGGCGTAATGAGAACAGATTCATCTTCGATATGAACGTTATTGAGTTGGTCTTTTTGCATAGTGGCATCCTTGTCATTGATTCGTTAGCGCGAAACACAATCCCTGTTTCGTTATCACTATATCCATTAGTAACATTGTGCCAACAAACATAACAAGTCTTGATGACCTATTGCAATAGTGGTGTAAATAAAAAACACCACCTGTAAATAAATATTTACAGGTGGTGTTTTGTATAAGAAAAACACTTTTATCGCTAGCTTAAACGTTATTTAAAATAATAATAGTTGCTTTAAATGAGCGTATTTACTTAAAAGCGTGGCTCCATTGTCCCATAGCGTTCAAACCCTTGCTGCCATTTAGCTTTAAAAAGTGGGACCTCACGACGATATTCACAAATTCCCCAATTCACTTTTCCTTGCTCACCTAGCTGCAATACATGTTCAATAGAGCAGTAATTATCACGACCTTTATTATAACCTTGCAGATACTCTTGATGATTAGGTGTTTCCATCGCGTCATATTTATCTGAGATTTTATCAAGTTGTGTAGTTGTTAGCGCAATTCGACCACCAGCACCGTCATAGAAACCGAGCTGTTCAAAGTTTCCTTTGCTGATTAAAGAGGACTGTGTGACACAGCCAGATAGAAGCACAACAGAAGAGAGAGTCAAAAGAGGAAGTACTTTCATAACTTTTCCTTGGTTATCAAATCGAGGAGTTTTGAGAAGCAAAAAAACGTAGTGTTATTCAGCCTCTAACTCGCTATGAATTTTATACAATATGTTCTCAATCTAACCTAGCATAATAGTGCAAACATTGTACTTAATTAGAGTCTGTTCAGTAAATATACAGCGCTTTTCATCTGTTTAAATACTCATTCACCCTAAAGCTACCCAATTGATAATTTACAGATATAAAAAAGCCCACCTTTCGGTGGGCTTTTCGATTAAACGTCAAGCGTTTAAAGCTATTACTTAGATAGCTTCTCACGGATACGTGCTGATTTACCAGAACGCTCACGTAGGTAGTACAACTTGGCACGACGTACTGCACCACGACGTTTAACAGTAATGCTGTCAACTACTGGAGAGTGAGTTTGGAACGCACGCTCAACACCTTCACCGTTCGAAATTTTACGAACAGTAAATGCAGAATGTAGACCACGGTTACGGATTGCGATTACAACGCCTTCAAAAGCCTGTAGACGCTCACGGTCACCTTCTTTTACCTTAACTTGAACAACAACAGTGTCACCTGGTGCGAAAGTCGGTAGGTCTGTTTTTAGTTGCTCTTGCTCAAGAGCTTTAATGATGTTACTCATTTGGTATATACCCTAGAATAAACTGATACTAAATTAATTAAATGCTTGCTTTATGTTCACGGATAAATTCCGCTAGCAAGAATTCCTGATCGTCAGTCAGAGCTAGGTTTTCCAGGAGCTCTGGTCTTCTTAGCCATGTACGGCCTAGCGATTGTTTTAATCGCCAGCGACTAATCTCTTTATGATTGCCAGACATTAATACCGAAGGTACTTCCTGCCCGTCCAACAATTCTGGTCTTGTGTAATGAGGACAATCTAGCAAGCCATTTGCAAAAGAATCTTCTTCTGCTGACGCAAAGTCTCCCAGTACGCCCGGAACAAACCGAACAACTGCATCCACCAACGTCATAGCAGGTAGTTCACCACCCGTTAACACAAAATCGCCGATAGACCATTCTTCGTCTACCTCTTGTTGGATAATGCGCTCATCAACCCCTTCATAGCGACCACAAATAAGAATCAGATTCTCATTTTGCGCTAACTCCTCAACACCAGCCTGATCCAGCTTACGGCCCTGAGGGGAAAGGTAGATTACTTTAGCCTTACCTTTTGCAGACTGTTTGGCAGTGTGAATGGCATCGCGCAAAGGCTGTACCATCATCAACATACCCGGTCCACCACCGTATGGTCGATCATCTACCGTACGATGTTTGTCGAGCGTAAAATCACGAGGATTCCACGTATCAACAGTCAAAAGGCCTTTTTTTACCGCCTGGCCTGTTACCCCAAAATTGGTAATGGAAGAGAACATTTCAGGAAAAAGGCTGATTACACCAACCCACATGTTACTCACCTTATTACCGGAGGTTAAAACTCAGGATCCCAGTCAACTTCGATCCGCTGAGCAGTGCGATCAATCAACTTGATGACCTGCTCATCGAGGAACGGAATTAATCGTTCCTTCTGCCCGAAAGCATCTTTTAAATTCGCCTTAACAACTAACACGTCGTTTGAACCTGTTTCCAGGATGTCTGTCACCTTACCTAGGTCGTAACCTTCGGTAGTGAATACAGACATACCAAACAACTCACGCCAGTAGAATTCTTCATCTGACAATGCTGGTAATTGCTCAGCCAATACAGCGACTTCAGCGTTAGTGAAAACTTGGGCATCCTCGCGGATATCCATACCTTCTAGCTTAGCCACCAGACCTTGGCCATGGCGTTTCCATGATTCAACATGGATCTCTTTCCACTCACCTTTAACTTTAATAAGCCAAGGGGTGTAAGAGAAAATGCTTTCAGATTGTTCGGTGTAGGAAAAAACTTTGAGCCAACCCTTGATACCGTAGGTGGCACCCAGTTTACCGACAATAATGTGGTCTTGGTTTTTATTGCTCATCGTTTCTCTTCTACCTTAATAATCAAATTAAGCTGCTTTCGCTGCATCTTTGATTAGTTTTGCTGCGCGGTCAGTCACAGAAGCGCCTTGACCTACCCAGTGGTTTACGCGATCTAGGTCTAAACGTAGACGCTCTTCTTGACCCTTAGCTAGTGGGTTGAAGAAACCGATTTGCTCGATGTTACGACCGTCACGTGAACAACGTGAGTCAGCAACAACGATTTGATAGAATGGACGCTTCTTAGCGCCGTGACGTGCCAAACGAATGGTTACCATATCGTCCTCTTTGCATTACTGTAAATTAAATTGGCCCCGCTTAAAAAACGGGGCCCGTGCCAAAATAAAGCCTCGGAATTTTACTCTTTAGAACGACGAATGCAACTGCTTTAGTTACTTTTTCGCCAGTAAAATAACCAATCGACTTTAAAATCTTTTAAAATTATGGAATTAGCGTCCAGGGAACATTCCGCCACCAGGCATCATACCCTTCATTTGGCGCATCATATTCTTCATTCCACCCTTTTGCATTTTCTTCATCATCTTCTGCATTTGGGTAAATTGCTTCAATAAACGGTTCACATCTTGCACTTGTGTACCTGAACCTGCAGCAATACGCTTTTTACGTGAACCTTTGATAAGTTCAGGATGCGCACGCTCGCCTTTGGTCATTGAATTAATGATAGCTTCCATTTGAACGAACACTTTATCGTCCACTTTATCTTTCACATCAGACGGTAGTTGTGACATACCCGGAAGCTTATCAAGCATTCCCATCATACCGCCCATGTTTTTCATTTGTTGAAGCTGGCTACGGAAGTCTTCTAAATCGAAGCCTTTTTTGTCTTTGAATTTCTTCGCCAGTTTTTCCGCTTCTTGCTTATCAACGTTACGTTCTAAATCTTCGATTAAAGAAAGAACGTCACCCATACCTAAGATACGAGAAGCAACACGGTTTGGATGGAACGGCTCTAGTGCGTCAGTTTTTTCACCAACACCTAAAAATTTAATTGGCTTACCAGTAATATGACGTACTGATAACGCAGCACCACCACGGGCATCACCATCCACCTTGGTTAAGATCACACCCGTTAGTGGCAATGCATCATTAAAGGCTTTAGCTGTGTTTGCCGCATCTTGACCTGTCATGGCATCAACCACGAACAATGTCTCAACAGGATTTAATGTTTTATGGACGTCTTTAATTTCATCCATCATCTCTTCATCAACGTGAAGACGACCCGCTGTATCGACAATCACCACATCGTAGAATTTAAGCTTACCGTGCTCAAGCGCCGCTTTTGCGATCTCGACAGGTTTCTGCTCTACGTTTGATGGAAAGAAATCAATACCAACATCACCCGCTAGCGTCTCAAGCTGCTTGATTGCCGCTGGACGGTATACGTCGGCAGAAACAACCAATACTTTTTTACTATCACGCTCTTTTAATAGCTTACCTAATTTACCGACGCTGGTTGTTTTACCTGCACCTTGTAAACCTGCCATTAAAATAACTGCTGGCGGTTGGCAACTTAAATCCAAGCCTTCGTTTTCTTCACCCATCACCGCTTCAAGTTCAGCTTGAACGATTTTGATGAATTCTTGACCTGGCGTTAAACTTTTTGATACTTCAGTACCAACAGCGCGCTCTTTTACACGCTTAACGAATTCACGAACAACGGGCAGCGCAACATCAGCCTCGAGTAATGCCATGCGCACTTCACGCAAAGTATCCTTGATGTTGTCATCCGTAAGGCGACCACGGCCGCTGACATTTTTAAGCGTTCGCGATAAACGCTCGGTTAAATTTTCGAACATGTGGTGCTACTCGCTCGTTACGCAACTCAATTAAAATTGCAAAATCACTAAAATTGGTACAAGTATACCGTAAAAAAACCTTCGTTTTCATGTAATCCTCTGTCACTTTTAGGTATTACGTTGGCGGTGAAGGTTTGAGCAAGGTATAATTGCATCTCTAAAACCTTATAAAATAGCCATTAGTTACTACGGAGCTATCTCATTTATTATGGATATGTTACTTGCTATTCCAGCAGTTGGCTTTTATCTCATTGCACTGTTGCTGGTTATTCCAGGACTTGCTAACAATAACGGCATAAAAGTTACCCCTGTTTTTGCCGCAGCCTGTATGGCAATTATTTTTCATATCCTACTGCTTAAAGATCTTATCTTTGCAGGTGCAGGACAAAACCTCAGTATTCTTAACGTTGCTTCGTTAATCAGCGTAATTATTGCCTGCTTGACTACAGTAGCAATGTTAAAAATGCGGATTTGGTTTTTATTGCCCGTCATATACAGTTTTGCTGCTATTAATTTAGCGGCTTCAGCTTTATTGCCCGGTGCTTTTATTACCCATTTAGAAGCACATCCGCAAGTATTACTGCATATTTCTCTTGCTTTGTTCTCATATTCAACCCTTACAATTGCGAGCCTATATGCTATTCAATTAGCATGGCTTGATCATAAGCTTAAACATAAAAAGAGCTTAGCAATGAACCCTAATATTCCTCCATTAATGATGGTTGAACGCCAACTTTTCAAGATCATTATTGTTGGATATGCGTTATTAACCGTAACCTTGCTCACAGGCTATCTATTTATTAACGATATCATAGCTCAAGGTAAAACCCATAAAGCGATACTATCATTATTAGCTTGGGGTGTTTACAGTGTCTTACTATGGGGACATTACCAAAAAGGTTGGCGTGGACGCAGGGTAATTTGGTTCAGTCTCGTTGGTGCATTTCTACTCACCCTAGCTTACTTTGGGAGCCGATTCGTGAAAGAAATCATCATTGGCATGTAATTACTATTACCCATCATATCTTATATAGAATATTTCTATAATTACAATACTTATAATTTTGCCCTCTATACGAGGGTTTTAGCTTGCATAAAACATTAAGGGTTACGACTTTTGGACGAGATCTCCACAGGTGTACTATTCTCTCTACTTATTTTAATGATCGTTCTATCAGCTTATTTCTCCAGCTCAGAAACAGGCATGATGGCACTAAATCGCTACAAACTACGCCACATGGCCAACCAAGGCCATAAAGGAGCTAAACGTGTCGAGAAACTACTGTCTCGTACAGATCGCTTAATTGGCCTAATTCTGATCGGTAATAATTTAGTTAATATTTTAGCATCAGCGATTGCGACTATTCTTGGTATGCGCCTTTATGGCGATGCTGGTGTGGCGATTGCAACAGGTGCACTGACTATTTTAATCCTTGTCTTTGCAGAAGTAACTCCTAAGACGGTAGCTGCGCTCTATCCTGAACGTGTCTCTTATGCCAGCAGCATCATCTTAAACATTTTAATGAAAGTGCTTTACCCATTAGTGTGGTTTGTTAATGGGATCACCAGTGCGTTTCTTTTCATTTTAGGATTAAAGAGCAGTAATAACAGCTCATCTAAATTGAGCTCAGAAGAATTGCGTACCGTTGTTAACGAAGCCGGCGGCTTAATCCCTCGTCGTCACCAAGATATGCTGTTATCGATTCTTGATTTAGAAAATGTCACAGTGGAAGACTTAATGGTACCGCGCAGTGAGATCGCAGCCATTAACGTTAATGATGATTGGAAATCAATAGTCCGCCAACTAAGCCATTCAGCGCATGGTCGTATCGTACTTTACCGTGACAATATTGATGAAGTGGTTGGTATGTTACGTGTACGTGAAGCCTACCGCCTGATGATGGACAAAAACGATTTCAGTAAAGAAAACCTATTACGTGCAGCTGATGAAGTCTATTTCATTCCAGAAGGTACCCCACTGAACACCCAGCTTTTGAAATTCCAACGAAATAAAGAGCGTATTGGTTTGATCGTCGATGAGTACGGTGATATCCAAGGCTTAATCACGGTAGAAGATATTCTTGAAGAAATCGTAGGAGAATTTACAACGTCTATCACACCAACATTAGCAGAAGAGATCACTGCGCAAAGTGACGGTAGTTTGATGATTGAAGGCAGTGCCAACATTCGCGATTTGAATAAGAGCCTAAATTGGAAACTGCCAACTGATGGCCCTAGAACCTTAAATGGTTTGATCTTAGAACACTTAGAATACATTCCAGAAAATCAGGTCAGTATAATTATTGCTGATCATAAAATGGAAATAGTGGAAGTATCCGACAATATGATCAAGTTGATCAAGGTATTACCCGACAATCCGTAATAATACATAAAAAAGCCGACATGATGTCGGCTTTTTATTCTCAGTTGTTTACCCATAGACTTATTTTACTATTAGCTCTTGTAGCATCGTTTCTGGGAGTGCCAACTCATTATTTAAGTTAACAGAGATCCCTTGCGCTAAGATCGTTTGAGCAATTTGCTTCGCTTCATCTAATGAGTGCATGTCATAGGTTCCACACTGGTATTCATTCAGCTCTGGAATTTGATTTTGTGATTCCACTTTCAACACATCTTCCATTGCCGCTTGCCAGCTTGCAGCAACTACTTCTTCAGTCGGTGTGCCGATTAAGCTCATGTAGAAACCAGTGCGACATCCCATCGGCGAGATATCGATGATTTCGACATTATTTGAATTAAGGTGCGCACGCATAAAACCAGCATAAAGATGCTCAAGAGTATGAATTCCACGCTCACTTAAAATATCAACGTTTGGACGACAAAAACGTAAATCAAACACCGTAATGGTATCGCCTTTTGGTGTTTGCATGGTCTTTGCAACACGTACTGCTGGCGCATTCATTTTAGTATGATCAACAGTAAAACTATCGAGTAATGGCATTATTTGCTTCTCCTTGCACGTCAATCCTGACTTATTCAATTATTGGTACTTTTTCTGTATTCGCAACTTGTTACAGTCTAAAACCACCAGCTTCTATTACTTTCTAATTCTTTACGGCACTGCTTTAACTGCCAACCATAGTTCTTTGATTGCTGCTCTACTTTACGCGCAACCTTGGTTAGCCATGGCTTTTTCCAATATGTTCCACGCTTAAACCCACCTCGACCTTCGTGATAAGCCAAGTACTGACGATAAGCATCCCATTTAGAAATCCCTAACTGACGTTGTGTTTCATGGGTATACCAACCAACAAATTGTAATGAATCGCCAAAATCAGTACGTGAGCCGCCATGACCTGTGTGCTTTTGAAAATCCTCCCATGCAGGGTCTTGCGCTTGTGCGTAACCATAAGCACTGCTTACACGTCCCCATGGAATAAAGCCGAGTACATAGTTTTTCGGTGGCTCAGCATCATGGCGGAAGCTACTTTCTTGTTTAATGATCGCCATCGCCACATTGATAGGCGTCCCCCACTCTTTTTGCATATCAACGGCATCATCATACCAACTCGGATATTGTCGAAAAATATTACAAATATTTGATTGGTCTCGTGGTGGCGCAGAAGCACACCCTGAAACAATGAGGGTTATTCCAAACAACAAAAATAAACGAAGAGATCGCTGCATATATCACTCACATTCCATTAAAGACGTTTACCAAGTAATACATTATATAGGGATAGAGGTTAACAGTAGCTAAAGAAGAGGTTTCATCATCCATGTAAAATGTATCTATCAATAAAAACTAAAAATAATAAGCTGGAACCATCCGGCTCCCAGCTTTTATTTGTTTGAAAGAAGACACTCTTTTGTTGTAACTCTTTACATGCCAACATGAATATCGGCAAAGTAATTATCGAGATAATCATCAAATGATACGGTGTCATCATGTTCGATCTGTTGCTGTTTTTCTACCGAATGATGTGCTTCTTGTTCAAATGTATTGGCATCATAAAAACGGAATTTTTGTGCTTTTAAGCTTTCTGCATGTTGCGCTGCTAACTTATAGCCAAGATTACCAATACCTTGATCCGCTTTAATTTGCTCAAGCAATTGCGCTGATAGTGTACGTTCAGGATGATGGATCCAACCTAATAAACGCTCGCATGTTTGTTGGTAAAGAGTATTACCGTTTAGCTCATCAATAGTTTTCGCGACTTGCTCCAATTCAGCAAAGACACGCGCCCCCCAATCTTGCAAGCTTAAACGCTCACCAGCACAGCCGATCTTAAGCATCAATTCTGGGTTACGACCGTCAACCACAACACGGTTCCAGTTATCACGCCAACAAGCAAGCTCCCTATCATCCATATCAGCAGATGGTGTTAATACCGTCCACGTTAGGAATAAATCAAGGAAACGTACCTGATCTTCACTGATACCAATCGGGCTAAATGGGTTTACATCTAACGAACGAACTTCGATATACTCAACACCACCACGCTTTAGTGCTTCTGACGGCTTTTCACCACTTTTCGTTACTCGTTTAGCGCGAATTGGCGCATAAAGCTCATTTTCAATTTGTAGTACATTGCTGTTTAGCTGACGACGTTCACCATTAACAACCACACCAATGTCAGCAAACTCTTTTGACGGAGTATGAATCGCTTTATTTAAGCCTTCTAGGTACTGTTCAAGGCTATTAAAACCAATTTTCAGCGAGCTTTGCGCATTATTGGTGTAGCCTAAATCACTTAAACGTAATGCTGTTGCATTCTCTAAGTAATAGGTACCTGTACCCACTTTGCTAAATGATTCCTTCACTTTGTCGTCTTTAATAAAAGAGCCACAAAGTGCAGGAGACGCCCCAAATAAATAAGGAATTAACCAACCGAAACGATAGTAATTACGGATCAAACCAAAGTATGCATCCGACACCGATGCTTGACGTTGCTCTAGTGTTTGCTCACCCAATAAACCATCCCAAAAACTATCTGAAAATGAGAAGTTAAAGTGAACACCGGAGATGATCTGCATTACGCTACCATAGCGATGCTTTAAACCTTCGCGGTAAAGCGTTTTCATTCGTCCGGTATTCGATGAACCGTATTGCGCTAAGGTAATGTCATCTTGTGAGCCAACAAAGCATGGCATCGACATTGGCCATAAACGCTCACCATCCATTTTACTTAAGGCAAATTTATGGATATCTTCAAGTTGCCATAACAACTGATCAACGTCGGTTGATACTGGTGTAATAAATTCCAACAATGATTCGGCAAAATCAGTTGTGATCCACTTATTGGTTAGCGCAGAGCCTAATGCCACGGGATGAGGTTGTTGGGATAAATGCCTGTCAGCAGTAATTCGAAGTGACTCTCGTTCAAGTCCACGCCCAAACTGGGTTAATGCATCAGCATGAGTAGAAAGCTGCTGTAACCTCTGTGAAAAATCCATCAAGGCTATTCTCGTTTTAATCTAATTTAAGGAAAACAGAGTAATCATTATTGCATCTGATTACCATCATTTATATCAGCAAAACTTGCGAAAGACTTTTACTAAGCAGTAACAACTAGCACTCGGTACTAGCTGTTACTGAGTACCTGTTACTTCGTTAATGTAAGCAAATGAACAGGTAAGTCTAACGCTTTCAATTGTGGCTCCAATGTCTTCGCATCACCCACCACAATAATTTGATAATCTTTCGGGTTAAACCATTTCTGCGCTAATTTATCCATTGTCGTTTTAGTAATAGTATCGACAATATGGTTTCGCTGAGCGACAAAATCCTTTGGTAAATCATAAGCTAAGATATTACCTAACAATGATGCTTTTTGACTTGGCGTCTCATAACTAAGAGCATCTTTCTGACCCACAGCTAAGCGCATAAAGTTAACCTCTTTATCGGTTAATCCTGATGTGCTCATTTTCTTTAGTTCGGCGAGAAACTCTTTTATAGAGGCAACCGTCGCATCGGCTCTAACTTGAGCATAATAAACTCCCACACCCACTTCTTTTCCGCCACTGAAATAGCCTCCCGCGCCATAGGTAAAGCCTTTATCTTCACGTAGATTCATGTTGATACGGCTATTAAAGTTACCCGCTAAATTAAAGTTAGCCAATTGGGTTTTAAATAGCTCACCAGTGGCATCAAATGGCATCCCTTGACGTACTAAACGGATCACCGTTTGTGGAGCATCAGGCTTATTCACTAACCAAATTGCTTGCTGCTTTAATACAGGTAGAACTTGTGGTGCAATACTTGGCGCAGGTTCTCCTTGCCATTGTCCGATAGGCGCTAACGCTTGTACTAGTTTCGCTTGTGTTATATCGCCCACCACTACCGCATCAGCACTGTTAGGAGTGTAATAACGATGATAGAAGTCTTTTACATCTTGCAGGGTAATATGGCTCAACGTTTGCTTGGTACCATCCGTTGGACGCCCAAACACAGTACCTTTAAATAAGACTTCTCGTGTTGCTTGCCCCGCTAACCAATCCGCACTTTGATGCTCATAAACAATACCTTCAATCATCTGCTTTTTAAGACGCTTAAAATCACTTTCTTTAAAGGCGGGATGGAAAAGACGTTGCTCTAATAACGCCATCGTTTCAGGTAAGTTCTTCGTTAGCGTACTGAGTGAAATCGTGGTGCCATATAATCCAGCATGTACTGAAATATTACTGCCAAGAGTATCTAACTTAGATGCCATTTGCTCTGCGGTATATTTCTCAGAGCCTTCATTCATCATCGCAGCCGTCAGCTCAGCTAAACCTTCTTTACTTGCAGGATCTAAACGACGCCCTGCAGGTACGGTTAACTGTAAGCTGATCGTTGGAGTTTCTTGGGACTGGGTACCAACCACTTTGATCCCATTCGCAAGGCTAAACTCATACAGTGTGGGCATGACGACTTTCACTGGTTTTGAAGCCTTTGGCATCACTGAACGATCAAAATTATCTTTAACCGTACGGTAAGCTAAATCTTGATCATTGATCTTGGTATTTTTAGGTAACACACGTGGCGCAGGCGCATAATTGGGTTTCGCTGCCTGCAGTTGTAATTCACCATGTGGAACAACACTGAGCGTAACACTCGGGTGTTGATAAATATACTGGTTATACGCACGCATTACGCTTTGCGTATTTACTTTATCAATATTCGCTAGTTCCGTTGCAATGTAGTTAGGATTACCAAAGAAAGTCTGATAAGCCGCAAGTTGCGACACTTTACCACTGACACTTTGTAAGCCATAAATCGCACTCGCTTCAACCGAGCCTTTAATTTCATCCAGTTGGGCTTTCTTGATCCCTTGTAGCTCAATGCCGTTAACGACAGACATCACTTCTTTACGTAATGTGTCTAGGTGACCTTTATCACCACTTGGTGCCATCGCATACACATACATGCTACAAGCAAGCTCTGCACAATTTTGAAATGCGCCTGCATCAACAGCTTTACCTGTTTTCACCAGCTTTTGATAGAGTAAGCTATTCGTGCCACTTCCAATCACTTGGCCTAACATATCCAATGATGGTTGTTCTGCTGCACCTAAATACGCTGTCGGCCAGGCCATCATTAACATGGGCTGCTTAATATTATCTTGCAGTGTAATGTAACGATCAGACGGCAATGTCACAGGCTGCTTCGGTGCATCCTTTACTTCAGGACCTCGTGGAATAGAGCCAAAGTATTTATTCACCCATTCCAATGTCTGCGCTTTATTAATATCACCACCAATGGTTAACGTCGCATTGTTTGGCCCGTACCAACGCAGGAAGAAAGCTTTAAGATCGTTAACATCAACACGATCTAAATCTTCTACATAGCCAATGG
This sequence comes from Photobacterium sp. GB-210, assembly GCF_003026075.1. NCBI lineage: Bacteria > Pseudomonadati > Pseudomonadota > Gammaproteobacteria > Vibrionales > Vibrionaceae > Photobacterium > Photobacterium sp. GB-210. Next base: position 5,251 of record NZ_PYNU01000032.1, on the reverse strand, counting down.
TTTGCCATGAATATGGATGGCTACGAGGGTATAATGCTTCCGCCATTTTTTCATAAATCAAACCATACGGACGGTTTTCAAAGTTTTGTGCACGCTCATTTTTCACTGTATCACGCTGAATTTCAAACTTACGCTGAGATACCGCATCAAGTAAAAAGCCCATACGGTCAGACTCAAGCCACAAGGCTTTCTCTAATTGATTGGCTGGGACTGTTTCAAAATAATTCGTGCGATCACGGTTAGTACTGCCATTTAAATTACCGCCCGCTTCTGTGATCAATTTGAAATGCTGTTGATCACCAACATGCTTAGAGCCTTGAAACATCATGTGCTCAAAAAAGTGCGCAAAACCTGATTTACCTTGTTGCTCTCGCGCAGAGCCCACATGGTAAGTCACATCCACATTCACTAACGGATCAGAGTGATCCGGCGATAAAATAACAGTCAACCCATTCGCCAAACGGTATTTGCTATAAGGGATCACAGCTTTCCCTTGTACCGCTTTAACTTGCTCAATAAACGTTACCCCTTTTGGTAACACTTGGGTAGTCTGCTGTTCAGTAAATTGAGTACAACCTGTCAATGACACGACGGCTGCACTCAGGATCCATTTTTTCACGCTCGAATTCCTTAAAACGATAATGCTGGGAAAAGTCCCAATACGATTGCGGCTAATGCGATATAACGTAATGTTTTACCAATTAAAATGACTACTGCACACCACCAAAATCGCATCCGTAGCCAACCTGCCGCTAAACATAAGGGATCACCAATAATTGGCATCCAACTAAGTAACAAACTCCAGTAGCCGTATTTTTTTAGCCACAATAACGCTTTATGACTCTGTTTTTGCTCTGAAGTTTTATCTGGTAGTAAAAGTCCTAACCAATAATTAGTTAATCCACCTAAGGTATTACCTATCGCAACGACCGCTACTATTTGCCATATTGGGTTATCCCCTAATTTGACAGCAGCGATAAGATTCGCTTCAGATCCGCCTGGTAACAATGTGGCACTAAGAAATCCGGTCGCAAATAGAACCCATAAGCCCGTATCCCCGGTAAATAAATCAGTCATGTCTGTCACCTTTTTATTAGGAAGGCAAAGTGTGCCATTGGAAGCGATAACTGAACATATTTTTATATTGTCATTAAATAAAAAAGGCAGCGAAACGCTGCCTTTTTAACTAGGTAGTGAAAGAAATACCTTAACTTCCACCCACCAATGCTAACAAGATGCCTGCAGCTACAGCAGAGCCCAATACACCAGCTACGTTTGGTCCCATTGCATGCATTAATAAGAAGTTTTGAGGGTTTGACTCTAAACCCACCTTATTCACCACACGTGCCGCCATTGGAACGGCAGATACACCTGCTGCACCAATTAATGGGTTAATTGGCTCTTTACTAAAACGGTTAAGCGCTTTTGCCATTAATACACCACCACCAGTACCAACACTAAATGCAACCGCGCCCAGTACCAAAATACCTAATGTTTCGATTTGTAGGAATGTTGCAGCTTCAAGCTTCGAACCAACACCTAAACCTAGCATAATTGTCACGATGTTGATCAACTCGTTTTGTACTGTATTTGATAAGCGATCCACAACACCAGATTCACGCATTAAGTTACCTAAACAGAACATACCGACTAATGGGGTTGCTGATGGTAAGAACAAAATCGTCATCAACAGTACAGCTAATGGGAACAATACTTTTTCCATCTTCGTCACGTGACGAAGCTGCTGCATCTGAATTTGACGCTCTTCAGGTGTCGTCAGTGCTTTCATAATTGGTGGCTGAATAATTGGTACTAAAGCCATGTAACTGTAAGCTGCCACCGCAATCGCACCAAGTAAATCAGGAGACAATCGGCTTGCTAAGAAAATAGCCGTTGGGCCATCAGCACCACCAATAATCGCAATTGACGAAGCATCTGCTAGCGAAAATTCCATTCCCGGTACAACGTTAAGTAAAATAGCGCCAAATAAGGTAAAGAAAATACCAAACTGCGCCGCTGCTCCTAATAACAAGGTTTTAGGGTTTGCAATCAGCGCGCCAAAGTCTGTCATTGCACCTACACCCATAAAGATTAATAGCGGGAAAATACCCGTTTCAATCCCTACGTAATAGATGTAATAAAGCAAACCGCCAGGATCAGTAAACCCAGCATTCGGGATATTGGCAAGAATGGCACCAAAGCCCATAGGCAGTAATAATAATGGCTCAAAGCCTTTACGAATGGCCAAGAACAACAAACCACAACCAACCACGATCATCACGATCTGACCGAATTCAAAGTTTGCAATCCCAGTTTCGGACCAGAGTTTTAATAAACCTTCCATGGTTACCTCTTATGACAAACTAATGATCGGCGAACCGACAGTGACGGAATCACCTTCTTTAACATGTAGCTGATCAACCACACCACTACGTGCGGCACGTACTTCGGTTTCCATCTTCATCGCTTCTAAGATCACAAGAACATCACCTTCTGTTACTTGATGACCTGGCTGAACATTGATCTTAAAGATATTCCCTGCTAATGGCGCACCAACAGCTTCAGCGGTTGCACTTGGAGCTGGTGCGGCAGCAACAGGAGCTGCTGGTTGCTGTGCCACTTCCACAGAAGACAATTCACCGCCTTCAGCAACATCAACGTTATAAACCTGACCATTAACACGTACGCTATAGCTTTCAACCTCAGATGCCGTTTTCGTTTCAGCGGCAGTGGTTACTACTTCTTCACCTGTTGGTGCAGGTTCAAAGGCATCAGGATTATTACGATTTTTAAGGAAGTTAAGTCCAACTTGCGGGAACAATGCATACGTTAATACATCATCAACTTGTTGATCGGCTAACGCAATACCCTCAGCTTTAGCTTTTGCGACAAGATCATCAGTTAAGATAGCTAACTCATCATCAATTAAATCAGCTGGACGACAAGTAATAGGCTCAGCACCCTCAAGTACTTTCGCTTGAAGATCACTATTTACAGCCGCTGGTGCTGCGCCATATTCACCTTTTAGAATACCCGCCGTTTCTTTACTGATGCTCTTATAGCGCTCACCAGTCAGTACATTCAATACAGCCTGAGTACCGACAATTTGTGATGTTGGGGTGACCAGTGGAATAAAGCCAAGATCTTCACGTACACGTGGGATCTCTTCTAACACTTCATCAAAACGATCAGCAGCACCTTGCTCTTTTAGCTGACTTTCCATGTTAGTTAGCATGCCGCCAGGAACTTGTGCTAATAAAATTCGAGCATCAACACCGCGTAAACTACCTTCAAATTTCGCGTACTTCTTACGAACATCTCGGAAATAGCTAGCAATAGGTGCGAACTTTTCTAAATCAAGGTTGGTATCACGTCCTGTACCTTGGAGCATAGCTACCACTGTTTCAGTTGGTGTATGACCGTAAGTTTGGCTCATTGATGAAATCGATGTATCAAGAATATCGAGTCCCGCTTCTACGGCTTTCACTGCTGTCGCTGTAGATAAACCGGTTGTAGCATGGCTGTGTAAAGCTAGCGGAATATCACATGATGCTTTGATACGCTTAATTAACTCTTCCGCTTCATAAGGCTTCAATAAACCTGACATATCTTTGATACATAGCGAGTGACAACCGAGATCTTCTAAACGCTTAGCAAGATCGGTCCATGTATCTAAAGTATGAACCGGACTTGTTGTGTAAGAAATAGTACCTTGCGCATGAGCACCAACATCAATCGTCGACTTTACGGCTTTTTCAAAATTACGCACATCATTCATGGCATCAAAAATACGGAAAACATCCATACCATTCGCGTGTGCGCGCTCAACAAACTTCTCTACAACATCATCACCATAATGGCGATAGCCAAGTAAATTTTGTCCACGAAGTAACATCTGCATCGGTGTTTTTGGCATCACTTGCTTTAATGCGCGCAGACGCTCCCAAGGATCTTCACCAAGATAGCGAATGCACGAATCAAATGTTGCACCACCCCATGTTTCTAACGACCAATAACCAACATCATCAAGTTGCGCGGCAATAGGAAGCATATCTTCTAAACGAAGACGGGTAGCAAATAAAGATTGGTGTGCATCACGCAATACAACATCGGTGATAGCTAGAGGCTTGGACATGTTCAAAACTCCTTGTAAGAATAAGTGTCCTTAAATCAAAACTGTGTGCTGTGAAATTAGCTAGTGCTTTTAGCTTGACGATATTGATGAACAGCAGCAGAAATAGCTGCAATGACATCAGGCTTAATACCGTTTTGATTTTGGGTCACTGCCGGCTTGGCAGCTTTAGGCGCTTCAATTTGGTCAGCTGGCGCAAATTTTGCCAACAAATGAACCAAAAAAATAAGGATTGACAGAAAGACAAATACAACGACCATTCCTGTCGCCATAATTACCGCTGCTTGCCACAGCGCATCTCCCAGATCAGTCATCATAAATTCCTTCTAGTTGTGACCGTAGTGTTAACGATTATCACGACAATTGAAAACAAGTCAAATTGATTCACAAAAATTGGTTGTTTTTGCAACATCAGTCTGATTTTTACTCAAATTAAAGCATATTTATCAGCCTTAATTGCAAGATTTCATTACATGCAGACACAATATGAATACAAATACATAAAGATTGCATATATAGAATCAACATACTGAAATGTAATAAAAAAAAGGAATTTTAAAAATATCTAGAAAGGATAGCATTCAGCTAAAAAAGAGAAGTTATCGTATCAAATAAGCAGTTAGATACCCTTATTGATACTAAGCAAATAAAATCATTATTATTACTTATTAACAATAATATTATAAAGGCTTAGTAATACTTAGAAATCAGAAAACAACAGATACAAAAAAGCCCAGCAAAAGCTGGGCTTTAAATGATGGTGCGCGCGGGAGGATTCGAACCTCCGACCGCCTGGTTCGTAGCCAGGTACTCTATCCAGCTGAGCTACGCGCGCACTAAATCGGTGTAACAGCAACAAGCGTTAGGCTTATCACTTTTAAATAATGGTGCGCGCGGGAGGATTCGAACCTCCGACCGCCTGGTTCGTAGCCAGGTACTCTATCCAGCTGAGCTACGCGCGCACTAAATCGGTGTAACAGCAACAAGCGTTAAGGCTTATCACTTTTAAAAATGGTGCGCGCGGGAGGATTCGAACCTCCGACCGCCTGGTTCGTAGCCAGGTACTCTATCCAGCTGAGCTACGCGCGCACTAAATCGGTGTAACAGCAACAAGCGTTA
>NZ_PYNU01000031.1:0-32090 GCF_003026075.1 Photobacterium sp. GB-210 | reverse complement strand
TGCCTGGTGATAACATCGCTATGACTGTTACTCTAATCGCACCTATCGCGATGGACGAAGGTCTACGTTTTGCTATCCGTGAAGGTGGCCGTACAGTTGGTGCTGGTGTTGTTGCAACTATCATTGCTTAATAACATTTAGTACTTACGTACAGAAAAAGGGAGCTTCGGCTCCCTTTTTTATTGCCTAAAATTACGAACATTTTCCTTGTTTGTATTGTATAAGCAGGAATACGCGAAAATGTAGCTTGATTTTATGGTGATAAGTGAGCTTTATTCGTTTAATAAAGCAAATCTGATATATAGTTATCAGATTAATTCATTGAAAATAAAAGACTTTATAACTATTTTTGTTTAACAATCAAACAGAGCTTGTTTTCAAAATTGTGATCTGTATAATGCACCGCACTGCCCGAGAGTTAGTCTTGTAAGCGCAGTTGTGAACCAATAAGCATTGAGGAGAAATGAACTGCAGGCTACGCCGGGTTTATTTCATAATGAATACTCTGACTTATGTTCGCAGTCATTAAATTGACTGACAATGCATCCGATAGGGATGCTACGTTCACATAAATCAATCGACATTCCCTCGTCTTTACGAGCGTGAGTGGCGATATTGTTTGTGTAATTTTTATTTGGAGCTCTGTCTAATGCAGAACCAACGTATTCGTATCCGCTTAAAGGCGTTCGATCACCGTTTGATCGATCAGTCAACTGCGGAAATCGTTGAAACAGCTAAGCGTACTGGCGCACAGGTTAAGGGTCCAATCCCTCTTCCTACTCGCAAAGAGCGCTTCACTGTTCTTATTTCTCCTCACGTTAATAAGGATGCACGTGATCAGTACGAAATCCGTACTCACAAGCGCCTTATCGACATCGTTGAGCCTACAGACAAAACTGTTGATGCTCTTATGCGTCTAGATCTAGCTGCTGGCGTTGACGTACAGATCAGCCTAGGTTAAGGGGAGATAAGAGAATGATTGGTCTAATCGGTCGTAAAGTGGGCATGACCCGCATCTTTACCGAAGATGGCATTTCTATTCCAGTTACTGTTGTTGAAGTTGAAAACAACCGCGTTACTCAGGTTAAATCTGTAGAAACTGACGGTTACAACGCTATTCAAGTAACAGCTGGAACTAAGAAAGCTAGCCGCGTATCTAAGCCAGAAGCAGGTCACTTTGCGAAAGCAGGTGTTGAAGCTGGTCGCGGTCTTTGGGAATTCCGTCTAGAAAACAGTGAAGAGTTTGCAGTTGGCGCTGAGCTAAGTGTTGAACTATTCAACGATATTAAAAAAGTAGACGTTACTGGTACATCTAAAGGTAAGGGTTTCCAAGGTGCTGTTAAGCGCTGGAACTTCCGTACTCAAGATATGACCCATGGTAACTCCTTGTCTCACCGTGCACCGGGTTCAATTGGCCAATGTCAAACTCCAGGTCGCGTATTTAAAGGCAAGAAAATGGCTGGTCACATGGGTGCTGAGCGTGTAACGACTCAAAACCTAGAGATCGTACGTGTTGACGCTGAGCGCAATCTGCTTCTTATTAAAGGTGCAGTACCGGGCTCAACAGGCGGCAACGTGATCGTTAAACCAGCTGTTAAAGCGTAACGTCGAGGAGTTAGTAATGGAATTGGTAGTCAAAGGCGCTGACGCGCTAACTGTCTCCGAAACTACTTTTGGGCGTGATTTCAATGAAGCGCTTGTACACCAAGTAGTTGTTGCTTTTGCAGCAGGTGCTCGTCAGGGTACACGTGCTCAGAAGACTCGTTCAGACGTTTCTGGTGGTGGTGCTAAGCCATGGCGCCAGAAGGGTACTGGTCGCGCTCGTGCAGGTACAATCCGCAGTCCGCTATGGCGTTCTGGTGGTGTTACTTTCGCTGCTCGTCCTCAGGATCACAGCCAAAAAGTAAACAAGAAAATGTACCGCGGTGCTATGAAGAGCATTCTTTCTGAGTTAGTTCGTCAAGAGCGTTTAATCGTTGTTGATAACTTCACTCTAGAAGCACCAAAGACAAAAGCACTAGTAGCTAAGCTTAAAGAGCTTGAGCTAACTGATGCACTAATCGTAACTGGCGAGTTAGATGAGAATCTATTCCTTGCAGCACGTAACCTATACAAAGTAGACGTACGTGATGCAGCGGCAATCGATCCAGTTAGCTTGATCGCTTTCGATAAGATTGTAATGACTGCAGCAGCAGTTAAAGCAGTTGAGGAGATGCTAGCATGATCACTGAAGAGCGTATTTTAAAAGTTCTACGTGCTCCGCACATTTCTGAAAAAGCATCAATGGCTGCAGAAAACGCGAATACTATCGTTTTCAAAGTAGCATTGAACGCAACGAAGAAAGAGATCAAAGCAGCAGTTGAAAAACTGTTCGAGGTTGAAGTTAAGTCTGTAAATACTCTTATTACTAAGGGTAAGACCAAACGTCAAGGTATGCGCCAAGGCCGTCGTTCAGACGTGAAGAAAGCGTATGTTATCTTGAAAGAAGGTCAAGACATCGACTTCGCTGGTAGTGCAGAGTAAGGCTAGGAGCAAAGAAGAATGGCTATTGTAAAATGTAAGCCGACTTCCCCAGGTCGTCGCCACGTAGTTAAAGTGGTTAACTCTGACCTGCATAAGGGTAAGCCGTACGCACCACTTCTAGAGAAAAACTCTAAGACTGGTGGTCGTAACAATAACGGTCGTATCACTGTACGTCACATCGGTGGTGGTAATAAACAACATTACCGTCTAATCGACTTCAAACGTACTAAAGATGGCATCCCAGCGAAAGTTGAGCGCCTAGAATACGATCCAAACCGTAGCGCAAACATTGCTCTAGTTCTGTACGCAGACGGTGAGCGCCGCTACATTATCGCACCTAAAGGTCTCCAAGCTGGTGATGTTATCCAGTCTGGTCAAGATGCTGCTATTAAAGTTGGTAACACATTACCAATGCGTAACATCCCAGTAGGTTCAACAGTACACTGTGTTGAACTTAAGCCTGGTAAAGGTGCTCAGCTGGCTCGTTCAGCTGGTGCATACGCTCAGATCATTGCACGTGCAGGCACTTATGTGACTCTACGTCTACGTTCTGGTGAGATGCGTAAAGTTCTTGCTGAAGGTCGTGCGACTCTAGGTGAAGTTGGTAATGCAGAACACATGCTACGTGAGCTAGGTAAAGCTGGTGCTTCACGCTGGCGCGGTGTTCGTCCAACTGTACGTGGTGTTGTAATGAACCCAGTTGATCACCCACACGGTGGTGGTGAAGGTCGTACATCAGGCGGTCGTCACCCAGTAACACCTTGGGGTGTTCCAACTAAGGGTTACAAGACTCGTAAGAACAAGCGTACCGACAAGTACATCGTACGTCGTCGTAATAAGTAATTATAAAGAGGATACGCCATGCCACGTTCTCTCAAGAAAGGTCCATTTATTGACCTACACTTGCTGAAGAAGGTAGAGAAAGCGTTGGAAAGCGGTGACAAAAAGCCTGTTAAGACTTGGTCCCGTCGCTCAATGATCATCCCTCAGATGATCGGTTTGACCATCGCTGTCCATAATGGTCGTCAGCACGTACCTGTTTTCGTTTCTGAAGAAATGATCGGTCACAAGCTAGGCGAATTTGCACCAACACGTACTTACCGTGGCCATGCTGCGGATAAGAAAGCTAAAAAGCGCTAAGGAGTAGGTAATGGAAGCTATCGCTAAACATCGCTTTGCTCGCATTTCGCCGCAAAAAGCTCGTTTGGTTGCAGATCAACTGCGCGGTAAGCCAGTTGCTCAAGCTCTAGAAATTCTTAACTTCAGCAACAAAAAAGCTGCTGATTTAATCAAGAAAGTTTTAGAGTCAGCTATCGCTAACGCAGAACACAACGAAGGCGCAGACATTGATGATCTTAATGTTGCTAAAATCTTCGTTGACGAAGGTCCTACCATGAAGCGTATTATGCCTCGTGCTAAAGGCCGTGCCGATCGCATCTTGAAGCGTTCTAGCCACATCACTGTTGTTGTAGCAGACCGCTAAGAGACTAGGAGAGAAAGCAATGGGTCAGAAAGTACATCCTAATGGTATTCGTTTAGGCATTGTTAAGCCTTGGAATACCACTTGGTTTGCTAACAGCCAAGAGTTCGCTGACAACCTAGACGGCGATTTCAAGGTACGCCAGTTCCTTACTAAGGAACTAGCAAAAGCATCTCTATCACGCATCGTTATCGAGCGTCCTGCTAAGAGCATCCGTGTGACTATTCACACTGCTCGTCCAGGCGTAGTAATCGGTAAGAAAGGTGAAGACGTAGAGAAACTACGTGCAGCAGTTGCGAAGATCGCGGGCGTTCCAGCTCAGATCAACATCGCTGAAGTACGTAAGCCAGAACTAGACGGTCAACTAGTAGCAGACAGCATTTCGTCTCAGCTAGAGCGTCGTGTTATGTTCCGTCGCGCTATGAAGCGTGCAGTTCAGAACGCTATGCGTCTTGGCGCTAAAGGTATCAAAGTTGAAGTAAGTGGTCGTCTAGGCGGCGCTGAAATCGCACGTACTGAGTGGTACCGTGAAGGCCGTGTGCCTCTACACACTCTTCGTGCTGACATTGATTACGCAACTTCTTCGGCTCACACCCAATACGGTGTTATCGGCGTTAAAGTTTGGATCTTCAAAGGTGAAGTTCTAGGCGGCATGCCGGTTGAAGAGCCAAAGGCTGAGAAGCCTAAGAAGCAGCGCAAAAGCCGTAAATAAGGAGTTTATTGATGCTGCAACCAAAACGCACTAAATTCCGCAAGGCCTTTAAAGGCCGTAACCGCGGTCTAGCGAACGGTACTGAAGTAAGCTTTGGTCAATTTGGTCTTAAAGCTGTTGGTCGTGGTCGACTAACTGCTCGTCAAATCGAAGCTGCACGTCGTGCTATGACTCGTCATATCAAACGTCAGGGCCAAATCTGGATTCGTGTATTCCCAGACAAACCAATCACATCTAAGCCTCTTGAAGTTCGTCAAGGTAAAGGTAAGGGTAGTGTGGCTTACTGGGTTGCTCAAGTTCAACCAGGTAAAGTTCTATACGAAATGAACGGTGTTTCTGAATCACTAGCACGTGAAGCATTTAACCTTGCTGCACGTAAGCTACCAATCAAAACCACTTTCGTAATTAAGGCGGTGATGTGATGAATGCACAAGATCTACGCGCTAAAAGCGTTGAAGAGCTGAATGCAGAGCTTGTGAATTTGCTACGTGAACAGTTTAACTTGCGCATGCAAGCTGCGACTGGTCAACTACAGCAGACTCACAATCTAAAAACTGTACGTCGTGATATCGCACGTGTTAAAACCGTTCTGACTGAGAAGGCTAGCGCATAATGAGCGAGAAAATTCGTACTCAGCTTGGTCGCGTAGTTAGCGACAAAGGCGATAAGTCTATTGTTGTTGCTATCGAGCGTAAAGTGAAGCACCCGATCTACGGTAAGTACATCACACGCACGACTAAGCTTCATGCACATGACGAAAACAACGAGTGTGGCCTAGGCGATACTGTTGAAGTTCGTGAATGTCGTCCAATGTCAAAGACTAAGTCTTGGACACTGGTACGAGTAGTTGAAAAAGCACGTATCTAATTACTGACTTTTCAGCTATTTAAGTTAGCGGCCCTAAAAATCTTGGGGCCGTTCATTTTTTATCTACCCATCGAGCGAAAATGGTGTTATTATTCGCCGCCTTTGAAGAAAAGGCATATCGACTCGTTTTGGGTCTAGATGTTTAAAAAATTAGCGGAGCACTAACATGATCCAAATGCAAAGTATGCTTGATGCAGCGGATAACTCCGGCGCACGTAGCGTAATGTGTATTAAGGTTCTGGGTGGTTCTCACCGTCGCTATGCACATATCGGTGACATCATCAAGGTTACAGTGAAGGAAGCAATTCCTCGCGGTAAAGTAAAGAAAGGTGATGTACTGAAAGCGGTGGTTGTACGCACCCGTAAAGGCGTTCGTCGTCAAGATGGCTCTGTCATTCGCTTTGACCGTAATGCTTGCGTATTGTTGAACGACACTACTGAGCAACCTATCGGTACCCGTATCTTTGGCCCTGTGACTCGTGAACTTCGTAATGCGAAATTCATGAAGATTGTATCACTAGCGCCAGAAGTACTTTAAGGAGCGACTATAATGGCAGCTAAAATCCGTCAAAACGACGAAGTTATCATTCTTGCTGGTAAAGACAAAGGCAAGACTGGTAAAGTAACTAAGGTTCTAGCAACCGGTAAAGTTATCGTTGAAGGTATCAACATGGTTAAGAAACACCAGAAGCCAGTTCCGGCAATGGGTGTTCAAGGCGGTATCGTTGAGCAGGCAGCTGCGATCGATGCGTCTAATGTTGCTATCGTTAACGGTCAAGGTAAAGCGGACCGTGTAGGCTTCCGATTTGAAGACGGCAAAAAAGTTCGTTTCTTCAAGTCGACTGGCGAAACTATCAAGTAAGTTTGGAGTAGTACTATGGCGAAACTGCATGATTACTACAAAGAGACTGTTGTAAAAGAGCTTTCTGAAAAGTTTGAATACAAGAGTATCATGCAAGTCCCAAGGATCGAAAAGATCACACTTAACATGGGTGTGGGCGAAGCTATCAACGACAAGAAGCTGCTAGAGAATGCTGCTGCTGACATGACTGCAATTTCAGGTCAGAAGCCGCTAATCACTGTAGCACGTAAGTCAGTTGCAGGCTTTAAGATCCGTGAGGGCTACCCTATTGGCTGTAAAGTAACCTTACGTGGCGAGCGTATGTGGGACTTTTTCGACCGCCTGATTTCAATTGCTGTACCGCGTATTCGTGACTTCCGTGGTTTAAACCCTAAGTCATTCGATGGTCGTGGTAACTACAGCATGGGCGTTCGTGAGCAGATCATCTTCCCAGAAATCGATTTCGATAAAGTAGATCGTGTACGTGGTTTAGATATCACTGTTACAACTTCTGCTAAATCTGATGAAGAAGCTCTAGCTCTATTGTCTGCTTTTAACTTCCCATTCCGTAAGTAAAAGTAAGGGTTACTAATGGCTAAAGAATCTATGAAGGCACGCGAAGCTAAACGTGCCAAGCTAGTAGCTAAGTTCGCTGAAAAGCGTGCAGCGCTAAAAGCTCTAATTAGCGACGTGAATGCGTCTGAAGAAGATCGCTGGAATGCAGTGCTTAAACTTCAGTCACTACCACGTGATTCTGCGAAGTCTCGTCAGCGTAATCGCTGTAACCAGACTGGACGTCCACACGGCTACCTACGTAAGTTCGGTCTTAGCCGTATCAAGGTTCGTGAAGCTTGCATGAAAGGCGAGATTCCGGGTCTACGTAAAGCAAGCTGGTAATCCAGTAAGCAATTCAGAATCACGGAGTATTAACTTATGAGCATGCAAGATCCGATTTCGGATATGCTGACCCGTCTTCGTAACGGTCAGGCAGCGAAAAAAGTTGCTGTAAAAATGCCATCTTCTAAGCTTAAAGTAGCTATCGCTGCTCTACTTAAAGAAGAAGGTTATGTGGCTGACTACACCTTATCTGGTGATGTTAAGCCTGAGCTAGAAGTTACTCTTAAGTACTTCGAAGCTAACCCAGTTATTGAGCAAATCCAACGTGTATCACGTCCTGGTCTACGCATCTACAAGAAAAAAGATGCGCTACCATCAGTGATGGGTGGCCTTGGTATTGCTGTTGTTTCCACTTCCAAGGGTCTTATGACCGACCGTGCTGCACGCAAAGCGGGTCTTGGCGGTGAGATTATCTGCTACGTAGCATAATAGGAGTAGGATATGTCTCGTGTTGCAAAAGCACCTGTAGTTATTCCTGCCGGCGTAGAAGTTAAACTTAACGGTCAGGAAATTACTGTGAAAGGTAGTAAAGGCGAACTAGTTCGTACTATCCATGATGCAGTAGTTTTAACTTTGGAAGAGAACAAAGTTACTTTCGGTCCTCGTGAAGGATTCGATAAAGCTTGGGCACAAGCAGGTACTGCTCGTGCACTAGTGAACAATATGGTTGTTGGTGTTACTGAAGGCTTCACTAAGAAGCTGACTCTTAAGGGTGTAGGTTACCGTGCTGCTGTTAAAGGCAACGCTGTAGGTTTAACTCTAGGTTTCTCTCATCCAGTTGAGCACGAACTTCCAGCAGGTATCAAAGCTGAATGCCCATCACAAACTGAAATCGTACTTACAGGTACTGATAAGCAGTTAGTTGGTCAGGTAGCTGCTGATATTCGCGCTTACCGTAGCCCTGAACCTTACAAAGGTAAAGGTGTTCGTTACGCCGACGAAGTTGTGCGTACTAAAGAAGCTAAGAAGAAGTAAGGTAACACTATGGATAAGAAAGCATCTCGTATCCGTCGTGCGACCCGAGCACGTCGTAAGATTGCTGAACTGGGCGCAACTCGCCTAGTTGTACACCGTACTCCACGTCACGTGTACGCTCAGGTAATTGCACCGAACGGCTCTGAGGTTATCGCAGCCGCTTCTACCGTAGAAAAAGCGATCCGTGAGCAAGTTAAGAGTACCGGAAACAAAGACGCTGCTACAGCTGTAGGTAAAGCTATTGCTGAGCGCGCGATTGAAAAAGGCATCTCTAACGTTGCATTCGATCGTTCTGGTTTCCAATACCACGGCCGTATCGCTGCACTAGCAGAAGCTGCTCGTGAAGCTGGTCTGAAATTCTAAGGTAGGCGGAAGATGGCTAACGAAAAGACACAATCAGATTTGAATGAAAAGCTGATCGCTGTTAACCGTGTTTCAAAAACGGTTAAAGGTGGTCGTATTTTCAGCTTTACTGCACTAACAGTAGTTGGTGACGGTAACGGTCGCATCGGTTTTGGTTACGGTAAAGCACGTGAAGTGCCTGCTGCAATCCAGAAAGCGATGGAAAAAGCACGTCGTAACATGGTTACAATTGCAATCAACGAAGGTACTCTTCACCACGCTGTTAAAGGCCGTCACACTGGTTCTCAAGTGTACATGCAGCCAGCATCAGAAGGTACAGGTATCATCGCAGGTGGTGCAATGCGTGCAGTGCTAGAAGTTGCGGGTATCCGTAACGTACTAGCTAAAGCATACGGTTCTACTAACCCAATCAACGTTGTTCGCGCAACAATTGATGGTCTTAGTGGAATGAACTCTCCAGAAATGATCGCTGCTAAGCGTGGTCTTTCTGTTAAAGAAATTCTGGAGTAATCGACATGGCTAAAACTATTAAAGTAACCCAAACAAAGAGCTCTATCGGTCGTTTACCGAAGCATAAAGCTACTTTGCGTGGCCTAGGCCTTCGTCGCATCAACCATACTGTAGAACTTGAAGATACTGCTTGCGTACGCGGCATGATCAACAAGGTTTACTACATGGTTAAAGTTGAGGAGTAATCAGTATGCGTTTGAATACTCTATCACCGGCTGCTGGTTCTAAGCCTTCTGCGAAGCGCGTAGGCCGTGGTATCGGTTCAGGTCTGGGCAAAACTTGTGGCCGTGGTCACAAGGGTCAGAAATCACGTTCAGGTGGTTCTGTACGTCCAGGCTTCGAAGGCGGTCAAATGCCTTTGAAACAGCGTCTACCAAAATTCGGTTTTACGTCTCGTAAGAGCCTTGTAACAGCTGAAGTTCGTCTAGCTGAGCTAGCGAAAGTTGAAGGTGATGTTGTAAGCCTTGAAACACTAAAAGCTGCGAATGTTATCACTAAGGACATTAAGTTCGTGAAAGTTGTACTTTCTGGTGAAATCGCTCGTTCAGTAACAGTGAAAGGCCTACGCGTTACTAAAGGCGCTCAAGCTGCTATCGAAGCTGCCGGCGGTAAAATCGAGGAATAATTAACTCGAGGATGAGGTACAGATGGCTAAACAACCAGGACAAGATTTTCGTAGTGCACAAGGTGGCCTAGCAGAGCTTAAGTCACGCCTATTATTCGTATTAGGTGCGATCTTAATATTCCGAGCAGGTTCTTTTGTACCTATTCCTGGTATTGACGCTGCTGTACTTGCCAGTCTGTTCGAACAGCAAAAGGGTACCATCATTGAGATGTTTAACATGTTCTCTGGTGGTGCACTCTCGCGTGCTTCTATTTTAGCTCTGGGAATAATGCCGTATATTTCTGCGTCTATTATTGTCCAGTTGCTAACTGTAGTTCATCCAGCATTAGCTGAGTTGAAGAAAGAAGGTGAGGCTGGCCGTCGTAAGATAAGTCAGTACACCCGATACGGTACGCTTGTCTTGGCAACCTTCCAAGCAATTGGTATTGCAACGGGGTTACCGAGTATGATTCCAGGGCTTGTACATAATCCAGGCCCTAGTTTCTATTTTGTTGCAGTGGTTAGTTTGGTTACCGGCACCATGTTTTTAATGTGGTTAGGTGAACAAATTACCGAGCGTGGTATTGGTAACGGTATATCGTTGATTATTTTCACTGGTATCGTTGCTGGTTTACCGCCAGCGATTGGACAGACCGTAGAGCAAGCGCGTCAAGGCGAATTGCACGTACTTCTTCTACTGTTAATTGCAGTTATATCTTTTGCTGTTATTTACTTTGTAGTGTTCATGGAACGTGGTCAGCGTCGTATCGTCGTTAACTACGCCAAGCGTCAACAAGGCCGTCGTGTCTTTGCTGCGCAGAGCACACACTTGCCGTTGAAAATCAACATGGCAGGTGTTATACCAGCAATTTTTGCATCAAGTATTATTCTTTTCCCAGGCACACTGGCTCAGTGGTTTGGTCAAAGTGAAGGTCTAGGTTGGTTAAGTGATATTTCACTTGCTTTAAGCCCTGGACAGCCTTTATATGTAATGCTTTATGCTGCTGCGATTATATTCTTCTGTTTCTTCTACACCGCGTTGGTATTTAACCCACGCGAGACAGCTGATAATTTGAAGAAGTCTGGTGCATTTATACCTGGTATACGCCCGGGTGAACAGACCGCAAAATATATAGATAAAGTGATGACGCGTTTGACTCTTGCTGGTGCGTTATATATTACCTTTATCTGTCTGATCCCCGAGTTCATGATGATAGCATGGAATGTACGCTTCTATTTTGGTGGTACTTCCCTACTAATCGTAGTTGTTGTTATTATGGATTTCATGGCTCAAGTTCAGACACATTTGATGTCTCAACAATATGAGTCAGTTTTGAAAAAGGCTAATCTGAAAGGCTACGGTCGCTAAGTTTAGTTATCCATATTTACGGAGTTTAGCAATGAAAGTTCGTGCTTCCGTTAAGAAAATCTGCCGTAACTGTAAAGTTATCAAGCGCAACGGTGTTGTGCGTGTAATTTGCAGTGAGCCAAAGCATAAACAACGCCAAGGCTAATTAGCAGAAATATTTCTTGCAAATTGAAGATAGGTTGGCTACATTAGCCAACCATATTTTGTTATGTGCAAAAGAATTGTACCACCGCTGCGTATCCTCAACGGGCTCTGCAGCGGTTATTCTTGTAAAGTACTAGGAGTGAATAGTGGCCCGTATTGCAGGCATTAACATTCCTGATCAAAAGCATGCTGTTATCGCATTAACTGCGATCTACGGCATTGGTAAAACACGTTCTCAAGCTATTTTAGCTGAAACGGGTATTGCTGAAGATGTTAAGATCAGTGAACTAACTGAAGAGCAGATCGATCTACTGCGTGATGGTGTAGCTAAGTACACTGTAGAAGGTGATCTTCGTCGTGAAATTTCCATGAACATCAAGCGCCTAATGGATCTTGGTTGTTACCGTGGTCTTCGTCACCGTCGCAGTCTACCTCTACGTGGACAGCGTACTAAAACCAACGCTCGTACCCGTAAGGGTCCGCGCAAGCCGATCAAAAAATAGTCGGATAAGGTAGAGTACAATGGCAAAACAACCAACTCGCGCTCGTAAGCGCGTACGCAAGCAAGTAGCTGATGGCGTTGCGCACATCCATGCTTCTTTCAATAACACAATCGTAACCATTACTGACCGTCAAGGTAACGCTCTATCTTGGGCTACTGCAGGTGGTTCAGGTTTCCGTGGTTCTCGTAAATCTACTCCGTTCGCTGCACAGGTTGCTGCTGAGCGTTGTGGTGAAATGGCCAAAGAATATGGCGTTAAGAACCTAGAAGTTATGGTTAAGGGCCCTGGTCCTGGTCGTGAGTCTACAATCCGTGCTTTAAACGCAGCGGGTTTCCGTATCACTAACATTGTTGATGCGACTCCGATCCCTCATAACGGTTGTCGTCCACCTAAGAAACGTCGCGTATAACGTTTCGTTTCTAGGAAATTGGAGAAAGAAAAATGGCAAGATATTTGGGTCCTAAGCTAAAGCTTAGCCGTCGCGAAGGCACTGACTTATTCCTTAAGTCTGGTGTACGTGCGATTGATACCAAGTGTAAGATTGATAACGCGCCGGGCCAACATGGTGCTCGTCGTGGTCGTCTATCTGATTACGGCGTTCAGCTTCGTGAGAAGCAGAAAGTTCGTCGTACATATGGCGTACTAGAAAAACAATTCCGTAACTACTACAAGACAGCTGCCCGCATCAAGGGTAACACAGGTGAAAACCTGCTTCAGCTTCTTGAAGGTCGTCTAGATAACGTAGTTTACCGCATGGGCTTTGGCGCAACTCGCGCAGAAGCACGTCAGCTGGTAAGCCACAAAGCGATCCTAGTTAACGGTCAAGTCGTAAACGTTCCTTCTTTCAAGGTAGCGGCAAACGACGTTGTTAGCATTCGTGAGAAAGCTAAGAACCAAGCACGCATTAAAGCAGCTCTAGAAGTTGCTACACAGCGTGAACTACCGACTTGGGTCGAAGTAGACAGCAGCAAGATGGAAGGTACGTTTAAGCGTCTTCCAGAACGTTCTGATTTGTCTGCCGACATCAATGAACACCTGATCGTCGAGCTTTACTCTAAGTAAGGCTACAGTTAAGAGAGGACACAATGCAGGGTTCTGTAACAGAATTTCTTAAGCCGCGTCTTGTTGACATCGAACAAGTTAGCACGACACACGCAAAAGTAACTCTAGAGCCATTAGAGCGTGGTTTTGGCCACACTTTAGGAAACGCTCTTCGTCGTATTTTATTATCTTCTATGCCAGGTTGTGCTGTAACAGAAGTTGAAATCGACGGTGTGTTACATGAGTACAGCACCAAAGAAGGCGTTCAGGAGGATATCCTTGAAATTCTTCTAAACCTTAAAGGTCTAGCCGTTAAGGTTGAGGGTAAAGATGAAGTTATTCTTACTCTGAACAAATCTGGTGCAGGCCCTGTTGTTGCAGGTGACATCACCCATGATGGTGATGTTGAGATTGCGAATCCAGAGCACGTAATCTGCCATATTACTGATGACAATGCTGAATTAAGCATGCGCATCAAGGTAGAGCGTGGTCGCGGCTACGTACCAGCATCAGCTCGTATTCACACTGAAGAAGATGAGCGTCCAATTGGTCGTCTGTTAGTAGATGCTACTTACAGCCCAGTGGACCGTATTGCTTACGCTGTTGAAGCAGCTCGCGTTGAACAACGCACTGACTTAGACAAGCTAGTAATCGATATGGAGACTAATGGTACTCTTGATCCTGAGGAAGCTATCCGTCGTGCAGCAACTATTCTTGCTGAACAATTGGATGCATTCGTAGATCTTCGAGATGTACGTGTTCCTGAAGAGAAAGAAGAGAAGCCGGAGTTCGATCCGATCCTACTGCGTCCTGTAGACGATCTTGAACTAACTGTTCGCTCTGCTAACTGTCTAAAAGCAGAAGCGATCCACTACATCGGTGATCTTGTTCAGCGTACTGAGGTTGAGCTTCTTAAAACGCCAAACCTTGGTAAGAAGTCTTTGACAGAAATCAAAGATGTATTGGCATCTCGTGGTCTATCTCTAGGTATGCGCCTAGAAAATTGGCCGCCAGCTTCAATCGCTGAAGATTAATAGTTTACTGATATCTAGTTAGAAGGATTAGGTCATGCGCCATCGTAAGAGTGGTCGTCAACTCAACCGCAACAGCAGTCATCGTAAAGCGATGTTCAGCAACATGGCTAGCTCTCTGGTACGTCACGAATTAATTAAGACTACCTTGCCTAAAGCAAAAGAGCTACGTCGCGTAATTGAGCCTTTGATTACCCTAGCTAAGACAGACAGTGTTGCTAACCGTCGTCTTGCATTCGCTCGTACTCGTGACAACGAAGTTGTTGCGAAACTATTTAACGAACTAGGTCCACGCTTTGCTGCGCGTCCTGGTGGTTACACTCGTATCATGAAGTGCGGTTTCCGTACTGGTGATAAAGCTCCTATGGCTTACATCGAGTTATTAGACCGTCCTGCAAAGGAAGAAGCTGCTGCTGAATAAGCAATAGCCGTTAAATAAGAAGAGAAGCCGAGTCATTAGACTCGGCTTTTTTTTTGCATGTAATTTATAATGATGGATTCATTATGTGGTTACTATGCTCTATGTGATGCTTGATAGTTCAGGTTTTGGTGGGATTGAAAGCCATGTGTTACAGCTTTCATTGCTTCTTAAAGATAAGAAAATTCCGTTTAAAGTTGTTTTTATCTCTAAAGCATCTAATCACCCGCTTTACCCTTTATTAGAAAAAAACCAAATTGAATATTTTACTTCAGCAAGTTTTGTCCATTTTTCATTGCTAGTTCAGTCTCATGATATTCTGCATGCTCATGGATATAAATCTTCATTATGGGCGCGATGTTTAAAACTGCTACGCAGATGTAGAGTGCTTACCAGTTTTCACGCCGGTGAGTTTTTAATTGGACGTTTAGCTTTTTATGAATGGCTTAATCGTTCGACTAGTTTTTTATCAACGAATTTTGCTGTAAGTGACGAGATAAAATCGAAAGTACCTTTTCAGTGTTACGTCTTAAATAACTTTATTCATTCTATTCCTCCCTTTGTGTTACGTCGCCGACATACAACTTTTCAAGTCGGTTTTGTTGGCCGGTTATGTCATGTCAAAGGTATTGACCGCTATCTACAGCTTTCTAACCAATGCCCAACTATTAAATTTCATGTTTTTGGTGATGGTGAAGAGTCTAATTTATTGGGCAGTTATCCCAATATTAAATGGCATGGCGCCGTTGAAGATATGTCACTTCATTGGAATAAAATTGATTTACTGCTTATCTCTTCACGTGCAGAAGGGCTACCAATGGCAGCTTTAGAGGCGATGGCATATGGTATTCCTGTAATAGGCACAAAAGTGGGTGATTTGCCTTTGCTTGTAGATACGAGATGGCTTGTTGATGAGTTTGATTGGTCAAAGTTAGCTTGGTATATCCTCTGTTTTGACTCTATGACCAACAAAGAGTGGCAGGCATGCTCTAAATATAGCTATATTCAAGTTGTAACTAAATTTAGTGGAAAACAACGCTGGAATATACTTGCTAACGCCTATGGAATTAAGCAGTAATTTATCTATATATGCTGATTAACGTTTTATCATCTATGGCTGAGCGTTGCGGATTTTGCCAAATTTTCATATGCCTTTCTTTCGCTTGATAATGTGTTAATCGATTAATTTGGTTAATAGTTATAGGGTGGTTAGCAAGTCCATCGCTGTAACAATGAAGGCTGACATCTTTGGTTAGTGTAATGCGTTTTGGTTCTATGGTTAATTGGGTATTGATCCCTAATAAGCCCATATTTTCTTCTAGATGTATGCTCTTATCATGACTTAGTTGAAGTGCTGCAGGCATGCCTGCATTGTAGATGTGCACAGTATTATTATTATCTATGATCATTATCATTAAACAAATCAAATGACGATTATTGGGTGCAGCAATAAGTTGTTGGTTGAGTATCTCGCATATTTCTTTTGGACTTTCTATACCTGCATCAAGCAAGCCAGCAATATAGCCAAACCAGCCAATACCGTTAGCTTTAGCCAATGGACCATGTCCCATATTATCTCCGAGGATGAGCATAGCAGGCTTGTCTTTTTTGGGTTCTCGATATAATAAAAAATCACCTTGGTTTATCGGGTATTGATCAATATCTATTGTGATATCTCGAAGCATAATTTTGGATGGAAATTCTGATTGGTAAGGTGTCATCTGTGCCAATAGCTGTTTTTCAAAAACAGACGCTAGCGTGCTATGGCGCTTTAACACTCGTTTCAGTATTGTGAGTAATTTTTCTTTATTGAGTGGTTTTGTTAAATAGTCATCAATACCTGCTCTTGCTGCTTCTAAAAGTGTGGCGTCTTTGTTGTCTGCTGAGATGAAGATAAAGGGTAATGACTGGCAGTGCTTGAACTCTGTCACTTTATCTCTAAAACTGAAACCATTTATATTGGGCATGTGTAAATCGGTTATCACCATATTGCATTGGCTATGAGCTAGCCAATCGAGTGCTTCAATGGGCTTACTGAAGAGAATGAGTTGATAGTGATCGCGGAGAAAGGTCGCAAATAGTGCGAGTTGGCTTGGGCTATCATCAACGATCAGAAGTTGCGGTTTTGACTTTTTTTGTGGAAGGTTAAATTGAATAATATTTTGGTGATTGGTGAGAAAATATTTAAAGTCAGGGAAGTAGGTATTGATCAGAGCGAGCCCTAATTTATTGCAAGCGGGCTCTTCAGGTAATATTGCGGAGCTGATTTTTTCTTTCATTGCTTGCCAATGAGAGCCGTTATCAATGATTTCAAATCGAGCTTGATTATTACGTAAGCCATATTTTAATTCAACGTGACTTGCGGTTAAGCGTTGATGTGCAAGTAAATTAACACAGTATTCATTACAAACTAGGATCATATGCTGACTCAGCTCATAACTTAAATTGAGCTTATTGCTTTGTGATTTTAGCCAGTGCCTAATGGTTTTTAAGTTCTCGTAATTTAAGCAAAAAGTCTGTTTGAATAATACCTGATTGATCATTGATATTTTCCTTGTAGAAGTTGGCTGTTATTTAGCATTGCGGTAATTTTTGCTTTGATCCTTTCAGGGAGCCACCATGCTTTGGTATTGAGACTTTTTAGCATTCGTTGTGCGAGTGTCGGATTAAATTGATCATTAATAATAAGGCCAATGATATTACAGTTACTTTTTTCTAGTTTGGTAATACTTGTTAGCAGTTTACTTTCTGTCGTCTTGGCTGCGGAAAGGCATAAAAGGATGCCATCGCTGGCATTAGCGATATTAACGGCTGGTAAATTTCGCCAGTTAGCGGTGTTGATATTGCCTGTATCACAAATAATATAGTGATAATGTTGTTGCCAATACTGGAGAAGATAACGAAGTTTATGGGGCTGTCGCAATGTGAGCACTGTGGATTGATCTTTGGGTTGGGGCAAAATATCTAGAAAGGGATGCTTATTAATAAGGTTTTGCTCTTTATTTTCGGTTTCCCACGGTGTTGGCTCGAATCCTTGCCCTGATCCAGAAAGATCAAGATCGATCAATAGCACTTTTGTTTGGTTTACAGAGCAACGTTCAGCTAGCCAATAGCTCATTGTTGAACTTCCGCATTTTTGATTGCAGCTTGCAACGCAGATTATGCGAAGTTGTTGCTGGTGCAATTGTTGGAATAGGTGTTCCATTTCTTCGCTCAACCAAGGTTTCATAATGCGGCTCCTATTACAAGCAAGGTTGTTACAAAACTAAATGCGTCTTGAAGGCCTTGTCTTAACAGTGTGCTTGTTGAATCATCTTCATTGGGGACATATACCGTATCTCCTGGACGAAGCATGGGGATCGGTGTTTCTGCTGGATATTTTATGTAGTTCCGTAAACTGAATGTTTGGCTTTTATCTCCGCAACATGAACTATTGACGATCATTATTTTATCTATATAGGCTTTATCCGTGGGGCCGCCTGCTTCTGCTAGTAAATCGAGTAAAGACATCTGGCTGTTGAATGAGTAACGCCCTGGTTTTTTTACTTCTCCCATCAGTCTTACAACACGATTTGCAGGTTTATCTAACCAATTTCCATCTTGATGCGGAATGTAGATAACATCGCCAGGGACTACTTTGGGTAATAAACTTTCATCGCCAGTTTCAAAATACAGAGTAAGGTTTAGTGTTGTGACATTGGCATGGGTCCCGTTACGATGGCTGATTTTTATTTGCTGTAAGTTAGCATCTTTATTTGGGCCATCTGCTGCTGAAATAATATCTAAAAACCCTAAGTCACTATTAAAGGCATATCGCCCAGGTGAGTTTACTGCCCCAAAGACATAAATAGATTCCTCTGCGTTTTGTCGAATCCATGTGGATTTATTATCACTGGGATCACGTGGGAGTTCATCGACCATTATCGTATCTCCCGCCCTTATGGTTGGGAGTGTTGCAAAGTTACCGCCGCGATCGATAAATTTCTCTAAATCAAAATAAATAATACTATTTGGATCGTTTTTGTTTTTCTTGATAATGCGAATACTGCTTAAGTTCGCGCTTTCTAATGGGCCGCCAGCAAGAGCAAAAATCTCTAAAAAAGTCAGTTTTCTATTCCATTTAAATCGCCCCGGACCTTTTACTGAACCAATAACCATGACAGTTTTATCATCTTTCGCTTGAGTTGTTTGTGGTACATAAATGACATCGCCGGGGAGTACGGTAGGAAGAAGTTTTTCATTACCAGTCTCAAAGTACCTCGCAAGATCGATACGAGAAACGGTTGTTTTTTTACCATTGCGATGTGTGATGAGTAACTCTTGAATATCTGCATCACCAATTGGTCCGTCTGCGGCAGAGAGAATGTCGAGAAACCCTTGTTCTTTATTAAAACCATACCGACCAGGAGATCCTACGGCCCCAAAAATATAGATCGAATCGCTTGCTGCTTGACGGAGCCAGCTGGATTTACTGTCGCTAGGGTTGTGCGGGAGTTCATCAACGATAATGGTATCGCCGTATGTGAGCTTGGGGAGTTTACTTTCAGGGCTTCCTTGCTTAATAAAATTCTCAAGATCAAAAAAGAGTACTTGATGCCCTTGAGCCGAGGGTTGATCTTTTTTCGGAAGTCTTACAATGCGAATACTGGATAAGTTAGCTTTATTTTTTGGTCCTCCAGCCATGGAAAGTAGATCTAAAAATGTTAGCTTTTCGTTGAAATTAAAACGTCCGGGGGTATAAACCGCACCGATAATCTTAATTGCATGATGATCTGAAGCTTTTGATATTTTTGGTATATAAATAACGTCCCCAGGAACGACTTTGGGTAAGACTGATTCATCCCCAGTTCGAAAGTATTCGGAAAGATCTAACTGAGTAACATGGCTTTGAGTACCATTGCGATGCGTAATAAGCACTTCTTGTAAGTCAGCTTCATTACTTGGCCCATCAGCGGCTGAGAGGATATCAAGAAACCCTTGGTCATTATTAAACGCATAGCGACCAGGCGCGCCAATTGAGCCAAAGATATAAATAGAATCTTTTGGTGCTTGGCGTAACCAACTGGCTTTATTATCACTGGGGTCATCGGGTAATTCATCAATAATAATGGTCATTCCTGCAGAAAGCTCAGGAAGTAATCTTTTAGGATGGCCTTTTTTGATAAAGTTTTGGAAATTAAAGAAAGAGACGTCATGGCCTTTATTAAGATCTTTGTCTTCGGTGATGAGTCGAATATTCGTTAAATTTGCACGTTTAGTCGGGCCTTCTGCGTGAGCGAGTAGATCCATGAAATCCATCGCTGGGCTCCACTCATAGCGCCCTGGGATATTGATTGCCCCTATAATTTTAATAGAGCGATCATCCGTAATTTTAAGCCATGACTTTACATTTACGGTGGTTTTTTCTGGAATAAAAATGACATCACCTGTTTTCATCAGCGGGATATCATAATCTTGTGGTGATTTAGTAAACTCAACGAGATTGATCGTTATTGGCGGTTCTGTTTCACTGAGTATTTTGATCTGAGTTGTATCTGCGAAACGTGTTGGACCACCGGCATTGGCTAGCACATCAATAAATTTTGTATTTTTTCCTATTTCGTAAGCGCCAGCGGCTTTCACTTCCCCCATGACAAAGGCGGTTCTTACCGTTGTACTGATGTCATCAATTTCAATCGGAGCATAAATTGTGGTTCCCTCTTTTATAGGAGGAAGATGTTGGGTATCACCTGTATCTAAGAAGGTTTTTAGATCAAATATATAAGGTTTATTATCGGTAACCACTCGAATTTTAGTTACGTCGGCATAGCGTGTTACACCATCTGCACGCATGATGGCATCAACCACATTCATTTCTGGCTTATAACTAAATGTTCCTGGGTTTCGGACTTCACCAAATAATGTTAAGCCATTTTTTTTGTTTGAATCACCTGTGTTTTGAATCGCTGCAGCATCAAAATCAACTTCAATGTTGCCGAGCAGTGGAGATACAGGGACGAAGAGGGTATCGCCATTGGTTAAGGTAGGTAGATTGGAGGTATCACCCGTATCTAAATATTTTTTATAATTAAAACGTTGAGATATGCCATTACGTATGATGGAGAACTTGTTTAACTGCGCGCCTGATCTTGCACCGCCAACAGCAGCAAGTGCTAATTGAATATTGCTGTTAGGTTTGAGTGAAACAGTTCCTGGAGTTTCAACATAGCCAAGTACATGAATACGGATGAGTTGTTCTTTTAAGGTAAGCTTAAAGTCATCAAGGTTAAGATAGATAGATGATAGTTTTTGTTTTATTTTTTGTTCAGCATCTTTGATGGTGAGCTCTGCGATCGATATTGTACCGACTTCTGGGAGTTGAATTTTTCCGTTATCATCAATCGTGAAATCGTCACTGAATGCTTTTTCGCCTGGTACAAACAGGAAAATGCGATCACCTGCCGTTAGCGTGATTGTATTGTCTGCCCGTAAAGGGAAGCAGATAAAGAGAATGAGTAGGCAGAAGATACGGATCATAAGCCATCTCGAATTGTATGCCAGTCCTTTATATCAAATACGCGATGAATAGACTGAGCGTGGTGTTCAACCAATACTCTTGCTTCTACTTTTCTATTATTGAGCTGCTTTGTGAGAGTGTTATCGTCAATGGCCTGTGTTTCTCCAACACTAAGCACCGTTATTTGGTTAGGATCAACGCCATTTTCAACAAAGAAGTCTTTAACTGTATTCGCTCTTTCTAAGCCAAGAGCATAGTTATTCAGTTCATTACCTTGGCTATCGGTATAGCCAATAAGTTGTAAGTGCCAGTGCTCTTGACGTTTAATTATTCCAGCGGCATAGCGGAGTGATTCTTGATAATCAGGCAACAAGGTTGTTTTATTTAACGCAAACTGGTTATCGACGGACATATATAATAAGAAACGCTCTTTGAGTTCTACTTCAGAATAGTTGGGGTCAAGGCATAGGGTGTGATATTCCAACCAATCCATTTGCTTTTGGATCACGGCATTCTGGGTTTGGTATTTTAAAAGAGTAATTTCAGCATCACGATCAAAACCGTTAAGGGCTTCTTCTCTTGCTTTTAAATAAAGGTTTTGTAATCGGATATATTGACCAGGAAGACAATGTTTGGCGCCTCGTGTTGCGAGTAATTGGAGCTCAAACTGATGGTGTTCGAGTTGATGGAGTTGGGTTTGTTTTGGCGGTGAAAGTGGAATTTCTCCTTGCGCAGGCCAAAAAGTACTACAACCTGTCAGTAGTAATAATAAGGCTATAAGCAGCAATAGAGGCGATTTCATTAAGTTAACTCTGCTGATGTGATGAGTGGGATCACTTTATCAATCCTGAGCATTTGCATTAACTCTCTAGGTTGACCGTTAACATTAAGTAGACGTAAACGACGTCCTCGGCTTTTTAAGCGTTTATAAAGAAAAACAATGGCACCAATACCACATGAGTCGATAAATTGGACTTGCGTCATATCAATGACGAGTTCCATTCGCTCGGTTTGACTGAGAACATCAAATTCACTTTCAAGCTCCCTTGCTCTTTGCGCATCAAATTCATCTTGTAGAGCAAGTGCGATAACTGAGCTGGACGATGCGAACATAGGTATTCCTTATTCTCTATTTTAACTAATATGATTCAAAGGTTGTGCCAACTATTGTCCACGTCTCGTTACCATAATGTATGCTGTTTTGAGCAATATCCAGCAGTCCATTCTAAGCCATTGTAATGGTGATGCTAATGCGATAGCGTAAGCATGATCCCATGCGATCTTCGCTTTAACGTCTTCTATACAGCTGTCGTAGCCTTGATTTACTTGTGCTAAGCCTGTTATACCTGGGCGTAAGCCTCGAGTTCGTTCTAAGTAGAAAGGCAATGCATTTTGCAAATTTCCACATAGTTCAGGGCGTTCAGGGCGAGGGCCAATTAATGACATGTCTCCCTTTATCACATTAATAAATTGAGGCAGTTCATCTAATCGCGTATCTCTTAAGAACCCTCCTATTCGAGTGATACGAGGATCATTTTTTTGAGACCATACCGCGCCACTTTTTGCTTCAGCGTTAGATTGCATGGTGCGAAATTTCAACATGGAGAACAACATGATATGTTCATCATTAATTTGTCCTACACGCACTTGTCGATAAAAAATATCACCTTTGGAATCTAACCGTATAAGCAAGGCGATCAGGGGCCATAATGGAAGTGTGAGTAATAATCCTATAAAACTGAGAAGAATATCGAAGAAGCGTTTGAGGATAATCGTAAAAGAATGTTGGTAGGTATTGAGAGGCGGCTTTTTTTTCCAGCCATCTCTAAATTGCCCAAAGAGATAGCGTAGCATTCCAATTAAAGAAGATAGGTAACCACCTATTAAATAATGTAATTTATCTAACAGTTTATTTTTTACACCTAATAGAGGTAGTGCCGCAAGACCATATCCAACGACTTGCAATCCCGTTAACCATATGGCGAGAAGTGAGCCATGGACGGCAAGGTAACAGGTTATGCTTAGGTACATGATGAAAAGAAAAGGCATTAAGGTTCTTAAACCTTTACCAGATGCGAATAACCATTTTACCCCTGGCTGGTGGAGATTAAATACAAAACGACAGCGGATCAGTTGCTGTAAGTTACCGGCGCCAATACGCTGTCTTCGTTGATGGGTTTGTTCATTACTACTAATATCGAGCTCAATACTATTTATGCATTCATTATAAATCACATTATAACCTTGCTTAAGCACTTGCATCGGCAACATGAAATCGTCGTTGATGGTGTCGTAAGGCAATGGCTGAAATAAGCGTGATCGCATAATATAAAAAGCGCCATTGCCACCAATAACACTACCTAAATGTGATTCCGCAAAGCGCATATTATTTTGCCAAGACCAGTATTGTTTCTCTCCTGTATTGCCATCATAAATAAGGTAATTACCTGTGATTGCACCAACTTTAGGATCGTTAAAACTATGGGTTGCTTGTTTAAGGGCATCGATCGAGATAAGCGCTGATACATCACTTAATGCAACCAGTTCTGCATAAGGTTGTGCCATCGTGATAAGTTGATTTAGGCGCGCTAACTTTCCTTTATTGCTGGTGCTTATTTGCAACTGAAAATGAATATTAGCCCGTTGAAATTGCCTCTCCCATTGGCGACAAAGTTTTGCGGTTGCATCATTGCAACCATCGCAACAAATGAAGATAAACAGTTTTTCTGCGGGATAATCAAGCATCAATAAATTAGCCAGTTTATCGTTAATATGTGCTTCCTCATTATAAGCCGGAATAAGGATCGCAATGGCTGGAAAACTATCTGGTTCTACTGTAATGGTTTTTCGTTTTAGATGTTGTCCATACCACACCATAACAGCACTATAGATAACATGATGATAAATAATAATTAGCGTTAGAATTAAAAGAATAAACCAACTTACCATCATGGTTAGCTCCTTACTTCGCGAGGGCTTCATACGCTGCTGTCATCGTTCTTACATCAGCAACGTGTTGGATGAAATGCGCTGTTTTTGTTTCATTAGTCTTATGTGTCAGTACATGATCTAGAGCGTGAGCTAATTGGACAGGATCATTAGGCGATATTAATACACTGTTTTCTGGATGGGCGACATCGGGGATCGCACCAATATTTGATGCCACAATCGGTTTACCGCACGCTTGTGCTTCAAGCAAAGCTAAGGGGAGTCCTTCATGACGTGACGGCATGCAGAACACATCAATAGCGCGATAAAAAGAACGCATGTTTTTACAATAACCCAACCAGTGAATACGATGCTCAAGCTGTAAACGACAGGCGAGCTGTTTGAGGTTTGAGAACTGCTCGCCATCACCTGCAATAACAAGATGATAATGCTCTGGAAGTGATGATAGGGCGAGAAGCATGGTATCAATCCCTTTTTCTGAAACCAGTCGCCCAGCACAACCAATGAGTATTTGTTTCTGAGGCAATGCTAAGTCATGACGAGCGTCGGCTTGATCACCAATACAGTAAAAGTGACAGTCGATACCGTTATTAATAATATGATCGGCTGGACGACCTAATCGTTGATGAAGATCTTTGGCTATTGTTGGGGCATCGGCGACGAGTTCAACATGTTTATTTTTTAATAGCCAACGAGTGAGGGTTTGTTGTTTTGGCTCTTCTAGATGCCAACTGTCGTGCTCAGTATGTATATGGGTTGTGCTTAGCCCTAATAGTGCGAGTCGACTATAGAGTAAAGGACCTAAATGGTGGCTGTGAACCGTGGTGATCTTTAGCTTATTAATGATTTTTCTTAATTGATAAGCGGTTTGAAGATGTATACCTGAGGGTTTATTTAAAAATATTAATTGGTTTTTAAATGCTGCTAACTCAGGCCATGCTGAAATAGCAGATGTGGCTGTTTCTTCTAATGAAGCAACATAAACACGATGCTTTGATGAGGCAAAACGCACCAAATTCAGAACGAGCTTTTCTAACCCGCCAGGGCGTAAATGTTGGACGACTTGTAGTGTTCTAACCATGTTCATGTTCCTTTGAGAAGTAAGGAATGCGCACCAAGATTGGGTAAGATACTAACTGTCGGATATGGCTGGATTGATATAATCGCGTATCAAAAATAATCGAGATGCCTACAAGAAATAAAGCAATGACTGCGCCAAAAAGAATGCCGGACAAAAAGTTCATCCACCATGGCCAATTTTGAGGAGCATTCGGTACTGAGGGTTTGTCTATTATTTTGAGCTTGTCTGGTTCTTCAAAACGCCCAAGGTGGCCAGTGACTCTGGCCATTTCATAGCGCTCTAGTAGTTGGTTATAAATGTTCGATTTGACCTTATAGTTTCGCTCTAAACTGGTGAGTTTTTTTTCTAATTCTGCAAACTCCACCCGTTTTCCTATGATATTTGCAGCTTGTTTTTTGAGTAATACGAGCTCTTGATTAATGGCATCGATTTCAGACTCTGCTTGCTGTAAGGTTTCAAATTGGCTGAGCAATATAGGCTGGGTTTGGTTTTCAGGATCTTGAGTGCTATTAACTAGCCGTTGCCATAAACTGTTGATTTGATCTGGGGAAAGTGATTGCTGTAACTCAACTTGCCGAGTCCGCTCTTGTTTTAAACGCTCTAAACGGCGGAGTACATTTTTAATTAATGAATGTTGATCGGTATAACTGGCACGTAATATAGCAAGCTCGGCTTCGGCCATTACAATTTCTTGCTCTAGTTTGCCGATAACAGGGTTGGTATTTATCAGTGTTTTATACATGCTATCACGTTTACTTGTTGCGTGGAGTAAAGCCAATTCTGATTCGTTTATTTTCCTTAACAATTTAATACTAGTATCAACATTGACGCCTTGTAGGAGCGGTAAGTTATCCGCATTTTCTGCTTTAAAGGTGGCAAGCTCACTTTCTGCAAGCTCTAAATCTTTTTGGGTTGTTGTTAATTGTTTTTGTAAAAACACTTCTGAATTATCAATCGATGCTCGTCCAGGGGCTCGTAGCTTTTCTAAGAAAATGCGAGAAAGAATATTTAATATTTCTGGAATTTGTTCGGGTTGTTGCCATACAAGACTCATTTGAACGAGATCGTTACCTGTCAAATCAAGGGTGATCCCTTTTTCGAGTTGAGCGGTGACGTGTTTAATTTTTTGCGGGTTTTTATCAGGCACTAGATCGAGTTCATCAATTACGATCGCCAAAGTTGATTGGCTTTGGATCACGACTTGGAGTGCTTTAATTCGCTGCTCTAGATTCATTGAAATAGATAAATCTTCTAAAAAAGGATTAAGCAATGCGGCCTCCTGAACCAAAATAGTGGTTTCAGAGTAGTAATACTTAGTTTTAAGAAAGCCGCCTATTGTCATTAGAAAAGGCATAATGATGATGGGTAAAACTAATAAATAACGATGAAGCCATAATCCATAAAGTAATGGATATAAGCGCGTTATAAAGAGGTGGCGCATACCTTAGTTACTCCGAAGGAGCAACGTATCGATTGTTATTTGAGGAGAATACTCCAACGTTAAAGGGATTTGATGCTCTTGTGCGATCGTCTCTATGTTTTGCATTCGTTTTTGACTGTGTAATAAAGCGTCAAATTTATTATTGAGCTTAGCTGGGCCTACTGTTGCTGTTATTTGGTTATATGAGAAGGTTGAAAAAAATTGGATGATTTTACGGTGTTGCTCTGCGGTTAACGTCACTTGCTCTGAACTAAAAAAAAGCTCTAATTTCTTATTGGATTGTGAGGAACTGGCACACCCAACCAGCCCTAGTAAGATGATTAGATAGATTGTTCTTATCATCACGCATTCCTTTTTCTTGTGTGTATAAGAAAGACTGCAAAAAGAGTGCCTGATGTAAGGGTTTGTTATTCAGTCGTTGAACATCGTATTTTTTGTATAGTATGAATGATCTTTTCTATACGACGTTGCCAACTATCATGCTGGACGCTTTGGTATGCTTTTTGTTTATATTCATCGACTTGTTGTGGGGTTAACTGTGTAATGCGATCAATTTCTGAGAGCCATTCTATCTGAGTTGTCGCAATTGACACTAAAGGTGAGTACTCTGTTGCGGCTTTATATTTACTGCTAATGACAGGACATCCGGCTGCTAAATATTCTCTTAATTTTAAGGGGTTACACATTTTAATTTGTTGATTATTGATGAAAGGTAAAATAGCGATATGCCAATGTTGTAAATAACTAGCGAGTTGGTGATGAGGTATCGCAGGTAATAGATGGATATTCTCATTTTGCAATTGCTGAACTTGATGACACTCCTTATTCCCAAGCAAATAAAATTGAAGATGTGGGCGCGCTAATGCGAGTTGTTGTAATAAATCGTAATCAAGCCAATTATTTAAACTGCCATAAAAGCCAATATTTTTTTTATCTTTATCAATGGCTGGTGGGCATTCATGTTTTGATTTAAATAAATGAAGATCAACACCATGGGGCAAATAATGTGTCTTGTGTTTCGGGAAGCGTGCCATTAATTGTCTGTTTGCCACATAAATAAGGTCGGCCTGCATACTTAATGTTTGTTCTGCTTGCGTTGTTTTATCGTGATCAACGCCAGTTAGTGCTGAAAAATCATCTCCGCAGTAATAAATGATTAAATCGGCTTGGCAGAGTTCGATATATTCAATCGCACTCGGTAAGGCTATCCATAAAACACGATAGTGTTTTTTTGGGGGGAGTTGTGTCGTCAATAGCTTCTTATTGATGTACTTCATCACTTTATTTCGAGCTAATGGCCAAACAAGAGGTTTGATGATCTTTTTTAAATATTGGGGGGAGGTTTCAGTTTTTTCTGTACGACGCATAAAAGCCATGAACTTTTCGATAATACGCCTGATATCTTTAGCTTGCAGTTGGGGTTGCCTTAAACCAATAGAATTGATCCAATAGACAGGATATTGCTGAGCAATGATTGATATTAAGTGCTGAGTGCTAGATGGATGTCGTCCCCAATCTTCACCAAAAATAATAAACTCTATATCACGATCCATGACTCAAATCCTTTTTATGGAGTTGATTTGTATTACAAGTTAATCGATCGGTTGCAATTAATAAGCTTAATAAAATATAAAAAGGCCACGTTGTTCCTTGTGTGAGAAAAGTACCACTGACAGAAAATGAAACCATGCCAAGCCATAGCCCTTCAGCAAGTGGTTGATATGTTGTTTTTTTTAATCGTTTAAGTAAGCGGTAACTAAGTTGGAAAGTTTTTATTAACAAAGTAGCAAATAAGAATAACCCGACAAATCCGTTCTCAGCTAATATTTCAAACCAAGAGCTATGAACAGCATGGTTCTTACCATCCCAATGTACTGAGTAAAAATAGTAATTATTATAAAAATTACTTAATCCAACACCAGTAAATGGATGATCAACTGCCATCATTATTGCAGCGCCCCAAGCATAAAGACGCCCCATTGCAGACTCATCAATGGCGCCTGAACTAGCCGATGAAACAAATCTGTTTTCAATACCTGCAGCGACAAATAAAGCCATGATCCCAAGAGCGGTAATGATAAGTGGTGTGACGATATTTTTACTGCGAAGAAGCAGTGACATAAATACCACGCTAATTATTCCCAGTTGTCCGCCTCGACTTTCCGTTGCTGCAATACCTGCTAGGAGAGTTATGCTAATAAGCATCGCAATAAGACGAGCAAAAATGTGACCATGGAAAATATAGACAGCAGTAAATGATAGCGGAAATAACAGAACTAAAGAGAGATCATTAGGATCACCGAGCATTGATCCAAATGCTCGCCCGATCGTGACACGTGTTTCTTCGACTAATCCAATCTCATAATATTTGTTATACAACGTAATAGAGGCAATCAACAAACCACAAAGAAAGAGTAAATAAGGAATTCTTTTTAGTTGAGAAATATGGGTGGGTAATAAACTAATAGCAAAAACCATTAAAACGATTTTTAGAAAGTTACCTGACAACATTTCAAATGATTCTTCTCTATTAGAAGCAAAAGCACAGCTAATACTGACCCAAAATGCAAAGCAAAGTAGCCATGTATGCAATGGGTGCCACTTGAAGTTACGATAGTTCATCCATAACTGCCAACTTAATCCGACCAAACAAGCAAGTGCTAATAACTTGGGTATTTTAAAGGGTTCAAGGAATGGCATTGCTTCATGTAAGCGAAAATATGAAAAAAGAATAAACCAAATACAGAGTAAAAAAGCACGCTTAACAACAAAGGGCAGGGACAGTATTCCAAGAAATGCAAAGTAATGTTTAAACGTGTAATTGCTTACAATAAAGCAACTTATCGTACTAAACAAAGCGATGATAATTTGTTTACCCCTTGTCATAGATCACCTGTAATACATGGCGATAGTTACAAAGGTGACGCCAAGGCCAATAGATTTGAAGGCAAAGAAGAGGAGTTAACAGAATGAGACAATAAGTGAGTTGATATTGCTGACAAAAACAGATCAGTATAATAAGTGAAAAACTGACAAACAAATCAGAGAGAGGATATCGCAGAGGGAGATGGTATTGACTATAAAAGTAAAAAATAAAAAGGCGCAATGCTTGAATCGCAATTCCACAATAGATCAATGCGAGAATATCAAATAAGGGTAATATATAAATAAAAACGAGTAATGATAATAGCGTTGACAGGCTATTAATCAATAATATTCCTTGTCCATGTTCGTGGTAATAGCAGCCGACATTAAGAAAAGTACAACAGCCTTTTAGCATTAACCACAATGCGATGAATGGGATAAGAACACTACTGTAATAAAACTCAGCATTAAGCCAAAACCTTAAAAAAACAGGGCCGAACAAAAGCACAAGAGCAGAAATAAGTATGCAAAGCTGGCAAGCTAAAATAGTAATATTGGCTAAGTATTGTTTACGTTGCTCTGTATTGATAAAGCTAAATCGTTTTGGAAACCACCACAACGCAAAAGGTTCTATTAATAAACTAGCGGCAACCCCCCACTGCATTGCAATTGCATAAGGAGATACCGCTTCCACTCCTAAATAATGCGCGATAGCCCAACGCTCAGCACCTAATGAAATAAAACCCAATAATCCAGAGATAGTTAGAATTGCACCATATTTTAATAATGCGGGGTTCATTGAGAAGCGTGGTATTGGCCATTGTTTATAGAGTAAAACACTACACACGACTTGTGCGATCAATCCAGCTAAAGCCATACCATCAACTTTCCATGTAGTGACCAACAAGAGCGCTAAGGCCGCTTGCAATAATGCCGTGATAAGTAAAATACTTACAAAGTGTTTAGCATTATTCTCAATCCTTAGCTTTGCTAAAGGGATAGCGTTAAGAGAGTTAAAGTAGATAGTAAAAATAAAACAATTAAAGGAAAAAAGTGGCGGTGGACCAGGTAAAAGCGTTTGAATATCGTGATTAAAAAAAACAAGTAGGCTTGTAATTATTGCACCACATAACATGACTTGCCATAAGGCTTGGCCTAATAACCGTGTTGGGTTTGATGCATCATGATAAAAACGATAGAGACCATCAATGATGCCTAAACTAATGAGCAGTGATAAGAATGTAGTTAAAACTAATAATACATCAAGCTTACCGTATTCTTCCAAACCTAATTGATCTGTAACATAAGGTTGAAGTAGCAATCCAATTAGTTTACAAAAGACGACTCCAATCCCATAAACCGCAACAACTTTTAATGTGCTCATAGTGCTTCAATCCACTGTGATAGCCGTTGCGCTTGAGCTTTTGCAGTAAAGGCTTTCATGACATGCCTATAACCGAGCTCTCTTTGAGTTTTTAATTCCTGATAGCTTTTTAGCTGGTGGTTTGTAATTGCCGTTGCTAATTCTGTAGGTGAATCTTTCTGTATCATCACTCCTATATCAGAGCAAAGGATCTCAGTACAACCAACAAGGTTAGTAGTAATAATAGGGATCCCTAATGCAAGGGCTTCTTTTAAAACTAGTGGGCCTGTATCAGTATCACCATTATTAGCGATGGTAAAAGGAGCGATTAGTCCTTGGTAACGTTGAGCATGAGATCGTAGCCAATCTGCATTTTGACTGCCTAAAAAAGAAACAGCGTTTATGAGTCCATGCCGTTTACAAAAAGATATTAGTTCCGATTTTAATGGCCCATCACCAACAATATCGATTTCAATCGGGTGTTTGAGTCGTTGTATGGCTTTCAATAACGTTATAAGCCCTTTTTTTTCAACCAATCGACCAATAAATAAAAAGCGCTTAGATGGAGACCATTCATTATTTAAAGTGGGATAGTTTTGCTCTTCAATCCCACAAGGTAGATAGTGAACAGGTGTCTTTGTTAGTGATTGCAAATGATCATGCATTGCCTTTGTCACAGCGCAGCAAAACTGACAATGAGAAAGCTTGGCTTGTAAATCTTGAGGCCCAGCGTAGATATCAGCGCCATGCCCAACAAATGACACTGGAATATTCAATATTTTTGCTGCAACGATTGCAATCGCTGAGCTATGCCAAGCAAAATGCGCATGAAGATGCTGGCATTGGTAACTATGTGCCCATAGCGCTAATTGTAGGCCTTGCCGAATAAGAGCGAGTTTTCCGAACTCATGTTGTTGGTAAATAAAAGGTAAGCTTCTTACGGAACGGGTGATGTGGCGAAAACTATAGTAGGGAAGGTTTGAGGGGTAGCAACACTGCTTCATTAATGGAATATCAGCACGTTGAAAGTGTTGACCTTTCATAAATGAAAACGGAACAACATGATGTCCAAGTGCAATCATTGCTCTCATTTCAACACCCGTGAATGTTTCAGATAAAGTAGGGAAACAAGGGATCACATAACCTATTGTCTTCATCACAGTGCTCCGCGAATGACTTTTAATAAAGAATTCAAACTTAGTGCCATGTTTCAGTGGCACTTAAGTAAGAAGATCATCAGCTATTGAGACAGATTGCATCGCATCGTGATTAAACGTCTTGTGTTTTGCAATTCATCACTAAGGTTAGATAGGGTTATTTAGTAAGAGAAGATGCACAAATAGAGGTGAAAATAATCACCAATGGAGGTATTGTTTGAATTATGAACACTTGGTTTTTTTTGTTTAATTTATTCTTGCCATCTTTATATTTGCTCTTATAATGCGACCCCACTGACACGGACAACGGCGTAAGCGGTTGCCGAGTTTAGTATTGTTCTTTAACAATTTGACCATGCAATCTGTGTGGGCACTCGTTGAAAAGTTAAGTCGAAAGATTTATCAATGATACTAGTGACCAATACAAATAACTTCGGTTATTTGGCACAGTCAATTCAAA
>NZ_PYNU01000030.1:0-49434 GCF_003026075.1 Photobacterium sp. GB-210 | reverse complement strand
ATAACTTGTGAGTTGAGTGAGTTGCAAATACTGTTGGACCTTTGTGGTCTTTAGCATCGCCACGCATTGCGAAGTGACCCTTGTAGATAGGGTTAAAACGTGCGTAACCGAACCATGCTTCATCCATATGAATACGGCTAGAGCTTTCGCCTAGTAGCGCTTCAGTCACTTCAGAGTGGTAACATAAACCGTCGTAAGTACAGTTAGTTACAACCGCGTAGCTCGCTTTTTTCTCATCAGCGTTGAAAGGAATGCCCGCATTTTTAGCTTTAAGTGCGATGCCTTCTTTGCTCATTTGAACTTGGCTGATTGGACCGATAATACCGTAACAGTTACGGCTAGGTACCATGTAGATAGGGCGCGCACCCGTTAAGATCAGACCTTGCTCGATTGATTTGTGACAGTTACGGTCACAAATAGCGATGTCGTCATCTTTCAAACATGCTTGCATGATTGTACGGTTTGAACCAGAAGTACCTACGATACCAGAGTAAGATTGGTGAGCACCAAATACTTTAGCGGCTTCAACTTCTGAATCTTTGAATGCGCCGCTGTGGTCAAGTAGAGAACCCAGTGCTGCACGTTCGATACCCATATCGGTACGGAATAGATTTTCGCCGAAGAATTCGAAGAATTGGTTACCAGCAGGGGTCTTAGTAAAACCGATACCACCTTGGTGACCAGGCGCAGACCATGAGTACTCATGGATGTCGTTGTAGTGCATCATCGCTTTCATGAAAGGCGGTAGCACTTGTGAGCGGTAACGACGCATAGCAGCAACGATACGGCCAGCAACGAAATCTGCAGTATCTTCTAGTACTGAGTAACACTCATCAACACGTTCCATTAACTGGCGGTTGTTAAGAATAGAAGTACGAGCGCGTTCTGCTAGTAGAAATACTGGCACTTCAGGTTGACGTGCTTGTAGTGCTGCTAACAAATCAACTTCTTCGTGAGAGTTAACGATTTGCTCTTCAGTTTTTTCAAGAGCCAATACAAGGCTATCGATTTGAGATGCCATGATAACCGCACGTGCATCTTCGTAAGAAGTGGCAGTAACGATTTCGATAGTACGGCTTTCTAATTCAGCGATTAATGATTTAGTTGCACGATCGGCAAAGCTGTTTGGAGTAATGTTTTGGTGCTCAATAACGAGAGCACGCATTTTATTAGTACTATTATTGTTGTTCATAATAACGCCTGAATAGAATGATTGATGGCAGGTGTGTTTTACCACGACATAATTAATATGAAGTAATTAAACGCCTTGCCTAATACTTTTAGAAGGGAATAAATAATACTGCTTATTAATGTTTATATTAATTTTCAGTGTATTTATTATTTATTCCCATTTCATTTCTAGCTGGTTATTAATAAATTTCTTTAGTATCGAATTTATTAAATCTTAATTAGTTTGCTTTAACTTCTGGTTTAGTATCACGTGCTGCGATGAAACCGTAGAAGATGTAACCGAATAGCGTCAAGATGGTACCGCCGAATACTGCTGTCGCACCACAAGCGTATACACCGTAGATGCTGTAGATAACAGCTAATGTACCCACAACAGCGCCTAGGCGGTATTGTTTTGGTGTAACCATGTTTTTGCGAAGTAGCACTTCCAAACCTGTCATAGATAGGATGTAAGGTACCATGTTAATAAATACGGCTAGGTTCAATAGCGCGTTGAACTGACTGATCAAGTTTGGAGAGATAGTCATCACCGCTAGAATTAACTCAGCAACTAGCATGATAAGCATACCGGCAATTGGTGCACCTGCTTTGTTAGTCTTAGCAAAGATTTTAGGGAATAGACCTTCATCTGCCGCTGCTTTAGATACTTGAGCGTTAGTGAACTGCCAACCTAATAGTGAACCGATACATGCGATAACCGCTGCTAGTGTAACAATGTTACCTACTGTTGGGTTAAACATGTGGCTGAATACTAAGCCAAATGGTGCAGTAGATGCTGCTAGTTCTGCGTTAGGAATAATACCCTGGATAACACCAGTAGACGCAATGTAGATAACAGCAGCGAAACCTGTACCAAATAGTACTGCTAGTGGTACGTTACGCTCTGGATTTTCAACTGCATCAGAGTTAGCACCAGCAGATTCAATACCTAGGAACGCCCATAGAGTCAGTGCGATACCTGAAGATACAGAGTGCATTGTTGTGTCATGGTGTGGGTTCCATGCGCTCATGAATGTTTGTGGATCGAACCACCACCAACCGATAACAGATAGACCAAGTACAGGTAGAATAATACCCCAAACAGTGAATGCTGAGATTTGACCTGTGATCTTAGGACCACCAAAGTTAGCAACCATAGTAATGATAAGAATCGCACATACACCGAAGAAAGTGTGTACTGGCGTATCTAACCAAGGCATGAATGGCTTAATGTAACCAACAGCTGATACGGCAATTGCTACACAACTAATTACTAGACATACATAGTATGTGTAAGAAGAGATAAAGAAAGATGATTTGCCGTGTGCTTCTTCTGCGTAAGCTGACATACCGCCTGAACGTTTACAAAAAGCACCACATTTAGCAAACGTGTAAGCAATACACATTGCACCTAATGCTGTAACCACCCAAGATAACATTGAAATAGCACCAACTTGAGCCAAGCTCGCTGGTAGCATAATAATACCGGAACCCATCATGTTAACTGCAACAAGTACAGTTAAACCGACAAGGCCCATTTTTTTAGTGCCAGTATCTGATGACATATATTCACCTATGATTAGAAGGTAATAACTACTATCAATAATAAGAAAGTAGTTATCATTATATTTAATAAGACCCAATCCATGGCGAATTCATTAATAACATTAAAGTCATTATTTTATTTTTTAGTAGGGGGGAAACTAACTAAAAAATAACTCAGATATAAACCTTGGATATAAAGACTTATATATGAGAGTGAATTCGTTGTCCTTTCGATGAAGCGTATAATGCGACTGTTTTGCTTAAAAAAAAACGTTAATTTCGGAATGAAACGTTCCATTTTTAGTGTTAATAATGGTAAACAGTATCGTTATTCGTTCAGTAACTATCGTGAATAACGTCAACTCATACGTTGTTGTTGTCAGGGGGTTGTTAAAAATAGCTCTTTATAACAATGGGTTGTGATTTTCTTGAGGTGAGATTTATCATGTGAGATAGACTTTAAAAATGAATAATTGAAATATATTTATTCACTTTTTGTGCGGTTTGATGCTATTTGTATGGTGTTTATTTTTTTCTTATTCAGGGTTAATTTTTATTTAATGACAGTAAAAAGTACTTTTTTAGTGAGAAATCGACGTCACTTTGAGAGGTTTAGTAAAAACTTAAATGATACGTTCAGGATTCATTAATAATAAATGGAATATTAATAATATTTTTAATCGTTTTTTGTAATAAAAGACCGTCATTATTTTCAATAATACGCATTGATTTATTATGCCTTTAAATAATTTAGGTGTTGGCGGTGGATTAATGAAGCGTAAATTCGGTTTTACTCTTTTAGAGTTAGTCATCGTTATTGTTAGCTTAGAGAGTTTAGTTGTTGTTGCGATACCCCAACCTCGTAACCATCAATATCAAAGCGATGATTAGCGGGAAAGAAACAGCTTTATTGAGTACCGTTGATGCTATATCGATAGCAAATGATTACCCCACTGCAACGAAGAGGGGTATTGTTCAAGCGCTAGCCTCACCGAATACTTGATATCATTATCGAATGGATATGAAAACACTCACGTTAAGTGATCATTGTTGGAGTGGTTGGGCTGACAGTATGCTGACAATAATAGATTTTAGATACGCATTATTATGTCATGTACGTTAATTTCGCAGAGGGAGCGGAAGGGGCTGGTCATACATTTAGAACGCTATTTTAAGATCTGCTATCAAGCAACGACAATACAGCTCATAACAATGAGCCTAATTTGTTAAATGCCCGATGATTACAGTCATTGATGATAAATGCTGAAGCAATATCTATCACGATCAAAGAAAAAGGCGCTAAATTAGCGCCTTTTTGGATGTTTTTTAAGAAGAAATACTTAAGCTGGCGTGACGCGAGAAGTGCCATCGTCAGAGATGTTAATTTGAACGCGCTCACCAGCGTGGAACATGACGTTAGGGTTAACCTGCTGCACGATAGAAACGGTACGACCACTATCTAGCTTTATTGTTAGGTTTACACCATTACGCTTAGTGACTTCGTTACCTGCTTCGTTACCAAGGTAACCGCCTAATAGCGCACCACCAATTGCCGCAATTTGCGAGCCGGTACCACCGCCTACGCCTGAGCCTAAAATCCCACCAATAGCACCGCCAGCAAGTGTACCAATACCATTACCGTTACCATTTAGTGTTACCGCTTGGGTACGAGTTACGGTGCCGTAATATACTTCTTGCATCTGGCGTGCATCATTAACATTGTAAGCATTACCATAAGGATTGGTTGCACAGCCTGCGAGACCTAACGTCGATAAAATCACGGTTAAGACAAGTATCTTTGTTTTCATGTTGTTTCTTCAATAAAAATACAGTGTTTAAATATTGGGTGTAATTTGAGCTTATTCGATAAGAAAAGAAAGCACGAAAACTCATTTTACTAAAACAGTAAATATAAGGTATTGAATCTGTTAATACGTTCTCTTATGTCCACTTTTATCAGCATGAAAAGTGTTAATAAATGCCGAGAAGTATTGGTGTAATTGTGCTGCTTCTGTTGTGAATTGAAGTTGAGTCAGTAGCGCTATCCCCACTTCACAGGTACATAAATTACCATCTTGCTGATTACGTCGTAAGGCGTAGTTTGATGTCTGTTGTGGCGTTAAAGCT
This sequence comes from Photobacterium sp. GB-210, assembly GCF_003026075.1. Classification (NCBI taxonomy): domain Bacteria; kingdom Pseudomonadati; phylum Pseudomonadota; class Gammaproteobacteria; order Vibrionales; family Vibrionaceae; genus Photobacterium; species Photobacterium sp. GB-210. Next base: position 44,592 of record NZ_PYNU01000030.1, on the reverse strand, counting down.
AAACGCGGTAAGTCACTAAGCCAAGGGCTTTTACGTACCATTTTTTTTGCTTCTTGCCAGGTCGCATCAAGAATAATAAACAGGGGGATGGGTTGGTCAGTATCGGCTTGAGGTAGCTCAATAGGGGGATGTTGTTCATCGCTTGGGAAAACCAGATAGGCTTGGTAGTGAGGATCACGCAGTTGCGCGAGCAAGTGTGCTGGCGGCTCGGTACGTTGCCATACCTCAACGCGGCAATGAGGCAAACTGTTTACCAGCAACTTACCTGTGTTGGTATCTTTATTAAGCTCTCGAGGGTGAGTTAATAACACAAAGTGTGCGGGGCACTGAAGGTGTGGCTCAAGGTTGCAAATACAATTGTGCTGAAAGCCACAGCGAGGGCATGACATGGTTATTTCTCCTAACCTCAAATACCCTTGCAGTGTGGCATAAATCGATGTCTTAAGTCACGACAGTGATAATGGCGTTTAGTCTTGTTTTGTCAGTACTAACCCATTATTGCCGATATGATATTTCTGACCGTTGACGGTTTCTTCTGTTGCGCTGAGCTGCTTCTTACTCGGATCAAAGGTATAAATACGTTCGCTATTGAGCCCATGATGTGAGGTCATCTTTACTTGCAGCTGAGTGTCGCTGATCGCTTGCCAATTCCCGTTTTCTTTTAGACTTGGATCGCCATTGGTGTATTGATATGTGGTTGTTGCAGAGTGATCGCTTTTAAGGCTCAGTAGAGTCGTTAATCCCATTTCTGGCTGACTTTTATACTCACCCACCCAATTACTATTACTGTCATCGCCACCAAAGCTACTTGGTAACCAACTTGCACAGCCAGTTAGCGTAGATGCGGTAAAGATAAGGGCGAGGGGTAACCGTGAAACTGTCATTTTATTCTCTCTATGGTAGGCTCAAATTCATGAGGAAGTTGGCAGTAATGGTAGAACAATATGGCCTATTGGTTATTTAAAACCGAACCAGATACATTTTCTATAGACACCCTAAAATCACAAAAAGTTTCACCTTGGGAAGGCGTCCGTAATTATCAGGCGCGTAATATGTTACGTGACGAGGTGAAATTAGGCGATCAAGTCTTCATTTATCATTCATCGTGTAAAGATGTCGGTGTAGTTGGGATCGCAACGGTGGTGAAAGCCTCGTATCCCGATCACTTCCAGTTTGATCCCGAGTGCCCGTATTTTGATCCGAAATCAGATCCAGAGAATCCTCGCTGGTTTATGGTTGATATTGAATACCAACGTCACTTACGGTTAGTTAGCTTAAAGCGTATGAAAGCCAATCCAGCCTTGGCTGAGATGCCATTAGTAAAAAAAGGCAGTCGCTTAAGTGTGATGCCAGTTACTGACGCGCAATGGCAGGAAATTTTAACCATGACAGGGCAGTTCTAAACTGTTTTTCAAGGGGAAAAGAAAAAGGCTGTGTTTAACAGCCTTTCTATAGGGGGGGTTATGCGTGATTAAGGAGATACTTTTCTAAGTAGTGCGCTACCGCTTCATCAGCACTTGAACCGATAACCTCATTATCTGGCAGTGCTTGTTTCACTTTGTCATGAGAGGTGCCCATGATTAAGCCTTTACCTGCCATTGATAGCATTTCAACATCATTCATCCCATCACCAAAAGCAATACAATCGTCTAATGTCAGCTCGAGCGCTTTGGCGACAGCGGCTAAGGCATCGCCTTTAGAGACACCCGCATCCATTACTTCTAAGCACCAAGGTGTGGAAAATGCGATATTCGCTTTATCTTTAAACTCTTGATTAAAGGCTTGCTCCCACTTCACCATTTTCTCATGGTCAAGATCATCACGGGTGAAGAAAACTTTTAATACGTTATCTGTCGGCGGGTTCTCAACATCAAATAACTGATAGTTAAAGCTATCGTGGAAATCACGCAGTGCTTCATTTTCATGATTGAGTAGCCAATGGTCGCCTTGGTACAAGTGAATGTGTAAATCAGGATCGTGCTTTGCGAGTGCAATAACGCCACGGATCACTTCAGGGCTTAAACTTTGTTGGAACACAAGATTACCGTCGGCATCGTGCACACTGGCGCCATTTGATGTGATCATGTAAGCCGGAATACCCAGTTTTTCACGCATTTCAGCGACATCTATATGGTGGCGACCTGTTGCAAATACAAAATGCTTATTGTGTTGATAAAGACGTTGTAAGACATCTTGAGTAAACGGGGCGATCTTATGCTCAGGAGTAAGCAAGGTGCCATCTAGATCTGAAGCAACAATTTTAAACATGTGAACTCTCGATAGTAAAACGGGCGGTAATGGTATGTAGCATGCCAATGAGAGATTAATTCTAGAACAAGTCAAAGAGGAAAAAAGAGGCTAAAGTTGGATAATTAGACTTCCGCTTTTCGTTCGCTTGATAAAAACGAAAGTCTGTTAGTGAAGATTAAGCAAAATGCGCCAAGAGTGCGGTAATCGCTTGGTTACGGAGCGGATCACTTTCAAATAAGATCTCATGGCGAGAACCTTCAATGATCTGAAAATCACAGTGTCCAGAGCCTTGGTTTAGCTGTTGATGAAATTGCTGCTGACAGGCGTTATCAACAATTTTATCTTCACTGCCTTGAAGTAAAAGAACAGGGATAGTGATGGTATTGGCTTGTTGAATCGCTCGACGTGCTGCTTTAATACTTTCCCATACCCAGTGATTACTTGCGCCACCAATGCGTAATTCAGGGCGGACATCATAAAGCTCGCGAAACCATTGGTAACGTGTTTGGCTGTGGGTAAGCAAGTTGCCATTGAACGGTTTTGCATAATAGGGCTTTTGACCAATAGCATAGTGAGGTTGACGACGAAATAATTCGGTGATGCCAATCAAGGCTTCGGCAAAGGGCTTTAAGTGAGGTTTAACATAGATGCCATGCATTGGCGCACTTAGTACGGCGCGATCAAAAAGAGTGGGATAACGAGCAAGTGCTAAACTGGTGATTGCCCCTCCCATTGAATGACCAAGGATGAAGTGCTGTTTATAACCTTGTGGTTTGACGATGTTTTGCATAAAAAGATGCAGGTCTTCAACGTAGTCATCAAAGTCTTCGACATACCCCAATTCATGATCGTCCACTAAGCGTTCTGACACGCCCTGACCACGATGGTCGAAGGAATAAACATGGTAGCCTTGTTTGACTAAATCATAGAACAGCTCTTGGTATTTCCAATAGGTTTCTACTCGTCCATTAACCACGATAATGACTTTATCACTGCACTTTGGGGTTAAACTGACCCATCCTAATTCACATTGTTTAACGCCCGTGAATTTTCCTTCGTGACGTTGTTGCCACATTTCACTTACCGCACTCGTCATTGTGTCTGTGAAATGTTCTTCTTGAGAAAAAGGGAGAAAAGTCGAAGGTTGACAAGTCATTAAAGCGCGTCCGAAATTTATCTGTTTAAAAATCATCACAGCAAATTATGGCGTGGCGATTACTGTGGATTAGTCAAAAATGGCATACTTAGTACAGTATACCTTATTTATCTAAGACAGAATAAGTGTATCCATATTGCTTTATTTGTTCTATTCAGGTTATAAACGCATTTTATAAATGTCATAAAAATTTCATTGAGATCACATGAGTATTGATGTTTGGTTAGCATATTTTCTCGCTGCAGTTATCTTTAGTTTTGCACCTGGCTCTGGGACCGTAAATTCAATCAGTAATGGGATGGTTTATGGCTGGCGTAAGTCATTAGCCTCTATTATCGGCTTGCAGTGTGGTATGGCTGCACACATCATTCTTGTTGGCGTAGGGCTAGGAACGATAGTCGCTGGCTCTGAGTTGGCTTTTACCATTATTAAATGGCTAGGCGCGGTGTATTTAGTGTGGCTCGGGATCCAAAAATGGCGCGAGAAGTCAGCATTAGCCTTAGATGAGCGTGATAGCTCCATATCGGCTACCACATTGTTTAAACGAGCAGTGTTTGTCAATTTAACCAATCCCAAAACGATTGTGTTCTTAGTTGCGTTATTCCCTCAGTTTATCAATCCAGTAGAACCTCAATTACCGCAGTTATTGGTACTTGGTATCACGACATTAGTCGTCGATGGTTGTGTAATGTTATTTTATGTACTGTTAGCGTCACGCTTTACCCGCTATATCCGTTCAACAACGGTGATGTCTCGTTTAAACCGTTTATTCGGATCTATGTTTATCGGATGTGGTGCTTTACTTGCTTTGGCTCGCGCGTAAATTTTGATGATAGATAAAGGAAAGGTTTGATGTATTCCTATGTTGCTCGTCAGCCAATTTTTAATCGTAAGCAACAAACGATTGGCTATGAATTATTATTTCGTGACGGAGAAAGTAATGCTTTTCCGAATATCGATGCGAGTGAAGCGACATGTCGCTTAGTTATGGAAAATTACATGGCGATTGGTGACAACCGCTCATACAAAGGTCAGCGAAATTTTATTAATTTTCCTGAGCATTGTTTGATTGAATTGATGCCATTATTACTGCCTAAAGATAAAGTTATTATTGAAATTCTTGAAAGTTGTCGTCCAAGTGATGAGCTTTTACAGGCAGTTAAACATCTCCACCAAAAAGGCTATCTCTTTGCGCTTGATGATTTTGATTGTCATCCTGAATGGCAGCGTTTCCTGCCGTATATATCCGTCATTAAGTTAGATTTACTGGCGCTAGGTCTCGATCAAGCCTGCCAATATGTCAAAGATAACCAGCACCTAAAAGCCAAGTTTTTAGCGGAAAAAGTCGAAACCTATGATGACTATTCGCAAGCATTAGCTGCGGGATTTCATTTATTCCAAGGTTATTTTTTCAGTAAACCTGAAATGCTAAAAAGCCGTAAAGTGGCACCATCAGAGCTTACAACGGTACAGCTACTGCATGAAATCTCCCATGATCCGGTCGATTTTTCGCGTATCGAAACCATTATTAGCAGTGATGTCTCTCTGTCCTATTTATTACTCCGTTACGTCAATACCGTGACCAAGCGTTTACGCTCACCGATCAGCTCATTTCGCCAAGCTTTAGTGTATTTAGGTGAAGATAACTTACGCTTATTTATTGGTGTGGTGGCGACCGCACATGCTGCGCTTGATAAGCCGAAAGAGCTTTATGCTTTATCGTTATTACGCGCCAAAATGTGTGAGTTACTGGTGACAAAAGGCGGCATTGTGCTGCGCTCAGAACAAGCTTTTTTAGCCGGGATGTTCTCGTTATTGGATGCCTTGCTTGATAATTCATTAGAGAGCTTACTGGATATGATCCAGCTTCAACCTGAAATTAAATCCGCACTTTTACAACGTAATGGGCGATTGGGCTTAGTGTTGGATGTGGTTGATGCGTTTAGTACTGCAGATTGGACACGGGTACAGATTTGTTGTCAGGTGTTGGGGATAAAAGAAAAAGTGGTGCATGAAAGTTATTTAGCTGCGGTTGAGTGGGCAGATAAATGTACCGCGGTGAATTTAAAACGATGAAAAAATGGGGGCTATGTAGTCTCGCCCCCGAATGGGAATCATAATATTGCAGTTGGAGAGCCAAAGCGGGCCGCGCCGTTGATACAGCACATATAATATGGCCTAACTAAATTCATATCTGCTTGTTTATCTATTTTCTATTGGCGGTATGCATTTAACATCCATAGCAGTTTTTCTTGTTCACGGATGTAATCACCCATCAATGCTGCCGTACCTTCATCACCCGCATCACCTGCTTGCGCTAAAATTTGACGTTCTAAACGTAGTAAGACACTAAAACCATTTACTAAGCCTTCAACACAGTCTTTACCTTGTGTTGCATTGCGATGTTCTTTGATATCACTCACGGTGAGGTAACTGCTGAAGCTATGATCTGGCGTATGACCAAGGGTTAAAATCCGCTCTGCAAGTTCATCGATTTTTAGCTGAAGATCGGTGTAGATCTCTTCAAACTTCACATGAAGTTCAAAAAACTCTTGTCCTTTAATGTTCCAGTGATAGCCACGGGTATTCATGTATAACACTTGGTAATCAGCTAATAATTTATTGAGGTCTGTAGCCAGAGCTTGCGCTTTTTGGGTATTGAGACCGATTAAATTCATTTCGCTAGTCATGCTACTTTCCTCACTTATTCGATAAATTAGCTAAAAGGTGCTGACCTCTCAGAAGATGTATTCATTATAGGGCGAACCTCATGATAGATATAACTGTTAGGTTCTATTGTACCAATAGGTTTTAGCTATCTTTATTGGCTAGATAAGCGAAAGCCACCCGATGTGATTCGGTAAACATCGAGTGGCTTTCTAAAGAGAGTGATGACTATTTACGCTGAGATTAGATCACCGTGGCAGTTTTCACCATAGCAAGGGGTGATAGGAAAAACTTAACCTTTTTCTGCCTGTGTTGCGGTCACGCTTTGGCTCAGTACCTTAATACACTCAGAAAGGGCCGGGTTTAAGGTTTTACTGGCGGGATAGCACAGCCCTAAACGGCGGAACATCCGTGGTCCTTCTAACGGTACTGCCACCAATTGATTGGCACTTTCCAGTACCCCTGTAGGGAGAAACGAAATGCCAAGCCCAGCTTGAACCAAGTGCATGACTTGAGTTTTATGCTCAGCTTTTGCAACGAGATTAACGGATAGGCCATCACAGGCGAGTAAGCTAATAGTCTGCTGATGGGCTTCGCAAGGCGGGCACTCAATAAAATCATGTTGGTGCAATTGCTCAGGCGAGACCGACGGCAAGTTTGCCAACGGGTGATCAGGCAACATGCAGAGGACGTAATCTTCATCCCATAGCGGCAAAAAGATCTCATCTTCTGCTTTGAACATATCAAGAGTTAAGCGCGCATCGGCAGGTTTTTCGTGATCAACCAGTTCGAGTGATAAATTGGCAATGTTGTGGTGTAAAGTTGCAAAGACTTTCGCCAGTTGGCTTTGGCTTAAATCAGGAAAATTTGCCAAGGTCAGTGGTAATCGCTCGGTGCGTTGTTGGAACAGTTGCGGTAGGGTATTTACATCATTAAGCAAACGGATCGCTAACGGATATAAGTAGTGAGCTTCATCGGTGACATCAACCCCTTTTTTATGACGTAAAAACAGTACAGTATTCAGCTCTTGCTCTAGTTGCTTAATACCGTTAGAGATCGACGGTTGAGAAACAAAGCAGCGCTCTGCGGCAAGGGTGATGTTTTTTTCTTCATAAACTGCAATGAAAAAGCGTAGTAGTCGTAAATCCATCGTAAGTTACCTGCATATGATGCTAAGTGAGCAGATTATCATAGGAATCGAATAAGCGGGAAAACAGGCACAAAAAAGCCGGACATGGTGCCCGGCTAAAGGAGGATTACAGGTTAACCTGCGATGTTGTAGTAAGTATTCGCACCTGGGCCGACTGGGATACCCAGTACGAACACCCAAACATAGAACATGATGCTCCAGCCAATCACGAATACAATCGAATAAGGCAGCATGGTTGCTATTAGCGTACCTAAACCAAGGTTCTTCTGGTAACGAGTGGCTACTGCTAGGATCATACCGAAGTAGCTCATCATAGGGGTGATGATGTTGGTAACAGAATCACCGATACGGTATGCCGCTTGAATGGTTTCAGGCGCATAACCTACCAGCATTAACATTGGAATAAAGATAGGTGCGGTTACCGCCCACTGCGCTGATGCCGAACCAATCATGAGGTTGATAAAACCACACATTAGGATGAAGGCGAAGAACAGCGCTGGGCCTGTTAGACCAATAGACTGTAGGAAATCTGCACCACCAACCGCGAACACTTGACCGAAGTTAGTCCACTTAAAGAACGCCACGAATTGAGCTGCGAAGAACACCAGTACAATGTACATACCCATTGATGACATTGACACAGACATCGCGTTGATCACATCACGGTCGTTCTTCATTGTGCCTACTACTTTACCGTAGACAAAACCCGGGATGGCGAAGAACACGAAGATAAATGCCACGATACCTTTAAGGAACGGAGAGCCTGCCACTAAACCTGTTTGTGGGTTACGTAAAATACCGTCAGCAGGCACAATTGTCAGTGCGAGTAGTGCTGCAACAGCTAGCGCTGCAAGACCCGCTGCTTTCAAACCTCTCTTCTCAAGCGCAGTCAGTTTGCCCATTTTATCTTGGCTTAAATCATCACTGGCTTCAGAGGCATCGTATTTGCCTAGTTTCGGCTCAACGATTTTCTCTGTAACGAACGCACCCATGATGGTGATAGCAAAGGTTGAAGCAAACATGAAGTACCAGTTCACTTCTGGGCCAACAGTATAATTAGGATCGATCATTTGTGCTGCAGTCTGGGTAATACCCGATAGCAGGGGATCAACCGTACCTAGTAGTAAGTTCGCACTGTAGCCACCAGATACACCAGCAAAAGCGGCTGCAAGACCTGCTAATGGGTGACGACCTAGCGAGTGGAATAGCATTGCCGCAAGTGGAATAAGTACCACGTAGCCAAGCTCTGAGGCGGTGTTAGAGATAATACCGGCAAATACCACAACCAGAGTTACCATGCGACGAGATGCGCCCATCACTAAACCACGCATCGCCGAAGAAAGTAGGCCTGAGTGTTCAGCAATCGCGACACCTAACATGGCAACCAGTACGGTACCTAGTGGTGCAAAGCCAGTGAAGTTTTTCACCAGGTTTGCCACGATAAGTTGCAAGCCTTCAGCATTTAATAGGCTGACCACGTGGATCATGCCGTCTGCAGCACGACCTGGTGCGCCTTCTGGTCGAGGATCGGCAACAGAAACACCGAAATAGCCTGCGATGCCAGAGGCAACTAAAATCGCGACACAGAAGATAGCGAAGAGTGTGATTGGGTGAGGTAATAAGTTACCTAACCATTCGACGGTATCAAGAAAACGGGTAAAAAGTGTTTTCTTAGGATGTGGTTGTTGTTGTGAAGCTGATGAATGCATCACTACCTCCAATATAGTTTTAATCCCATCAATGGGTACTGCTTTTGTGAATGAGATGTTATCTCGCAAAATGTTGTAAAATCAATGTTAAATTGTTTCTAATTGTAAATAGGTAATGAATAAGACTTTAAAATTTGTCTTTAGGTAGAATTTTAAACTGCTTTTATTGTTGTGTTTCTTGTTGCATAAAAAGTTTCAGTTAGATAAGAAAAGCGAATAAAAAAATCTCTTATCCATAATTTTTTTTGATGATAAACCTAAGAAATTGATATTTTTCACTTCTCTCAATCCGACCTATAGTGAATGCATCAACAACATGTCGGCCTGTTGAATATTTTTCGAATTACCAGAGTAGGAAAGTCTTATGTCTAAATCTTTAGTTGTTATTACGGGTGCAAGTTCGGGTATTGGTGAAGCAACAGCGCGTCAATTGTCTGCAGAAGGTTATCCATTATTATTACTTGCGCGTCGTGTAGATCGTATGGAAGCAATGAACCTACCTAATACACTATGTCGAGCAGTCGATGTGACTGATGCGCAAGCCATCCAAGCGGCCGTTACTGAAGCGGAAGAAAAGTTTGGTCCTGTTGATTGTTTAATTAACAATGCTGGCATGATGTTACTTGGTTTAGCTGATGAACAAGATCCAGCAGAATGGCAGACGATGTTTAATGTTAATGTGATGGGTATGCTAAACGGTATTCACGTTGTATTGGCAGGCATGAAAGCACGTAAACACGGTACAGTGATCAACATTAGCTCTATTGCAGGACGTAAAACCTTCCCTAATCATGCGGCGTATTGCGGAACTAAATTTGCGGTTCACGCGATCACTGAAAATATCCGTGAAGAAGTCGCTGACGATAATGTTCGCTTTATTACCATTGCACCAGGTGCTGTTGAAACAGAATTATTGAGCCATACCAGTAGTGACGCGATTAAAGCAGGCTATGAAGAGTGGAAAGAAGGTATGGGTGGGGTGATTGCACCACAAGATATTGCGAATGCGATTAGCTACGCTTACAACCAACCGCAGAATTTATGTATTCGTGAAATTGTGCTTGCTGCAACGCGCCAACAACCATAATGCGTTGGTGTTGAAGGAAGGAATGTCAGCGTGTCGTGAGTAATGTGAATAAAGACGCGCTTATTCAATACATGTTATTGATCCCCTGTTATATTTAAAGAGATGTTATTGGTATCAGTGATATTAATAACATCTCTTTTTTGTAGCAGAGGGATAGGTGATGAGAGAAAAGGTTGGGTATTTTGATCTTCTGCGGGTGGTTGCGGCCATTGCGGTAGTCGTGATCCATGTTTTAGGGCCGTATCGAGAACAATTAGGGCAAATACCTAACTGGGAATGGATCACCGCGATTACTTTTAACAGTTTTAGTCGTTGGGCTGTACCTGTATTCATTATGATCACAGGGGCATTAATGCTCAGTGATGAACGCCCATTTGAAGGGCGCTATTATTTCAAGCGTCGTGTCGGTAAAGTGTTGATCCCATTTGTTGTTTGGTCTGCTTTCTACGCTTTCTTCTCGGCGTTTTCTGCCTCAGGTACAGACTTTTCGACCAGTTGGAAGCTACTGACAGACATGCCTTTTCATGAAACTTACTACCACCTAGGTTTCTTTTACTACTTTATTCCTTTGTATGTCATAGTCCCTTTTTATCAATGGGCGGTACAACGTATGGAGCCTGGACAAGTAAAAGGGGTGGTGATGGTATGGCTGGTGATCACAGGATCGTATTTGTATCACATTGATGGCCTATGGAGTGAAACTTACCTGCTATACAGTGGCTATTTAGTCTTAGGCTACTGTCTGTACAAATATCATTGGCCTGCGATGAAGTGGCTTATTCCTTTAGCAATTGTGGCCTTGTTGGTGACAGATTATATGGTGGTGAGCCATAGTTTAGTGGCTGGCGAATATAAAATTGGTCGCTGGTTATCATACAAAACCCTGAATACAGCAATAGCGGCCGCAGGTGTCTTTGTTTTGTGTCGTTACATGTTTGATAAATTTAGTGAGAGTGCGCGTTCTCGATTAGCAATGCTGAGCCGCTATAGTTTAGGCGTGTATTTGCTCCATCCTATTTTCTTATGGCCATTGCGAAATTATGATTGGTATTTTGCGAACCCTCTGATTGCTATCCCTGTTTGGACAGTGATAGCGGGGGGGCTAGCGTTAGGAGCTAGTTGGTTATTAAGCCGTAGTCCGAAAACTGCTTGGTTAGTACCATAAAATAAAAAAGCCTGACAACGTCAGGCTTTTTTATTGCGTCCTATTGGCGGTTTAAATAGCGTTAATCACGCTGTAAGGCAAAGTGAATAAACTGCTGTCCACGATAGGTCATAGTGCCTTTATCTCCTGGGTTTAAAGCATGGTAATAGTGGATGCCCACCATAAATTCACGCTTTGGTCCTCCTGATATCGGCTCAACATAAATCCAATATTCTTCATCTTCTTCGCCCGCTTGAGCACCGATGATTTTATTGCTCTGTTTATCGAGGATCATTACGTCGAGTTTTTTCTCTGGCGCGCCAAGCCCCAGCGTATGTCGACGATAGCTAAAAATAAAATAGCCAAATGAGAAGATAAATAGAATGCAAATTGCCACGATGATCCCTGTTGGCATAACACTAACTCCTTGAACGATGAAAGACAGTTTCATGGCTATTATTCACAATCAGTGAAATATCACTAATCAATGGATAGAAAAGCGTGATCTATACGTGACAAAATGAAGCAAATTTTATGTTAGTTATATTGCATATTGGCACTTTAGTTGTAAGGTAAAGATATAGCATCAACAAGGAGTGGGCTCATGATTGATATTGAGCAAGTGATTGATCGTTCTCGCCGTATTGAAGATTTATTACGTCAGCATTATCACGCGAAAGGTTCTGAGCTTCAGCAATTAATTATCAGTTGTGAAGATCGCCTACCACATGATGTGCTAATTAAGCTGGATAAGATTGCTGAATTAAATAAACACTTCACTTCATCAGATACATTAGTTGATTCGAGTGATGAATTTATCAAGTTATGTAATTGGTGTGAAAAAGAGCTAGCCCCGCGAAGTAGTCGCTTGGTATGGGGAGTGGCTATTACATTATTGTGTGGCTTTACACTTGCGGCAATATGGTTTTATAGCGTGAATTGGCATCATATTAAGTTGTAAGCGTTAAATATTAGATTTTCTTATTTAGCCCGGTGCAGTAATGCGTCGGGTTTTCTTTTATTTAAAGATCAAAAATTGTAGGAATTTAATACGAATATTAACATTTTGTGACGTAGATAAAAAAATGGCGCCAATAGGCGCTATTTTTTGAAATTGATAATTCTTTTAGTAAAGAACGGGCAATGTCATTAGGCCTACAACAACTGCAATCATCATAAGTCCTTGTTTTTGTGAAGGTGTCATTATTCTTTCATCCTTTTTTAGTGGTTATTTTTTTCTTGACAAAAAGAATAACATTTTTTTAGCTGGTTTGGCAATTGAGGTTGGTGAAAAACTTAGATAAAAACATTTTAAAATCAAGATAAAGCTTTTAAATGGCAGAAAAAGAGAAGTTTATTGTTTTTTTACTATGGTGTTTTTTATGTTTTCTGGTTTGTTTTTATTTTATCTTTTTGATTTTATTGTTTTTATTTATTTTTCGATGTGAGTGAGAATTGCTTAGTTATCAAAATAAGTGTTTATGTTATCTAGTCTTTTGTACTTTTATTTATTCTAACTTTTCTGTGGTGATGTTTGTTTTTTTATAACTAAATCAGTCGTTTTTTGTGTTTTTATTACCAAAACGCCTATTTGAATTGTGTTTTTATTTTTTTTGGTGGTTTATTCACCAAGGTAATATGTGTAAAAACTTACAGTGATAGCATGATTTTTTTTCTTATCTTAATGTTCTTATTGGTTTTTTTTAATTTGGTTTATAGTGTTCTTGAGGCTGCGATGTTTTTGGTGGATATAAAGTGGTAAAAAATTAATAAAATAGCTTTTTACGAGAGATAAACGGTTGCTTTTACAATCTATCAAAGGTGCATTGAGGGCTGTTATAAGGTGGTTGTACACCATTTCTGATTATTGAGATGGCAAACACCATGATATTTGCTCACCTTTACAAAGAGTGTATTTAACAGCGTAGTGAATGTCTGATTATGTGGTTATGTATTATATTTTTAGCGGTATTGCACATTACTGCTGCTTATCGAGGACCACGCTGGCTTTACTATGTCAGTAAACCGTTAACGGTTATGTTGATGGTAATACTATGTGTATGGAGCGGTGCCCCTAGTTTTTATTACTGGGCAATTGTTATAGGGCTTTGCTTTTCAATCATTGGTGATATTTACTTAATGTTACCAGCAGATCGGTTTCTTACTGGCCTGATGAGCTTTTTTCTTGCTCATATTGCTTTTACCGTCGCATTTGCCAGTCAATGGCAAGGAACAATAAGCTGGTGGCTACTTGCGCTTTGTCTTGCCATCGGTATTGTCGTTTTTTTACTGTTGTTACCCTCTCTAGCACCACTACAAACGCCAGTTGCTTTCTATATACTCATTATTATGGCGATGACCTTTGCTGCTGGGCAGTATTGGTTGTTGTCCCATAGCCAAGCCGCACTATTTACCATCGTTGGCGCTATTTTATTTGTGCTATCAGATCTGACCTTGGCTGTTAATCGTTTTAAGGGTGAGTTCAGTGCCGCAACGGCGATCATTATGTCGACGTACTTTATTGCCCAAGGTTTATTTGTTGGCTCGGTACTCGTTTTATAGCCTGTCATTTGAGGAGTTATCTATGTCAGAGCAATGGCAGTGTATCTATAGCGCTTGTAATAGCTTGGAAGCGCACAGCGTGAAAGGGTTATTAGAAAGTGAGGGAGTGAATGCACGGTTAACGGGTGAGGCGTTAGGTGCTGCGATGGGAGAGCTTCCAGCGAATGTTGTTGAAGTGAAAGTATGGGTTGAGCAATGGCAATGGCAACGCGCACAAGGGATTGTCAGTGATTATAAACGCACTGATTACCATGATTGGCATTGTTCGCAGTGCGGTGAAGTGAATCAAGGGCAATTTGAACTGTGTTGGAATTGCCAATGCGACCGCGATCAAGAGCCTTAATCTAGGTGAAAAGTAAGTATCAAATCAACGTGCAAATGATAAGAAAACCCAACCGTCTTTAACCCCATTCTTTAATGCGTATCCCTTCTTGATAGATGGTTATTCCGAATCATCTTTTTGCTGTCTAATTTCCTCGTCTTACCTATTCCGCTATTAAGTACTTCACGATATTCTCTTTAATTATTACTTTTTGGTAATAATCTTTTGTTATTTTATCGTATTGTTGTTTTTAGTGTAATTATTGATAATGCATCCATCGAAACGCACAAGGCGTTCAAAAACATAAAGACACAAGGTTTTATTACTCATGAAAACAGTTATTAAAGCAACTATCGCAGCCGCTATCATCGCTATGTCTTACAACGCTTCAGCTAAAGATGGTGCGTTCACAGGTAATGTTCAATTTCAAAAAGCAGCGGCTAGCACTATGAATGCAGGCCACTACCAAAAACAAGGTACTGCAGAGCGTTCACACTCAGGTGTGGTATTCACACAATCAGCATCACAACTTACTTTTGCTGAAAAGCTACTGTCTGCTGCTGATAAATAAGCCGCTGAGCGCTGTAAACAATACGCCCATTTCTATTGTTACCCGCACGTAATAGTAATTTACTTTTAACTCTATTGTTTATATTTCAGTAAATGAGAAGATGTCGGCATCGACACCAACAACAACCATAACGATTCGGTGCCGGTAACACTCACTTTGCTATTCACACTCTGTAAAAAATTCCGGCTTATGGCACATGCGATAAGCCAACATAAATTCTTAAATATTAACGGAGCTTCATTATGAGCAATGTATTCTACATGCCACCTGTAACATTAATGGGTCCTAACGCTATTCAATCTTTAGGTGCTGAACTTGCCTCAAAAGAGCTGAAAAAAGCCCTAATCGTGACAGACAGTGTATTAGTTGAAGTGGGTTTAGTGAGCAAACTAACTGACGAGCTAACTGCGCACGGCCTTGATTACACTATTTACGATGGTGTGCAACCTAACCCAACTGAGAAAAACATTGAAGATGGCCTAGCGCTACTAGCAAGCAGCCATTCTGATTTTGTGATTTCATTCGGTGGTGGTTCTTCACACGATACTGCTAAAGGTATCGCACTTGTGGCAGCGAACGGTGGTCATATTCGTGATTACTCGAAAGGTGTACACCTTTCTAAAAAGCCACAGCTTCCATTGGTAACCGTGAACACAACAGCAGGTACTGCTTCAGAAATGACCGTATTTGCAATCATCACTAACCAAGAAGATGAAACCAAATACCCAGTGGTTGATAAGCACTTCACGCCGATTATTGCAGTAAACGATTCAGAGCTAATGGTCGCAATGCCTAAGTTCCTAACTGCTGCAACTGGTATGGATGCATTAACACACGCCGTTGAAGCCTATGTTTCAACAGCTGCAACACCCATTACTGATGCATCTGCCATTAAAGCGATTGAGCTGATTGTAAACAACCTAGAAACTGCTGTTAACGACGGCCAAAACCGCGAAGCACGTGATGCAATGCAATACGGCGAGTACCTTGCTGGTATGGCATTTTCAAATGCATCTTTAGGTTACGTTCACTCAATGGCGCACCAATTAGGTGGTGTTTACGACCTGGCACACGGCCTATGTAACGCGATCCTATTGGCAGAAGTTTCACGCTTTAATGCCAAACAAGTACCTGAGCGTTTTGTTGATATTGCTAAAGCAATGGGTATCGACACAGCAGCAATGTCCCAAGAGCAAGCAGTAAATGCAGCCCTTGAAGCGATTGATGCACTCTCTGAAAAAGTGGGTACTAAGCAACGCCTAGCTGATTTAGGTGTAACTGAAGACAAGCTAGCGTTCATGGCGCAAAACGCCCTAAACGATGCATGTTCTTTAACGAACCCACGCAAAGCGAGCCTAGAAGAAATCGTAGCGATCTTTAAAGCACGCATGTAATTACCCTGATTATCGGTAATGAGGTGATGCAACAAAAAAAGCGAACCCTAGGGTTCGCTTTTTTATTATCTTTAATTTGGTTACATCATATGCTTACGGCGGATATCAAGTAGGGCGAAGATACCAAAAATTAAAATGGACCATTTTTCCCAACCGGACATGTTAATTTTGTCGCCAAATGCACCAATAAATATCAGCATTTGTAAGCCATGCATCATAAACAAGAACGCTGTCATGATATATAACGCCATAGCAGCAACGCCAGGGAATGGGTGAACGATATTAATCAGTAGTACCAGCCAAACAAAGGCAATGGCAAGTTTTGCGATAAGTATTAGCGCCTTCATGGTTCCTCTCTTGCAAATAAGCGGTAGCAAACCTGTCCTGCCGTTTTTTCACGGTGTAGGTGCCAATGGCTTGGCGTTATCAGGTTGCCCAATTCCTTTTCTGCTTCAATATAAATCATTGCATGGGGAGCAAGCCAGCCGTTGTTTTCTAATGCGGCGATTACGTCTTGAATAAGATCTTTTCTAAATGGGGGATCAATAAAGACTAAATCATGTGCACGTCCTTGTTGTGACAAAAACGTTAAGCTGTCACCATTAACCACAGTGGCATTTTTTGCCCCAACGGTTTTTAAGTTTTGCTCTAATTGATTCGCGGCTTTTTTGTCGAGTTCAAGCATCGTTACGCTTTCAGCACCACGAGAAAGAGCTTCAAAACTTAAACCGCCGCTACCAGCGAACAGATCAAGGCATTTAGATTGATAAATGTCTTGCGCTAACCAGTTGAAAAGTGTTTCTTTTACACGGTCAGTGGTCGGACGTAGTCCTTCGACATCATGAACGGGTAATTTGCGTCCACGCCATTGTCCGCTAATGATGCGAACGAACCCGCCAGGACGATTATTTTGTGGTTTGCGAGTTGTTTGTTGTCTACGCTGCGTCATAGATTTTTTTGACCGTTAAGAAAATGATAGTATACACCTGTTTTTAGGCTGCAAATTGTACCAATCAAGCGCTAGGATTCGCCAATGGCAGAAAAAAAGAAACGCGGTTTATTTTCATGGCTCGGATTTGGCTCTGAAGATAACGATGCTCAAAAGGAACAAACTACTGAACAATCAGTAGTGGATGGGGCTATTGATAGCCCTGAATCAACACATTCCTCTGACGAGGCGAAGACGAAAGTTGAGCATAATAATGATGTTCAAACTGACGAAAGCGCTGCGGCAGAGCAAGAAAAGATTGCTAAGACCGATGATGTCGAATTGGCAAAGACGTTGCAAGTAGATGACACTGAAAAAAGCAGTGTTATTGAAGAAACTGTAACGACAGAGCCTGAAGCTTCAAATGTTCTTGAGCCTTCTAATGCAATAGATAACGCTGAGATTGTCGAATCTATCACTTCAACAAGCGTTGAAACAGGTGAAACTGAATCAGCGACGGAAGAAGAGATAGCAAAACCCGTCGAACAAGAAAAACCAAAATCGGAAGGCTTCTTTGCCCGCTTAATGCGTGGTTTAAAGAAAACTAAAACCAACTTTGGTGCGGGTTTCTTTGGCTTATTTAGCGGTAAGAAAATCGATGATGAACTGTTTGAAGAGCTGGAAGAGCAGCTGCTCATTGCAGATGTCGGCATGGATACCACGCTGAAAATTATCGAAAATCTGACCGATAAAGCATCAAAAAAGGAACTTAAAGACGGTGAAGCCCTCTATGGTTTACTAAAAGATGAACTCGCTGGCATGTTAGCTAAAGTCGAACAACCTTTGGTTATCGATACTAGCAAAAAGCCTTATGTCATCTTAATGGTCGGCGTAAATGGGGTGGGTAAAACGACCACTATCGGCAAGTTAGCGAAGCAATTCCAAGCGGAAGGTAAATCTGTGATGTTAGCAGCAGGTGATACATTCCGTGCTGCTGCCGTTGAACAGCTGCAAGTTTGGGGTGAACGAAACCACGTTCCTGTTGTTGCCCAGCATACGGGGGCTGATAGCGCATCAGTGATCTTTGATGCCATTGAATCGGCAAAAGCAAAAAATGTTGATGTGGTTATTGCTGATACTGCTGGCCGTTTGCAAAACAAAGGCAACTTAATGGAAGAGCTGCGTAAGATTGTACGTGTAATGAAAAAGGTGGACGTTGATGCCCCTCATGAAATTATGCTAACTGTCGATGCGGGCACCGGTCAAAATGCCATTAGCCAAGCTAAATTGTTCAGTGATGTTGCTCCTGTATCAGGAATTACGATCACTAAGTTAGATGGTACAGCGAAAGGTGGTGTGATCTTTGCGGTGGCAGATCAGTTTAATATTCCGATTCGATACATAGGTGTCGGTGAAGGTATTGACGATCTCCGTCCATTTGCTGCAGAAGAATTTATTGAAGCATTATTTAGTGATGAGGAATAAAGTGTGATTCGATTTCAGCAGGTAAGTAAAGCTTATCGTGGCGGTAGGCAAGCCCTACAGAAAGTAGATTTTCATCTACGTCCAGCAGACATGGCTTTTTTAACTGGTCACTCTGGTGCAGGTAAAAGTACCCTGCTGAAATTAATTTGTGCTTTAGAACGACCAAGTGATGGCCAGATCTGGTTTAACGGTCATGACATCACGCGATTGCCAAATAAGCAGATCCCTTTTCTGCGCCGAAATATCGGTATTATTTTCCAAGATCATAAATTGTTAATGGATCGCAGTGTGTACGACAACGTCGCGTTACCACTGCGAGTGGAACAAGTCTCGGAAAATGAGATTAAGCGTCGTGTTTGTGCGGCACTTGATAAAGTTGGATTATTGGATAAAGCAAAATGTTTGCCGATCCAATTATCTGGCGGTGAACAACAGCGTGTGGGTATTGCCCGCGCTGTTGTTAACAAACCTATGTTACTGCTAGCTGATGAGCCTACCGGCAACCTAGATGCGGATTTATCACAACAAGTACTACGCTTGTTTGAAGAATTTAATCGTGTTGGAGTCAGCGTTTTAATGGCAACCCACGATACATCATTATTAGCGAGTCGAAATTATCGTCGCTTTGATTTACAAAAAGGAAATCTAAGGGAGCTTACTCATGGCGCGTAAATCTACGGGCTTTTTTGCGATCCATCGTCAGCAAGGAAGTGCCGCATTAAAGGATATGTTTCGTCGCCCACTAGGTAACTTTTTAACCTTAGCTGTACTCGCATTTGCGTTAACGCTACCGTGCACCTTCTACCTAATGGCTAAAAATATCACGGTAGTGGCAGATTCTTGGCAAAACCCTAGCCAAATTACGTTGTATTTGAATAACGATGTCAGTGACAGTGACGGTCAAGCTTTTGCTGATACTGTTAAAACTTGGCCTGAAGCAGAAAGTGTTCAATATATTTCGGCGGCCAAAGGATTAGAAGAATTCCGTCAACACGGTGGCTTTGAAAAAGCACTCAGTTTGTTTGATAGTAAAGATAATCCATTGCCAGCGGTGGTGATTGTTAAGCCTGCACCTGATTGGCAGGGCGATGTGCAAGCCCGTGCGCTAGCCGATAAATTAGGTAAAGAGCCACAAGTTAATGAAGTGCGTTTAGATAGTGATTGGTTACAACGTTTAGCTGCTATTCAAGATCTTGCTATAACGTTAGCGGCATTGATGTCAGGCTTAATGCTCTTTGCCGTGTTTTTAATTGTTGGCAATACATTACGTTTACAAGTGTTGAGCCATAAAGATGAAATCCAAGTGATGAAAATGGTGGGGGCAACCGACAGTTATATTTTGCGCCCTTATCTCTATGTTGGTGCTTGGTATGGTTTAATTGCGGCCGTGATTGCTTGGATCTTAGTGGCGATTGTGACATTACTGCTTGATGAAGCTGTGGCGAAACTTGCTAACCTCTATGGAAGCAATTTTAGAATGATAGGATTGAGCTGGGATGAAAGCTTAATTATGGTTATGCTTGCTACGTTTTTAGGCTTGTTGGCAGCACGACTTTCTGCTGGTCGACATCTAAAAGAGATCGAGCCTGTGTAACGTATTGTTTCTCAGCCCTGACATCATTTTATTTATTATTGATGCCTGTAATTCATATTCATTTGTACTTGAGCTTGCAATTGAACTATGTTTACAGGCATTATTGCATGTTCACGTAACGTTCGTTGTCGTTTATTTATCGTTACGATAGAACAAAAATAGCACAAACATACGAGGTCTTTGAATGTCACAAGAGATGTCTGCAATGGCTCTGGTATCAACGGAAAGTTTAGATAGTTATATCCAAACTGTTAATCGTTATCCAATGCTTACGCCTGAGCGTGAGAAAGAGTTAGCTGAACGTCTGCATTACGATGATGATATTAATTCTGCGAAAGCTTTAGTAATGTCGCATCTGCGCTTCGTTGTTCATATTGCTCGTGGTTACTCTGGTTATGGCCTACCAATTGCCGATCTTATTCAAGAGGGCAATATTGGTTTAATGAAGGCGGTGAAACGATTTAATCCCGAAGTTGGGGTACGACTCGTGTCGTTTGCTGTGCATTGGATTAAAGCAGAGATCCACGAATATGTACTGCGTAATTGGCGAATTGTGAAAGTTGCAACGACCAAGGCACAACGTAAATTATTCTTTAACCTACGTAAGTCGAAAAAGCGCTTGGGTTGGTTTAATAATGATGAAGTCAATATGGTCGCAGAGCAGCTTGGGGTTGAGCCTTCCGATGTACGTGAAATGGAATCACGCCTCGCAGCGCAAGATCCTACGTTTGAAATGCAAAATGACGATGATGAGCGTGATACCACACCGGTTGCTCCAGCTTACTATTTAGAAGATAAAAGCTCTGATGTCGCATTAACCTATGAAGAAAACAACTGGGAAAATCATGCTAACAATCGATTATCTCAGGCGTTAGCGAGCCTTGATGAACGTAGTCAGCATATCGTACGTTCACGTTGGTTAGATGATGAAAAATCAACATTGCAAGATTTAGCCGATAATTACGGTGTTTCTGCCGAGCGTATTCGCCAGTTAGAAAAAAATGCGATGAAAAAGTTAAAAGATGCAGTGGGCGATTTTTATTGATCCTTTGCCTCGTGAAGATGAGAAGCCGACCTAAGTGTCGGCTTTTTTGTGCCTGAGGATCCGTAATGACGCTGAGAAACAGAGTGATCTAACTTAGTTGACGGAGCTGAGTATCGTCTTGAATTTAATGAGATATACATCACAATTGTGGGTGTGATTGTGTACTAAATAGCATGTTATCCACAGCTTATGATCGGATCCTAACTATATGTAGTGGATCCTTTGTTTTTAAAACACATTATCAACGCAATTCACAGTTTTTTCCACAGGCGATTACTTTGTGTTCATGTTGTGGTTATGATCATCGACAAGCCCTTGTCTTCATTTGAAACTTCATTAGCCAAGAAGATACTTAGGTGTGGATAAACCCTGATTTTGGCATGGAATATATCCCTAAAAGCTGAGGTATACTGTGCTTAATAATGAGATATCGCAGTAAAACGTCAGGATCATGTGAAAAGGATCTTGTCTGGGTTTGGCGGATCATATTATTTAGCATATGTAGATCACGATGCGATGATAAAAATAACAAGTCAGGTAAAGGAAAATCATGGAACAGTTTCAACATATCTCAGTCGAGCAGGCTTATCAGTTATTACAACAAACGGATAGCCAGGCAGTTTTAGTCGATATTCGCGATCCTCAGTCATTTGCCCTAGCGCACCCAGAGCAAGCGTTTCATTTAACCAATGACACCATGGTTAGTTGGATGGATCAGGTGGACTTTGAGCAGCCGGTGATTGTGATGTGCTACCACGGTATCAGTAGTCAAGGCGCTGCACAGTATTTGATCAATCAAGGTTATGAAAATGTGTATAGCTTAGATGGTGGCTTTGAAGGTTGGCGTCGTGCGGCATTACCTGTGATTGAAGCATAAAGGCTTTACAGTGGTATCGAGCGCGCGATAATGATAGATCTTAAGTCAGATTCTATTTTTGAACAGAAAGGTCATCATTATGTATCGCTTAGCGGGATTTTATAACCCACGACAGGCACAAGCTTTTATCGATTATATGGCCTATCGAGGTATCGAAATATCGATGGCGCCAGAGCCTGAAGGTAAATTTGCATTATGGTTGGCAGATGAGCAATACCTCGTTGAAGCAGAAGCTGAGCTTAATGCATTTTTACTCGATCCAAATAATAACAAATATCAAGCGGCATCTTGGCAAGTCGCTGAAAGCCGAACCGCAAAGTTTAACTACAGTAATCCAAGTTTGATCAACATGGTTAAAGCTCAAGCTGGGCCTTTTACCTTATTGGTCATGGTCGCATCATTAGTGATTTATGGCTTATGGTTACTCGGGTTTGAACAGATCTTATTTGAATGGCTACATTTCCCGTTTATGAATGGCGATCAATGGGAGTTATGGCGTTATTTCTCTCATGCGTTACTGCATTTTTCTCCTCTTCATGTAATTTTTAACTGCCTATGGTGGTGGTTACTGGGCGGGCAAATTGAACGTCATAGTGGTTCTGCTAAATTAGTGCAGATTTTTTTACTGTCCTCATTAGTTTCAGGTTTTGGTCAGTTCTGGCTTGATGGGCCTAATTTTGGTGGCTTATCTGGTGTGGTATATGCGCTATTGGGCTACATCTGGTGGATGGGATGGCTGGCACCACAACGAGGTTTAGTGATTGCCCGCTCTTACGTTGTGTTTATGTTGGTATGGCTAGTGATCGGATTTGCAGAGCCGATGGGAATGTCGATTGCCAATATGGCGCACTTATTTGGCTTAATTTCAGGCTGTGTGATTGCGTTATTTGACGCTAAAGTGAATCCACTAAAGCAAGCTAAATAATTAAGAGAAAATATCGTTAAAGGGACAGTTTGCTTTAACGATATTTCACCGCTTTTTCTTTTATTGATAAAGAAACTTAGTAAAGAGCAGTTCAGCAACGGGCTGTTGGCGCGTTTCTGCTAGCAGGAGTCGATTGACTTGATCTTGGCAAGCTCGGCGGATCTCTTCACGGCCAGCAAGCGATTTGATTTTTGCTTCTGGTTGTTTACTCACAATATCAATAATGGCATCACGGATAAGCGGGGTGTGGTGCTCAATATTGGTGAGGTTGGTTTGATTGTTTATCATCAAATCCACTTGGAGACGAATATAACCCAGCCGTTTACCTTGGGTAACATAGTTGGTTGTGATGTCAGGCTCTAACGTGTAGTAAGTGATTTGAGGGGGAGCTGCCACATCTTCATTAGATGCTATCGCCACTGGGCTTTGAAGCATGCTGACAAGCGTTAGCGCTGCCACAAAAACAGATAATTTTATCATTATACTTATGTTGTCCACTTAGTTTGTGAGAAACAGGTGTAATCTTTGCACGGTAACGATATTCGTACTGGTTACAGCTTGCTACAATAGCAGATCATTATGGTAATAAATTAACTGAATACAACCAAGTGTTATCGATCACGAGTTTGTTGATTAAGTAGTGAGAAAATGTCGGAATTCAAGCAGTTATATAGTCCGTTACTTGAAGGTGCTGTATGGTATCCAGCCTCTGAATGGGCATTAGAAGGAGGTTCCGTTGGTTCTTGGTTACTCGAGTCTGACTCTTTATCGCGCCGTTTAGCCGCGCATTGTCGTGTTTTTTCAGTCACAGTATTAGCACAAAACGTAATAAAAAATAGTGAGTTATCACTATCAGAACGTGCGTTATTAGGACACAGCGATTGCCTTGAACGCATTGTTATGCTCAATGGTGATCAACAGCCTTGGGTCTATGCTCGAACACTAATGCCGACCACTATATTATGTGGGGACGAAAGTGATTTAGCCGAATTAGGCGCAAATCCTTTAGGGTATCGTATTTTTAATGGCAACAATTCCCGTCGTGATGCTCTGGAAGTGGCAAGAATAGGCATGCCAGAACAATCGATTTGGGCTCGTCGTTCAAGATTATGGATTAATGAAAAAGCTATGCTGGTGGCAGAGTTGTTTTTACCTCGCTCACCTGTGTATGCAAGGAATAACAAATGTTAGAAATGACTAAGGCGAGAGCGTTTTGGCAATTAGCGCGTTTTGATCGTCCCATTGGTAGCTTATTATTATTATGGCCAACCTTGTGGGCACTTTTTCTTGCCGCAGATGGCATGCCAAATATAAATGTATTAATTGTTTTTGTCTTAGGTGTCATATTCATGCGTGCAGCAGGATGCGTGATTAATGACTTTGCTGATCGTAATTTTGATGGCCATGTTAAACGTACTAAAGATCGTCCAATGCCGTCGGGTAAGGTGTCTGAGCGCGAAGCGTTAGGCTTATTTTTCTTGTTAGTGCTGGTGTCGTTTTTACTGGTTTTAACCATGAATAGCTTAACTATTATGTTATCTGTGGTGGGAGTACTATTAGCGGCATGTTATCCGTTTATGAAGCGTTATACTCATTTACCTCAGTTGGTTTTAGGCGTTGCATTTGGCTGGTCTATTCCAATGGCATATGCAGCACAAGCAGGTGATTTATCGCTGAGTGCATGGTTATTATTTACTGCTAATATTTTGTGGACGATTGCGTATGACACCCAATATGCGATGGTAGATCGGGATGATGATTTAAAGGTTGGGATTAAGTCGACTGCCATCCTATTTGGACGTTTTGATAAGTTAATTATTGGCTTACTTCAGCTTGCCACGTTGAGCTTATTGATTGCTGTCGGTATGGTGCTGCAATTAGACCAAGTGTATTACTGGTCATTGTTACTAGCGTCAGGCTTATTTGTTTATCAACAGATGTTGCTTAAAGAGCGCCTACGTGAAAGCTGCTTTCGTGCGTTTTTAAATAATAACTACTTCGGCATGATTGTCTGTGTCGGTATTGTATTAAGTGTCTGCTTCTAGAAACATGACTTAACGCTGTATTTCGTGAGTTTAATTGTTGAGTGTTAAAGATATAAAAAAAGCGCCGTTATGGCGCTTTTTTTCGTTACGTATTTTTATTCTTGTTTGTCTTTAGCGTCATCTAAGTGCATCACCGCTTGGATGGTGAGGTTCACTTCCGGTGAGACTAACGAGGTGAGTAGATTCGCTAAGTTTTCTACTGGACGTGCTACCGCGTGGCACTCGTCATTGAGATAACCTTCGCTACGCAATGTTTTCACCAAAATACTAAATACACCCTTATCGAAAAACTCTGGTGCATTGATCCCGTGTAAACGACTTAGACGTTGAGCAAGCACTTGGCTGTGATGCTCTAAATCATTTTTCGCCATTTCAGGCTCTGCACGGAGTAAAGTTAGTGCAATCGCATAACGTTGTAATGTTTCAGATATCGTGCGAGCCAGTAGCTGAAGAGGGCCAATACGGGCATTATTGATAGAAATGTTAATCCCATCGTTAAGTAATAGACGTTGGCGTACAAGCTCATCAATGATCTTATCAATTTCAGTATTTAGCTGTTCATTATCAAAACGTAAGAACAATTCCGCTTTTAAGAATGGATACAGTAATTCAACTTGTTCATGAATTTCATCATTGGTTAAGCTTTGCTGCTGTACCACAATATGCGCAATCAACGACGGTAATGCGAATAAGTGAATGATGTTATTACGGTAGTAAGTCATCAAGATCGATTGTTGACGATCAAGCGAAATAATATCGCCTAAGGTGTCATGCTCAACCACGAACTTATCCATTGCAACCGCATGCTCAATCATTTGCTCAGCATTTTCTTTTGGCGTTGTACACTGGCTTGAATATGGCGTATTACGCAATAGTTCAAGGTAGCATTCAATTTGCTGCTCTAGTACTTCACGGCTTAATGCGCGTTGTCGTGATGCCAGTAATGCAAGGGCGCATAACGTCATTGCATTGGTTGCTGCAGCGTCGTTAATATGTGTCATCATCTTAACGGCTAAATCGTTCACGACAGGCGTTAACCAGCTTGGTTTCTGCGGCTCGATTGGGTTAATGTCTTTGTGCCACTCAGGTACATTGTCATTTAAATATTGGTTAAGCGGAATAGGCTCACCAAAGTTGACATAACCTTCGCCTAAATTACGCAACTTACGTAATGTTCGGATAACTTGGCCGACATTTTCTTTCTCTTTACGCTTACCTTGTAGCTCTTTTGCGTAAGTGCCCACTTCCATTACATGCTCATAGCCGATGTACACTGGTACTAATGTAACGGGGCGATTTAAACCACGCAGCATAGCTTGGATTGTCATTGAAAGCATACCGGTTTTTGCCGGTAATAAGCGACCGGTACGCGAACGACCACCTTCACTGAAGTATTCAACTGAATACCCTTTAGTAAATAACTCAGATAAGTATTCACGGAATACTGTTGAGTACAGACGATCACCACGGAAACTTCGGCGAATAAAGAATGCACCACCACGACGGAAAATAGGACCGGCAGGGAAGAAGTTTAAGTTAATACCAGCGGCAATGTGTGGCGGTACTAAGCCTTCGTTATAAAGCACGTAAGAAAGCAATAAGTAATCCATGTGACTTCGGTGACAGGGCACATAGACTATTTCATGACCATCTTGTGCTAAACGGCGCACACGTTGGGCATTTTTGATATTCAAACCTTGGTAAAGTTTGGTCCATAGCCAGCGTAGGAAACGCTCACCGTTCTTGATCAGTGGGTAAGAGAAATCTGCCGCAATTTCTTCCATCATACCGATGGCTTCTTTACGTACTTTTTCAACCGGTACTTGGCGGCTGATCGCTTCTTCTTGTACCACTTTATCGATGGCTTTAGAGGCAAGTAGACGCTTAAACAACAGCTGACGATCAGGCAGGCGTGGGCCAGATGTCGCAATTTGCTGGCGTGAAAAATGGATTTTTGCCACGCGAGCTAATTTTTGTGCAATCGCATCATCGGTACCATGATGATCGGCCATATAACGCAGCGATACTGGCGTACTTAAACGCACTAAACAGTCACGGCCATGCGTTAAAATTGCCCAGAATTTTGCTGGACCATTTAACGGACGTAAGGTTGCTTTGCGTTGGGATTCTTTACCCGGTGCTCGTCCCCATAAAATAGAAGAGGGCACTAACTGAATGTTTAATGCTGGATCTTGTTTGTGTTGCTCAAGTAACTCGGTAAAGAGTTCAATCGAATCTTGAGGTAGAGCATTATTAGTGCCGAATACACTCGGGCCTTCAGCAACAAAGACAAAACGTGGAAAGCTACGGCCATTAATTTCTAACTTAGTTAATGGATCAGGTAGCCCTAATGCTTTAGCGCTGCTACGCAGTGTTAATAAATCAGTATTAGAGCAATACGGTAAAATGTAGGCGATTGGCCGCTCTAAATCTAACTCTAAATCAGCAACAGGATCAGATGGAATGGTTGCTGGTTTAACTAATAAAGAAAGCGGCAACTTTAATAATTGTTGATAAAATTTTTGCCAACGTGACATATTTATAACGAGCCTCAGAATCTTAATGCGCCGCAAGGATAGCAGAAAATGATTGATTTCATGCAGCTAAAATACAGTTGATAGCGGTTAAATTATCATTTTTTATGGTCTTTTATTGTTTCTTTTTGACCGATGAGTGGTTTAAAAAACAATCTGGCATGACCAGTGAGTTAAATCTAATTGATTCTACTGAAATTATTATCTTTGCGAGACGGCTGTCATTATTTTAGTACCTAAGCTCTGATAGGTTTGATTAACTGATCAAATTGGTGTTTTCGTAAACAATTGCCTTTTAATGTGGCTTAACACTGGATATACTCACAGTGAACTGTATAAAAAGACAGGTGACTCATGAAGCCGTTGACATTACGCCAACAAGAAGTCTTTGATTTAATCAAAGCAAAAATAGACGAAACAGGTATGCCACCGACACGTGCTGAAATTGCACGTGAATTAGGTTTTCGCTCTGCGAATGCGGCAGAAGAACATTTAAAAGCATTAGCACGTAAAGAAGTGTTGGAAATTATTCCAGGCGCATCGCGTGGTATTCGCTTACTTGTCAATCAAGAAGAGCCAGAAGAGCAGGGACTACCACTGATTGGTCGTGTCGCTGCTGGCGAACCGATTTTAGCGCAAGAACATGTTGAAGCGCATTATGAAGTCGATCCTATGTTATTTAAACCTCGTGCCGATTTTTTACTACGTGTAAATGGGATGAGTATGAAAAATATCGGGATTATGGATGGCGACTTGTTAGCTGTACATAAAACCCAAGATGTTCATAACGGTCAAGTTGTGGTTGCACGTGTTGATGACGATGTAACGGTTAAGCGTCTTGATAAGCAGGGAGCCAAAGTATTACTCCATGCTGAAAACGAAGAGTTTTCACCCATTGAAGTTGATCTTGAGCATCAAAGTTTAACCATTGAAGGCATTGCTGTTGGCGTGATCCGAAACGCTGATTGGATGTGATGGTTACTGAACGACGGATTGAGTGAAGCCAAAAAAGCGCAGTTAAAGCTGCGCTTTTTTATTGTCTTAAGAAAATGACGAGTAAGCTTTGCAAATCTAACTGATAATTATTATCATCCTTAATTCATAAGGAGATAATGATGACGAAAATAAAGCGCTACACCATTCCCTCTGACTTACTTCAACCGCTTTGGTATCGCAGCCGAGAAAGCTTAGCCGATGATGGTCTTATTTATGATCCGGTGGCTGCCGTAGCGTGTCGTCAATGTTATCTCGAACCTGATTGTGTCGGGCAACAAGTTCCTCAGCGTCAACTTTTACATGCCACTTTAACTTTGCAGTGCGATAAACAAGTGAAAGACTTCTTAACTCGCTATCCTTATGGGCAGGTTGTTAATCTTGGTGCAGGGCTTGATACCCGCTTTTACCGCGTAGATAACGGACGTTGTCGTTGGTTTGAGTTAGATACTGATGAAAATTTACTTTGGCGAGAGAAACTATTTCATCGCAGTGATCGTTATATGCTGAAAACGGGTTCAGTTACTGATCTCAGTTGGTTAAAGCGTCTACCGAAAAGTGCTCAAACACCGATACTTTTAATTTGCGATCAAGCACTATTAGCCTGTAATTCAGCGCAATTAGCGACATTTATCCAGCGTATGGGGTGTAGTTTTAGCCGCATGGAAATGTGTATCGTGGTTGCGGGCGATCTATGCCATGTCCCTATTGCGAAAAAAATGGGCTGCGGTGAGTATCATCATGGCTATCGTGATCCTGCGCAACAAATGATTAATTGGTTACCGTGGGCTGAGTTGATTGATTGTTTTAGCCCATTTGATAATCCCTGTCCGAGATGGCGAACATGGCAACGTTGGATTGCTAAAATGCCCAGTATGAAATATCGCTTAACGCCTGTTGTTGTTCATTTGAAATTATAGCGAGGTATGAATATTACTATCGTTAATATAAATAACGATTCTCGTACTTGTTGTAACTTATTGATATTGTGATACATGATAGCGAGTAGTTTATTTGTATCTATATA
The DNA here is from genome assembly GCF_003026075.1 of Photobacterium sp. GB-210. Taxonomy (NCBI): domain Bacteria; kingdom Pseudomonadati; phylum Pseudomonadota; class Gammaproteobacteria; order Vibrionales; family Vibrionaceae; genus Photobacterium; species Photobacterium sp. GB-210. Next base: position 15,127 of record NZ_PYNU01000030.1, on the reverse strand, counting down.
TCAAAGTGTTATCTACTTTTTTGTTAGTTATTTTATATCCATGATTCTTTGCGTATTCTGCGATTCCTGCCTACGTTAAATATATCGAGACATTTTTATGTGTTGGTATGTGCTGCTCAATAAATGCTTTAAATAATAAAAAATAAATAATGCCGATTTGATAGCTCAGCTGCATCGTTAGTCATAGAAGCATTCTGCCACATAAAATTCGTTCAATTGCATATTTGAATGACAGGGGAGGTCAGAGCGATGGTTCGTTCATTGATCGCAGGAATAGCGAGTGTACTTTTCTCAATGCCGCTGATGGCTGACACCATACAGCTTAATATGACACCGGGTGTAACGGCGGTAAGTCAGAATGTATACAGTCTTCATATGACCATTCTCTACATTTGTATCGCGATTGGTGTGGCGGTATTCGGAGTTATGTTTTGGGCTATCTTTCACCACCGCAAGTCAAAAGGCGCAAAGCCTGCTTCATTCCATGAAAGTACTAAAGTAGAAATTATTTGGACGCTGATCCCGTTCATTATCTTAATAGGCATGGCTATTCCTGCAACTAAAACATTGATTGCAATGGAAGACACCTCAAAATCGGATGTAACTATCCTTGTGACAGGCTCGCAATGGAAGTGGCATTACAACTATTTCAACCAAGATGTTGAATATTACTCCCACCTTGCTACAAGTGCTGAACAAATCAGTAATCAACGGCAAAAGCGTGACAACTATTTATTAGAAGTTGATTACCCCTTAGTTCTTCCTGTCGGGCAAAAAGTACGCTTTTTGATCACCTCACAAGATGTGATCCACTCATGGTGGGTGCCCGCTTTTGCGGTGAAAAAAGATGCTAATCCTGGCTTTATTAATGAAGCGTGGACACAAATTGATAAGCCCGGTATTTACCGAGGTCAATGTGCCGAATTATGCGGTAAAGATCATGGCTTTATGCCGATTGTGGTGATAGCCAAACCACAAGCAGAATACGATGATTGGCTACAGAAAACCAAGATCACGCAACGTAAAGCGCGTGAAGAAGAGCAGCGTTTGTTGGACATGCAAATGTCATTAGATGAGCTTATGACGCTGGGTGAAAAGACCTATACCGCGCGTTGTGCCATGTGTCATCAAGCTAATGGGCAAGGTATTCCAGGAGCATTTCCAGCACTGGCTGGTGAAGGGGTTTCAGTTGATCCTAAACGTAAGTTAGAGCACATCAGCGTTGTTGTTCACGGTAAGGCCGGTACCGCGATGCAAGCGTTTGGTCCACAACTGAGTTTGAAAGAATTAGCCGCTGTTATTACCTATGAGCGTAATGCGTGGGGGAATAATACTGGAGAGTCTGTGCAAGCAGCGGAAGTACAAGCGATTAAAAACGGTCAGCAACTATAAAGGAGAGTAAGCATGACGGATATGATGCGCCAAGAAGCTGAAATTGATACTGCTGGCTGTACTGACACAGAACACGACCATCATTCGCATCCTGCGAAAGGGCTAAAGCGTTGGTTATTTACCACCAATCATAAAGATATCGGCACCCTATATTTGCTGTTTAGTTTAACCATGTTTTTTGTTGGCGGCGCAATGGCGATGGTTATTCGGGCTGAATTATTTCAACCGGGCTTACAGTTAGTGGAGCCCAACTTTTTTAATCAGATGACCACAGTTCATGGTTTGATTATGGTGTTTGGCGCCGTGATGCCCGCTTTTACGGGATTAGCGAACTGGATGATCCCAATGATGATTGGGGCACCAGATATGGCTTTGCCAAGGATGAATAACTGGAGCTTTTGGATCCTGCCTTTTGCATTTAGCTTGTTGTTAGCCTCTCTTTTTATGGAAGGGGGCGGGCCTAATTTTGGTTGGACATTCTATGCGCCACTTTCAACAACATATAGCCCACCGAGTACGGGATTGTTTGTGTTTGCCATTCATATCATGGGAATTAGCTCAATCATGGGAGCGATTAACGTTGTCGTGACCATCGTGAATATGCGCGCACCAGGCATGACGTATATGAAAATGCCACTCTTTGTTTGGACATGGTTGATCACCGCATTTTTACTTATCGCGGTTATGCCTGTTTTAGCAGGCGCAGTGACCATGGTATTAACCGATAAATATTTTGGTACGAGCTTTTTTGATGCGGCGGGTGGTGGCGATCCGGTGATGTTCCAGCATATTTTCTGGTTCTTTGGTCACCCTGAAGTTTATATTATGATTTTGCCGAGTTTCGGTATTATTTCTGCCATTATCCCTGCTTTTTCGCGCAAGAAACTCTTTGGTTATAGCTCTATGGTGTACGCCACGGCATCCATTGCTGGGTTAAGCTTTATCGTCTGGGCACACCACATGTTCACCACGGGGATGCCTGTCGCAGCAGAGCTATTTTTCATGTATTGCACCATGTTGATTTCAGTCCCTACGGGGGTGAAAGTCTTTAACTGGGTGGCAACGATGTGGCGAGGATCATTAACTTTTGAAGTGCCAATGTTGTTTGCTATTGCGTTTATTGTGCTCTTTACCATTGGCGGTTTTTCTGGATTGATGCTCGCTATTACGCCTGCTGATTTTCAATATCATGATACCTATTTTGTAGTTGCCCATTTCCATTATGTGTTAGTCACTGGCGCTATCTTTTCGATCATGGCTGCTGCCTATTATTGGTTACCAAAGTGGACGGGACACATGTTTGATGAGCGTTTGGCGCAATGGCACTTCTGGTGTTCGCTGATCTCGGTCAACATCTTATTTTTCCCAATGCATTTTTTAGGATTGGCGGGTATGCCACGTCGTATTCCTGACTATGCCCTGCAATTTGCAGATATTAATGCCGTGGTCAGTATTGGTGGTTTCTTGTTTGGGGTCTCTCAATTGATATTTATCGCGGTCTTGGTGAAATGTATTCGAGGGGGAGAAAAAGCACCTGCCAAACCATGGGAAGGTGCTGAAGGGTTGGAGTGGACAGTCGCATCACCTGCGCCATATCACACCTTTTCAACACCGCCCAAGATTGATCCTTAGGAGGCGTGATGGATGAGCCGAAAAAACAGCGATCATTGTGGGGGTTAATTGCCGCAGCAGTTGGGATGTTTGGCTTTGCTTTTGCGTTGGTTCCCCTTTATGACGTGTTTTGCGATATCACGGGGATCAATGGAAAAACAGCCACAACACCCACAGAAACCAGTGATCGAGTGGATACCAGCCGAGAAGTGACGGTTGAATTTGTTGCCTACATTAATCCAGGAGTGAGGTGGCAATTTACGCCTCAGGTAAAGCAAATCACGGTGCATCCTGGTGAAACAAAAATCATTAAATACGATGCGAAAAACTTAAATAAAGTCGCCACTATCGGACAAGCTGTGCCCTCGGTAACACCGGGCGTAGCGGCGAAGTATTTCAATAAAATCGAATGTTTTTGTTTTAATCATCAGCCTTTAGAGGGTGGTGAAAATGCAGAATTGCCGTTGGTGTTCTATATCGACCCTGACTTGCCGAAAGAGATAGAAACACTGACTTTAGCTTACACCCTATTCAACGTTGCAACGGACAAGGATAACCCTGTGATTGAGCAACACAGTGAGGTGGATAATGTCAAAGCCCTATAGTGAAACCGATAACTTACCGCCAACAACGAAATATTATGTCCCCGATGAAAGTGCATGGCCCATAGTGGGGGCAATTGCTTTATTTCTTATAGCGTTAGGTGCTGGCGCGACTGTCGGAGATCTGTTTGGCGGTCAAGGTCCTTGGATCTTATTGGTAGGTGTGGGGCTAATTTTATTAATGCTAGTGGGTTGGTTCCGTGATGTGATCCGAGAATCTATGGCGGGGCTTTATAGTGCGCAGATGGATCGCTCGTTTCGTCAGGGAATGAGCTGGTTTATTTTCTCAGAAGTGATGTTCTTCGCTGCTTTCTTTGGCGCGCTATTTTATGCCCGAATGATTGCTGTGCCATGGCTGGGTGGTGCAAGTAATAATGTCATGACCAATGCGGTGTTGTGGCCGGACTTTGTCGCCATGTGGCCATTGGAAAAAACGCCAGATGGCACCGAAACCCAAGCGATGGGGCCAATAGGTTTGCCGCTTTATAACACCATTTTATTACTGACATCATCGGTGACATTACATTTTGCTCATACTGCATTAGAGCAAAATAATCGTCCTCGATTGAAGTTGCTACTGTTGCTTACAGTATTACTAGGCGCGGTGTTTGTGTACTTACAAGGTGTTGAATATGTCCATGCTTATGAAGACATGAACCTACGATTAGATGCAGGGATTTATGGTAATACCTTCTTTATGTTAACTGGGTTTCATGGCGTTCATGTCACGCTTGGTGCGATTATCTTGTTTATTGTGTGGTGTCGAATTTTAAAAGGGCACTTTACGCCTGAACATCATTTTGCATTTCAAGCAGGCGCTTGGTATTGGCACTTTGTTGATGTGGTGTGGTTAGGTTTATTTCTGTTTGTTTATATTCTTTAGTGTTTATTTTGAAGATACAAGATTAATACGGGCGAGGGTTGGGGGTGATAACCCCAGTTAATAAAGCAATCACAATCAGGCTAAAAACAACGACAGATAAGCCAATACGCCAGCCTAAGTAATGCGACATTGGGCGTGATGATTGACCTTTTAACATGATTGGGAGGGCTTTAAAAAGATTGACGATGATCACCAGTAATAAGCCGATAAGCAGTATTTTTATCAACATCGAAAGCCTCTGATTGAATAGGAGTGATAACACATTAAGCGCTTATTTAAGGATAGCTGTTTTCAACCAATAGGGATGGAGGAAACATCGATGCGAAAAGTTGCTTTTGTTATTTTTACTTTCATCGTGGTGTGTATGTTAGGGCGATTAGGCTTTTGGCAATTAAGCCGAGCAGCTGAAAAGCTTCAATTACAGCAGCGAGTCGAAGAAACGATTCAGACCGAACCTATCTCTGATATTACGCAATTACCCAGTACGCCCGTTTGGCATAATGTGGCGCTTACTGGCGTGTTTGATAATCAGCATCCGATCTTACTTGATAACCAACTAAATAATGGTCAAGCAGGCTACCATTTTTATCTCCCTTTCCTTAGCCAAGGTCAATGGATATTGGTCAATCTGGGCTGGATTGCCGCGCCTCCTTATCGTGAGTTATATCCCGTGTTACCACAATTTAGTGGCGAAAAAGTCATTACCGGTCTAATTGCACCAACCACCTCATTATTACAACTCAAACCAGAATCATCTGCCGTGAGTTGGCCGTTACGGGTACAAAATATTGAACCGGCATGGCTGTCACAACAATTAAATCGCGCTCTACCGCAATGGGTGGTTCAAATTGCAGCTACGAATCCTCTCGCGCTTAAACAAAATTGGACCCCTATCGTGATGAAAGCAGATAAGCATTATGGCTACGCCACGCAGTGGTTTGTTTTAGCCTTTGCGGTATTAGGGATGGCTGGGTGGTGGCTATATAAGAGGGAATAAGGAATGAAAAAATATCAGGTTTTAATGTTATTAGGTGTGATGTTTTTACTGCCTATCATCCTAGCGAAATTAATCTTAACCCAACAGTGGTATAGCGGTGGTGTCACCAATAAAGGTCAATTATTAACTCCACCGTTGACGGCAAATTGGCTTGCGTCTGGAAAGTGGCAACTTATTTATTGGTTGCCTCAACAATGTGATAGCCGTTGTGAAGGTGCATTATTTCACTTAAAGCAAATGCCTCTTGCTGTTGGGGCTTATCAAGATCGGGTGAGAAGTGTTTTGCTGCTCGCCCCCGTTGAACCAACAACCGTCGTTCCCGTTGATGTTGAAAATCTGCAACGCTATCGCAGCAACACAGCAGAATATGAGCAATTTGCGCCATCTCAATATGGACTCAATGCAGTATACCTAGCCGATCCTCATGGCAATGTGATGATGGCCTATCCGCTAGAGGCTGAACCACAGGCCATTTTAGCACAAGGTAAAGACATCTTACGTGATTTAAAAAGGCTGCTAAAAGTATCAAAAATTGGCTAAATGTCATAAATAGTGGGATTGATTATGCATAAAACGCAAAAAGATAAACCGTTCTACTTTTTAGTCACCGCTGCCTTTTTTCTCTCTTTGATTGTGGTTGGGATGGGGGCTTATACGCGGTTAACGGATGCGGGTTTAGGGTGTCCCGATTGGCCTGGCTGTTATGGGTTCATGTCAGTACCGCAAACGGAATCACAATTACAAGCAGCACAAGCGATTTACCCTGATTCGCCTGTTGAACCGGTAAAAGCATGGAATGAAATGGTACATCGCTATATTGCAGGCTCGCTAGGTCTTTTGGTGGTAATGATTGCTGTGATGGCATGGAGCCGAAGTGGACGGCCTAAATTGTTACCCAGTGTGTTATTGGGTGTGGTTTCTTTTCAAGCGTTACTTGGAATGTGGACGGTTACCATGCAACTTATGCCTGTTGTGGTGATGGCGCATTTGTTAGGCGGTTTTACTATTGTATCGTTATTGTGGCTACTACGTTTACGGATTCAACCTAACCCCCTTTTCTATCAAGAGGGTTTTAAACCCCATTTATCATTATCACATCGATATTTAACGGTACTCAAAAGCGCAGCAATTGCAGTTTTAGTTGTTGTGATAAGCCAAATTGCATTAGGAGGCTGGACAGCGGCTAATTATGCCGCCGTTGTATGCACACAATTACCGATATGCGAAGGGGATTGGCAGGGAATATTTGATCCTCGCGCGTTTGAATTGATTCAACCTCAACACAGTAGCTATGAATATGGCGTTTTAGATTATGCCCAAAGGGTCTCTATTCATGTTACTCATCGTATTGGTGCAATTATCACAGCGGTTTTGGTGTTGGTGTTGGCTGGGTTGCTGTGGCTTAAACCGCCCTTACGTCGCTATAGCATTGCGATGATAGGGGGATTAGCGATACAAATAATATTAGGCATTACCAATGTGCTTGCTAACTTGCCGTTACTGATTGCCGTTGCGCACAATGTAGTTGGATTAATCTTACTACTTACCGTTGTCACCACCTGTTATCGCCTGATATGCAATTGCCGCTCCCCATTAGAGGTAGAGTCTTTTGCATCGGAAAGCGCTACGCATGGATAAATCACAACGGCTTCATTCCAGTCGAGTTCGTTCGCCAGCGATAGCGGTTTGGCGTGATTACCTTACGATGACGAAACCAAAAGTCGTCGCCATGTTATTACTGACCGCATTAGTGGGCATTTATTGGCTTTATTTGTAGTACTTCTTACCTATCATTGGTGACTACCTTGGTATGGTTAGTCTCTCCGATGAACAACAGATCTTATACGCTTTAATCAATAAGACTTTTGTCGCCATAATCAACTGGTTAAACTGCTCTGCTATATAACAATAATTATCGCGGCAGAGGTAGTACGTGCTAGCAGCATTAAAAGACAAATCATTACATTATCAGGTGTTTGCATTAGCCCTGCCAATGGTACTTTCAAACATTACAGTACCGTTACTCGGGCTGGTGGATGCTGCTGTGATCGGACACCTTGATAAGTCGTGGTATCTCGGTGGCGTCGCGGTTGGCGGTACCATGATCAACGTTACATTCTGGTTGTTGGGTTTCTTACGCATGGCAACCACAGGGATTACGGCGCAAGCTTTTGGCCGAGAAGATAAACATGGGCAAGCGGCTATTTTTGTTCAAGGTATCGCGTTGGCATGGTTACTCGCGTTTATTCTTATTGCCTTACACCAACCTGTCAGCAGTGCTATTTTCCATTTCAGTGATGCTAGTAATGAAGTGAAAGTTTACGCAGAGCAATACTTTTCAATCCGTATTTGGGGAGCGCCTGCCGCTTTAGCAAACTTTGTCATCATGGGCTGGTTACTTGGGGCGCAAAATGCCAAGTTGCCAATGTGGCTTTTGATCATCACTAACCTTGTTAATATTCTTTTGGATGTTCTGTTTGTATTAGGCTTTGGCTGGAAAGTTCAAGGTGCTGCTTCTGCGTCGGTACTAGCTGATTATAGTGGTATGTTATTAGGGTTATGGTTTGTTTCTCGTCAATGGTTAGCGTTAGGTTTGCCGCCGTTAAAAGAAAAAATTATGGCTGCGCGACATGGTATGGGGCGACTACTTAAATTAAACCGAGATATCTTTTTACGGAGCTTGTGCTTACAAGCGACGTTTACCTTTATGACTTTCCAAGGTGCAACACTAGGCGATAATGTAGTCGCGGCAAACGCTGTGTTAATGAGCTTTTTAATGTTGGTGTCTTATGCCATGGACGGTTTTGCTTATGCGATGGAAGCATTAGTAGGAAAAGCCGTTGGTGCGAACAATCGTGATCAGTTAGGACGTTATTTAATTAACACTACATTTTGGAGCTTTATAATATCTGTTGCGCTTACATTGGCATTTTCTTTAGGTGGTGAGCGCATAGTCAGTTTGATCTCCGATCTTCCCGCGGTTCAAGCTGAAGCTGATATTTATTTGCCTTGGCTTGCTGCAGTACCATTAGTCGCTATGTGGTGTTTTTTACTGGATGGCGTCTTTGTTGGCGCGACGCAAGGGCGAGTTATGCGCAACAGTATGTTTGTTGCAACCAGTGGTTTTTTTGCCATTTGGTGGTTAATGGATAGCTATGGCAACCATGCATTATGGGCGGCGATGTTAGGTTTTATGGCATTACGTGGTGTGACATTAGCGGTTATTTTCGGTTACCAGTGGAAAAAAAATATTTTCTTATCTCCTGCATTAAAACAGTAAGTTAGATTTAAAATATACATTTTGTATTAATTTTGAGCAAAAAAAGCTATCAAACCTGATGGTCTTTTGGTTAAAATGCGAGCACTTTTTAGCCGGGTGTTGGATATGAAAAAGAATATTCTTGCTTATTTCTTACTGACTATTGCATTGGTGTTTAGCGTAAATAGCTTTGCTACTACCCATAAAAAAATGCATGTGACAGCGACAGCGTATAATTCTGTTAGGGCGCAGACAAGCTCACACCCTAACATTGCTGCATGGGGAGATAGGTTAAAACCAGGGATGAAAGTAATTGCCGTTTCACGGGATTTGTTGAAAAAAGGATTAAAACGAGGTGTAAAGGTTAAAATATCAGGTTTGCCCGGTGAATATGTTGTGCTGGATAAAATGAATCCCCGTTGGCGTAATAAGATTGATATTTACATGGGGAAAGACATTCGTGCCGCAAAACGCTGGGGACGAAAGAGAGTCACTCTCACCGTATTATAACGAGCATCTTGGTTTCAAAACGAAAAAGCCGCATCTTATATGCGGCTTTTTGATTTTCCGTTCATACTAAAAATTAGTAGTATGAATGCTCACCACGTGCGTGATCGGTAATATCACGAACGCCAGTTAGCTCACCTTCAAACTGTGCGAGTAGCTCTTTTTCGATGCCTTCTTTCAGTGTGACATCAACCATTGAACAACCATTACAGCCACCACCGAATTGTAAGATAGCAACGCCATCTTCAGTGATTTCTGATAAAGAAACGTGACCACCATGACCGGCAAGTTGTGGGTTAACTTGGGTTTGGATAACGTAATCAACACGCTCCATCAATGGTGCATCATCAGACACTTTACGCACTTTTGCATTCGGTGCTTTAAGTGTAAGTTGTGAGCCCATTTTGTCAGTAACAAAATCAATTTCAGCATCTTCTAAAAATGGCAGGCTTAGCTCATCAAGAAAAGCAGAAAATAGCTCTAGTTTGATTTCGGTGTCGCTTGCTTCAACCGCTTCAGGTGGGCAGTAGGATACACCACACTCAGCACTTTGAGTGCCTGGGTTAACAACAAAAACACGGATATTAGTACCCTCAGGCTGCTGGGCAAGAAGCTTGCCGAAGTGCTGCTGAGCGCTTTCAGTAATAGTGATCATTGACACGACGTAATACCTGACCTATTTAGTGAGTTTTCTCTATTCTACTCTTAGAGAGACGTTCTATCATCCCTAATATTAGCATTTTTAATTTCACCACGTTTTACATCATAATGCGCGACTTTTTTGTTATAAGTGATGACTATACGGGTTTTTCGGTATGACAAATCGTAATTATATCAACGCGCTTTACGCCTTGCTGGTGGAGTCTTTTGGTTAATAATGCCACGGTTGTTCCAGTTGTAACGACATCATCAACCAAGGCCACATGCTGCGGAAGCGCACAGTCTTTAATAGCAAAGGCATTGGCTAAATTAGTTTTACGTTGTTTTTTTGTCAGGGATTTTTGTGCTTGAGTATGGCGAGTCCTCACCAATACATTGTGATCAACTTGGGTACTAAGTTCACGAGCTAAGGCTAACGCTAAGTAATGACTTTGGTTAAATCCTCGTTGCCAATAACGCCAGCGGTGCAACGGAACAGGAAGCAATAAAGGGGCGGGGTCGGTAATTTGTTTTGCTAATTGTTTGGCTAATGGTTTTGCAAGCCAGAACTTTTTCCCAAATTTAAATTGGCTAACTAATTGCTGTAGAGGCGGTTGGTACTCACCTAAACGATACAATCGTTGCCAAGGTGGCGGAGTCGTCAAACACTGCCCACAATATTGTTCAGCGTTTAAAGTCGTTGTACCACATCGTTGACAGTAAGGCGGGGATGGAAATTGAGAAAGACAATAATGACACCAATAATCATCATTGGGTTCGAGTGGTAACTGACATAAGCTACAGTGGCGAAATAATAGTTTACGGCAGGTGTGAGATAGCCAAGCCGTTGTGTTTTTTGGCATCATAAACAAAACCTCAAAAAACCGAATAAGGAAGTGTAATGGCGGTAATGCTTGATTGGCACAGTAAAGGTCAAGGCTCGGATCTGGTTCTCATTCATGGCTGGGGAATGAATGGTGCGGTATGGCAAGATGTGATCCCAGCCCTCGCTGAGCATTTTACTGTGCATTGGTGTGATTTACCGGGTTACGGTTATAGCGGTGATGTTACTGCGGAGTCCTTGGTCGAGATCACGCAAGCGGTATTAGCGCGCGCCCCTCAGAAAGCAGCGTGGTTAGGCTGGTCACTGGGTGGTCTAGTGGCAACGCAAGCGGCATTACTTGCACCTGAGCGTGTAACACAATTAATGACTTTAGCCAGTTCGCCAAGTTTTATGGCGCGAGAAGAATGGCGAGGGATCAAACCAGATGTACTCAGGAATTTTCAATCACAGCTCGCCTCTGATTTTAACTTAACGGTAGAGCGATTCTTAGCGTTACAAGCGATGGGCAGCCCGACAGCACGACAGGATATTAAGAATTTAAAGCAAGCCGTTCTTGAACGACCGACGCCACAACCTTCAGCCTTGGCACTGGGTTTAACGTTACTTGAAACCGTTGATCAGCGGGCAGAACTGTCATTACTCACTCAACCTTGGCTGCGAATGTATGGTCGCTTAGATGGCTTGGTACCCGTTAAAACAGAAGCCGCGATTACCAAGCTCTGCCCACAGTCATTGAGTTATGTTTTTCAGTCTGCATCTCATGCACCGTTTATTTCACATCCTGATGAATTTATCGCTGCAGTGCGGCAGTTTATTGCTGAAGATGCTGTTGTATCTTAAAAATTACCGTTATGATTAAATAGTAACCACTTGGGTTTGTTTACTTTGCACATGGTGAATTTGTTTTCGGTATGAATATTTCTCCTCTACAAGCTGGTGGTGTGCCATTAGCCACAACGGTCAATCCGCCAACCGATCAAGTTGCGCGAGATAACCGAGTGCGAGAAATAATTGTCCCGTTAACTGCAAGTAGTGCGGCGGCAGATGAAAAGCCAATAACCAGTGAAGAGAAACAGCTAAAAAAACCAAGTTGGGATCCGAGTGAACATCCGGATTATGATAAGCAAGATGATGAAATTTTAAAAGGTTATCAAGAGGATATTGCCCGTCTTATTGATCTGCTATCTGCCAGTAATTATCTTGAGAAAGACAGTGCACTGGGTTACAGCATGCACATTAAATTACCGCGAGAATTACTTGAGCAATTAGATAAAATTAATCAAAACGAGCGGACTAAAGGGGTGGTGGCATTTAAGTATGCACAAGCCAGTGTGCCCAACCCGCCAACAGAATATCTACAAGTGATTTGATTTCTAGTAGATAAAAGAAAGCCAGACATCTCGTCTGGCTTTTTGTTTAACTTAATAAGACGTTAGCTTATTTTTTCTTGGCATTAGCAAAGGCTGCTGCAAACGCACCACCCATTGCGGCATTACCGTTATCACGTTGACGAGGTTGGCTTTGTGGTTGACTTCGTGCAGGACGTGCTGAATTATCGCGAGGTTGACGAGTCGGCTTCTCTTGTCCTGGCTCATCAGACAGACGCATCGACATACCAATACGCTTACGCTGTAAATCCACTTCCATCACTTTCACTTTGACGATATCACCGGCTTTTACCACTTCGCGCGGATCTGAAACGAACTTATCAGACAGGGCGGAGATATGGACTAAACCATCTTGGTGTACGCCGACATCAACAAAAGCACCGAAGTTAGTCACGTTAGTGATCACGCCTTCTAATACCATGCCAGGGATCAGATCTTTTACTTCATTAACGCCTTCGGCAAAGGTGGCTGTTTTAAACTCAGGACGAGGATCTCGACCAGGTTTATCCAGCTCGCTAATGATGTCGGTTACCGTTGGTAAGCCGAAATCAGCATCGGTGTAGTCAGCGGCTTTTAAGCTACGTAGGAAATCGGTGTTACCTATGATCGCATCAACCGGTTTATTATTAGCAGCCGAAATAGCTTTAACTACCGCATAAGATTCTGGGTGAACTGCAGAGCTATCAAGTGGGTTTTTACCGTTCATTATCCGTAAGAATCCAGCGCACTGCTCAAAGGCTTTTGGCCCTAAACGGCCGACTTTTTTCAGGGCTGTACGCGCATCAAAGCGACCATTTTCATCACGGTAGTTCACGATGTTTTGTGCGATGGTGGCGTTCAAACCTGCCACGCGTGTCAGTAGTGCAGCAGATGCAGTATTGACATCCACACCCACGGCGTTTACACAGTCTTCTACGACAGCATCGAGGCGTTTCGCTAACATGCTTTGGCTAACATCGTGTTGGTATTGACCTACACCGATAGATTTCGGATCAATTTTTACTAACTCTGCTAATGGGTCTTGCAGGCGACGACCAATAGACACCGCGCCACGGATAGAAACATCTAGGTTTGGGAATTCATTTGCAGCAAGCTCTGATGCAGAGTATACCGATGCACCGGCTTCACTCACCATTACGCTCTGTACTTTTAGATTATTATCTTTAAGTAGTTTGGCAACAAACGCATCTGTTTCACGTGAAGCAGTACCATTACCAATCGCAATTAAGTTAACGTTATGCTTGTTGATTAAGGCTAAAACAACTTTGCTTGATTCTGCAATTTTGTTGTGGGGTTGGTGCGGGTAGATGGTGGCAGTATCGAGTAACTTGCCGGTTTCATCAACCACTGCAATCTTACTCCCTGTTCGTAAACCAGGATCGAGTGCTAGTGTGACGCGAGGACCGGCAGGGGCAGCCATTAGCAAATCTTTCAGGTTATCAGCGAACACTTGCATCGCGCCATCTTCGGCTTTTTCACGCAGTGCGCTCATCAGTTCGGTTTCCATGTGCATTAAAATCTTAATGCGCCATGCCCAACTTATCACTTGCTTACGCCATGCATCAGCTGGTGCCGAGCCCAGTTTTACGCCGTAGTGATCGGCAATAATCACTTCACAGTAAGAGCCTCGCACGCCTTCATCTTGGTTGGGATCAGCATTCAATGCTAATTGTAGGAAGCCTTCATTACGCCCACGAAATAGCGCGAGTGCGCGGTGAGATGGAATGGTTTTTAATGGCTCGTTATATTCAAAGTAATCTTTAAATTTCGCACCATCGTGCTCTTTGCCATCGACAAGACGAGAAGTCAGTTCTGCTTGACCGTTTAACTGGCGACGGATCTTATCAAGCAAGGTTGCATCTTCAGCAAAGCGCTCCATTAAGATTGCGCGAGCGCCATCCAGTACTGTTTTGGTATCAGCAAAGCCTTGCTCTGGATTCAAAAATTGTTCAGCTGCTTGCTCAGGAGTGTTGTCTGGTTGGCTCCAAAGCAGATCAGCTAAAGGCTCAATACCGGCTTCAATGGCAATTTGACCTTTAGTGCGGCGCTTAGGCTTGTAAGGCAAGTAAAGATCTTCAAGACGGGTCTTACTGTCTGCTGTCTTGATTTCAGCCTCTAGCGCAGGGGTCAATTTACCTTGCTCAGTAATCGATTTTAAAATGACCTGACGACGATCATCGAGCTCACGTAAGTAGCCTAAACGTGATTCTAAATTACGAAGTTGGGTATCATCCAAGCCGCCAGTGACTTCTTTACGGTAACGGGCAATAAAAGGCACGGTGTTACCATCATCGAGCAGTGTGACTGCTGCATTGATTTGTTCATTTCGAACATTCAGTTCGCTGGCAATCAGCTGATTGATAGAGTTGCTCATCCGTAGGTATCTCTTGTTTATCGTTAAGCTTACATTCTACGTCTCCCGATGAGAGTGGCAAGTTTACCGATGTTAAGAGTGTGTCAGTGAGCAGAAAAAAGATCGGAAAAGAAGCCGTGTACATAACGAACGGCTTCTATCGTATGCAGTAATGATGATTTAATTACTCAATGTCGGTGTCGTAGCGGATTTCATTGATAAACCATTCTTTCTTGCCAAGCGGAGTGGTAACGACAATATCATCATCGACTTCTTTGCTGAGTAGCGCCCGTGCCATGGGAGAATCAATTGAGATATAGTCGTTTCTGCCATAAATTTCGTCAGGACCAACGATGCGAAAGGTCTTTGTTTCTCCCGCTTCATTTTCAATTTCCACCCAAGCACCAAAGAAGACTTTGCCATCTTGTTGCGGGGAGTAATCAATCACCTTTAATACATCTAAGCGTTTACGTAGAAAGCGGACGCGACGGTCAATTTCACGCAAGCGTTTTTTATTGTATTGGTATTAGTTCCATTCCATTACACATACTATTTACTGCCATATTATCTGAAATGTATCGGGTTTGATTTGGTGGTTATTCAAACTTGCAAGCATAAGAACCGTCAACTATATACTAATAAGTATATTAAG
>NZ_PYNU01000003.1:0-245786 GCF_003026075.1 Photobacterium sp. GB-210 | reverse complement strand
AGGCTTATCACTTTTAAAAATGGTGCGCGCGGGAGGATTCGAACCTCCGACCGCCTGGTTCGTAGCCAGGTACTCTATCCAGCTGAGCTACGCGCGCACTAAATCGGTGTAACAGCAACAAGCGTTAGGCTTATCACTTTTAAATAATGGTGCGCGCGGGAGGATTCGAACCTCCGACCGCCTGGTTCGTAGCCAGGTACTCTATCCAGCTGAGCTACGCGCGCACTGTTCTTTCTTAGAGAAAGATATTCCTTTGAGCTATAAAAGGAAATAGTGCAGTCGACAAACCTTACCTTGCGATAATCGTTGACGAAAGCAAAATAAATGGCGGTGAAGGAGGGATTCGAACCCTCGATACGGGATAAACCGTATACTCCCTTAGCAGGGGAGCGCCTTCAGCCTCTCGGCCACCTCACCACACAAATCGGTGTGAATAACAAGTTTACCACTCATCATCCTAAATAATGGTGCGCGCGGGAGGATTCGAACCTCCGACCGCCTGGTTCGTAGCCAGGTACTCTATCCAGCTGAGCTACGCGCGCACTGGGTGCTTCTCGCTAAAGAAACACCATATTGATATCAACAAGGTTGCCATCAATAATAATGGCGGTGAAGGAGGGATTCGAACCCTCGATACGGGATAAACCGTATACTCCCTTAGCAGGGGAGCGCCTTCAGCCTCTCGGCCACCTCACCACACAAATCGGTGCGAATAACAAGTTTACCACTCATCACTCTAAATAATGGTGCGCGCGGGAGGATTCGAACCTCCGACCGCCTGGTTCGTAGCCAGGTACTCTATCCAGCTGAGCTACGCGCGCACTAAATGCCTTAATGGCTAACTTATCTTATCAAGATAAAACAAGTTGAAAGATGGCGGTGAAGGAGGGATTCGAACCCTCGATACGGGATAAACCGTATACTCCCTTAGCAGGGGAGCGCCTTCAGCCTCTCGGCCACCTCACCGTCTTTCGGGGGCTCATATTACTGTCAGCCAAAAATAAGTCAATCACTTTATTGATAAAAAATGACAATCACGAACCGCATGCGTACTTAATAATCAATGAGGTAATTTATACAACGTAAGCGTTGAATTATTCACTTACTTTTAACTTAATGGGGCCTGTAATTACTCGCGATTAAATAAATATTTAAACGCATTCATTTATTACAAATACAAAAAAGGCCTAGTTTTATACCAGACCTTCTTCAAATTAATAGTTACCAGAACCCTGAGAGTCTGTTTCTTTTTCCGCTTGAATTCGCATATAAATTTCTTCGCGGTGAACAGATACTTCTTTAGGTGCATTAACACCAATACGTACTTGGTTACCTTTAACGCCTAAAACAGTTACGGTCACTTCATCACCGATCATTAGGGTTTCACCTACGCGACGTGTCAAAATTAACATTTATGTGCTCCTTGAGTCATCTCAATCTTATAAGAATTTAACGTTTACTATCCAATATTATTTACGACTTCGTAAATAGCCACTGCTCAAGAAACAGCGAGATATGATTGATTATCCAGACTTTGGCCGTCAACCACAAACCTTTTATGGATTAAATCTACAGCAGCGACATGATCATCATCATTAATTAACAAAGATAAACATTGTTTGTCACTCTGGTAAGTATGCACTTTAATGTTAGCCTCCTTTAACACCTTTTGAACTGAATCCAAATAGTGTTCCGTGTTATCTCCTACTAAGGAAAGAATGGAGACCATACCAATATGGCGCATTTTACTATCAAAAACTAGCTTCAAGCGTGCAATATCATCATTTACAACAACTATTTGTGATTTATTCTCATCACTTGCATGAGCAATAATCCACGCAGTTCCACCAAATAATGCTAAATGTTTGCTGATCTCAGTTTCTGGAAGCGCTATTTCAAGCAACGCATGTTGATTTTGTAACGCGATACCAATAATAGTTGATGAAACCATACTATCAAAATTTACTAGCGTCCCTTCACTATCATCAAAAGAAGAAAGTACACGAAGTGGAACGCGATGCTGGCAAGCATACTCAACAGATTGTAGCTGTAGTACTTTCGCACCCAAACGAGCCATTGACGTCATGTAGTCAAAATGAATGACATCGAGTCGTATTGCTGTAGGAACAATTCTTGGATCGGTAGAATAAACGCCATCAACATCAGTAAAGATCTGACATTCGTCTGCATCTAACGCACTTGCAATCGCTACTGCGGTGGTATCAGAACCACCGCGCCCCAATGTCGTAATATTGCCATCAATATCACGACCTTGAAAGCCAGCGACAATAACAATGTTATCGTCGCCAAGTAATGCGGTTATTCGCTGCGTTTCAACTTCACGAATAGTGGCATTATTAAATGCATTATCTGTTCGAATAACAACTTGATCAGCGATCAACGATACCGCACTGTAGCCACGTTTATTCAATGCCATGGCTAACAAGGCAATTGACACCTGCTCTCCCGCTGCAAGCAATACATCTAGCTCACGCGGTGTTGGTATTTCGTCTATTTGCTTAGCTAAACCTAATAAACGATTGGTCTCCCCTGCCATCGCAGAAAGAACAACGACAACTTGATGGCCTGACTGGCGTGCTTTTATCACACGCTCAGCCACCGCTTCAATTCGCTCTATTGAGCCAACCGATGTTCCACCAAATTTCTGCACTAATAGTGCCACATTACCTCTCCAGTAATTACAGTTTATCAGCTAGCCATGGTGCAACGGTTTCTAGTGCTGCAGGTAATGCTGCAGCATCTGTACCACCAGCTTGCGCCATATCAGGACGACCACCGCCCTTGCCGCCAACTTGTTGAGCAACTAAGTTAACGAGTTCACCCGCTTTAACTTTGCCAATAAGATCTTTTGTTACACCTGCAATTAAGCCTACTTTGTCGTCGCTTACATTACCAAGTAGAACAACACCACTGCCTAGCTGATTTTTAAGTTCATCAACCATGCCACGAAGTGCTTTATTATCTGCGCCATTAAGTTTTGCGATTAAAACTTTAACGCCATTAATCTCTTGTGTTTGATTGATAAGTGTTGCGCCTTCTTGTGCCGCTAACTTATCTTTTAATTGTTGGATCTCTTTTTCAAGTTGCTTGCTGTGCGAAACTAATGCTTCCACTTTGCTTACAATTGATGCTGAATCAGATTTCACTAGACGAGCAGTCTTAGCTAGCATTACATCTTCGTTATGCATCGCTTCAATTGCCGCAGCGCCTGTTACCGCTTCGATACGACGAATACCAGCCGCGATACCGCTTTCAGATAGGATCTTAAATAGACCAATGTCACCAGTGCGAGTTGCGTGAATACCACCACAAAGCTCAGTTGAAAACTCACCCATGCTTAGTACGCGTACTTCATCATCGTATTTCTCGCCAAATAGTGCCATTGCACCTTTCGCTTTCGCCGCTTCGATGTCCATAATATTGGTTTCAATCGCATGGTTAGCACGGATTTGGTCGTTAACCATGGTTTCTACAGCGCGTAGTTGTTCTGGTTTAACGGCTTCTAGATTAGAGAAATCGAAACGTAGACCATCAGCTTTGACTAATGAACCTTTCTGAGCTACATGCTCACCCAAAATGTTACGCAGTGCTGCGTGCATTAGGTGTGTTGCTGAGTGGTTTAGGCTGATTGCTGCACGGCGCGCTGAATCTACAGACGCTGTTAGTTTTTGACCAACAGTTAGTGTACCTTCAGCAACTTGACCTTTATGACCAATTGCTGCACCAAACTTTTGCGTATCAGCAACGTTGAACAGTACACCTTCAGCAGTAAGAATACCGCTATCACCACACTGACCACCTGACTCTGCATAGAATGGTGTATTCGTGAGTACGACTAGCGCCTCTTCACCTGCATTTACGCTATCAACAGCAACACCATCACGGTATAGGGCAACAATTTCACCTTCACCGTCTGTTGCGCTGTAACCACAGAATTCTGTTTCAGCATCAACTTTGATTGCTGTGTTGTAATCAACACCAAAGTTACCCGCATCACGAGCACGTTGACGTTGTTCTTCCATTGCCGCTTCAAAACCGTCTTCATCAATAGTGAAGCCACGCTCACGAGCAACATCATTGGTTAAATCAGCAGGGAAACCGTACGTATCGTATAGTTTAAATACTGTTTCACCATCAAGCACTTTACCGTCTAAGTTATCGAGTGCTTCGTTAAGAATTGTCAAACCTCGGTCAAGAGTACGACCAAAGTTGTCTTCTTCAATCTTTAGAACTTTTTCTACTAGTTCTTGCTGTGCTTTTAGCTCTTCACCAGCGGTACCCATGATCTCAGCAAGTGGACCTACAAGCTTGTAGAAGAATGCACCTTGTGCGCCTAGCTTGTTACCGTGACGCACTGCGCGACGGATAATACGACGAAGTACGTAACCACGACCTTCGTTTGACGGCATAACACCATCAGAGATCAAGTAAGCACATGAACGGATGTGGTCAGCCACAACGCGTAGTGATTGGTTAGACAGATCGTCAAAGCCGATCACTTTCGCCGCTTCTTTGATTAGCGTTTGGAAAATGTCGATTTCGTAGTTTGAGTGTACGCCTTGCATAATTGCAGCAATACGCTCAATACCCATACCGGTATCAACAGAAGGCTTAGGTAGCGGTTCCATTGTACCGTCAGCTTGACGGTTGAACTGCATAAATACGTTGTTCCAGATCTCGATGAAACGGTCACCATCTTCTTCTGGTGTGCCAGGACGTCCACCCCAAATGTGATCACCGTGATCGTAGAAAATTTCTGTACATGGACCACAAGGACCTGTATCCCCCATCTGCCAGAAGTTGTCAGACTCAAAAGGCTTGCCACCTTTCTTATCGCCGATACGCACGATACGATCAGCTGGAATACCTATTTCTTTGTTCCAGATTTCAAATGCTTCGTCATCGGTTTCATAAACAGTCACAACCAAACGATCAGCTGGCAGTTTAAGAACAGAGGTTAAAAATTCCCAAGCGTATGCAATTGCATCATGCTTGAAGTAATCGCCAAAGCTGAAGTTACCTAACATTTCGAAGAATGTATGATGACGCGCTGTAAAACCTACATTTTCAAGGTCGTTATGCTTACCACCTGCGCGTACACAGCGCTGAGCCGTTGTCGCTCGCGTGTAGCTGCGCTTTTCTAAACCTAAGAAAACATCTTTAAATTGGTTCATACCCGCGTTTGTGAACAACAATGTTGGGTCGTTCGCAGGTACAAGAGAGGAGCTTTCCACTATTTGGTGGCCTTTGCTCTCGAAAAACGCAAGATACGCACGGCGGATCTCATCAGTGCTCATGTACATTGGCAAATCCTGAATTAATGCTTTATTGAAAGACAGAAAATCATACTTATGTGATCTTCCTCCTCGCCTTTTTGGGTATGAAAAACATACTTTAGTTAAAAGGTCGAGCTGAGTAATCGAACTAAGATAAATTTTTTGGGGGCTATTGTAAAACAACGGCAGCAATAACTGAAAATGTTATATGGGAAAATGCATTAAATAATCCGATTATTTAATGCATTTGGTAGGTGATAGCTCAGGATTGAATGAGACGTTCGCGTAATTTATGAGATAAACACTTTTCGGCTACCTATTTCGAGATCTCTTTTGCTGATAAGCCTTGAACAGAGTTAAGAAGTGAAGAAACGATCGAATCACTATCAATACTTTCACCATTTAACACCCGCGCTAAAATATCACTAGCAAATTGCTGCGGTGAAATCACAATATCAGGATTCACACTTTTCACTTTATTAATATTTTTACTGTCATTTACCAATGCAACCGTACGTGCACTGCTTTCTAATTCAATCGCTGACAGCACAATAAAAGCATTATCAGCATCGTCATCACTTAATGCGAGCACCGCTTTTGCATTCATGACACCGGCTTGAGTTAAGATCTCACCGTCGCTGTAATCCCCCACTACAACATCTAAATCTTCAAGTAAATCCTTCGCTGCTTGTTGAGTCCGAGGAGATACGATCACGGTGATTGGTTGTTTACGAGAAGACAGTTGCTTTATTGTATTGATTGCAAGGCTAGATAAGCCACAAATAATAAAATGATTAGTTCTATTCATTTTTTTAGTATTACCTTTAACAAGTCGCTCAAAACCACTATGAACAACAGGACCTAATACTGATGTCGCCGATGTAGCAAAGACCGTGATACCAGACACTATGACTGAGATAGTAAATAATCGTGCAGGCTCCGAAACGGGAACAATATCACCATACCCCACTGTCGACATAGTTTCTATCGCGTAATAAAACGCGGTCAATAATGAGGTAATTTTAGGGTCAAAACCATCTCCAAAATACAGCGCACCATAGGTTGACGTGAGCATTAACGTGATCACGCTGATCAACGCAAAAATACTACCCGCAGCAACACTGCTTCTTGAAAAATGGCGACGAACTAGAAATAAAATTAATAAAGAAATTAAGCCATAGTGAATATTATAGGTCTGATCAGGGTGGATATGCGCGGTATAAAGCGTATCGATGATCATTAAAGTGAAACTGATCATCCACGATATTCGAGCTCTAAAAAAGAGTCCAATAGAGCTTAAAGCTATAAATACACCCAGCATGAAATAAGGCGCGTTAGTTAAAAAACTATGGTTAATTTGCTCATAATCTTTCACATTAAAGATCGCGATCAAATCAATCGGTAAACCATAAATAGTATGGAAAATTAAACCGCTATTAACCAATACAAATAATGCGACAAAAATATGCCTAATACTATAGAGCCATAACGCGAAACGCTTAAAAATGCGTCCTGTCCAATGTAATAACGAAAAACCGTCTTTCACTTTCTATATACCTATTAAGCGATATCAATGAGTTACCGTTATAGCTTAGTAAAAAATAACGTTCATTTATATTAAAACAAAATACAACACTAAGGAGGATCTAATTTTCATTCTATAACTAAAATACACCAGATATAAAAAAACCCAATCCTAGGATTGGGTTTCTTGATACGAATTAACGTAATTTAGAATGCTTCGTCTTCTTCAATATCACTATTTTTCTCGTCAACTTGATCACCCTCAGTCACAGGTGTTAGTAGCAAGTCACGTAATTTTTTCTCAATTTCTGCAGCAATTGCAGGGTTTTCGACCAAGTACTTACAAGAGTTTGCCTTACCTTGACCAATTTTATCACCTTGGTAACTATACCAAGCACCCGCTTTTTCTACTAACTTATGCTTAACACCCAAATCAATGAGCTCGCCGTTACGGTTGAAACCTTGACCATAAAGAATTTGAGTTTCAGCTTGCTTAAACGGTGCTGCAATTTTGTTTTTAACTACTTTAATACGTGTTTCGTTACCAATAACTTCGTCTCCTTCTTTGATTGCGCCAGTACGACGGATATCAAGACGAACAGAAGCATAGAACTTCAGTGCATTACCACCAGTAGTCGTTTCAGGGTTACCGAACATCACACCAATCTTCATACGGATTTGGTTGATGAAGATACACATACAGTTTGACTGCTTAAGGTTGCCCGTTAACTTACGCATCGCTTGTGAAAGCATACGTGCTTGTAGACCCATGTGTGAGTCGCCCATTTCACCTTCGATTTCAGCTTTAGGTGTTAGAGCAGCCACTGAGTCAACAACGATTAAATCAACCGCGCCAGAGCGAGCTAATGCATCACAAATTTCAAGCGCTTGCTCACCTGTATCTGGCTGAGAAACTAATAGCTGATCGATATCAACACCTAGCTTCTGCGCATAGATAGGATCAAGTGCGTGTTCAGCATCGATGAAAGCACAGGTTTTTCCTTTACGCTGAGCTGCTGCAATCGTTTCAAGGGTTAAGGTTGTTTTACCAGATGATTCTGGACCGTAAATTTCTACAATACGTCCCATCGGTAAACCACCAGCACCGAGTGCAATATCTAACGATAATGAACCAGTTGAAATGGTTTCGATATCCATAGTACGGTTATCGCCCAACTTCATGATTGAACCTTTACCGAACTGCTTCTCAATCTGGCCTAACGCTGCGGCAAGAGCCTTTTGTTTGTTGTCGTCCATTCGACTCTCCAACGGATGCTAAAATGAAATGAGTGAAGTATTTCTATGCCGCCTAGTATACTGTCTATTCATACAGTGTCTATAGATGATCATAATTTTTTTGTTAAATGTGCATTAGCCTTGTGCTACTCCACCACACTTGATGCTCGTTCAAGCATGACAGACAATGCCTTAGCAATCGCTTGTAATCGTATATTTTTTCGATCGCCTTCAAAGTGGCAACACGTTGTTTGTCGCCAACCCGTTACATCAGCCCAACAAAACCAGACAGTACCGACAGGTTTTTCTTCACTGCCACCATCAGGGCCAGCAATGCCACTGATCGCCACACTGATATCTGCCCGTGAAGCCGCTAATGCGCCACAAGCCATTTCAAATACCACAGCTTCACTTACCGCACCAAATTCTGCTAACGTCGCGCTAGAAACACTTAACATTTCTTGCTTTGCTTCGTTGCTATAGGTAACAAACGAGCGATTAAACCAAGCAGAGCTGCCCGCAATTTCAGTGATCGCATAAGCAACACCACCTCCAGTACAAGATTCCGCTGTCGTTGCAACCCAATTTTTATTTTTTAATGCCTGACCTAAATCTGTCGCAAGTTGTTCTATATTCATTTTTATTTGCTCCTTGCTAGCGCTATCAACGTGAAATGCTCTCGATTTTTCGTTTCATAATACGAATTACAATTTCTTTCTCGACTTTACCCCTATCTAAGGCTAATGCAAATATCTAAAAAAACGTATTTCGCTACTTTGCCCTATAGCCAGATTCACGTATCCTTAGCGATCAAATATTCATGGGTCATGCTGTTATGTCGGCATGACCACGTTCAAGCAAGAGTAGGCAATATCGTGACGATAAAAGGCTTAGAAAAACATACACCTATGATGCAGCAGTTCTTAAGAATCAAAGCTGAGAACCCTGATATATTATTGTTCTATCGCATGGGTGATTTCTATGAAATGTTTTTTGATGATGCGAAACGTGCCTCTCAACTGCTTGATATTTCGCTAACCAAACGTGGCTCAACCAATGGCGAGCCTATTCCGATGGCCGGTGTGCCTTACCATGCGGTTGAAGGTTATTTAGCTAAATTGGTTCAGCAAGGTGTATCTGTTGCGATTTGTGAGCAAATTGGTGATCCGGCTACCAGTAAAGGCCCTGTTGAACGTAAAGTCGTGCGTATCGTCACGCCAGGTACGGTCAGTGATGAGGCGTTACTCAACGAGCGACGTGATAACTTAATTGCCGCTATCTATACTGCAAATAATAAATTTGGCTACGCAACATTAGATATTACCTCTGGTCGCTTCATGCTCACAGAGCCAAACAGCGAAGAAGAAATGCAGGCTGAATTACAACGTACTAGTCCTGCTGAACTACTTTATCCTGAAGATTTTACCTACCTACATTTAGTAGAACCGTTTAAAGGCAAACGTCGTCGCCCTATTTGGGAGTTTGAATTAGATACCGCGCGCCAGCAACTCACTCTGCAATTTGGTACCCGTGATTTAATCGGCTTTGGGGTTGAGAATGCGGAGTTAGGGCTATGTGCGGCTGGCTGTTTAATGCAATATGTCAAAGACACCCAACGTACGGCATTACCACATATTCGTGCGATCACTTTAGATACTAAAGATCATGCGGTTATCTTAGATGCTGCGACACGTCGTAATTTAGAGTTAACGCAAAACCTTGCCGGTGGCTACGATAACACACTAGCTGCCGTCCTCGATCAAACCTCAACGCCGATGGGGAGTCGTTTATTAAAACGCTGGCTTCACCAACCTATTCGCGATCAAAAACAATTAAATGGTCGCCTAGATGCCATTGAAGCATTTAAAAATAGCGGCATGTTTGTCGATGTATCGGGCGTCTTGCGTCACATGGGTGACTTAGAACGTATTCTTGCGCGTCTTGCATTACGTTCAGCACGTCCACGCGATTTAGCACGCATGCGAACAGCAATGCAGTATCTACCAGAACTTGCTGAATTATTAGCGGAAATACCCCAAACACGCATTAACGACTTAGCCACTCACGCAGCGCCGATGGACGAGCTATGTGAATTACTTGAGCATGCCATTATTGAAAATCCACCGGTTATCATTCGTGATGGTGGCGTTCTTGCACCGGGTTATAACGCAGAACTTGATGAGTGGCGTGATTTAGCAGATGGCGCAACTAAATTCTTAGAAGAATTAGAAGCCAGTGAACGCGAACGTCACGACATCGACAGCCTAAAAGTGGGCTTCAACCAAGTACACGGTTTCTTTATTCAAGTAAGCCGTGGTCAAAGTCACTTAGTACCAAGTCATTATGTTCGTCGCCAAACACTGAAAAACGCAGAGCGTTACATCATCCCTGAGCTTAAAGAGCATGAAGATAAAGTCTTAAATTCTAAATCAAAAGCACTCGCTCTTGAGAAGAAGTTATGGGAAGAACTGTTTGATAAGCTATTGCCTCACCTTGAACAACTGCAAAATGCAGCAAGTGCATTATCAGAGCTTGATGTATTAACCAACCTTGCTGAACGTGCTGATAGCCTTAATTACTGTCGCCCTGAGTTAATGACAGAAACAGGTATTGAAATCACAGCAGGTCGTCACCCTGTCGTTGAGCATGTGCTAAGTGAACCGTTCATTGCCAACCCTATTTCGCTTCATCAAGACCGTCGTATGTTAATCATCACGGGTCCTAATATGGGTGGTAAATCAACCTATATGCGCCAAACCGCATTAATTGCGTTAATGGCGCATGTTGGCTCTTTTGTCCCAGCTGAGGCGGTAAAAATTGGTCCATTAGATCGCATCTTTACCCGTATTGGTGCCTCTGATGACTTAGCATCAGGTCGCTCAACTTTCATGGTTGAAATGACAGAGACGGCAAATATCCTTCACAATGCGACCAAGCAAAGTTTAGTCTTAATGGATGAAATTGGTCGTGGTACCAGTACTTATGACGGCTTATCGCTGGCATGGGCAAGTGCGGAATGGCTCGCTGATAAAATCTCAGCCATGACACTCTTTGCGACTCATTACTTTGAATTAACCGAGCTGCCATCACTGTTAACAGGGCTAGCTAACGTTCACCTTGATGCCGTTGAGCATGGTGATGAAATCGCCTTTATGCATGCTGTACAAGAAGGTGCCGCAAGCAAGTCTTATGGTTTAGCGGTAGCGAGCTTAGCTGGGGTGCCTAAGACGGTGATTAAACGCGCTAAGATCAAACTACAGCAATTGGAGGCATCAGGTCACCAACAAGCTCTGCAACCTAGCGAGATCACAACGGGCGCACCTAAAGAAGAGCATCAATTAAGTTTGATCCCAGAGCCGAGTGAAGTAGAAGAAGCTTTAGCAAACGTTAATCCTGATGAGTTAACACCACGTCAAGCACTTGATGAGCTCTATCGTTTAAAGGCGCTGCTTTAATTAAACAACATTAAAATCAGATACAAAAAAGGACGCTGAAGCGTCCTTTTTTATTACTTTAAATTCATTACTGGCTCTTAAAAAGTGATTTAAATAATTGTTAAAGCCATATTAAATCTAAACTTCTTGATTAAATAGTGATTCGATATTTAATCCTTGATGAGTCAACATATCACGCAAACGTCGTAAGCCTTCAACTTGAATTTGACGTACTCGTTCACGGGTTAAACCAATTTCTCGTCCCACATCTTCTAATGTTGATGCCTCATAACCTAATAGGCCAAATCGACGCGCTAACACTTCACGTTGTTTAGGGTTGAGTTCTTGTAACCAGTGAACAATAGAGTTTTTTATATCATCGTCTTGGGTTGATGATTCAGGACTGCCACCTTTCTCATCAGGAATAATATCAAGCAGTGCTTTTTCAGAATCCCCACCGATCGGATTATCGACCGAGCTCACACGCTCATTTAAGCGCAGCATACGGTTCACATCATCAACCGGTTTTTCCAGTTGTTGAGCGATATCTTCTGCCGTTGGCTCATGATCCAACTTTTGTGCTAATTCACGTGCTGTACGTAAATAGACATTGAGCTCTTTAACGACATGGATTGGCAGCCGAATAGTACGGGTTTGATTCATGATAGCCCGTTCAATCGTTTGACGGATCCACCATGTGGCATAGGTAGAAAAACGGAATCCACGCTCGGGATCAAACTTCTCAACCGCGCGGATCAGGCCTAAATTACCTTCTTCGACTAAGTCGAGTAACGCAAGTCCTCGGTTACTATAACGGCGTGATATTTTAACCACTAAACGAAGATTACTTTCAATCATACGTTTACGGGCGACTTCATCGCCTCTTAATGCGCGTCGTGCATACAATACTTCTTCTTCTGCGGTAAGTAAGGGCGAATAGCCAATTTCACCGAGATAGAGTTGAGTTGCATCCAGTGCTTTTTGAGTGGACTCATATTTGGCAAGTTCAGCATCATCTGTATCATCGGTTACAGGTGATGCTGCGGTAGTTTCAGAACTATCATCAGCAGACGTAGGTGCTGGTACATCAATATCCAGTTCTTCGTCTAAAGTGAATGAATCAAGGTTTGTGGCTGTGCTGCTTCTACTCATAGCGCCTCCCAGATGGCGAGTTAGCAAGACATTACAACTTCATCATGTCATCTCTTATTACTGCATCATTGATCTTTCACTTTTTACTTCGGTAAATAACGCATCGGATCGACGGATTTACCCTTATAGCGAATTTCAAAGTGTAGCCTTACACTGCTAGCCCCAGTGCTTCCCATGGAAGCTATCTTTTGCCCAGCTTTTACTTGTTGTTGTTCTTTTACGAAAATTTTGTCGTTGTGTGCATAAGCACTTAAGTAGTCTTCACCATGCTTAATAATGACTAAATTACCATAACCCGGTAGCGCATCACCAGCATATACAACAAGACCTGCGGCAGTCGCCTTAATAGCTTCTCCTCGCGTACCTGCAATATCAATACCTCTATTGCCGTTATCTGAATTAGAAAAACCAGCAATAATTTTCCCTTTTACAGGCCAAGCCCATTTAGATGTTGCTGAACTTGTACTTGGCTTAGTTGTTACAGGTTTGTTAACTTTTGAGTTTTCAGAGTACTCTTTTGGTTTTGGCTGTGCAACCGTTTTATTGGTTGTTTTTTGCTCTGGTTGTTTAACAACTGGCTTTTTCGGTGTTGTTGGAGTGGTATTTACAACAGGAGGCTTGACCACAACAGGAGGCGTTGAAGAACTATATGATGAACTATTACTTCCACTAGAGAGCACTAAACGCTGGCCTGGATAGATAATATAAGGCTCTGATAGATTATTGATTTTCACAATATCTTTTACATTTTGCCCCGTAACATAGGAAATAAAATATAACGTATCTCCTTTCTTTACCGTGTATGAATTTCCTTTAAAACTACCACGCTCTAATTGTGAGTAATCTTTGCTGAGATTGGCAACCGGTGCTGGTGTATGACTACTACAAGCTGATAGCAGGATCATACTCGTCACCGCTAACAAGGAAGGTTGAATTATTTTTTTCATCATACACTCTGTATTCATGGTTTAAGCCAAATCTCCAGCCAATAAAGGCACAAATCTTACGGGTTCAATCACGGTTTCGCAAAATGCTTCGCCATTTCGAACAATCAATTTCAATTCTTGCTGTTGACAACCAACAGGTAAAATTAATCGTCCACCATCAACAAGTTGAGCAAGTAAGCTCTGGGGGATCTCACTTGCTGCAGCTGTCACGATAATCGCATCAAAGGGACCTTTGCTTGCCCATCCTTGCCAGCCATCGCCATGTTTGGTTGATATATTATGTAACTCTAACTGCTTGAAACGTCGTTTGGCCTGCCACTGCAACGCTTTAATTCGTTCAACCGAATAAACATGCTCAACCAGCTGTGCTAATACGGCGGTTTGATATCCAGAGCCAGTACCAATCTCTAATACAGAGGATTGATAGGTTAACCCTAGTAACTCTGTCATCCTTGCTACAATATAAGGCTGAGAAATTGTTTGTCCGCTACCTATGGGTAACGCATTATTTTCGTATGCCTGATAGGAAAAAGCTTCATCAATAAAACGCTCTCGAGGCACTGTTGCAATCGCATTGAGAACACGTTGATTACTTATCCCTTTATTGTTTAAAAATGTTATCAAGCTATCTACTTGATTTTGATACCGCATGACTACTGGATCTCCACATTTTTCATCCAGCCCTCAATTCCAACCATGGCATCATGCGCGGTTAAATCGACTTGTAGAGGCGTGATTGATACCGCTCCTTGCTCTATCGCATAAAAGTCAGTACCAATACCAGCATCTTGGCATTGACCAGGAGGGCCTAACCAATATAGTGGTTGGCCTCTTGGATCATGCTCTTTGATCATATTTTCAGCACGATGTCTTGCCCCAAGACGAGTGACTTGCCAAGCTTTAAGTTGCTCAAAAGGCACATCAGGTACATTAATATTTAATATATTGTTGCTGGGTAATGGCTGCTTAGATAGCTGTTCAATCACTTGTTTCACAACCTTTGCTGCCGTTATAAAGTGTGTATTACCAACAAGTGATACTGCAATAGCAGGAACACCTAGAAAGTGCCCTTCTGTTGCCGCTGCCACAGTACCGGAATACAGCACGTCATCACCTAAATTAGCGCCATGATTGATCCCTGCAACGACAATATCGGGACGTTCATCCAACCATTCATTCAGTGCAAAATGCACACAATCAGTTGGCGTTCCTTGTACTGAAATACGGTTTTCAGCTTCTTGCCGAATACGCAGTGGATAATCTAAGGTCAATGAATTTGAAGCACCCGATCGATTTCGATCGGGTGCAACCACAATTACATCGGCCAGTTGGCTTAATTCTTTTGCAAGTGTATTGATGCCTTCGGCAAAAATGCCATCATCATTGCTGATCAATATTCTCATCATTCACAACCTCAGAGTTAAGTGGCATGATTAACTCACGCACTACCGAGGTGGCAAAACTACCAGCAGGCAGAGCAAATGAAACAATCAAATCTTTGTCTTCAAAATGCCATTGCATATTATTAGGCATTAATAATAATGCGCGACGATCATGACGCATTCGGTTATCTCGAACAAGCTTAACCAAAGCAGGTTCTTGCTCAACAATTGCTAACTCAAATGCTTGTGCTTCAGCTTGAGTTGGCAGAGCATTATCACCAAGCAACGGACCGGTAATAGCTACCTCGCCACTATTGACTTGCTGTTGGAGTCCATCAGTTACCACATCAGCAACAAACGTGCGCTCATCGCCTGCCATTTGTAAGCAATCGCCTGCCATAATGGTTGAGGTTAAACCTTGCTCAATTCGCTTTGATAATACTTGGTTAAACATCCAAGAACGTGCTGCTGATAAGTAAAAACTTCGCTTACTCTTATCACGTACACGGAATTCATCATTGCCCCAAGCACGTGCTTTAACCACGTTATTACCACCATGACCAAAACGCTGCTCACCAAAATAGTTTGCAACACCTTGTGCTTTGATCATTTCCAGACGCTCAGTTAATGCATCAAGGTTATCTAGATCAGTAAGGCGTAATTGGAACCAGTTCCCCGCTAAATCACCTGGGCGTAATTTTTTATCATGGCGTGTCACTTCAAGAATTTCGACACCTGGATGTTCAGCTTCAAATTGGCTTAAATCAGGATCAGCTTTACCCGGTAAGTGAACGCTTAACCATTGCTCAGTGATTGCATGGCGATCTTTCAACCCAGCCCAGCTAACATCACGTGATTTAACACCACATGCTTTAGCTAACTCATTCACTACATATTTGGTGTTTTCACCGACTTTGCGAATTTTCACCATCAGGTGCTCGCCTGTACCGCTAAATTTAAAACCAAGTTCTTCATTAACGATGAAGTCCTGAGGACTGGCTTTAAGACGTCCGTGACAGATTGGCTTTGCATGTAGCCAATTAAAACAATCCATTATATTTTCTGCAGTGTTGGAGTGAGACATAAGCTCAAGATACCTTTTTAATTAAAACAACCGCTTCACAAGCAATGCCTTCTTTACGTCCAGTAAAACCTAAACGTTCAGAGGTCGTTGCTTTAACATTTACATTGGTGATATCTGTTTCCAGATCGTCTGCAATCGCTTGACACATCGCATCAATATACGGCGCCATTTTTGGCGCTTGTGCAATAATAGTAACGTCTACATTACCAAGGCTGTAACCTTGTGCTTTAACTTTACTGTAGACATCACGTAATAAAAATCGGCTATCAGCACCAGCCCATTCCGCATCTGTATCGGGAAAATGACGACCAATATCCCCTGCGCCTATTGCGCCAAGTAATGCATCACATACCGCGTGTAGTGCAACATCACCATCAGAATGAGCGATCAGACCTTGCTCATAAGGGATCGCTACCCCACCAATAATTACCGGGCCTTCACCACCAAATTTATGAACATCAAAACCATGACCAATTCGCATTATGGTTATTCCTTTAATAATTGTCGTAGGTAGAACTCAGCTAAAGCTAAATCTTCAGGTTGGGTTACTTTTAGATTATCCGCACGCCCTTTCACCAACACGGGGGAAAAACCACAAAATTCAAGCGCAGAGGCTTCATCAGTGATCACCGCCTTTTTTGCTAAAGCGGTCGTTAACGCATCACGTAGCTGACCGACACGAAACATTTGAGGTGTTAATGCATGCCATAGTTGCTCACGGTCAACGGTGTGATCAATCACTGCTCGTGTATTTGAATTAACAGTACTGCGTTTCATGGTATCGCGTACTGGCGTGGCAAGGATTGCACCATATTCAGACGTTTCAGCCGCAGCCATTAATTGACGAAGATCTTCGATACGTACACAAGGGCGAGCGGCATCATGTACCATCACCCAAGCGTTATCATCATTGATTGCAGCTAAGCCTGAAAATACCGAATCCACACGCTCATTACCACCATCAACCACAGTAATGCGAGGATCGCTCGCTAATGGTAACGTTGAAAAGTAAGGATCGTTCCTACTCACCGCAACCACAACATGTTGGACTTCAGGCAAGCTTAATAACCGCTCAACCGAATGTTCTAGAATAGTTTTACCAGCAATCGTTAAATATTGCTTAGGACGATCAGCGGCCATTCGGCTACCAATCCCTGCAGCAGGTACAATAGCAATGCATTTATCGATCATGAAAGGTTATCTCATCACTTAACTAAAATATGTAATTAGTTACTATCACTAACAACACGAATAAATGTTTCCCCTGGTTTTACCAAACCAAGATCGGTACGTGCACGCTCTTCCACAGCTTCTTTGCCGCCATGAAGATCTTTGATCTCCGCATACATTTGCTGATTACGCTGATGTAATTCGGCATTAGCGGCTTGTTGTAAGCTTACGCTCTCTGTGACAGCGGTAAATTCTTTCATACCGTTTTTGCCATACCAGAAATCATATTGTAGCCAAGCGATAAGAACCAATAATACAATAATAAACAGGCGCATACTTCTCCCTGCGACATAATTTTAAACAGCAAGCTGCATTCCGATTATTGAATAAACCTAAATAATTGGAATACATTTTGCGAGTCAGCAATAATCCCATAATCAGTCAATGGTGACTACTATTATGCCATGAGACTTTACATCTCCCTTACTTAGCCCTTCTTTTTGTTGAAAATAAAAACAGCATTCATGACAACAATACAAAATAAGCATTGATTCCTGCATAAATATTGATGCCGCTTAGTGATGCGTTTTTTATTTTAGCGATAAAAAAACCGCCTCTTGCAAGGCGGTTTTATTTACCAAATTGAGTAAACTCAATTATCGCTTAATAAAAAATTAAGCTTGGCCTTTAACTTCTTTAAGACCGTTGAAAGGAGCACGCTCACCTAGTGCTTCTTCGATACGGATAAGTTGGTTGTACTTAGCAACACGGTCAGAACGGCTCATAGAACCCGTTTTGATTTGACCTGCAGCAGTACCTACCGCTAGATCAGCGATAGTTGCGTCTTCTGTCTCGCCTGAACGGTGAGAGATAACAGCAGTGTAACCAGCGTCTTTAGCCATCTTAATAGCAGCTAGAGTTTCAGTTAGAGAACCGATTTGGTTAAGCTTGATTAGGATTGAGTTAGTGATACCTTTCTCAATACCTTCAGCGAAAATCTTAGTGTTTGTAACGAATAGATCGTCACCTACTAGTTGAATTTTGTCACCTAGTAGTTCAGTTTGGTGCTTGAAGCCAGCCCAATCTGATTCGTCTAGACCATCTTCGATAGAAACGATCGCTGGGAACTTCTCAGTTAGATCTTTAAGGAAGTAGTTGAACTCTTCTGAAGTGAATTGCTTACCTTCACCTTTAAGATCGTAGATACCTTGCTCTTTGTTGTAGAACTCAGATGCAGCACAGTCCATTGCTAGAGTAATATCAGTACCTAGCTCGTAACCTGCAGCTTCAACAGCTTCTTTAATTGCTTTAAGAGCAGCTTCGTTTGACTCTAGGTTTGGTGCGAAACCACCTTCGTCACCTACCGCTGTGCTCATGCCCTTAGACTTAAGAACTTTAGCTAGGCTGTGGAATACTTCAGAACCCATACGTACAGCTTCACGAAGTGTCTTAGCACCTACTGGCTGAATCATGAACTCTTGAATATCAACAGTGTTATCTGCGTGCTCACCACCGTTGATGATGTTCATCATAGGTAGAGGCATAGAGAACTGACCAGCAGTACCGTTTAGCTCTGCAATGTGCTCGAATAAAGGCATGCCTTTAGATGCCGCAGCTGCTTTTGCGTTAGCTAGTGATACAGCTAGGATTGCGTTAGCACCGAAGTTTGATTTGTTTTCAGTACCGTCAAGGTCGATCATAACTTGGTCGATTGCAGCTTGGTCTTTTGCATCTTGGCCGATTAGTGCTTCAGCGATTGGACCATTTGCAGCAGCAACAGCTTTCAGAACGCCTTTGCCTAGGAAACGAGATTTATCACCATCACGAAGCTCTAGAGCTTCACGAGAACCAGTTGAAGCACCAGATGGCGCAGCAGCCATACCTACGAAACCACCTTCTAGGTGAACTTCAGCTTCAATTGTTGGGTTACCACGTGAGTCAATGATTTCACGAGCTAGAACTTTAACGATCTTAGACATTGTGTTTCCTCTTGCTTTATCTTCAAATTAAAAGCTAAAAAAATAGCTGTAGCCATAACAACTACAGCTATCAGTAATCCTTACTGGTTAAGCTCACCACGGTGGTATGCACCCGCCGCTTTTACAAAACCTTCAAACAATGGGTGCCCATCACGAGGTGTCGATGTGAACTCAGGGTGGAACTGTGCAGCTACGAACCAAGGGTGATTCGGAACTTCAATAATTTCAACAAGTTTCTTGTCAGCAGACAAACCAGATACTTTTAGACCCGCTTTTTCAAGCTTAGGTAGTAAAGTGTTGTTTACTTCGTAACGGTGACGGTGACGCTCATGGATCGTTGGCTGACCGTATAACGTACGCGCTTTAGAACCATCTTGTAGATGACATAGCTGAGAGCCAAGGCGCATTGTACCGCCTAGATCTGATTTCTCAGTACGCTCTTCAACTTTACCTTCACTATCAATCCACTCAGTAATAAGACCAACGACTGGATATTTAGTTTCAGCATTAAATTCAGTTGAATGCGCATCAGACATTTTGGCTACATTTCGAGCAAACTCGATTAATGCTACCTGCATACCTAAACAAATACCTAGGTATGGAATATTATTTTCACGTGCGTATTGAGCAGTAAGGATCTTACCTTCAACACCACGGCTACCAAAACCACCTGGAACCAAGATTGCATCAAGGCCAGCCAGTACTTCTGTACCTTTTGACTCAACATCTTGAGAATCGATGTATTTGATTTTTACTGATAGACGATTTTTCAGGCCCGCGTGTTTAAGTGCTTCGTTAACTGACTTATATGCGTCTGGCAGTTCAATGTACTTACCAACCATACCAATAACGACTTCAGAGGTAGGGTTCGCTTCTTCATAAATAACTTGTTCCCACTCAGAAAGATCAGCTTCTGGTGCTGTAATACCAAAGCGCTTACACACTAAATCATCAAGACCTTGAGACTTAATTAATTGTGGGATTTTGTAGATTGAATCTACATCTTTCATTGAGATAACAGCTTTTTCCTGCACGTTACAGAACAGGGCAATTTTTGCACGCTCATTGGCAGGGATCATACGATCAGAACGACACACTAAGATGTCTGGCTGAATACCAATAGAAAGAAGTTCTTTTACTGAGTGCTGAGTTGGCTTAGTTTTCACTTCGCCAGCCGCTGCTAGGTAAGGAACAAGTGTCAAGTGCATGAACATGGTGTTTTCACGACCTTGCTCTACGGCTAATTGACGAATAGCTTCCATAAATGGGAGTGATTCAATATCACCCACAGTACCGCCTACTTCAACGATTGCTACATCATGACCTTCAGCACCCGCTAACACGCGAGATTTGATTTCATTCGTGATATGAGGAATTACCTGAATCGTTGCACCTAAGTAATCACCACGACGCTCTTTGCGTAAGACGTCTGCGTACACGCGACCAGCTGTAAAGTTATTACGCTTAGTCATCTTGGTACGAATGAAACGCTCGTAGTGACCTAAGTCTAGGTCAGTCTCTGCACCGTCTTCCGTAACGAATACTTCGCCGTGTTGAATTGGGCTCATTGTGCCTGGATCAACGTTGATGTAAGGGTCAAGCTTCATCATAGTCACGTTAAGACCACGTGCTTCTAAAATCGCTGCAAGTGATGCAGCAGCAATGCCTTTACCTAGAGAGGAAACTACTCCGCCCGTAACAAAAATGTAATTCGTAGTCATGTTTAACCTGGAAGATTGGTGTAGAGGATAAATGTATCTGGACGGGAAATTAGTATACCAGACACCATTTATCGCCACAACGTGAAAACTATCACACCGCCATTTGATTTTTTTTGCTTCACATCAAGTAAGCGTTATGAACTGAAATATCAAGCTTTAACAAGCAGAACAATACCATAATGGTATAATGCATTTAAAAATCATGCTGAATTTTTAATTACTGGTTTTTACTTTCTTTCTCTTTAACACGATTCCATGCTTCATCTAGCTCAGTTAATGAACACTGACTAATGATCTTTCCTTGTTCTAGCACACTTTCTTCCACTTGGCGAAAACGCTTTTCAAATTTTTTATTGGCTTTTTGTAATGCCATCTCTGGTTTTACTTTTAAATGACGACTTAAATTCACCACTGAAAATAGTAGATCACCGAGCTCTTCTTCTATTCGTTGTTGTTCTGGCACCGCTTGAATCACTTCGTCCATCACTTCATCAAGCTCTTCTTTTACCTTATCAACCACTGGTGCTAATTCATCCCAATCAAAACCAACATTCGCGCAGCGTTTTTGAATTTTATCAGCACGCATTAATGCCGGTAATGCGTTTGGAATATTGGCAAGCAAGCTCTCATCTTGCTCTTTAGCTGCGCGCTCTTTGGCTTTTTCGGCTTCCCAGTTTTGTTGAACGGCTGCTTCATCATCAAAATCAGCATCACTAAAAACATGGGGATGGCGACGGACCAGCTTTTCACTTATGCCTGCCACTACATCGTCAAATTCAAACAACCCTTGTTCTTTGGCCATCTGACTATAAAAAACAACTTGGAACAATAAATCACCTAATTCTTCTTTTACATCGTTCCAGTTTTTCTGCTCGATGGCATCAGCCACTTCATAGGCTTCTTCAAGGGTATAGGGAACGATTGAATCAAAGTTTTGTTTCAAATCCCACGGACAACCACGATGTGGGTCTCGCAACTGAGACATAATTGCTAATAATTGTTCCATTTGAGACGCCTGTTTATTATCCATACCACCAACTCTTTAAAATGGCGCTTTAAGCTTCTAACTTTAAAAGTGCCAAAACTTCGATAGTTAATACTAGAAAACTAATTTAGAAATTCATAGCAACGATCAATCATCATCATGTTGGCAATGTTCATGTTGCTTATGATGATCTCTAGCATGATCACAACTTTCATATCCATTATCGCCATCATAATGATGATTCTCACATCGATGTTGATGTGACTCATGGCGATGGTGTCTGTGAATCATGGTGTTGGCAATCAGAGTGATGAGAGCACGTGTGATTAGAAGAATCTACGCTATAAGACTCTGCTAACGCATAGTTTGGCAACAGAAATGACATTAACAATAATAGTACTATTGTAAGACTTTTTTCTCTAATCATGCTTAATACATTCGACTTCATAATACCCCCGTTAATTATTTAAACGTTACTTTATCTGCACCCACTTTCATTCCCTGCAGGCAAAGAATAAAAAACAGCAATTGTTTGATGTCATCACTAGGCACATTGATAAAATTATTATCAGGAATAAGAAACATTGAAATAAGTAATAAAACACTCGTAATACTATTTTTAGTTAATAATTTTAATAGTAAATTTTTCATAATAGTTCTCTTGCCGCTTTATTTATAAAGCAACATCATTAATTAATAACAATCATCACTCATCTATATAATTAAGATGGGATAATTAATTTGTGAAATTAACACTTACTTTGAATCCAATTTAGATCCAGAAATAAGCAAACTATTAGGCAATAGGAGGGCGATAAATTGATTTTATAACGGCAAGAACAAGCGACTCTTGAAGATATTCAATCGGTAACAGCTTACTGACACGAGTGATAAGAAGCGGAGGAAAAGAGAGTAGATGAAATGGATTACTGCCAGTACGAGGCAGTACTCGACAACATGAGCACTGTGAACAATCATTACAACTATTCTCACATTGCAAACTACAGTGATGAGATTGTTGAGTAGCCGTTTGCTGGTATTGCAGTTCGCTCTTAATATTACTTGCTAAATTAGCAACATTAGAGACTTGAACATTTTGACTCATATACGCAGCATTCACACTACTACTTAACAGTAATATTGCTATAAATAATGCATATAATATTTTATGTAATTGAGATAAATACATACTGAGTCTTTATTTTAAAGTTAA
Organism: Photobacterium sp. GB-210; assembly: GCF_003026075.1. NCBI lineage: Bacteria > Pseudomonadati > Pseudomonadota > Gammaproteobacteria > Vibrionales > Vibrionaceae > Photobacterium > Photobacterium sp. GB-210. Next base: position 222,662 of record NZ_PYNU01000003.1, on the reverse strand, counting down.
TAGAATACTATCGGTCTATTATATATGAGTCAACATCAAGTCTTATTTTAGATCATTAAATTAATAAATTATTCCATTTTAAGATGTGCGCGTTAATAATTACTACTATTCATTATGTCGTAATAAATAAAAAGGGAAGCATATTGCTCCCCTTAATTTATATTTTAATCAGTTAATTAACCGTATAAACGTTTAGCCTCGGCAACATCTTTAACTTGTTCGATGCGTTTAAGTACACGTCCCAACACTTCTAAATCAGTTAATTCAAGTTCAAAGTCCATGATAGACATTTGCTTTTTATAATCAACTCGGCTTTTCATTCCCGCTACTTTCACTTTTTCATTCATTAAAGTATTGGTTAATTCTTTCAATAAGCCATTACGCTCAGAAGCCGTCACACGCACGGTAATGGTATAGTTACCGACAAAACCACCGCCCCAAACCGTATCAATAATACGCTCTGGCGCATGATGACGAAGCTCTTCAAGCTGCTCACAATCCATACGGTGAACAGAAATACCACGACCTTGTGTAACAAAACCTTGAATATCATCGCCAGGAATAGGCTGACAACAACGCGCAAGGTGAGTCATCAGGTTATCAACACCTTCAACAACAACAGCATCACGTTGCGGTTTTTTGTGGCTTGTGGCTTGTTTATTACTTGCCTCAGATAGCTTTTCTAAAAGCTGCTGATCTTCTTCTTCAGCTGTTGGTTTATTCACTAGCGCATTAATATGGTTGATCACCTGATTAATACGTAAATCACCACTGCCAATCCCCGCATATAGCTCTTCAGGCGATTTCACATTAAAACGTTTTGCCGCATAATATTGCGCATCTTTTAATGTTGCATGAATTTTTACCAGCTCAGCTTCTAAGATCTCTTTACCCGCAATAATATTCTTATCACGATCTTGCTTACGGAACCACGCATGCACTTTGGCACGAGCACGGCTAGATGTCACAAACCCTAAGTTAGGGTTTAACCAATCTCGTGACGGATTCGGCTCTTTTTGCGTGATGATCTCAACTTGATCGCCCATTTGAAGATGATAAGTGAAAGGGACAATACGCCCTTCTACTTTGGCACCAATACAACGGTGGCCCACTTCAGAGTGAATATGATAAGCAAAATCAAGCGGTGTCGCATTCGATGGCAAGTCAACCACATCCCCTTTAGGGGTGAAAGCATAGACGCGATCATCAAATACCTGGCTACGAAGCTCATCCAGCATTTCGCCAGAATCTGACATTTCTTCTTGCCATGCTAATAGCTTACGCAGCCAATTGATTTTCTCATCGTAAGCCGATTGTGCACCGCCTGATGCTGTACCTTCTTTATACTTCCAGTGTGCCGCAACCCCTAATTCAGATTCTTCATGCATTTGCTTGGTACGGATCTGAATTTCAATCGTTTTACCTTCAGGGCCTAACACCACAGTGTGGATAGACTGGTAACCATTAGGTTTTGGGTTGGCAACGTAGTCATCAAACTCTTTTGGTAGGTGACGATATTTGGTATGTACAACACCTAATGCGGCGTAACAGTCTTGTAGCTCTTCAGCAACAATACGTACAGCTCGAACATCAAAAAGCTCATCAAATTCTAAGCTTTTCTTCTGCATTTTGCGCCAAATGCTATAAATATGCTTAGGACGACCTTGCACTTCTGCTTTAATATTTGATGCTTTCATCGCGTCAGATAAATCATCAACAAAATGGGTAATGTAGCCTTCACGGTCGATACGACGCTCAGATAACTGCTTAGCAATTTGTTTGTAAGTATCAGGATGCTGATAACGGAAGGCGTAATCTTCAATTTCCCATTTAAGCTGACCAATACCAAGACGGTTTGCTAATGGTGCATAAATGTTGGCACATTCTTGCGCTGCAGCACGACGCACTTCATCTGGCTGATCTTTAACTTCACGTAAATTACAGATACGTTCAGCCAATTTAATAACCACACAACGGAAATCATCAACCATCGACAGTAACATACGTCGAATATTATCCACCTGCGCAGCTTGCGCAGTTTCTTCCGCCGTTGATTTTAACTGACTGATTGCACACATTTGCTCAACACCTTGAACTAAATGTAAAATCGTCCCGCTATATTCTTCTTTTAACGCGTCAGTGCTGTAACAACCACCTTCCACTAATGGGTATAACAAGGCTGCAATTAACGTATCAGCATCCATACTCAAGGTGACAAGGATTTCAACTAGCTCACGACCACGCCACAACAGTAACTGACCATTTTCTTGTTCAGCGGCAAGTTCAATACAACGCTGATATGTTCCTTCTATCCGACTCGATACTTTTGCATCTTGTCGTAAACTCTCGACCCACGAGACAAGCTCAAATGTGGTATTTTCCTTTAAATGCGCACCGCGAACTGCGACCATGTTTCTATCCTGTTTTCTCTGAATACCGATGATTGTCTTACATCACATTGCTATTTTTTTTATGGTGATTAGCTTTTAACAAACAACGCCATTGATTCTAAATGCCCTGTATGAGGGAACATATCCATCATACCAAGACGTGCCAACTTATACCCTTGCTGCAACAACATTTGACTATCACGAGCCAATGTTGCTGGATTACATGATACATAGACCACTTTGCTTGGCGCTAAATTTACAATATGCTGCATCACGCCAGCCGCCCCAGCTCGTGCTGGGTCTAGTAAAATCTTATCAAATTGCTCTTGCGCCCACACTAGTTTCGTTACATCTTCATCCAAATTTGCTTGATAAAATGTTGCGTTATCTAGACCATTTGCTGCCGCATTAGCAGTCGCTCGCGCGACCATTTCATCAACACCTTCCACGCCGACTACCGCTTTCGCTCGTCTTGCTAGCGGAAGGCTGAAATTGCCTAGCCCACAGAATAAATCGAGTACCCTATCCTGCGGCTGAATATCAAGCCAATTTATCGCTTGCTCAACCATTTTTACGTTTACGTCTCGATTAACCTGAATAAAATCTTTTGGTGAGAACGTCAGTCTTACATCGTCAATATCGTAGTACGGCTCCTCACCTAACACATGGTCAAGCTCATCTGACGACGGCGCTAAAAATAGCATCAATGCATGTTCAGTAGCGAAAGCTTTAATCGCTGCGAGATCGTTGTCATTGAATGGCTGCAAATGACGAATTAACAATACGCGACCATTATCTGCATTAACCAATTCTATATGGCCAACATGTTTACGTCCTTTAAGGTTGCTTAACAGTTCACGTAATGGCGGTAACAAATCATTAAGTGTGGTTGCCAAAACAGGACAAGCATTCACATCAACGATGTCTTTACTCTGTTTTTTACGAAAGCCAAATACCATTTTGCCATTAGGTAACATACGGACACTAAAACGTGCACAGCGACGATAATGTTCACTTTGCCCAACAATAGGTTCAACTTGTGAGGCATCGTCTTTTTCTGTGATCGCAAATTTCGCCATCAATTCACTTAGCGCCTGTTGTTTGGCGATAACTTGACCTTGGTGGGATAAATGTTGCAAGTTACAACCGCCACACTGGTCATAGATTGGACAATGAGGTTTAATACGCGCAGCACTGTCTTTTAAACGTTTGATCACGCGAGCTCGGGCATAATTTTTTTTGTCTTCCGTCAATTGCACAACAACGGTTTCATCGGGTAATGCACCATCAATGAAAACAGGTTTGTTGTTCAAATGGCCGATGCCAGCGCCGATATGATCTAAACGGCTGATAGTTATTTCTTTATGCTTCGTATCAGTTTTACGTTTTTGAGGCTTAAAAAAGCGTGCCATAAAATTTTGCTCACTGTTCAGGCATTGAGTATTTGTCGAACAGCACTGATTTATTTAATCTAGTGCTACTGATGGGAACCAATTCTCCCACAGATTTATCTGCTTGTAATTAAGAGAACCATGACCAGATATGGACTTCGTGCCAGAGTATTTACTCTGACATTAGCACCTACACTTATTATTGGCTTATTATTAAGCGCTTTTTTCACCATGAGCCGTTATCAGGATCTAGAACATCAGCTGATTTCTACAGGTGCAAGTATCATCGAGCCGTTAGCGATTTCAGCGGAATACGGCATGACAGAAAAAAACCGAGAAGCAATTCGTCGGTTGATTGGTTATACCCATAGAAAACATTCCGACATCATCCGCAGCATCGCGGTGTTTGATAACCATAACCATATTTTTGCCACATCTAACTTTCACCGTAATTTTGATTCCTTCATGTACCCAAAGGGCAAACCTATTCCTCGGCTACTGGATACCCAGTTAACCGATAACACCTTAATATTACGCGCGCCCATTCTTACCGAAGGTCAATTTGGAACGAATGTTGGTAGCGATGTTCGTGGTAAAGCCCTCGGCTATATCGCTATCGAGCTGGATCTCAGCACGCTACGTCTACAACAATACCAAGAAGTATTTACCGCCTTAATGGTGTTATTACTGGGCTTAACCCTGTCATCATTGTTTGCGTATCGCTTGATGCAAGACGTAACACAACCCATTTCTCATATGATCAGTGTGGTAGATAGGATCCGTCGCGGCCACCTTGATATTCGAATTGAAGGCCGATTGTTGGGCGAATTAGATACCCTGAAAAACGGTATTAATGCTATGGCAATTTCGTTGTCGGAATACCACATTGAAATGCAACAAAGTATCGATCAAGCAACATCCGATCTACGTGAAACCTTAGAGCAGCTAGAAATTCAGAACGTTGAATTAGATATTGCGAAAAAGCGTGCGCAGGAAGCGGCACGGGTGAAATCAGAGTTTTTAGCCAATATGTCTCATGAGCTCCGCACTCCGCTAAATGGGGTCATTGGCTTTACCCGACAAATGCTCAAAACCAAACTGAACACTAGCCAGAAAGATTACCTATTAACGATTGAGAATTCAGCCAATAACCTGCTGACCATCATCAATGACATTCTCGATTTCTCGAAGCTCGAAGCGGGTAAACTGTTACTGGAAAACATTCCTTTCGACTTTACAGATTCACTCGATGAAGTCATGCGCTTACTTGCACCAAGTGCCCACGAAAAAGGCCTAGAGCTGACACTGAAGATTGACGATCGTATTCCAGCAGGCTTAATTGGTGACCCATTACGTATTCAGCAAGTGGTCACTAACTTAATTGGTAATGCCGTTAAGTTTACCGAGCATGGCAATATTGATGTCTCTGTCGAGTTAAAATCCGAAGTCGATAATAATATCGCCCTGCAATTTATGGTCCGCGATACTGGTATTGGTATTTCAGAGCGTCAGCAAGCGCAATTATTCCAAGCATTTAGCCAAGCCGACGCCAGTATTTCTCGCCGTTATGGCGGTACAGGATTAGGCCTTGTGATCACCCAGAAACTGGTAAGTCAAATGGGCGGTGAAGTGAGCTTAACTAGTCGCTTACACCAAGGCTCGACCTTCTGGTTCACCATCAAAATGAACAAAACAGATCTACCTGTATCACAGCCTATTGATACCACTTCACTTGAAGGTAAGTCATTACTTCTGGTTGAGGCCAACATGCAAGCAGCATCAGTGATACAGCAACGTCTAATGTTAGCAGGCGTACATGTTACTTACCGCGCTTCTATGCCTGATGATATTGATCACCATGACTTCGCTCTATTGTGTTTATCGCCGGGTGAGCAGCCACCACTGCCAGTCATACTCAATGATGTATTTAAAGCAGAGCAAACCGCTGAAAAGGTCTTGGTTTGCTTACCGACAACAGAACTTGCGTTATCAGAAAAACTGACCCAAACAGGTGTGTCAGCCTGTCTAGGTAAACCGCTGGCGCAACGTAAACTGTTTGAAGCACTCTGCGATAATGATGATGAGCAGCAAAGTGAATTAGAAGTACCTTTATTACCCACCACTACCGAAACACTACAACCACTAACGGTGATGGCGGTTGATGATAACCCAGCGAACTTAAAACTGATTTCTGCACTACTTGGTGAACGAGTGGAAACCGTTATTACCGCAACCGGTGGTAAAAAAGCGGTTGAATATGCTCAAAGTAAAGCCTTTGATTTGATCTTTATGGATATTCAAATGCCGGAAATGGATGGCGTGACAGCCTGTCAGAAAATCCATGAAACAGCACTTAATAAAAATACCCCAGTGATTGCTGTTACCGCTCATGCTATGGCAGGTGAGCGCGAGCGCTTAATCAATGCAGGTATGGATGATTACCTCACCAAACCGATTGAAGAGCAGATTCTGCAGCAAATTTTAGCAAAATGGATTGCCCCAACCGCAGCACAAGCAACGCCACCATCTGTAAACAGAATGCCAGTGACGCTTGAAGGACAAGTTAATGATGTCGCTCCAGTAATAAACAATAACCACGTTAGTTTTGATTGGGATTTAGCGTTAAAACAAGCGGCAGGAAAAGAAGATTTAGCCTATGACATGCTGCAAATGCTGCTTGATTTCATGCCTGAGGTAGAAATGCTGGTAAATGAAGCACTGGATGGTAAAGATGTTGAACTCTGGCCACCGATTCATAAATTACACGGTAGCTGCGCTTACAGCGGTGTTCCACGCCTGAAGAATTTATGTTTGGAAATTGAAACCGCACTTAAGGCTAATGCAACCCTGTCCAATATTGAACCAGAGCTATTAGAGCTGGTTGATGAAATGGATAACATTGTCAAAGCGTCTAAAGACTATCGAAACTAACCCGTTTTTGTTTTAAAACAGATAAGCTAACGATCAAAAAAGCGGTAGATATATTATCTACCGCTTTTTTATTTATTAACGTGAAAAACGAATCACGATTCAACGTTCTAAAATGACCGTTGCAACAGCGTAATGACGCTCATCAGCAATGGTAAGGTGAACATGATTCACGCCCATTGCTTGCGCTAGTTCATTTGCTTTACCTGATAAGCTCAGTAATGGCTTACCACGCTCATCATTTTTAACCGTAAAATCATGGAAAGAGACGCCACACGCAATACCGGTACCGAGTGCTTTTGATGCTGCTTCTTTTACCGCAAAACGTTTTGCTAAAAAGCGCCCTTTTAGCTTCAATTGCTGAAACTGTTCAAGCTCAGAGCTAGACAGTATTTTCTGGGCGAACGCATCACCTGAGCGAGCAAAGACTTTTTCGACTCGCTCAATTTCAGCAATATCAGTCCCTAAACCAACAATCGCCATTAACCACGCGCTTCCTGCATTAGCAAACGCATATCAGCCACTGACTTTTCTAACCCATCAAACATTGCTCGTCCCATAATAGAATGACCAATGTTAAGTTCATACAGCTCTGGCAATGCCGCTATCGGCTTAACATTGTGATAAGTTAAACCATGTCCTGCATTTACTTTAATACCTAAATTGTGAGCGTAGCTTGCACCTGCAGCAATCTTCTTCAGCTCATCCGATTGTGCCTCTTCGGTTGTCGCTTCTGCGTATTGCCCAGTATGAAGCTCAATAAACGGTGCGCCACATGCATGAGCTGCATCAATTTGCGCGCGATCAGCATCAATGAAAAGTGACACTTTGATCCCAGCAGCTGTAAGTTTTTCTGTTGCCGCTTTTACTTTTTCAAGTTGACCTGCGACATCTAGACCACCTTCTGTGGTTAACTCTTCACGCTTTTCTGGTACTAAGCAAACATATTCAGGCTTAACATCTAACGCAATTGCCACCATTTCATCAGTGACGGCCATTTCTAAATTCATGCGAGTTTGGATCGTCTCACGTAAAATACGCACATCACGATCATTAATGTGACGACGATCTTCACGCAAATGAATAGTGATGCCATCAGCGCCTGCTCGCTCGGCTACTTCTGCAGCATGAACAGGATCTGGGTAACGTGTACCACGTGCATTACGTAATGTCGCAATATGATCGATGTTCACGCCAAGTAATATATTGTTCATGTTCCGATTCTCCTTCCTCGCGGGATAAACAATTCCCGGCTTTTTAATGGCTTAGAACCAAGATACGGTTTTAATGCCATCCTTGTAAATCGTTTTGCTGCCCGCAACTGCTCTGGGGTTTCAAATCGCCTCGCAGCAATGGCTTTTAATTCATTACCACGAAAGGTTAATAAACCAATTTTCATTGAAGCAATAAACCCCTGCTGCTCGCGATAGTTATAGGTCATATCATCTTCAACACTTAATCCACTACCAGCGCAATGCAGAAAATCAATCCCGTAGCCTAGATGATGTAGCAAAGAAAGCTCGAAGCGGCGCAAAGCAGGCTCTGGGTTATCCGCTTGTGCTAGCTCTCTAAGCACATTCAAATAATCCAGAAACAACTGTGGGTAAGGGGTATGGTTGCCCAATACACGTACAAGTATTTCATTCACATACATTGCTGAATATAAAATATAGCTGCGTAAGGGTAAACCTATACTGATAGGTTCGGCATGAGTGAGAACAGGCATCGCACCTTTACCACTCCACTTCATAAATAAGGGAGTAAAAGGTTGGAGTGTGCCTTTTAGATTAGAACGTTTACGGCGAGCGCCTTTAGAAAGAAGAGTAAGACGGCCATGATCCTCGCTAAATACATCAAGGATCAGGCTCGTCTCACTATAGGGACGAGAATGAAGGACAAAACAACGCTGTAGCCCTTCCATTACTACCCTTATAAGTCGTCGATGTAACCAAGGCTACGCAGTGCACGTTCGTCATCTGCCCAACCTGATTTCACTTTAACCCAAAGTTCAAGGTAAACTTTACGTTCAAACAAGTCTTCCATGTCTAAACGCGCTTCGCGCCCTATCACTTTGATTTTATCGCCACCTTTACCAATCACCATTTTCTTCTGGCCTTTACGCTCAACCAGAATCAAACCATTGATATCGAAACCATCGGTTTCAGGGTTGTAGTCGAATCGCTCGATTTCAACCGTCACAGCGTATGGCAATTCATCACCCGTAAAACGCATCAGCTTTTCACGGATAATTTCAGAGGCCATAAAGCGTTGAGAACGATCAGTTACGTATTCTTCAGGGAAGTAGTACTCACATTCAGGTAAGTGCTGACGTACGATTTTCTCTACCGCATCAATGTTTGTACCATGCTTTGCTGATACCGGAATCACATCAACAAACTCCATCTTACTTGCAAGCTCTTGCAAGTGAGGGAATAGCTCATGCTTATCTTTTACGTTATCAACTTTATTCACTAACAATACCGTTGGTAACTGGCTCTTTGCCAGCTTGTTTAATACCATCTCATCGTCAGCCGTCCACATAGTGCCATCAACTAAAAACAATACTAATTCAACATCGGTTAATGAACTGCTTGCAGCACGGTTCATTAAACGGTTAATTGTACGTTTTTCTTCAATGTGCAATCCTGGAGTATCAACATACACAGCTTGATAGCCGTCACGTGTGTCTACACCCATAATACGGTGGCGCGTGGTTTGTGGTTTACGAGAAGTAATAGATAACTTCTGCCCCACTAAACGGTTTAGCAAGGTTGATTTACCGACATTCGGTCGACCAACAATGGCGATAAAGCCACAATGTTGTTTATCTGTCATGATTCCAACTGATTTAGTGCAAGTTCTGCTGCTGCCTGCTCTGCCTTGCGCCGACTGCCGCCTTTGCCAATTACAGGTTTATCCAAACCTGTTACGTCACACTGTACTGTGAACTCTTGATTATGAGCTTCACCTTGTACCTTAGTTACAGTATATGCAGGTAGCGGTAAACGACGACCTTGTAAACACTCTTGAAGACGTGTTTTTGGATCTTTTTGATTGATACCTGGCTCAATCGTATCAAGACGAGTTTTATACCAAGCCAATACGATACTTCGTACTTGCTCAACATCGCTATCTAGATAAATCGCGCCAATGATTGCTTCAACACAGTCAGCAAGAATCGAATCGCGACGGAAGCCACCACTCTTTAACTCGCCAGGTCCCAGTAACAAATGGTCGCCAAGCTCGAATTCCCGACCTAGCTCTGCCAATGTTTTTCCACGGACTAGTGTTGCACGCATTCGGCTCATATCACCTTCATCCACTGAAGGAAAACGGTGATATAAGTCATCAGCAATAACAAAACTTAAAATAGAGTCACCTAAAAACTCTAGGCGCTCATTGTGGGTGCCATTAGCACTGCGATGTGTCAGTGCTAACGTCATCAACTCACAATTAGTAAATTGGTAGCCCAGCTTGCGCTGAAGCCTATTCGCTGGAGTTGTCATTTTCTCTCGATTATTTAATGCTACCGATACGATTAAAACGTACACCGGTAGGGATCCAAGATGGAAGTAAACTATCTGCTTGTCGATCAAACTCAAAGCTGATCCAAATAGCTACCGCCTTGCCAACAAGATTCGCTTCTGGCACAAAGCCCCAGTAACGACTGTCAGCACTATTGTCACGGTTATCACCCATAACAAAATAGTTTCCTTCTGGTACAACCCACTCACCAATACCAGGACGAGGCTCATATGCCATACGACGATCACGACGTAATGGGTTGATCAGAATATGGTGATCAACATCACCCAGTTGTTCTTTAAACTCAACTAAACGTGCCATTCCTTGCTTAAAGTCACTATCAGTCATATCGGTTAATTTAACCGGTTTACATACTGAAGTACCTTTAGGTTGAATACACAGTTGCTTATCTTCACTGTAGCGAACAGTATCGCCAGGTAGGCCAACAACACGCTTAATATAATCAATCTTTGGCTGAGGTGGGAATTTAAACACCACTACATCACCACGCTTTGGCTCACCTGTACTGACGATTTTATCGTGGAAAACAGGGTCTCGTAGACCATAAGCAAATTTTTCAACCAGAATAAAATCACCTACGTATAAAGTTGGTAGCATTGATTCTGATGGAATTTGAAAAGGTTCATAAATAAAAGAGCGGAATACCATGATCAAAGCAATGACAGGGAACATTGAACTTGCTGATTCAACCCATGCAGGCTGTGGCGCAACACTTTCTAGCGTTTTAGCATCAACTTGACCACCGGATTGTTCAGCTGCTGCAGCTATTTTTAATTGACGCTTCGGTGCCCAAAGAAACTTATCAAGTGCCCAAATGATCCCTGTTACTAGCGTAGCTAGTACCAGAATCAAAGAAAAAGTGTTTGCCATGTTATCCCTTATGTTTAACCCGACCAACAGAAGAATGTTGATCTGCTCTGCCCCATTTAGAGCGTCAGAGTAAAAGAAAGTGCCATTTAATTAATAAATAAGCACTTTCTAATCGTTTTGAAGCTTACTAGCTAAAGATAATTATTTATCTTTACCCACATGAAGAATCGCTAAGAATGCTTCTTGAGGCAGTTCTACGTTACCGATCTGCTTCATACGCTTCTTACCTTCTTTCTGTTTCTGCAACAGTTTCTTCTTACGACTAATATCACCGCCATAACACTTAGCGATTACGTTTTTACGTAATTGCTTCACGGTAGAGCGAGCAATAATATGCGTACCAATCGCGGCTTGAATTGCAATATCAAACATCTGACGAGGGATAAACTCTTTCATTTTTTCAACAACATCACGACCACGAGATTGTGAGTTATCTTTGTGAGTAATGATAGCAAGTGCATCAACACGCTCACCATTAAGAAGAATATCAACACGTACCATGTCTGATTCTTGGTAACACTGGAAATTATAATCAAGTGACGCATAACCACGAGATGTTGATTTCAAGCGATCAAAGAAATCCAGAACCACTTCTGACATTGGAATATCATACGTTAGTGCAACTTGATTGCCGTGGTAAACCATATCAACCTGTACACCACGCTTTTCAATACATAAGGTAATAACATTACCTAAGTATTCGCTTGGCACCAAAATATTACAGCGAGCAATTGGCTCACCCATAATCTCGATATCATTCACTGCTGGCAGTTTAGCTGGGCTATCAACGTACAACATTGTGCCGTCTGTTTTCTTCACTTCATACACTACAGTCGGTGCTGTAGTGATCAGGTTTAGATCATATTCACGCTCTAGACGCTCTTGAATAATCTCCATATGAAGCATACCCAAGAAACCACAACGGAAACCAAAACCTAACGCAGACGAGCTTTCTGGCTCATAAAACAATGACGCATCATTCAGGCTTAATTTACCTAAAGCATCACGGAAGTTTTCATAATCATCAGAAGAAACAGGGAATAGACCTGCGTATACCTGCGGTTTCACTTTCTTAAAGCCAGGCAGCGCGGTTTCACAACCACCTTTTGCCAGCGTTAAAGTATCACCTACAGGTGCGCCAAGAATATCTTTAATACCACAAACAACCCAACCAACTTCACCTGTATTTAGCTCTGTTGTATCAATTTGTTTTGGTGTGAAAATACCTAAACGGTCAACACCCCAGATTTGACCTGTGGTCATAACTTTAATCTTGTCATTTTTCTTTAGCTTACCGTTTTTAATACGAACTAAAGAAACAACACCTAAGTAGTTATCAAACCATGAATCAATGATTAGCGCTTGTAATGGCGCATCTGGATCACCTTCAGGTGCAGGAATTGCTTCAACAATCTTTTCAAGAACATCGTCAACACCCAAGCCTGTTTTCGCTGAACAGCGAACAGCATCAATAGCATCGATACCAACAATGTCTTCAATTTCTTCAGCTACACGCTCAGGTTCAGCCGCAGGTAAGTCAATCTTATTTAAGATTGGCACTACTTCCAAATCCATCTCAATGGCAGTGTAACAGTTAGCAAGAGTCTGAGCTTCAACGCCCTGACCCGCATCAACCACCAGCAATGCGCCTTCACAAGCAGCAAGTGAACGAGAAACTTCGTATGAGAAGTCTACGTGTCCCGGTGTGTCGATAAAGTTTAATTGATAAGTTTCACCATCTTTAGCCGTGTAATCGAGCGTCACGCTCTGGGCTTTGATGGTAATACCGCGTTCGCGTTCAAGATCCATAGAATCTAAAACTTGTGAAGCCATTTCTCGATCAGAAAGGCCGCCACAAACTTGAATTAGACGGTCGGATAAGGTCGACTTACCATGGTCGATATGTGCGATAATCGAAAAGTTACGAATGTGCTTCATGAATGGCGTGACTAGCTCGTGATTAAAATGAATGGGATCTTACGATCAAGTTGTCGGATTCTACCGAATTTAAACGCTACTCGCTATCTTTCGATGCGGCATTTATCAGCTTATCTGATGAAATCGGTGCGCCGAGAACTCGAATAAGGGTTGGCTTATACGCTGAATTACCTTCTAAGCGTTTGGCATAGTGCCGTGCAATCAGTAATCCTAACGTTGTCGCAATAACAGCAGAACTGATAACACCCAGTTCGTTACTGTTGGCTAAATCAACAAATACCCATTGCCCCAATGCACTGCCTAACAGTAAAAAAAGCAATGGGAGCATATAGATCAATAAGGCAGAGCTTAACATACTTCGCTCAGATAAGCCGATTTCAACTACCTGCCCGATAGAAAGCGGCGATTGCGTAGCTATTTTTACATCATGGACACGACCAGGCATTGCTTTCGTTACAATGCCTGTTCCGCAACTATCACGTGATGCACAATGGCCACAGCTTGTTTGTTGCTGGCAACTTACCGTTACCATTCCTTTTTCAACAGCGGTCACTGTCGCTAAAGTGCGCATCATGACTAATTACCTTTTACTGCCTTATTGGGTGTCCCTTTAGTGTTATCGAAAGTGACACTTTCTGCAATCTGTCTTGCTGTTGGTGGCGGAATATCACCGACAACCGTAATTTCTTTATTGTCTTTAACTATATTGCTCAATGTTCGGCGACCTTGACGGACAAGTTGCCCACTTAACGCATAACTATCAATATCAGACACATATACAGAGAAGCTAAATAAACCATCACTGTACATCCGACTTTCAACCGGGCGCTCTGTCATTAATAGGCGGTGGCGATCGCCTGAAATTAATTTAAAGCCATCTGGTAACCATGACACTTTCCAATCAAGGTTAGCTTTTTCTTGTACTGGTAATTTTACCACTTCTGGTAGTTTTACCGTTTTTAACTTGCTGAGCATTTCAGCCACTTTCGGATTCACCGCATAAGAAACAGCGCGAAATTGCTCTAATAAATCACCATTTCGATCTAATAAATCAGCACGCATCACTAAGTGACTTAGCTGATCAATCCATATTAAATATGAGTAACGTTCGCCGTCTTTTGGTGCAATACGGATAACATCACAGGTAACGCCCGCTTCTCGTGCGCGGCCCATTGAAATGAAATCATAGTAATGGGCTAATTCTTGAATATTAGCCTTCATAAGCGGCATGATAGGCGCCACTATTTTTGCACTTTTTACGGTGAATGGATCAAGACCGGGCTCAAAGTAACTCACCTCATTACCGCGTTGAATCACTTCTTGAGGAGGGCCACTTAAGTAGAGTAAATGACTATAGCCTTGACCATCCTCTAACGCATGTCGATAACGCAAGGTATCAATACTGTTCTTTTTTACTCGAATGTAAGATATTTCGTAACTCAGCTTTTGGCTTGCCTGCTCCATTTGAAGCAACAAAGCCTCTGCCGAAGGCTTTTCAGCTTCAGCAAAGGCTTGGAGAGGCAAAAGCAAGCTGACCAATGCTATCGCACCGACCAGAATCTTTTTCATTAATCTGCCACAGAATTATGTTGTTTAAGTAAAGAGTGATCAAGGCTGCCGTCTTGCGCATTAAAACGCAGCTGTAACTCATAATCTTGCAACATGGAGTTAATACGACGACGTTGCTCCATCAACTGCGCTTCAGTTGGTGCACGATCTGTATTGCTTGCCATATTGGTATTTAAACTTACCGGTTCCGCTTTACCTGTAAACGGAATGGTTTGTAACACAGGCACATCATTGTTAGTTGAACCTGATGAATTATCTTCATTATCATACTGCTGGACGCCAACAATAACAGCTAAAGAGACACAAGCAGCAACGGCCACTTGGCCAAATTGAGTAAGCCATGACGGTAACGTGTGCTTGGCTTTAAATGGTGTTGGTTGATCTTCAATTGCTTGCGAAATTGGCTCTGCAACAACCGCAACGGGTGTTTCAGTATGTCCAACTGAATGGGCAGGTTCATCGTCTAACGCTAATGCGACATTCGCTGCAATATTCCATTCTTTGCATTGCGGAGCATCACCGCGTAACACATCACCAATTAAGGTGTAGTCACGCCATATAAGCTCATCTTCTTTGTCAACAGTCAGCGCATTTATAATGCTCTGATCTAGCTCTTCGCCATCAAGTAATGCCGAGATCTTTTCTTTATCAGCCATTTTTTCCACCGTTGGGTGCAACATTATTGCTGCATGAGAGGACGGATACGTTTTTCAACCGCCTCACGTGCACGGAATATACGAGAGCGAACTGTACCTACTGGACATCCCATTACCTCTGCAATTTCCTCATAACTTAGACCATCCAGTTCACGTAATGAGATTGCGGTTTTGAGATCATCTGGTAGCGCTTCAATCGTGCTAAAAACAACCCGCTTCAATTCATCTGACAACATTTGGTTCTCAGGGTTCGAAATTTCTTTCAGCGCACTACCACTTTCATAGTATTCCGCATTTTCTGCATCAACATCAGATGCAGGCGGACGACGCCCCTGAGCGACTAAATAGTTTTTTGCGGTATTGACTGCAATTCGGTAGAGCCATGTATAAAAGGCACTCTCACCACGGAATGTTGGCAACGCTCGGTACGCCTTAATAAACGCCTCTTGCGCCACATCTGGTACATCACCAGAATTACTGACATAACGTGATACAAGGTTACAAACTTTGTTCTGGTATTTAATAACCAGAAGGTTGAAAGCTTGCTTATCTCCCCGCTGTACTCGCTCAATTAATACCTGATCAGTTTGCTGCTCGCTCATTCGAGCGTGTACTCCTATATCTGTCTTTACTCAATATTGCATTAGCTAAATAAAGCCACAAATACTTGTGTTAGTGCTCTATCAAAAATGCTATATCATGATTTGTTCGGCGTCGTAACGCGAAATAAGCCGAGTGTCACCTTAAACAAATCATTGAGTTATGAAATATTTATGAGCATGAGCACTACTTATGACCGGAGGATAATGGCAAAGTTCCTACGCCCATTAAATAATTTCGGCTTATTTTACTAATTCTTTTATCACTGTGACTTATGCACGGTGTATATAAGTGATCACTATCTTACCTTAATTCACGATATTAACGGGCTTTTCAGCGTGAAAAAAGCAAAATTAATAACAAGTTTTAGGATTATTACGTGACATAACTTTTTTGTTATTCACCTTTTATCGCCATTCGTTCGCGCATTGACGCTAGGTATAAAAATTGTCATGCGATATATTTGAATACTTAATCGTCTATAAAACTTATTTGTCGTACAATTTTCATGCTAATTTGACGTGAGTTTGTTAGGATACGGACAGATAACAAAAGGATATGAGATCAAGTATGAATCAGATTCATCAACATAACTGCGATGTACTGGTTATTGGCAGCGGTGCCGCTGGCCTATCATTAGCACTACACCTTTCTTCTTCTGCCAATGTTACCGTGTTATGTAAAGGACCGCTGAATGAAGGCGCAACTTATTACGCACAGGGCGGAATAGCTGCAGTATTTGATGAATCAGACAGCATCGATTCACATGTTGAAGATACCCTTATTGCTGGCGCCCACTTATGTGATAAAGACGTCGTTCGTTTTATTGCCGAGAATGCTAAAGAATGTGTTCAGTGGTTGATTGATGGCGGCGTACCGTTTGATCGTGAAGAATCTGATAGTGATGATAACCCTCGTTTTCACTTAACCCGTGAAGGCGGCCACAGCCATCGTCGTATTCTCCATGCCGCTGATGCAACAGGCATGGCAATGCAGACCTCACTTCAAGATCAAGCCCGTAATCATCCCAATATTACCATTTTAGAACGTCATAATGCGCTCGATTTAATCACTGAAAAAAAACTTAATCCAGATACCGAATCAAACCGCGTATTAGGCGCTTATGTGTGGAATCGTGATAAAGAAATGGTAGAAACACTGGGGGCTAAATTCGTTATTCTAGCCACTGGCGGTGCTTCAAAAGTCTATCAATATACCTCTAACCCAGACGTTTCTTCCGGTGATGGTATCGCCATGGCGTGGCGTGCTGGTTGTCGTGTGGCAAACCTTGAGTTCAATCAGTTTCACCCAACCTGTTTATTCCACCCTGAAGCCCAGACTTTCTTGCTAACAGAAGCACTGCGTGGAGAAGGGGCGTATTTACGTCGTCCTGATGGCTCTCGTTTTATGCCTGAATTTGATGAGCGTGCAGAGCTCGCGCCTCGTGATATTGTTGCCCGTGCCATCGACTATGAAATGAAACGTTTAGGCGCTGACTGCATGTACCTTGATATCAGTCATAAACCTGCAGACTTTGTTAAAAAACACTTCCCGATGATTGATGAAAAGCTACAAAGCTACGGCATTGATATCACGAAAGAGCCTATTCCTATTGTTCCCGCCGCTCACTATACCTGTGGTGGCGTTATGGTTGATAAAAAAGGTAAAACGGATATTGATGGCTTATATGCTATTGGGGAAGTGAGTTACACAGGCTTGCATGGTGCCAATCGTATGGCATCAAATTCACTGCTAGAGTGTGTGGTTTATGCTTGGTCAGCAGCAAAAGATATTCAAGCAAAAATGGATACCATTGTCATACCACCAGCGCTACCAATATGGGATGAAAGTAAAGTAAGTAACTCGGATGAAGAAGTCGTTATCCAACATAACTGGCACGAATTACGTTTATTTATGTGGGATTATGTCGGTATTGTCCGTTCAACCAAACGACTTGAACGTGCCATGCACCGAATAGAGTTACTGAAAAATGAAATTAGCGAGTATTACAGCCATTTCCGAGTTTCAAACAATTTAATTGAACTACGTAACCTTGTATTAGTTGCTGAGCTCATCATTCGTTGTGCTATTGAGCGAAAAGAAAGCCGCGGTCTTCACTATACCCTGGATTACCCAGAGTTAGACGAAAATGCCAAACCCACCGTATTAGTACCTGAAAATCGCTAAGTTACCAGTAGCCAGCTTCAATAAAAATCCCGACCAAATGTCGGGATTTTTTCGTTACAACCACTACACTTTATAGCCAGTAATAGCTTTGTCTAATTCTTCGGCTTGCTCTGCCACTACATTTGCTACCACGGCATTTTGATGAGCAACCTGAAAATTGTTTTCTGTAATATCTCGAATAGAAGTAATGTTCACCGTAATATCTTCAGAAGTGATACTTTGCTGCTCCACAGCAGTCGCTATTTGTGTACTCATATCCATAATTTGCTGCATTTCTGACATAATGCTCGCAATCTTATGCTCAGCACTATTAACTTGCTCTACACTGGCTTCGCCCTGCTCGCGACAATCCACAATATGCGTTACTACTTGATCTGTTTGCCGCTGTAACGAACTAATAATGGTTGTGATTTCTTCTGTCGATTGGCGTGTACGTAATGCCAGAGAACGAACTTCATCAGCAACAACCGCAAAACCTCGACCTTGCTCCCCAGCCCTTGCCGCTTCAATTGCCGCGTTTAATGCTAATAAATTCGTTTGCTCTGCAATCGACATTATTACATCTAATACTGAGCCAATTTCTTCAGATAAACTCGATAAACTTTCGACTTCCCCATTGGTATTTTCTAAATTCACGGCCAATAAACGAATACGATCCTTCGTCGCGCTCACTTCATCAATACCTTCTTGTGCAATATGCTGGCTACGCTCAGCATTCGCAGCTGCCACTTCAGTATTGTTTGATATTTCACGGATAGTTATGCCCATTTCAGTAATAGCAGTGGCAACAGAATTAGTCTCTTCTTGTTGTTGTTTCATTGCCTTTTCGGTATCACGACTTCGTTGCTGTAATGATCCTGATGCATCGCTTAGTTGCTCTACAGCGGCTTTTACATTTCCAATCAACTGACGTAAATGTGCTAATAGATAGTTAAAATTTTGAGCCATTTGACTAAATTCATCATTACCGCTTTGATCTGCTTGTAAACTTAAATCATGGCTCTTTGCAATTTGAGCCATTAACGAACTTAAACTGGTTAACCGGCGTTGAATCGACATACTAATAACCCACGATAAGCCAAGTAATAGCGCTATAATTATAATTACAACCACACTGGTTATCGCGATAATCTTTTGTTTTTGCTCATCAATCAGCTGCGTCAACCGCTCACTAACAGTCGCAAATGTCTTTTCAACCAAATGGGATTGAGTGCGAATATCTCCTCGTAATCCTTGGTTGTAACTGAGCCCAATAATCATTTTTTGTTGTAATACAGCCTCAACAGCGGCGGTAAAAACACTAAATGCATTGCCATAATCAGCCATAAACTGGGCGTTATTCTTCGCCAACTGTTGTTGATATAACGTGGCGTATTCAGGATCACCAGTAAGAACAAACAACTTAGCCGTTTGAATAAGTTCATATAATGCTGGCGCATTGATGTCTTTCTCAACCACTAACTGATTGATTTTTTCAGAAGAAGATAAAAAGGTGCGGTATTTACCCTGCGAAGTATCTAAGCCCTGCACCTCATAGGCTGAAATTAACGCCATCATTTTTTGCTGGTAATTTGTCATCGCAACAGGCAATTTATCAAGTTCAGGAACAGCGATAGACAGATCGGATAACTCTTGATTTAAGAGAGAGAGTTGTTGCTTGAATAAACTGATATTATTTTGAAACTTAGCGCGATACTTCAAGTTCTTACGCATCAAAAAGTCTTTTTCATTACGCCTTAAGTTAAGCAATGTTACTTCTAGTTGACCTATCCCTTGCACCACATGACCGATAGTTTCAACTCTGTCGTTAGCTAGTTTACTCATAGCAAGTACAGAAACTAAAGCGATAACAGAGATAACACTGAGCCCCATTAACTTATGTTTTATTTTCATTTTTAATTCCTGTTTTTATAGTTATTATTATTTTTATCAATATATATTTTTACCGCGAATTGAAATAAAAATGTAATAAAAAATTTAAATAAAGATAAAAACTCTGAATTCAGCTCACAATCTAACTAGTACAAACTGAGGCTTTCCAAAATTAACGGAACGAGAAGTAAAGATAAGTAAACATTTTTAAATGGCGATAATGACGTTCGGACAAACTATCACGCCAGACAATAACCCAACGATGAGATAGCCCCTCCACTTTAAATATGATCAACCAACGGGTTAACGGGCGAGCATAAATCACGCGACCTCGTTGCTGTTGATAATAAACTTCCCCCACAGAAGAAAGTCGCAAACGCCCTTGTAATCGATAACTGTATATCGCCGAATTAAGGTATTCGTCATACAGCTTCTCACACAAAATCAAAGTAATAGGAAGAATAAGTAAGGAACTTGAGAATAAGAGGAATATAGCCACACACAGGTAAGCTACCGTTAATGTGGCTATCTGTAATTTAGATGGGAATAAATAAAGATCAGCGTAATTTACTGTTGTTGTGAGCAACAATCATATCCACCATATTTGCATGGGCTTCATTTTCACTGCGGCCGTGTTTCATCACCCATGTAAAAAGATCAGGATCATCACACGTTAATAGATTAATAAAATCTTGCTGCTGTTGCTCTGATAGTTCATCAAAACGCTCTTCAAAGAACGGCATAATAATCACATCTAACTCTAGCATTCCACGTCGGCATGCCCATTTAACTCGTGCTTTATCTTCCGCGCTTAACATATTTAACCTCGATAACTAGAACTAAAAACCTATTTAATGCTGTAGATTTAAAACAAAGAGAAACAGCTATTTATAGTAGCAGTGACATCACTTCCCGACCATGCGCTTAAACAAGCAATCATTAAAGATGAGACATGAAAACGATAAATCCCCTCTCAATGACTCTTGTCTGATTTCCACAGCGAGACGATGGTTAATTATTTCATTTACTTGGTATACCATGTCGTAATAATGACAACATTCTGTGGACAGAGATATGAGTACTTGGTCAACAAATCTAACGTTTTCCCCCCTTGCTTTATCATCGCAAGATCCTCTTCCAGCTTTAGCATTAAGTAAGCTTGATGACTGGGGGATGGTCACGTTAATTGGTGCCGACAGTAAAGCCTATTTACAAGGTCAGTTAACCTGTGATCTTGTATCACTAGAAGCGGGTAAATCAACATTAGCAGCACATTGTGATGCAAAAGGTAAAATGCGTACTGTGATGCGTATTTTCCATATCAACAATGGCTATGGTTATCTTCAACGCCAAACTGTCATGGCAACCCAGATCCCTGAGCTAAAAAAATACGCGGTTTTCTCTAAAACCGACATTAATCAATCAACTGACGTAGTCCTAGGTCTTAGTGGAGAACAAGCTCAAAACGCGATTGATAACTACTTTACAGGTAATGATGATGTCCGTCATAACGACACAGCAACCGCGGTAAAAGTAGATAACTTACGTTGGTTTGTTATCACACCACCTGAGCATGCTGAAACGGTTGCTCAACACTTTGCGGATAACGCAACGCTAACCGATGCTGCGTTGTGGAACTTATACGATATAAAAGCAGCCCTCCCCCGTGTTGAAGCAGTAACTGAACTTGAATTTATTCCACAAGCGATGAACCTTCAGGCGGTTAATGGTATTAGCTTTAAAAAAGGGTGTTACACAGGCCAAGAAACGGTTGCTCGTGCAAAATACCGTGGTATTAACAAACGCGCAATGTACATCGTGAGCGGTGAATCCACACAATGCCCACAGGCAGGTGATGCACTTGAACGTAGCGTTGGTGAAAACTGGCGTAAAGGTGGTACGGTTATCACTGGCTACCAATTTAATGATCAACAAGCGTTAGCTTTAGTGGTATTACCAAACGATCTCGATGACGATGCACAATTTCGATTTGCATTACAACCAGATGCTATCTGGGAAAAACATCCATTACCTTACGCTTTAGATGATGACGCATAATTCTATCGATACTGCTGTTACCCGTTTTCTTGAAGAAGAAGGCGTTGATTTTCGCCTTCTTCATCACAGCAAGCCAGCAAAAACTATAGAGGAAGCGGCTCAAGAACGTGGGGTTGACCCAAAGCAACTGGTCAAATCCATTTTGCTCAAAGATATGGCAGGGTTTCATGTTTTAGCCTGTGTACCAGGCCCGAATGCTGTTGATCCTAAGAAAGTCCGTGAGCTATTTGGTTGTCGTCGTATGACCTGTGCTGATGCGTCTGATGTTGAAAAAATCACAGGTTTAGTCATTGGCACGGTTGCGCCATTAGGCTTGAAACGCCCACTACCTATTATTTTCGATCATCAAATAGAGCAACATACTAAAGTGAACATTAGTAGTGGTGATCGTATGGCTGGGCTTGAGTTAGCTACCGATGATTTAGTGATCTTATGTGATCCTATGTTTGGTGATATCAGCCGAGACTAATCCATTAAAAATAAAGCCCCAAACTAAGGGGCTTTCATTTAATTCTAACACGTTAACTGGCTTTACTTATCTCATCATCTTCTACCCATCCACCGTGGTCTTGGCGGGGATGATAATGCGTGGGTAATTTTTTACTTCTTTGCGTCCATGGCGATTCTTTAATAGCTTTCGTCATATCTTCATAGCCGGCTTCACGGCGTAAACGAATAGAACGACGTGAGAACTCTGCATCACTTAATGGAATATGGCCTTTCAGTGGATCAAACGTAATATGCACGATATCAATATGCCTGCCTATTTTTAGTGACACCACATCAGGCACTTGTTCACTATCAACAACATCTTTTGAATGTTCTAAAATATGATCAAGATTACGTTTTGCTACAAGCGCTTCAATATGCTCACAAGAGCGACTCGCGTATTGGATCTCTTTTTCACGCCATAACACTTCACTCATGGTTTGTGGTAATTCACCTTTCGCATTCCATAAATCAACCATAAAGACGAGTAAATCTTCATCTTTTTCAGCTAAATCTAAAATACCATTGATCGGTGAATTGGAAACGCACCCACCATCCCAATAATGATCATCACCAATTTTGGTGGCTGGAAAACCGGGTGGTAAAGATCCACTCGCAATAGCATGAGCGGGTTGTAATGGCTGTGTATGACTATCAAAAAATACCAACTCTCCCTTGGTGACACTTGTTGCGCCAACAGTTAAACGGGCTTTCTGTTGATTAATAAGAGAAAAATCAGACAGGTCATCGATAGTGGAAAATAACGGGCTAGTATCATAAAAGCTGGTTGCTGATTCACCAGGCAATGACAACCATGGATTAATAATACGAGGTACAAAAAAGCCAGGTTGGCCCATTGTTAATGCTTGAGATGCACTAAAAGTATTAAACATCGGTGCCATGGCTGGTAATAAATCAACATCAGTCTCAGGTCTTGATATACGATCCCAAAAGTCAGCCAATTTATTTAAACGATCTTCAGGTTCATTGCCAGCCAAGATGGCACTGTTCAACGCGCCGATAGAAATGCCAGCAAACCAGTCTGGTGTGTATCCCGCTTCTTCCAGTGCTTGATACGCGCCAATATGATAAGCACCTAATGCACCACCACCTTGTAGAACAAGGCAAACCTTTGGTTTTTTCTTAGTACGTGTTCTAGCCATCATCATCCCTATTTATCTGATAAGTCCGAGTATTACTCTACAGATTAAAAAGGCACCAGCTTGATAAAAAAACAGATAATCGATATAAAACAAGGCGAACTCACAAGCTGTTTTTTATCAATTGCAATTTGTTTCATATTTTACTCTTGCAATTAGCACTCTTTGATACTCGCTCTTTTATTGTGCCAATTTCGCTTATTAATGTTATTTCTTACTAGGTATTCCACACTATGTCTGTTTCTCCTTCACATAAAAAAGATATCAACTGGCGTGGGGTTGATCTCAACCTACTGATCTCCTTTTCCGCTCTATTGGAAACACAAAGTGTTACGAAGGCAGCAAACAAACTTGCGATTGGACAATCTGCCATGAGTCATAATTTGTCTCGTTTAAGGCAACTCCTTGACGATCCTTTATTTGAACGTCAAGGACATAATATGATCCCAACACAAAAAGCGTTAGAGCTCTCGGTCACTGTCGAAAAAATTCTAAACTTAATCACTAGAGAGTTATTACAACCGAGCACATTTGAGCCAGAGCTGTTCACTGGAACGTTTAAAATAGGCCTAACCGACTACGCAGAGTTACTTTTCGCCCCCGCCATTTTTGATGCCATTCATACTTGCTCACCACATAGTCATCTCAGCTTCTTTAATGTTGATCGGCATAACTATCAAACCGTTTTTAATGATCAACGATTAGACTTGGTGATTGGCTCAATGACAAATATGGGCAAAGACATTAGTAGCCAATATTTATATACCGAAGATCATGTTTGTTTATTCGATAGCAAAGCAACAGGACTCAATGCCCCTATCACCATAGAACAATATAGTGCGCATCCGCATGCCTTAGTTTCACCAGATGGACAACTCACCACCCAAGTTGATGAGCAACTAAAAAATCATGCCTTACAACGTCAAGTCGCGGTAGGTTCACGTAACTTTTTGACCATCCGCCATTTACTCAAAGGAAGGGATTTACTGTGTGTGGTTTCTCGCTTAATGGCACAATTAGATCTGTTTCATGATGATTTGACCCAATGCCCAACCCCTGTCGATATTGCTGATTTTGATATTCGTTTATTATGGCTACATCGCAATGGCACTCACCCTCGTAATGAGTGGCTACGTCAACGAGTTGCCAGTACGGTTATCGAACAGGTAAAACAACTCCAGCAATAATAACGGATAACAAAAAAGCAGAGTCATGCATACTCTGCTTTCTACGACTACTTACCCGATTGAGGTTCTTGAATTTGGTATAACTTGTGTTCGTCACAAGGTTCATCGCAGTTACATTCTTTATCAACACCCACGTTGGCTAAACCACCACAACTGCCTTTGATGGTACGTTGTTTTAAAAACCAACCTATCGCCATAGCAAAAATAACAAGCAGAAAAATACCTAGTGTTAACAGAAATGTGGTCACAACTTAAAACCGCCAATTTTTGTTAAACCGCTAACAGGCGATAATGATGACATCCCTACTTTAGCAACAGGCGCTTTCTTTTTAGTGCCGCAACCGCAGCCACATGCGCCTTTTTCACGCTTACAATCTCGACCTTGCTCTGCCGATGTTAACGCTTCTTTTACTGCGCTACCTGATAACACATCAGCCAATGTTGTGCGTGGTGCAACTCGACTAACATGAAAGCCTGCATGTAATAATCGAGCCAGTGAACGCTGACCAATATTACCTAAGACAATTTCAGACACGCCATACTCAACCAGTTGACTTTGGATTATTTTTTTATGCTTACAGCCTAGTTCGCGACTACCTGTATTTTCAATTCTAGCAACTTGCTGTCCTTGCTGATCGTAAATAACAAAAACAGCCGCTTTACCAAAGTGCCCTGCAACCTGCTCACGTGGCGTTAATGCAATTGCCATTGACATAATTTTTCCTCACTCACTTAACCGAGCGCTCACAACGAATATGATCGCTTTTTATCACTTATCAAAATAAAAGCGTTCATGGTGTTGGGATATAACCGTCAAGTTCTAACGCCAACCCTTGAACTAACGCTTGCGCCACTTTTTTTCGTCCCGATGCCACTATATTGCCTAATGTTTGACGAGAGACACCGAGTTGCTTTGCCGCTTCTAGCTGTTGCAAACCTTGCATATCAACTAACCGAAGTGCTTCTAATTCATCGCTATCTAAACGTAATGACACGAGTTCTTTCATCGGTACGCCATTGGGCTTAAAGCAACTGTACGCAGGACGACATCCTATTCGACGTTCAATCTTAGGCCTAGCCATGGTTCACCTTATCCATCTAACCATGGTGAATTATTGGCGTATGCCAAAAACATTACTTTGATCTAGATACGTAACAAGCAATAAAAATTTTTCTTATCTAAACACATTGATGATTTATAAATTCACAAAATAAAATCCCATTATAACGGCTTTAAAAAATAATGAAGATGAAAGTACCATGCGCGGATATTGTAGCGAAGAGAAGATAACAGGCGTGAAGATGACGCGAACTACCTTAAAAAATAGAATCTGTTTATTTTATTCGACAATACCAAAAAACTTAAAATCAGAATAATTGTCTGGATTTTTATTTCTTTTCTAATTAATAAGTTAGATAGTTACATATAGGAAACAGCATATGCTAATTATGTCACAGAAGTGTCATGCACAAACTGCTATACTTAGCGCCGTCAATAGCCAGGAAGGTTGGAGTTAGCAGTATTATGCGGATGTTTAAACGCTACTTACCAAAATTAATCGCCAAACATATCAGTCGCTTATTTAGTGGTCGCCTCTACATTGACGGACGCGGTGGGTACCATTTTGAAAATGGTTTACTACTGGTTCCTATCAAAGCAAAGAAACGTCATTACGATACCGTGAATGAGGTGAATTTAGAAGTAAGACGCTTACGTGAAACCTATGAAGCTTAAACACTATTGCTAACGATAAAGCCCATATCAAAATGGGCTTTTTTGATCTTACAGCTCTTCATCTTCAACAATAATGATGGCGTAGTCTTCCGCCATTAATAAATCATTCAGTTCGTTATCATCATTCACCCTAATCTGAAATAACCAACCGTCCCCATAAGGATCACTATTGACGAGCTCTGGCGCCGAATCTAATTCATCGTTAATAGCAATCACAACACCAGACAAGGGGGCATAAATATCTGAGGACGCTTTTACCGATTCAGCCATCGCACACTCTTCCCCCACATCTGTGGACGATTCAATGTCAGGTAATTCAATATAAACCATATCCCCAAGCAATGATTGAGCATGGTCGGTAATACCAATAGTATAAATCCCATCACCTTCAGAACGAATCCATTCATGGCTATGGGTATATTGTAATTCAAGAGGAACGTAACTCATTTTCACATCCTTATAAAAGTAGCGGGAATCGTTAAAACACTACTGTCACCATGTCAGATCTATATAAATTAACGCACATTATTTATCTCTGATATTTACTGTAGGTGAAAAAATCCATTTTGTTAGTCACGAAAAACAAAAAAGTCACCATCAGGTGACTTTTTCAACATTCAATAACAAGCATGTTATTTTTCGTAGCGAGCAAGCTCTGGTAATTCACCACTCAAACCTAACGCTTTACGCATAAACTCGTCTTTCACACCTGGTGCTTTATCTGCTACTAACATGCCGATGTCACGGAATAGTTTTTTCGCTGGATTTGAACCTGAAAACAGATCTTTAAACCCTTGCATCGCAGTGATCATCTTCGCCGCTTCAGCCTTACGCCAACGTTCATATTGACGTAAATGCGCCTGTTTACCAATGTCTTTATCTGCTAGCCATAATGCTTTTAGCTCTTGTGCCAAAGCCGCTGCATCAAGCAAACCAAGGTTTACTCCCTGTCCAGCCAAGGGGTGAATAGTATGTGCAGCATCACCGACTAACGCGACCCGTTCACGAACGAAATCACGCGCATAACGCATACGCAGTGGAAATGCTTGACGCTCACCTTCTACGCGACATAAACCTAAGCGATTATCAAATGCAGTCGTTAGATGCTGATTAAACAACTCATCCGACATATCACATAATTGTTTAGCTTCTTCTGGCGGTACAGACCACACAATAGAGCATAAATCAGGTTCAGATAACGGTAAAAAGGCTAACGGCCCTTGTGGCCGAAAAATTTGTCGTGCCACTTTCATGTGTGGCTCTTGGCTACGAATATTGGCCACAATGGCACTATGACCATAGTCCCAATGGGTTAATGGAATATCGAGTTGCTGACGTACCCAAGAGTTTGCCCCATCAGCACCAACAACCAATTTCGCCGTCAGATGTTTACCAGAGGCTAATGTTAGCCAGGCTTCTGATTCACCAAACGCGATGTTTTCACAGCGCTCTGGCGCTAATAAGGTCACATTACTGAGCTGCTTTACACGATCTAATAAGGCGAGCTGAATAACTCGATTTTCAACAATATGCCCCAGATCAGGCTGCGCTAATCGCTGTGCATCAAAATGGATTTGAGCAAAGCTATCTTGCTCCCATACCGTCATTTCCGAATATGGGCTCATACGACGACTTGCAATCCCTTCCCATACGCCTAAGCGACGGAAAATACGTTCACTGGCACGGCTTAATGCCGATACACGTAAATCAGGTAATGACTGCAATTGAGGATCGGGTAAATGTCCTTCAATAACGGCAACTCGAAGTTCAGTTTCAGCCAATGCTGCCGCTAACGTTAACCCCACCATTCCGCCGCCAATAATCGCGACATCAACA
Organism: Photobacterium sp. GB-210; assembly: GCF_003026075.1. Classification (NCBI taxonomy): domain Bacteria; kingdom Pseudomonadati; phylum Pseudomonadota; class Gammaproteobacteria; order Vibrionales; family Vibrionaceae; genus Photobacterium; species Photobacterium sp. GB-210. The sequence continues at coordinate 194,250 of NZ_PYNU01000003.1, read as the reverse complement.
CTTTGCATCATAGCTATCGTTCTACCTGTCCCATAGCACGACGCAATAGCGGTGCTTTTAATGTGTTTGAAAGATTCATTGTAACCAAACCGATATTTCGTCCAGCTGTCAGCAATGGATTATCATTAGCAAATAAGTTTACCAATCCTGTTGTCATCATAATGGTATTTTGACGATCAGGCATACGGCGTTCACGATAACGCCCTAACACCTCAGGTAAACCTATATCGTTACCCTGTTGACGACCTGAAACGATCTCTTCTGCAAGTGTCACTACATCTCGAATACCGAGGTTAAATCCTTGTCCTGCGATAGGATGTAATGTTTGTGCCGCATTACCAATCACAGCAAAACGATGCGATACAAGCGAGTTTGATTGACGAAGTAACAATGGATAGCATGAGCGTTTACCCGTTTGGACTAACGCACCTAAACGCCACCCAAACGCGTGTTGCAACTTGGCAAGAAATTCTGCGTCAGATAAATCCATGATCACTTGTTGTTGCTCTGGTGGTACACACCATACTAAAGAGCTTCGCCCTTGAGACATTGGCAGTAAGGCAACCGGACCATGTTCTGTAAAGCGTTCAAATGCTTGATTATAATGAGGCTCAGAGGTTGTAATATTGGCAATAATAGCAGTTTGTTCAAAATCATAGTCTGAGCGACCAAGCTTCACCAACTGACAGCAATGAGAAATAGCCCCATCAGCAGCCACCAGCAATGACGCCTGTATGCGTTCACCGTTATCAAGCTCAATAGTTGCGTTATCTACGCTGCGCTCAATTTGCTTAACACTGGCAGGACAATATAGATCAACATTTTCTAGCTGCTGCAGTTTATGATGAAAAACTTCACCAGCATCTGCAAGTTCAATCACATAACCTAGCGCATCAACCGCCTGCTCTTGTGATGAAATTCGGACCATGCCTGCATGACCACGATCTGAAACATGAATATCGTTTATCGGTGTTGCAACATCACGCAAGGCTGACCACATACCAATGTTATCCAGTAAACGGGTCGTGCCATACGATAACGCGATACTTCTTGCATCATAACCCGGATGAGTATCAAACTCAGGCATCACAGCTTCAACCACTGCAACACGTAATGAGTGACGACTCAATACATCTAATGCGATAGCAAGACTCGCTCCTGCCATTGCACCACCAGCAATTACAACATCATAGTGCTTCACTATTTATCCCTTCACAAAACAACGTTTAGTGTAACGTTGGTTTTTCCTCTGTATCTTCAGCAACCGGACGCTGACCTAATTCAGAGTGACAACTCAATACACACATACGAACATGCTCAACAACTTGTTCAAATAAGGCTGCTTGTTCTTCTATATCGTCATCTTCATCAATACCTAACTGAGCGATCTCTTGAAGATCAGCTAAAGCTTCAGTGACAGCTTCAGATAATTGGTTCTTTTGGAGATCCATCAGTCCTAAACCAGAAATAAAGCTAGTAACCCATTCCGTTAATGCATCTGCCCGCATCATTAATGGCTCATCATCATCTGGCATCAGTAATGAAAACTCAAAGCCACCACTAAACAGCTCATTAGCTGTTGTCGTAAACAAAGAGCGGATCATTATTTTAGCGCCGTCGGTTAATGGCTCACCTTCGTTGGCATAATCACTAACAGGTCCAACCCAGCTTTCATCATCAATCGCTAAACCACCGCAAATCATGCCACTTAATAAACCATGTAATTCAGCAGGTGCCGCTGCAAGCCCTTGCTCTTTTAAGGCAGATTCAACAGCTTGGTATGTAGGTAGGGTTATTTCACTCATGGTTTATTACCTTTATTTTTAGATCAAACAACGAACAAAGCGCTCTATTGTTACTTTCACATTGCTATATCCACTTGATTTAAATAATTCAAATCAAGCAAACACCAATAATTACATTTTTACTGAATTTCTAAAGCAGAAATAACAATGGGTCAGTAACCGCCTGTGTTATGCTAACACTTAAGCTCTGTTCGGCAAATCATAACGCCGAGCATAACGTTCAATAGTTAACCACCCATCAATTTGGTGTGATTAATATCTGTTTAGTTAGAAGCTATTGAGCACAAAGTGAAGTATAGCCGCTTGCATGTTGTAACCGCTTTTCCTATGATTTGGCGACAAGCAAAAGCGGAATGAATACCCATTAGGCATGGAGCAAACCGAAGATTTATGAGTACTCAGGCTGTAGAAATTCAAGTATTCGGCAGAAACATCAAAGTTAATTGCCCAACTGGTCAAGAGGATGCACTTCGTGCTGCCGCTTCTGATTTTGACCAACGCTTGAAAGATATGTCAGAGCGCACTAAAGTATCCAATGTAGAGCAACTGTTACTCTTTACAGGGCTTAACATCTGCAACGAGTTACATGCAGAGCGACTAGAACATAACGGAAGCGCTGGCGTTTTATCCAATAAGATCAGTGCACTAGAAGAAAAATTAGATAAAGCATTGCAAAATTATCCAAAGCGTTGATAATGAATTAACCCTGGGGTGTGCGTCAGTGAATGAACGTCCCCGAGCCGATAAGCAAATACCCAGGATCTGCTTTTATTAGCTATTGAGCATGCTCAGCTCGACTGAGAAGCCTACGGTTAATGTTGCCGATCCACCTTGAACGTCTGGTTCAAGGGCATTATTTCGCAACGGCACCTTGGGGAACTCCTCTGTTTTACTTCCCATTTCATTAACATATTCATACAATTTAGCAAAATCCCAACTCAAGGATTGAGCCAAATGACACCACAGCTTGTAACCCCACGACAAAAAATCAGACAACAGATCCGCATACAGCGACAACAACTTCTTCCAGAACAACAAAGGCACGCTAGCCTACAATTACTTAAACAAATTAAGCAATGCCAACAATTTCTGACGAGTCAACATATTGCGCTTTATTTGACCAATGACGGTGAAATCAGCACTCACCCCATTATCGACTGGTTATGGCAAAACGGAAAATCTGTTTATCTACCAGTGTTGCATCCTTTTAGCAAAGGACACTTGTTATTTCTTCACTACACCTCTAACACCCCTATGCGTAAAAATCGCTATCAAATCTCAGAGCCCGTTCTCGATGTGCGAGCAGTCAAACCTGTGAATGAATTAGATATTATTTGCACCCCATTGGTGGCTTTTGATAACTCCGGGCAACGCTTAGGTATGGGAGGGGGCTACTATGATCGCACTCTTAGTCAGTGGCATCAGCATAAACAAGGCCCTTACCCGCTAGGGCTAGCCCATGATTGCCAACATGTAGAACAATTACCAAGTGAACAATGGGATGTGCCGTTACCTAAAATCATTACCCCGTCAAAGATCTATTGTTGGTAACAATACAAATGCGAGCATCAAATCCCCCTATTGAAGCAATCGTTTACTTTAGTTTCAATGAAAATGGATAATCTAACTAATTGTTATAAATAACCTTATGTTTTTATTTCTTATTTTGCATTGTGATTGTTCATAATCGCACTGACGAACGATTTCCAATTCGTTATAATTAGCATCAACGCTTACTCGGCGTATTAGTCATAACGAGGAGAATGGCATGACACAAGATGAAATGAAAAAAGCAGCAGGTTGGGCAGCACTTGAATACGTACAGAAAGGAACAATTGTAGGTGTAGGTACTGGCTCTACGGTTAATCACTTCATCGATGCCTTAGCAACTCGCAAAGAAGAAATTAAAGGTGCTGTTTCAAGTTCAGTCGCTTCAACTGAACGTCTTGAACAACTAGGCATTACTGTATTTGATGCAAATGAAGTTGCTTCACTTGATATTTATGTCGATGGTGCTGATGAAATTAACGCAGACTACGACATGATTAAAGGCGGCGGTGCAGCGCTTACTCGTGAAAAAATCGTGGCTGCAATTGCGAAAAAATTTATCTGTATCGTTGATGATACCAAGCAAGTTGACGTATTGGGTCAATTCCCGCTTCCAGTTGAAGTGATCCCTATGGGGCGCTCTTTCATTGGCCGTGAGTTAGTAAAACTTGGTGGCGATCCAGCTTACCGTGAAGGCGTTGTGACTGATAACGGTAATATGATCCTTGATGTCTATAACATGAAGATCACCGATCCTAAAGCAATGGAAGATAAGATCAACGCCCTACCCGGTGTTGTAACTGTTGGTCTATTTGCTCACCGTGGCGCAGATGTATTATTGGTTGGCTCACCTGACGGTGTAAAAAAATTCGAGAAATAACATACAATGATCGCGTTTTATTCGAAATGATCAAACGCTATTGATCCCATTATAAATGTTATTTCCTTTCAAAACGGCATAGCTTATTGATTCTAATTCTAGCTTATGCCGTTTTTTATTATCTTTTTTGTAATATTCTTACCCATAGTGGCTATTTTTTGATACTTTATTAATAAGCTATTAGCAAACGTTTAACCATTTCGCTACTGTGGCTGTAAAGAAGACATTTCACCACCTGACATTTCTTTGTTTTACATTCAGTTAGCTGCGTTTTTAAGGATGAGAACCATGGCCAAAGTTTCACTCAATAAAGATAAAATTAAAATTCTATTATTAGAAGGACTACACCCTTCATCTCTAGAAGTGCTAAAACAAGCAGGTTACACCAACATTGAGTACCACAAAGGATCACTTGCTGGTGAAGAGCTACTAGAAGCGGTAAAAGATGCCCACTTCATTGGTATTCGCTCTCGTACACAATTAACACCTGAAGTTTTTGCTGCAGCGAAAAAACTTACCGCTGTTGGTTGTTTCTGTATTGGTACTAACCAAGTTGATTTAGATGAAGCTATGCGTCGCGGTATCCCCGTTTTCAACGCACCATTTTCAAATACCCGTAGTGTTGCTGAGCTTGTTTTAGGTGAACTTCTTCTTCTTTTACGTGGCATTCCAGAAAAGAACGCTAAAGCGCATCGTGGCGAATGGATAAAATCTGCAGACAACTCATTTGAAGCGCGTGGTAAAACCCTAGGTATTATCGGCTACGGTCATATTGGTACTCAACTTGGTATCTTGGCTGAAAACCTCGGAATGCGCGTTTGTTTTTACGATATTGAAAGTAAATTAACCTTAGGTAATGCAACACAAGTCGCATCGTTAAGTGAGCTTTTAAATAAATCCGATGTGATTTCACTGCACGTACCAGAAACACCAGAGACACAAAACATTATGGGTGCTGAAGAATTTGCACGCATGAAGCCAGGTTCTATCTTTATTAACGCAGCACGTGGTACCGTCGTGGATATTGATGCGCTTTGTAGTGCGTTAGAAAGCAAACATATTGCAGGCGCAGCTATCGATGTATTCCCTGTTGAACCGAAAACCAATAACGACCCATTTGAATCCCCTCTACTGCAATTTGATAACGTTATTTTGACGCCTCACATCGGAGGCTCAACCCAAGAAGCACAAGAAAACATTGGTATTGAAGTGGCAGGTAAACTAGTGAAATACTCAGATAATGGTTCAACGTTATCTGCTGTTGGCTTCCCTGAGGTATCACTCCCTGAGCACCGTGGTTGTTCTCGTCTACTCCATATTCACGAAAACCGCCCAGGTATTTTAAACCAAATCACAACAATTTTTGCTTCAGAAGGTATCAATATCGCTGCTCAGTTCTTACAAACAGGCGCTGAAATTGGTTATGTCGTCATTGATGTTGAAACTGAACGTTCAAAAGAAGCACTAGCAAAACTGAAAACAATCGAAGGTACTATTCGTGCGCGTATTCTTCACTAATTACAGCGTGAATAAATAGTAAAAAGGAGAGCATCAGCTCTCCTTTTTTATTCCATCAACTAACAGCAATTACGATTATTTGGCTAACTTGAAAATCACGTTCACACTATCAGAGATAACAATGTTATTCTCACTGTAGCTTTGGTTAACCGCTGCGGAGTCTTGCATCGCACTACCGACATAATTAGCCATTCGATACGGCATTGGACGAGAAGCCGTGTTGTAATCAATCTGCCATACACCTTCAACTTTATCACCAAAGCCTTTCGCTAAAGATGCAGCCACTTCTTTGGCATTGGTAATCGCAGCTTGGCGTGCTTCTTCTTGGTATTTCTTCTGATCTTTTACTTTCAACGTAATGTTGTTGATCTGATTAATACCATCACCTAATGCACCATCAAGGTAAGTATTAAGATTCTCTAATTTGTATACCGTTACAACCACATTACGGGTTGCTTTAAAGCCTGTGAACTCTGGTGCTTGATCTTTCGGATAACGGTACTGTGCAGAAAGAGAAATATTGGCACTATTAATATTTTTACGTTCAACACCCGCTTTGGTTAAACGCTCAATAAACTTAGTCACAGCCTGATCTGCAGCTTGCTTTGCACCTGAAGCTGTTGGTTGTGTCGCAACCACATCCACAGAGAATACTGCCATATCAGGCTTCACCACGACTTCACCGCGCCCTGTTGTTTCTAAATGAGGAAATGATAGATCAGCGGCAACAGCGCCTGTAGAGATAAGTGCACTGGTACTTAATAATATAGCTAATAGGTGTTTTTTCATTATCAATCCTCGCTAACAAAGAGTTATTTTTATTTATCGTAGTCATAAGATAAATAATCTATCAACTTTGACCCAAAAAAAATGAAATCTATCCCTTATTAGATTATTTATTTTGAACATCGTTCCTTTATGATTAATTAATGACTATTTCTATTTTCTGTAGATAAAAAAATGGAGCCAATTAGGCTCCATTTCTATTCGTTATGCTTTAAATAAATTAAGCATCAACTTTATTTAGGTGAACATCCATTTGTGGGAATGGGATTTCGATACCTTCTTTATCAAGCTCTTCTTTAATTGCTTGGTTAAGATCGAAGTATACCGCCCAGTAATCAGGCGTATTAACCCATGGACGTACCACAAAGTTCACTGAAGAGTCAGCAAGTGCAACAACACCAATTGTTGGCTCTGGATCTTTAAGAACACGCTCATCAGCAGTTACAACACGCTTAAGTACTTCTTTGGTTTTTTGAAGATCAGCGCTGTAAGAAACACCAATGACAAGATCAATACGACGTGTCGCATTACGAGAATAGTTTGTAATTGGGTTACCAATGATAGATGAGTTTGGTACGACTACTGTTTTGTTGTCAGGCGTACGTAGCTCAGTAGAGAAAATCTGGATAGATTCTACAGCACCAGACACACCGGCTACTTCTACGAAGTCGCCAGATTTGAATGGACGGAAAGCAACAATCAGAACACCTGCAGCAAAGTTCGATAGAGAGCCTTGAAGAGCAAGACCAACCGCAAGACCCGCGGCACCGATCACTGCTACCACTGAAGCAGTTTGAACGCCAATACGGCTTAGTGCAGCAATTAATACGATAACAAATAGTAGATAACGAACTAAGCCGTGAATAAATTCAACAACCGCGTTATCCATATCTTTTTTACGTAATACTTTAGCAACTGCGCCAGCAACGGCTTTTACGATCATATTGCCGACAAACAGGATTAGCAGTGCTGATACAAGATTTACTGCGTATTGGATCAAAAGATCCTGGTTATTACTCAGCCAGTTTCCAGCGTGTAACACACCATTAGTTAATGTGTTATCAGAAATTTTTTCGACAACCTTGTCTGTAACGCTCTCAGTCATTTGAAGTGCTCTCTCTTATGTTTACTTAAAATAAATCTATAGCGTAAGTCGTAGATAGCGTGATTATTCTAGGAGTTACGCCATTAGAACTGTCTTTCCGTTTGTCTATCTCATCGCGAAAAAACACACTACGGAATATTGATACCAATTATTCCTGTTTTTATTAGTAAATAGCTACTAAAAAAAATGATGTTTACATAAATTAACTTAAATATCACTAAACAACAATTTAAGTACAATCCATTATGAAATACAAAAAAAAAGCCCGCCAAAAGCGGGCTTTTCACTTTTTATATAGCTGAAGTTCGATTAAAGAACATCAACTGCGTTTAGATCAGCGAAAGCTTTTTCTAGACGCTCAACCATTGATACTTGACCTGCACGTAGCCATACGCGTGGATCGTAGTATTTCTTGTTAGGCGCTGATTCACCAGTTGGGTTACCGATTTGACCTTGTAGGTAATCGTGGTTTTCAGCTTCGTAGCGACGAATACCATCCCAACAAGCCCACTGTGTATCTGTATCGATGTTCATTTTGATAACACCGTAACCGATAGACTCTTGGATTTCAGCTTCAGAAGAACCTGAACCACCGTGGAATACGAAATCTAGAGAGTTAGTTGGAAGACCAAACTTCTCTGAAACGTATGCTTGAGAATCACGTAGGATAGTTGGAGTTAATACAACATTACCTGCTTGGTAAACACCGTGTACGTTACCGAAAGAAGCAGCGATAGTGAAACGTGGGCTAACAGCGCTTAGTTTCTCGTATGCATATGCAACGTCTTCTGGAGAAGTGTAAAGCTCAGATGCGTCCATGTGAGAGTTATCAACGCCGTCTTCTTCACCACCAGTACAACCTAGTTCGATTTCTAGTGTCATGTCCATCTTAGCCATACGCGCAAGGTACTTAGCTGAGATTTCGATGTTCTCTTCTAGCGACTCTTCAGAAAGGTCGATCATGTGAGAAGAGAATAGAGGCTTACCAGTTTGAGCGAAGAACTCTTCACCCGCGTCTAGTAGACCGTCGATCCAAGGAAGCAGTTTCTTAGCAGCGTGGTCAGTGTGAAGAATTACAGGAACACCGTAAGACTCAGCAACAGCGTGAACATATTTAGCACCAGCGATAGCGCCAAGGATTTGTGGACCTTGACCTTCTAGTTTAAGACCTTTACCGCCAAAGAATGCAGCACCGCCGTTAGAGAACTGAACGATAACTGGAGACTTAACTTTAGCTGCCGCTTCTAGTACAGCGTTAACAGAATCTGTACCGATACAGTTAACAGCTGGAAGTGCGAAGTTGTTTTCTTTAGCTACTGCGAATACTTTCTGAACGTCGTCGCCAGAAATAACACCAGGTTTTACAAAATCAAAGATCTTAGACATAACAATAGTCCTATTATTTACTTTGTTGTCTGTGGAAAAATTCTTGTGCAAACGTTTGCGATTGCTTGCTATTCTACTGAAAGTTGATAGCTATCACAAACATTTAAACGTGGAAGCAACACTCATATTTAGCGTAAATTCGGCTCCCACGCCCAAAATAATTATGCTTTAGCGCGAGACTCTAGCATTTCAACTGCTGGTAATTTCTTACCTTCAACGAACTCAAGGAACGCACCGCCACCTGTTGAGATGTAAGATACTTTATCTTTGATGCCGTACTTATCGATAGCCGCTAGTGTGTCACCACCACCCGCTACAGAGAAACCTGCAGATTCTGCGATTGCATTCGCAACAACTTCAGTACCTTTACCAAATTGCTCGATTTCGAATACGCCTACAGGGCCGTTCCAAAGAATCGTTTTCGCATTCATGATGATGTCAGCAAGCGCTTGTGCTGAATCAGGACCTAGGTCAAGAACCATGTCGTCAGCTGCGATGTCTGATGCTGATTTAACTGTTGCTTCAGCGGTGTCAGAGAACTCTTTAGCACATACAACATCCGTTGCTACTGGGATGTCAGTGCTTGCCATTAGCGCTTTAGCCGTTGGGATTAGGTCTGCTTCGTATAGAGACTTACCTACATCGTTGCCTTCAGCCGCGATGAATGTGTTAGCAATACCACCACCAACAACAATTTGGTCAGCAATTTTAGATAGTGACTCAAGTACAGTTAGCTTAGTTGATACTTTTGAACCACCAACAATAGCAACCATTGGACGCGCTGGGTTGTCCATTGCTTTGCCTAATGCTTCTAGCTCGCCTGCTAGTAAAGGGCCAGCACATGCAACTGGTGCAAACATACCCACACCATAAGTTGATGCTTGTGCACGGTGAGCGGTACCAAATGCATCCATCACGAATACGTCACAAAGTGCAGCGTATTGCTTAGATAGTTCGTCTTCGTTTTTCTTCTCGCCCTTGTTGAAACGTACGTTCTCAAGAACAACAAGCTCGCCTGCATTTAGCTCAAGACCATTTAGGTAATCTTTTGCTAATTTAACGTCACAATCTAGTGCGTCGTTTAAGTAGTTAACTACAGGCTGTAGAGAGAATTCTTCTGCGTATTCGCCTTCCGTTGGACGACCTAGGTGAGAAGTAACCATTACTTTAGCGCCTGCTTCTAGGCAACGCTTAATTGTAGGTAGAGATGCAATGATACGTGCATCTGAAGTTACTTTACCGTCTTTTACTGGCACATTTAGGTCAGCACGAATAAATACACGCTTACCAGCTAGATCCAGATCAGTCATCTTGATTACAGACATGTTTTGTCCTCTCAAACATTATTAAAAATAAAAGTTCATAAAATTGACAGCCTGTCGTCATTAATGTTCCAACGCCAAGCCCAGTAATTCTTACTATTTTACTTTTCAGCATCCGTATTTTCGGTTGCATGCATTGCTAACGCTGTATCCAACATACGATTAGCAAAGCCCCATTCATTGTCACACCACACCAACAATTTAATTAAATGCTGGTTGCTTACCCTAGTTTGGCTGCCATCAACGATTGCACTATGGGGATCGTGATTAAAGTCAATCGACACTAAAGGCGCTTCTGTGTAATCCACAATACCACTTAATGTACAACGAGACGTATTTTTTAATGATTGATTTACGTCATTAACTTTCACATTTGTTTTAACTGTGACACTCAAATCCATAGCAGTGACATTTATTGTGGGCACTCTCACAGAAATCGCTTCAAATTTGTCGGAAAACTTCGGAAATATACGACCAATTCCAAGGTGTAGCTTAGTATCAACAGGAATAATTGACTGACTTGCTGCGCGCGTTCGGCGTAAATCAGGATGATAAGCATCAATGACTTGTTGATCATTCATAGCGGAATGAATGGTCGTAATAGTGCCTGATTCAATACCAAACTGATCATCTAAGATTTTAATAATGGGGACAATACAGTTGGTCGTACATGAACCATTGGAAACAATGCGGTGCTGAGATGTTAATTGTTGATGATTAACACCATAGATAACGGTGCAATCAATATCTTTGCTAGCAGGATGGGAAAATAATACTTTTTTAGCGCCTGATGCGATATGCGCTAAACCGTCATCTCGAGAACCAAACTTACCGGTACAATCTAAAACAATATCGACATCAAGATCATGCCAAGGCAATAATTTTAGATCAGGTTGGTGGAGGATACGAATTTGATCTTGGCGACCATTTTCATGGGCAATAAGAAGATGCTCCTGATCATGACTGACAGGATTTTTGAAACGCCCATGGCTAGAATCGTATTGAAGTAGATGAGCCATTGCTTCCAGCTCTGCTAATTCGTTAACAGCCACGACGTTAATCTGATGATGTTTGTCGCTTTCATACAATGCGCGAAGCACACTGCGACCAATGCGACCGAATCCATTTATTGCGACTTTTAGTGTCATATCCGTGCTACAAAAATACTAAGCTGCGTTAGTGTATACCAAGCTAGATACAGAATCACCATAATTGTGACATCTCTCACCAAGCAGACTTAATCTTTAATAGAACCAAATAGATAGTCTCACCACTCATCAATATTTTCGCGTATATCCTCTACTTTAACTTTAAAATATCACTGATTTATAGGCTTAAAACAGCGAAAAATCACGTATTAAAAAGTCACTATTTGTTCATTCAGCGTCTTTTTCTACGCATTAATAAACGGCGTTTAAGATTAGGATTGGCATTAACAAACCTTCACTTTTTTACATATAGCTAATAGATAAATGAAAAAAAGTTCATATTAAGCAATTCCAAAGAGGTGGTTATGTCGAAAGTAAAAGTCATTATTGGCGCAGTATTTTTCACCGTCGTACTTTACTTTTTGTCTGTTTATTGGTCATTTGAACCAGATACATTTAATCCAGACAGTTATGCGGCAGAGCAAGCCAAGCTCAATCAACAAACTTTAACGACTGGGTATGAGACCACCACAACGCTGATTCATATTTCAGAATTACTGATTAATAAGCAAGGTGGGTTCCTTACTAACGATAAATTACCACCCAGCTTATTAATGGATAACATGCCAGCATGGGAAACGGGGGTATTAACGCAAGTACGAGATATGGCACTGGTACTAAAAGATAATCTTAGCCGTCCTCAAAATGAAAGCCATGTCGATTCAGATTTAAAAGAAGCCCAACCCGCGCTCAATATCAATAGCCATAGCTGGAACTTTCCAAGTGCCGAGTCTGAATATCAAAATGCAATTGACGCCCTTACTCGATACCGTGACCGCCTTTCGGCATCTCGCCATCCAGCACAATTTTATTCACGGGATGATAATTTAGTGGCTTGGCTTGAAGTAGTACAAAAACGCTTAGGCACTATTTCACAAGACCTTGGCTCATCTGTGGGTGAGCCACAGTTAATAATGGATAGCAAAACAGAAGGTAAGGAAGTTTCACTCAATGCGCCGAAAACAAGCTGGTTCAAAATTGATAATGTTTTTTACGAATCACGAGGCTCTACTTGGGCCATATTGCTGCTAATGAAAGCAATGAAACATGATTTTGAACCACTGCTAGAAGAAGAAAAAGCAACGGTCATGATTAATCAGATAATTCGTGAGCTTGAAGCAACCCAAGAAACGATTTGGAGTCCAATGATTTTAAATGGTATGGGATTTGGTTTATTGCCTAACCACTCTTTGATCATGGCAAATTACGTGTCTCGCGCTCAAGCAGGTACCGTTGATCTCATCAATCTGCTAGAAAAAAGATAATAAATTCTTGTCATATTATAGATACCGCAATCTATAACTAAATCCACCAGCATACGAAGCGGACTTTATAGCCTATAAAATATTGCTTGTACTCAGGTATATAAAGTCTGTTTATCGTTATTTTTAATAAAAGAAACTTTATATAGTCAATTTGTGATTACATTTTTGAGTTAAAAAAGGCCACAGTGTAAACATTTAAGATAAATATAATTATTTATCAGTACGTTAGATGAAAACTATGTCTATCAACCACCACAATAGAGCTATTCAATTTTTTTATACAATAAGAAACCCTAGTTTTCATATTGTTGATTTTATCTGTTCTCGATGTATTATAGACGTCTAGACGGAAGTAGCTCTATACATACAAACGTACATATAGCTATATAACAGCGTTATAAACGCTACCGTGCGACTAAATTCAAAAGAAAGTGAGACTACCGATGGCAAAACATTTATTCACTTCTGAGTCGGTATCAGAAGGTCATCCAGATAAAATTGCAGATCAAATTTCAGATGCTGTATTGGATGCAATTATTGAACAAGATCCTAAAGCGCGTGTAGCTTGTGAAACTTACGTAAAAACCGGCATGGTAATGGTTGGTGGTGAGATCACCACATCTGCTTGGGTTGATATTGAAGAGCTAACACGTGAAACCGTACGTGAAATCGGTTATGTCCATTCAGATATGGGCTTTGATGCAAACTCTTGTGCAGTAATGAACACCATCGGTAAACAGTCTCCTGATATCAACCAAGGTGTTGATAAAACCGATCCAAAAGAACAAGGTGCTGGTGACCAAGGTATCATGTTTGGTTACGCAACCAATGAAACTGAAGTCTTCATGCCTGCGCCAATCACTTACTCTCACCGCTTAGTTCAGCGTCAAGCTGAAGTACGTAAGAACGGCACGCTTCCTTGGTTACGTCCTGATGCAAAATCTCAGGTAACGTTCGCTTACGATCAAGGTAAAATTGTTGGTATTGATGCGGTTGTTCTATCAACTCAGCACAGTGATTCAATTTCAACGTCTGATCTACGTGAAGCAGTAATGGAAGAAATCATCAAACCAGTACTGCCTGCGGAATGGTTAAATAAAGAGACAAAATTCTTTATCAACCCAACCGGTCGTTTCGTTATCGGTGGCCCAATGGGTGACTGTGGTTTGACTGGTCGTAAGATCATCGTCGATACCTACGGCGGTGCTGCACGTCACGGTGGTGGTGCTTTCTCTGGTAAAGATCCATCAAAAGTTGACCGCTCTGCAGCATATGCAGCACGTTATGTAGCAAAAAATATCGTCGCAGCTGGCATGGCAGATCGTTGTGAAATCCAACTTTCTTACGCTATTGGTATAGCCGATCCTACATCTATCATGGTGGAAACATTTGGTACTGAAAAAGTAGCACATGAGATCATCATTGAAGCTGTACGCCAGCACTTCGACCTACGCCCATATGGCCTACAAGAAATGCTAGATCTTCTACAACCAATCTATAAGAAGACTGCAGCTTACGGTCACTTTGGTCGTGAAGAGTTCCCTTGGGAAAAAACAGATAAAGTGGCTGCACTTCGCGATTTCGCAAACATTAAGTAATACACTTAATCGTGCACAAAAAAGGACGCTTAGGCGTCCTTTTTTATTACTTGCCGTTTATCTATGTGCAATAAAAACACCTTGCTTCCCTACTCTCGCCAGCGCGTTATCTTCGGTGTATAGTGCCGATCTCAATAACCAAGAACGAGTAACAATGAATTCACTGCAACAACAAGTTATCAAACGTGTCGAACACGCCATCAAAACCGCCAATCAACGCCTTAATAAACGTTTAAAAATGCCGACGGTGACTTTTACCCAACGAGGGAAAATTGCGGGAAGTGCACGCTTACAAAGCTGGGAAGTCCGTTTTAACCCAGTTTTACTCAATGAAAACGCAGACGCTTTTCTAAACGAAGTTGTTCCACACGAGGTGGCACATTTAATTGTGTTTAAACTGTTTGGCCGGGTAAAACCGCATGGTAGAGAGTGGCAATTGATCATGCGAGAAGTGTTTCAAGTAGCACCAAGAACAACACATCGCTTTGATGTCAGCTCAGTCTCAGGTGACACTTATCTCTATAAATGTAGCTGTAGCGAATATCCGTTAACTATTCGCCGGCACAACCGTATCTTACGTGGACAAGCCAACTACCATTGTCGCCGATGCCGTGAAGTTTTGGTGTATTCGCCTCAGTAGCGTACGATTCTGTATGAAAATAATCAAAAAGCACAGTTACAAATAATTGCGACACGCTTCTCAAAGAGAAAAATATCAGTAAGCTAGTGATACGATAAATAATTAATGAACTACATTCATGACACGTATCTCAAGCTGTTTTGCTATTGCCCTACTATTACCTGTTACCGCATTTGCGACCTCTTATAAGCCAAGCGAACTTGGCAACACGACTAATCCCTCTTTCAGCAAAGCAAAAAAAATCATGCAAACGGAAATTTATATTTCTCCTCAAGACATGAAAACCATTTACTGTGGTGCTGATTTCAACAATAAAAAATACGTGACATTACCCTCCGGTTTTTCTACTGAAGTGTATAAAAAACGCGTTAAACGCTGGGAAGCGGAGCATGTCGTTCCAGCCGAGAACTTTGGTCGTGCTTTTAGTGAATGGCGTGAAGGTGCTGCAGTTTGTGTTGATAGTAAAGGAAAAGCCTTTAAAGGCCGTAAATGTGCAGAAAAAGCCAATAACGAATACCGCTTAATGCAATCCGACCTTTATAATTTATACCCTGCCATTGGCGCCGTTAATGCTGCAAGGCAAAACTATAATTATGTAATGCTGCCTAAAACCAACAGCAAGAATTATCGTTCATTTGGTAGTTGCGACATGATCATTGATAAAAAGGATCATGATGCTCAACCGCCCGAGCGTGCTCGCGGGGTGATTGCTCGTACCTATATGTATTTTGAAGCCGTATATCCAAAATATAAAATGAGTCGTCAACAACGCCAATTAATGAATAGTTGGGATAAACAGTACCCTGTATCTAAGTGGGAATGTGAACGTGCAGCTAAGATTGAAAAGATCCAAGGCAATGTTAATCCAATCCTCGCGAGTCGATGCGCCTAAAACGTTTCAGCACCGTAACTTGTTATGTATGAGAGAGCATACATAACATTTTTATGGCTCTCTCTAACCATAACAAACATGTTGCGATAGAAATAACATGTTTTATTTAAGCCTGAATAATTGGCGAATTGCTCATCCATGTTAAGATTCGTCATTACTCTTTTTTTATTGCATAGATGACCGCATTATGAGAATTCCACGTATTTATCATCCAGAATCTTTACCTTCTCACGGCAAGGTAATGCTCAGTGACGATGCTGCTAACCATGTTGGTCGCGTTATGCGTATGCAAGTAGGCCAAGAGCTATTAATGTTTGACGGCAGTAATGCAGAGTTTCCCGCCGTTATCACCAACGCAAGTAAAAAAAGCGTTGAAGTAGAAATCCAATCTCGGGTTGAACACAGTATTGAATCCCCACTAGATATCCATTTAGGTCAGGTGATTTCACGTGGTGATAAAATGGAATTCACCATTCAAAAATCTGTCGAGTTAGGGGTGAATACCATTACACCGCTAATTTCAGAACGATGTGGCGTTAAATTAAATGCTGAACGTTTTGAAAAAAAACTCGAACAGTGGCAAAAAATCGCCATTGCAGCTTGTGAGCAATGTGGTCGTAATGTTGTCCCTACTATTCGCCCAGTGATGAAACTGGAACAATGGTGTGCTGAAGAATATGATGGTCTAAAGCTCAACTTACACCCTCGCGCTAATTATTCGATAAACACGCTTCCAACACCAGTCACTAATGTTCGTTTATTGATTGGCCCTGAAGGCGGTTTATCTGCTGATGAAATCAGCATGACAGAACAATATAAATTTGATGAAATTTTGCTGGGGCCTCGCGTACTTCGTACCGAAACCACCGCAATGACAGCCATCACCGCACTGCAAGTACGCTTCGGTGATTTAGGCTAAATTAGAGATTAGGAGAACACAATGATCAAACTGGGTATCGTGATGGACCCTATCGAGTCTATCAATATCAAGAAAGATTCTAGCTTTGCTATGATGTTAGAAGCTCAGCGTCGCGGCTGGGAAATTCATTACATGGAAATGAATGATCTATCTTTAGAGCAAGGTAAAGCGATTGCCCGTACGCGTGTCGTCACAGTACAACAAGATCCTGATCACTGGTTTGATTTTCACAGCGAGCAAGAAATTGAATTATCAGATCTTGATGCTGTACTAATGCGAAAAGATCCTCCTTTCGATACTGAATATATTTACGCGACTTACATCCTTGAGCGTGCCGAAGATAATGGCGCTCTGATTGTAAACAAGCCACAAAGCCTACGTGACTGTAATGAAAAGCTGTTTACGGCATGGTTCCCTGAGCTAACACCAACCACTATTGTTACTCGTCGCGCCGAGAAACTAAAAGCCTTCCACCAAGAGCACGGAGATGTGATCTTAAAGCCACTTGATGGTATGGGTGGTTCGTCAATTTTCCGTGTAATGAAAGGCGATCCTAACGTATCGGTTATCATTGAAACGCTAACTAATATGGGCCAAAACTACTGCATGGCACAAACCTTTGTTCCTGATATTAGTAATGGTGATAAGCGTATCTTAGTGGTTGATGGCGAGCCTATGCCTTACTGCCTAGCACGTATTCCTGCTAAAGGGGAAACTCGCGGTAACTTAGCTGCTGGCGGACGTGGTGAAGCGCGTCCAATCAGTGAAACTGATCGTAAGATCGCAGAAACCGTTGCGCCAGCTCTAAAAGAAAAAGGCCTCATTTTTGTTGGACTTGATGTGATTGGTGACAAGCTAACGGAAATTAATGTGACTAGCCCAACCTGTATCCGCGAGATTGAAGCGGCTTTTGATATCTCAATTACAGGTAAATTAATGGATGCTATCGAACGTCGAGTAAACGCGAAGTAATATCGCTTTACTGACAATCATCAACCATACTCAAATTAAGAATGCAGCGGCAATGTCGCTGCTTTTTTACCTATCAGTAACGAGTGAACGCTCGCTGATTTGTATCAAACTCTGGTGTTGTAGATGAATTTGACCAACCACTTTTTAGTGGCGATGCCCACTATGCAAGATCCTCAATTTAAGCAAAGTGTTATTTATCTTTGTGAGCATAATAATGAAGGCGCAATGGGGATCATTATTAACCAACCTATCGATATTTCTATTGCTGATATGTTGGAGCAAATAGAAGTTGAGAGAAAGCTACCTGTTGCCGATCCTATTAGCTTAGAATCACTGGTACTTAATGGTGGACCCGTTTCTGAAGATCGTGGTTTTGTACTTCACACCACGAAAGGTGAATATAGCTCAAGTTTACCTGTGAATAACGAATTAGCCGTGACCACCTCACTGGATATTTTATCTGAGCTGGGTACTGCGCAAGCGCCAAACCAATTTCTGGTCGCGCTAGGTTATGCCGGATGGGATGCGGGGCAATTAGAGCAAGAACTGGTTGATAACAATTGGCTCACCATTGAAGCAGATGACACCATTATTTTTTCCACTCCTATCGACGAACGTTGGCATAAAGCAATTGAAAAACTTGGCTTTACACCAGCAAACCTTTCTTTAGACATAGGTCACGCATGAGTCAATCTCGCAGTGTATTAGGTTTTGATTACGGCACCAAAAGTATTGGTGTTGCTATTGGTCAAGAGCTGACAGGAACCGCTACTCCCCTTGCCGCTTTAAAAGCCAAAGATGGCATCCCCAATTGGGATGATATTGAAAAGATTTTAAAAGAATGGCTACCTGATTTAGTCGTTGTAGGATTACCTTTAGACCTTGAAGGTAAAGAGCTTGAAAGCATTACACCACGGGCGAAAAAATTTGCTAATCGCTTACATGGTCGTTTTGGTTGCCAAGTTGAACTACACGATGAACGTTTAAGTACCGTTGAAGCAAAAGCAGAACTGTTTGAGCGTGGTGGTTATCGCTCATTAAGTAAAGGTAATATCGACTCACAATCTGCTGTCGTTATTTTAGAAAGCTGGTTTGAACGTCAATACAGCGCTTAATATTACAAGTTTCTGAAACAAAAAAGACAAGTGCTGTTGAGGTACTTGTCTTTTTTATTATCTAAAATCTAACAATTGTCGAACCTTGTACAGCTTTTTTCTTATTGATCATCATAAAGCTAAACACGATCAAAACCTGTACTAAGATCCTCCTTCAAGGCCTTGCTGTTTCTTGTTTGTACAGCTTGTACAGCTTTTGTACCTCTTGAACTCAAAAGCTGTTCCGACAATTATCACTAAAATAATTTAAATGATTTTCAATAAAATTCAATAGGTTAAAATAAAACTCAAATATAGCATTAAATATAAGTAACTAGTTTATGATGATCCTAATGCGTTAGGATCATCACAAGCATATTACTGAAGATCTAATTTCACCCCAGATAGCGTACTGGTACTGTTTGACGTTTTATTATTAGGATCACCCACTTTAATCATTAAGCGAAGATCATTCGGTGAATCAGCGTGGTGCAGTGCATCTTGCTCGGTGATTTTCCCATCTCGAAATAATGCATATAACGATTGATCAAACGTCACCATTCCAGCCTGATTTGATTTTGCCATCACATCTTTAATTTCATGTAACTCACCGCGACGGATCAAATCAGCGACACGTGGCGTATTGAGCAGCAGTTCATAAACACCATGTCGTCCGACACCATTGGCATCAGGGATCAACTGTTGTGCTAAAATACATTTCAGGTTTAACGACAGATCAAACAAAAACTGCTCACGTCGCTCTTTTGGTACAAGATGAAGAATACGTTCAAGTGCTTGGTTGGCGTTATTCGCGTGTAGTGTTGCCATACACAAGTGCCCTGTTTCGGCAAACGTCATCGCATATTCCATCGTCTCACGACTTCGGATCTCGCCGATCAAGATCATATCTGGAGCTTGACGTAGTGAGTTTTTCAATGCCACTTCATAACTGGCAGTATCAAGCCCAACCTCACGCTGAGTTATGATGCATTTATTATGTTCATGGATAAACTCAATTGGATCTTCAACCGTTAAAATATGGCCACTACGATTTTGATTTCTAAACCCCGTCATTGCCGCCATTGATGTCGACTTACCCGAGCCTGTCGCCCCAACCACCAGTACTAAACCACGTTTAGCCAGTGCTAATCTTTCCATATCCAGCGGTAGGTTAAGATCATGAATATTCGGTATCTTGGTTTCGATTCGACGGACCACAATACCGGGTAATTCACGTTGCCAAAATGCACTTAATCGAAAACGACAACCATTACGGACAATGGCAAAATTGGCCTCACGGGTCGCAACAAATTCTTTATATTGCTCATCGTCCATCGCTTCGTGGAACAACGAATCCACTGCTGCGCGATCAAGTAATTCGCCAAGATGATGTAAGTTGCCATCAACTTTCAGTAAGCATGCTGAGCCGACGGTGATATATAAATCCGACGCTTTACGCTCAACCATTTGCGCTAATATACTATCTAAATTCATCTCTTTTCCTACCTCGTTAAACCTGAGGTGTTATTAGAAACCGCGCTGACTGGTATCAACAATACGACGACCTTCTTCAGCTTCAACTAAGCCTTTTGCCACCAGCATCTTCACGCTTTGCTCCATGGTTTGCATTCCCATCGATGAGCCGGTTTGGATCATTGAAAACATTTGTGCGACTTTATCTTCACGGATCAAGTTACGAATCGCAGGTGTTGCCATCATAATTTCATGGCTGGCTACACGACCACCGCTCACACACTTTAATAAGCTTTGTGATATCACTGCGCGTAACGACTCCGATAACATAGAGCGAACCATGGATTTATCACTACCAGGGAAAACATCAATGATACGATCGACCGTCTTTGCCGCAGAACTGGTATGCAAGGTACCTAAAACTAAGTGCCCCGTTTCAGCTGCTGTTAACGCTAAACTGATGGTTTCCTGATCACGAAGCTCACCCACTAAAATCACATCGGGATCTTCACGCAGTGCTGAACGCAGTGCGTTTTGGAAGCCCAATGTGTCACGGTGCACTTCTCGCTGATTGATCAAACAACGTTTACTGCTGTGAACAAATTCAATCGGATCTTCAATCGTCAGAATATGACGGTTATAGTTGGTATTGATATAATCAACTAACGCAGCAATGGTGGTCGATTTACCCGAGCCAGTCGCACCTGTTACTAATACCAAGCCACGTGAAAGCTGGGCAATATCATAAAAAACATCAGGAACATTTAACGATTCCAATGTTGGAATATGAATAGGAATGGTTCGAAACACCGCCGAACAACCTCGAGACTGATGAAAAGCATTGACCCTGAAGCGACCGATGTCGGGAATTTCAAATGAAAAATCGACTTCTAAGTTTTCTTCATACTCACGACGCTGAGCATCGTTCATAATGTCAAATACTAAACGGTGCACTTCACTGTGATCGAGTGCTGGCATACTGAGCTTTCTAACATCGCCATCAACACGAATTATCGGTGGAACACCTGCAGAAAGATGTAGATCCGATGCGTTATGCTTTACACTAAAATCCAGTAATTCGGTGATATCCATAAATTTTCCCCAAGAATCAATTATGACTAGTATCAAACAAAATATTGCTGAGGTCATCAACCAGATCACCTTAGCAACTGAAAAATGCGGCAGGGCTGCAGATTCCGTGCAACTATTGGCAGTAAGTAAAACCAAGCCAGTGGAAGCGATCGAAGAAGCCATTACTGCAGGCCAGTATGCCTTTGGCGAAAACTACGTACAGGAAGGTGTTGATAAGGTTAATCACTTTGCGAGCCATCCGGAGAAAAACTTGCTTGTATGGCATTTTATTGGGCCGATCCAATCGAATAAAACTCGCCTTGTCGCAGAGCATTTTGATTGGGTGCACTCTATTGATCGTATAAAAACAGCAAAACGTTTAAGCGATCAACGTCCAACGTCAATGGCACCGCTGCAAGTTTTACTGCAAGTTAATAGCAGCGCTGAGGCAACAAAATCGGGAATAACCTTGGCTGAAGTTCCTGCACTGGCCGCAGAAATAGCTGCAATGCCAAATATTGAACTGCGCGGTTTAATGTCGATTCCACAACCGGCCACAGATTACGACAGCCAATTTGCCACTTTTAAAGCGTTGGCTGATACACTAGAACAGTTGAAATTGACTTATCCCAATGTTGATACATTATCAATGGGAATGAGTGGTGATATGGAAGCGGCAATTGCAGCAGGTAGTACAATTGTTCGTATTGGCACCGCGATTTTTGGTGCTCGTGATTACGGTAACAAAGAATAATTACTAATATTCGTACTGTTCATGATAACGACAGCTCAATTAAGGTAAAAAACATTAAGTTTGTACCTATTTATAAGGATTTTACATGGAACAACGCTCAATTGCTTTTATTGGGGCAGGTAATATGGCTCGCTCAATTATCGCAGGATTAGTTGCTAGCGGTTACGATGCAAAAAAGATTACGGCCACCGCCCCTAGCGATGCTCGCCGTGAACCTTTAGCGCGTGACTTTGGTATTCATACCACTAGCGATAACTTAAGTGCTGCTCAAAATGCTGATGTTGTTGTTCTTGCGGTTAAACCACAACTTATGGAAGAAGTGTGTAAACCACTGCAAGACATTAACTTTGCGGGAAAATTAGTGATTTCTATTGCCGCTGGCATTAATTGCGAGCGCTTATGTGAAATGCTAGGCCAGCAAGTTGAATTGGTTCGTGTAATGCCAAATACTCCCTCTTTAATTGGTAAGGGTATGAGCGGCTTATATGCAAACCCACAACTCACAGAAACCGACCGATTATTTGCCACTCAACTATTACAAGCCGTAGGCGAAATTTGTTGGGTACAAGAAGAATCAGGTATTAATGGTATTATTGCCGCAGCAGGCAGTGCTCCCGCCTACTTCTTTTTGTTTATGGAAGCAATGCAGCAAGAAGCGATGAACCAAGGGTTTGATGCCGATACTGCGCGCTTACTGGTTCAGCAAGCCGCTTTAGGTGCCGCTGAATTAGTAAAAGCGAATCCTGATACTTCATTGTCGACACTACGTGATCAAGTCACTTCAAAAGGTGGCACGACAGCTGAAGCTATTAATACATTTAATCAACATCAATTCTCAGATATTGTTGCTAAAGCGATGCAAGCAGCCGTATCTCGAGCTAAAGAAATGGAACAATTGTTTTAAGGTTTATCTATGAATCCTTTCGTTTATCTAGTTCAAACCGGCTTTGATCTTTACATCATGGTCGTATTATTACGAGTTTGGTTACAATGGTCTCGTGCAGACTTTTATAATCCCTTCTCACAATTTATTGTTAAAGCGACTCAACCGATCGTTGCGCCATTACGCCGCGTGATCCCATCAATTGGTTCGCTAGATATGGCAACGGTACTGTTTGCTTATGTACTGTGTGTCGCTAAATTTATCATCATTATTTCAATCAGCAGTGGTGGTTTTTCCTTTGAACCAAGCTTCCTGTTCTTAGGGCTATTAGCATTATTAAAAGCAGCTGGTAGTTTATTGTTCTGGGTACTATTGATCCGTGCAATCTTAAGCTGGGTTAGCCAAGGTCGAAGCCCTATCGAATATGTCATGCACCAATTAACAGAACCACTAATGGCGCCTGTTCGCCGCGTTCTTCCTGCAATGGGCGGTTTAGATCTGAGTGTTCTAGTGATCTTTATCGCACTACAATTTGCTAACTACGCGATGGGCTCTTTAGTTGGTAACGTGTGGTACATGCTGTGACAGAAAAGACCATCTTTCGTGATGATGACGATCTCATTATTCGACTTTATATCCAACCGAAAGCAAGCCGCGATCAGATTGTTGGCTTGCATGGCAACGAAGTAAAAATTGCCATTACCGCGCCACCGGTAGACGGAAAAGCCAATGCCCATTTAGTAAAGTTCCTTGCAAAACAATTTAAGGTCGCTAAAGGGTTAATTCATGTAGAAAAAGGCTTACAAGGTCGGCACAAACAAATTCGGATTGAAGCCCCGAAAGTTATTCCCTCAGAGATCGCCACCATCATGTAATTTGATTGGTTCAATAAAGCGAATATCAGTAACCGATATTCGCTTTTTTTATCCCCTTACTCTTAGCTACAATCATCAAGTCAAGCAACACATCGCGACATAAAGGAAATACTTCAGTTACTTACTGAAAGATAAGGATACTTCAATGAAAATATTACTTAGCCTGCTACTGCTCGTTTTCACGCTGCCTAGCCATGCTGGACAATTCAAAAAATTTGGCGACTTAGAAGTACATTATTCTAGTTTTGCCTCAACATTTTTAACCCCAGAAATTGCCAGCCACTATAAAATTCAGCGCAGCCGTTACAGTGCCTTGGTCAATATTGCGATTCTCGATACCAGTAAACAAGAAAAAACAGCGGTTAAAGCACAGCTAACTGGTATTGCTCGTAATGTATTAGGACAGCAAAAGAAGTTGAACTTTAGAGAAATAAAAGAAGGTAAATCAATTTATTACCTTGCTGAATTTAAACACGCTAATGATGAAACGTTTAATTTTACGATCACTATTTTCTCTAACGGTAAAAAAGAAACACTGGCCTTTAAGCAGACCTTCTTCGTTGACAAGTAACCACTTGAGCATCAATCTCTTCTACAATCACTAGGCGCACTCGCGCCTTTTTTATTACGATAACAACCGTTATTATAACCGCCAATATTACATAGCTTGACGTTCAAAAGGCATCAAAATGAGTAAACTTGTACTAGCAACAGGCAACCAAGGCAAAGTAAAAGAAATGGCCGATTTACTGGCTGATTTTGGTTTTGATGTAGTCGCGCAAAGTGATTATAACGTTTCATCCGTTGCTGAAACGGGCACCACATTTATTGAAAATGCGATCATTAAAGCACGCCATGCGGCAAAGGAAACGGGCCTTCCAGCCATTGCCGATGACTCTGGCTTAGAAGTTGATTACCTCAACGGTGCACCAGGTATTTATTCTGCACGTTTTGCCGGTGAAGACGCATCAGATGCTGACAACATTGATAAACTACTTGCGGAAATGAAAGATGTACCCGCCGAGCAACGTACTGCACGTTTCCATTGTGTACTTGTGATGATGCGCCATGAAAACGATCCTACTCCACTGGTTTGTCATGGCTCTTGGGAAGGCAGCATCTTAACTGAACGTCATGGCGAAAATGGTTTTGGTTACGATCCGGTATTTTGGGTACCTGAAGATCAATGTGCTTCAGCTCAACTTCCACCTGCTCGTAAAAAGCAACTATCACACCGTGGTAAAGCACTACAGCAATTGTTTAGCGCATTAAAGGCCGATTAAATGCTTGTACCTCCACCACTGAGTTTATATGTCCACATCCCTTGGTGTGTACAAAAATGTCCTTATTGTGATTTCAACTCTCACGCCTTAAAGACAGATCTTCCTGAGCTTGATTATATTGATGCCTTAATTGACGACTTAGAAACCGATCTTAGCGCTTATCAGTTAATCAATGGAGCACGACCTCTCCACTCAATTTTTATTGGTGGAGGGACGCCTAGCTTGATCTCTCCAAGTGAGATCGGTCGTTTATTAAAAGCCATTGAGCAACGCATTCCATTTAGTGATGATATTGAAATTACTATGGAAGCCAACCCTGGCACGGTAGAGGCGGGTCGTTTTGAAGCTTATCGCCAAGCTGGTGTAAACCGTATTTCTATTGGTATTCAAAGTTTTCAAAATGAAAAACTCGAACGTCTTGGCCGTATTCATGGCGCAGATGAAGCAATTCGTGCAGCTGGCCTTGCAAAGAAAGCGGGATTAAACAGCTTTAATGTCGATCTTATGCATGGCTTACCGGATCAAAGCGTGAGTGATGCGATCAGTGATTTAAAACAAGCGATCGCACTCGATCCACCGCACTTGTCTTGGTACCAGCTGACAATTGAACCCAATACCCTGTATTACTCAAAACCACCGACATTGCCTGATGATGACGACTTGTGGGATATTTTTGAGCAAGGTCATCAGCTTTTAACAGAAGCCGGTTATCAGCAATATGAAATATCAGGCTATAGCAAGCCGGGAAAACAATGTCAGCATAACCTTAACTACTGGCGTTTTGGTGATTACCTTGGCATTGGTTGTGGCGCACATGGCAAAATCAGTTTTGCTGATGGGCAAATCATCCGTACCGTTAAAGTCAAACACCCTCGTGGATATTTACAAGCGGATAAGCCGTATTTAACGCAAGAGAATAAGGTTGCTGATGGTGAACGTCCATTCGAGTTCTTTATGAATCGTTTTCGTTTATTAGAATCCTGTCCAAAGCAAGATTTTGTCGCAAGAACAGGTTTAGCGTTAACAACCATAGAGCCGACAATTGATTGGGCGATAGCGCAAAACTATCTCCAAGATACGGGCGATCATTGGCAAATCACCGAGCACGGTAAATTGTTCTTAAATGATCTCCTAGCCGCCTTCGTTGACGATGATAACGAATAATATCTAATAAAAAAACGAGCACTATGTTATTCACAGTGCTCGTTTTTCTCTGGTTAGATACTAACTAATTTAATGTTACGCTGCGCCAGTTTTTTAATGCAGGAATCGCATCTTGCAACCGTTGTTCTTGTTCTATTCGTAGCGAAACAAATTCACACACTTGCTTATCAATACGCTGAGAATGCGACAACAAATAGGGCAAGTCATTATCTAAAAGCTCGTAATAGTCCGATAATAATTGTGTTTGTTTAGGATTCAGTGCGACCTTATGTACATCGAAAAACATCCGCCCTTTAGCATCCACAATAAATTCTTGTTTACCTTGTACTAAGGTTAACCGTCCTTCATTTAAACTCAGTGAGTTATGCCATAGTGGCTCACATTCAACCGCATGAGCCGATACCGTAAAGAAACTGAACATCGCTACTATTGCGCCTAATATCGATGTTTTTAATTCGTGAAACCCCTTATTCATTAACATACGATTCTCCCCCTAATGTGAGCCTCGCGGTTTATGTATACGGGCTCACTAAAAAATAGAACGTCCAATACGCTCAGATAATTTCTCTAACGCTGCAGTCCCTGCAACAGAATTACCGGATTGATCAAGTTCTGGCGACCATACTGCAATCGTCATCTCACCCGGTACAATCGCAACAATACCACCACCTACGCCAGACTTTCCTGGCATACCAACACGATAGGCAAATTCACCTGCGCCATCATACAAACCACAAGTCGCAAGCAATGCATTTATATGCTTACTTTGAGTTTGGCTGATAATTCTTTTTTTCGCGCCTAAAGGAAGCCCTTTATTTGCTAAATAGCTAAATGTTCTGGCGAGATCGACACAACTCATCTTGAGCGCACAATAACTAAAATAATTAGTGAGCACTGGCATCACTTCATTATCAAAGTTACCGAATGAACGCATTAAATAAGCAATGGAAGCATTACGATCGCTATGTTGCATTTCAGAGCTAGCGACGACTTTGTCGTAGACAATATTCGGATTACAAGAAAGCTCTCGTACCAATTCCAACATCCGGTATTGCGGTGCACATAAACGACTATGCAGTAAATCCGACACCACAATCGCACCTGGGTTAATAAACGGATTACGTGGGATGCCTTTTTCTAGCTCAAGCTGGATCATGGAGTTAAACGCTTGACCTGATGGCTCTTTTCCAACTCGAGACCACAACTCTTCCGATTCATATAAGGTCATTGCAAGTGTTAACGACAACACCTTAGAGATAGATTGAATAGAAAAACCTTCTTGGCTATCACCCGCCTGAATAATTTCTCCGTCGTTATAGCACACTGCTATACCTAATTTACTCGCAGGTACGTTAGCTAAAGCCGGAATATAGTCAGCCACTTTTCCTTGACCTATCAATGGTCTCACTTCATCTAATATTTCATTTAGCAGTGTAGCTGTTGGCTTCATATCTCTTTCTCCAAGGGGAAAAAAAGCCAACACAAGGTTGGCTTTTTCATTGATTTAACCAAGCGTCATTAAATCAATAATGTCTTATTTCTTCAGCATATAATACCAAAGAGAAATTATTCAGTACGCTCGTACTTCATATCCCAAACGCCGTGACCTAAGCGGTGACCACGAGCTTCGAATTTGGTTAATGGGCGATCTTCTGGACGATCAATATAAGCACCGTTTGTTGCCGTATTGCGGTAACCAGGCGCTGCATCCATCACTTCAACCATATGCTCAGCGTAGTTTTCCCAGTCAGTTGCCATGTGGAAAATACCGCCAATTTTAAGCTTTTTACGTAGCATTTCAGCAAATTCAGGCTGAACGATACGACGCTTATGGTGACGTGCTTTATGCCATGGGTCTGGGAAGAATAGCTGTACGGTATCTAAACTACCATCAGGGATCATGTATTCAAACACTTCAACGCCATCGTGACACATTACACGAAGGTTAGTTAAACCCGCATCTTCCGCACCCATTAGACACGCACCCACACCTGGGCTATGTACTTCGATCCCAATAAAGTTTTTCTCAGGGGCATTTTTAGCCATTTCAACTAATGATGCCCCCATACCAAAACCAATTTCCAACACGACTGGCGCTTCACGGTTATATACTTCTTTCCAGTCCAGCATTTGCTTGGCGAAATCAATACCCATAGTTGGCCAATTGTTTTCCATCGCATGTTCTTGGCCCTTAGTTAAACGGCCTTCACGACGGACAAAGCTACGGATCTTACGAACCAGTTTGCCATCTTCGGTAAATTCGGTCAGGGTCACTTCACCTGACTTCTTTGAAACTTCGCTCATGCTAATAACTATCCAAACAAAAAAGAAACGGATCGGCATTATCCAAAGTTATCGACTCAATTCAAGTCTATCAATTGCGACAATGGCCAGTTTATGGTGCAATCTTGCCCATAATAGACAATAAATAACGTTGCACTTCTGTTTGCAGTATAAGTGATTGCACTAGCGGACACCAATTTTCACTGTGTAGCAAAAATAACTCGATAGCTATTCTTCATTGGCAAATGCCATATCCTTTTGCGCAGTATAAAAGATAAGTAGCTATAAACTGTAAAGTGAGCACAACATTGAGTACGACATTTTCCGATGCCATTTTAGCGTGGTATGACAAATTCGGCCGCAAAACTCTACCTTGGCAACAAAACAAAACCCCATATAAAGTATGGCTTTCAGAGATCATGCTACAACAAACCCAAGTAGCAACCGTGATCCCCTACTTTGAACGTTTTATGGAGCGCTTCCCTACCGTGCAAGACTTAGCGGCTGCCGAGCAAGATGAAGTCTTACACTTATGGACTGGGCTCGGCTATTACGCTCGCGCACGTAACCTCCATAAAGCAGCGCAGTTAATTGTTAGTGAACATAACGGCATTTTCCCAACAGATATCGATCAAGTCCAAGCATTACCGGGTATTGGTCGTTCAACGGCTGGTGCTGTTCTGTCACTCTCACTCGCTCAACATCACCCTATCTTAGATGGCAATGTGAAACGTACGCTTGCCCGTTGTTACGCGATTGAAGGCTGGCCTGGTAAGAAAACCGTTGAAAACAAATTATGGCAAATTGCTGAGACAAATACGCCCGAGATAGGAGTCGAACGCTATAACCAAGCCATGATGGATATGGGAGCAATGATTTGTACCCGTAGTAAACCTAAATGTGAATTATGTCCCGTAAGCACACAATGCATTGCACTCAAAGAATTACGACAAACCGATTTTCCGGGTAAAAAACCCAAAAAAACCTTGCCTGAAAAACAAACATGGTTCGCTATTTTACAGTGCGACGATAAAGTTTGGTTAGAACAACGCCCACAGGTCGGTATTTGGGGTGGTCTTTGGTGCTTCCCTCAACATGACAATGCTGATTTAACGTCGCTATTAGACAAACAATTAGGTCAACAACTGTCACTTATCGAACAGCAAAGTCAATTAACTGCTTTTCGTCATACGTTTAGCCATTATCATCTTGATATCGTGCCGATTTTATACGAACTTAAATCACAACCTACAGAAATCAATGAAGCTTCAGGTCAATGGTATGATCTTAATAATCCACCAAAAATCGGATTAGCAGCACCAGTACAGAAAATTTTGGACAGTTTGGCATACTCGTTAAACCATCAAAAATAAGACGGTTTTTACCGCTTTTATTTCCGCTCAGTGATGCTAGATGCCAGTCACTGACTCTGGTATAACTATCAACTAATCACTCATTTTCGCTGAGCCTGTATATCAGCGAGTTACAGTAAGGAATATTTCATGAGTCGTACTGTTTTTTGTACTCGACTACAACAAGACGCTGAAGGTTTAGACTTTCAACTTTACCCAGGTGAACTAGGCCAACGTATTTTTGATAATATTTCGAAGCAAGCATGGGCAGAATGGCAAGGTAAGCAAACCATGCTGATCAACGAAAAAAAGCTCAACATGATGAACCCTGAACATCGCCAGTTATTAGAAACTGAAATGGTGAAGTTTTTGTTCGAAGGTCAAGATGTGATTATCGACGGTTACACGCCGCCAGAAAAATAAAATTTATAATTGAGATTTCATCTCTTAATTTGCTTAACTTGATGAAATCTCAATAATGAATATCAAAATCACACCACAACGAACAAAAAGCCAACAAACGACACTGTTTATCTTTTTTTATGAAAAAAAGTGTTGACGAAAAGGCTGAAAACCCTTTTAATAGCGCTCCGTTGCCTCGATAGCTCAGTCGGTAGAGCAGAGGATTGAAAATCCTCGTGTCGGTGGTTCGATTCCGCCTCGAGGCACCATTACTTCCCTTTCGAAGTATGGTGCAAAGCAACCACAATCTGTTCCTCCTTAGTTCAGTCGGTAGAACGGCGGACTGTTAATCCGTATGTCGCTGGTTCAAGTCCAGCAGGAGGAGCCACTATTTATTTCTTGGCTCAACAGAGCGGGGAAATTAAAAGAATATAGTGTGCCGACTTAGCTCAGTAGGTAGAGCAACTGACTTGTAATCAGTAGGTCACCAGTTCGACTCCGGTAGTCGGCACCATTTATTCTCTTACTCACGTAAGAAATGCAAAAATAGCAATTTAATTGCTGTGTTTGCCTCGATAGCTCAGTCGGTAGAGCAGAGGATTGAAAATCCTCGTGTCGGTGGTTCGATTCCGCCTCGAGGCACCATATTCATCTCGCTTGATACGTCAAGTCAGATAAAAGAGACAATTCCTCTTTAGTTCAGTTGGTAGAACGGCGGACTGTTAATCCGTATGTCGCTGGTTCAAGTCCAGCAAGAGGAGCCAAAATAAAGTGTGCCGACTTAGCTCAGTAGGTAGAGCAACTGACTTGTAATCAGTAGGTCACCAGTTCGACTCCGGTAGTCGGCACCATTTATTTTCTTACTCACGTAAGAATGCAAAAGTAGAGACTTAACCATCACTACTTCTGCCTCGATAGCTCAGTCGGTAGAGCAGAGGATTGAAAATCCTCGTGTCGGTGGTTCGATTCCGCCTCGAGGCACCATATTCATCTCACTTGATACGTCAGGTAAGATAAAAAAGATAATTCCTCCTTAGTTCAGTTGGTAGAACGGCGGACTGTTAATCCGTATGTCGCTGGTTCAAGTCCAGCAGGAGGAGCCAGTTAAGAAACCTTGTCGCAAGACAAGGTTTTTTTTCGTCTTAAATTTGTTAACTTTTCTCATCCTCCCTTCTCCAATACTATTTTTAGATAAAATAATTCCTCTCAAAATCACTACTCCACGATCTTTTTTAATCGCCTTACCAGCAATGCGATCTTTTCAGTTAAAGACTTAATAATGACTCCTTTTCTTTCGATATTACACAAAATAATCTTTAATTATTTCTGTTGCTTGCTTCACAAACTAATGTTCAAACAGGTATTCCCCCCTAATAAAAGCCTACTTTTCAAACAAACGGAACAAAAAAGACAAGGTTGATAATTATTTAGAAAAAAAGCATTGACGCAAAGACCGAAAACCTTTTTAATGCGCTCCGTTGCCTCGATAGCTCAGTCGGTAGAGCAGAGGATTGAAAATCCTCGTGTCGGTGGTTCGATTCCGCCTCGAGGCACCATACTTCCCTTTCGAAGTATGGTGCAAAGCAACCACAATCTGTTCCTCCTTAGTTCAGTCGGTAGAACGGCGGACTGTTAATCCGTATGTCGCTGGTTCAAGTCCAGCAGGAGGAGCCACTATTTATTTCTTGGCTCAACAGAGCGGGGAAATTAAAAGAATATAGTGTGCCGACTTAGCTCAGTAGGTAGAGCAACTGACTTGTAATCAGTAGGTCACCAGTTCGACTCCGGTAGTCGGCACCATTTATTCTCTTACTCATGTAAGAAATGCAAAAATAGCAATGTAATTGCTGTGTTTGCCTCGATAGCTCAGTCGGTAGAGCAGAGGATTGAAAATCCTCGTGTCGGTGGTTCGATTCCGCCTCGAGGCACCATATTCATCTCACTTGATACGTCAAGTCAGATAAAAGAGACAATTCCTCTTTAGTTCAGTTGGTAGAACGGCGGACTGTTAATCCGTATGTCGCTGGTTCAAGTCCAGCAAGAGGAGCCAAAATAAAGTGTGCCGACTTAGCTCAGTAGGTAGAGCAACTGACTTGTAATCAGTAGGTCACCAGTTCGACTCCGGTAGTCGGCACCATTTATTCTCTTACTCACGTAAGAAATGCAAAAATAGCAATGTAATTGCTGTATTTGCCTCGATAGCTCAGTCGGTAGAGCAGAGGATTGAAAATCCTCGTGTCGGTGGTTCGATTCCGCCTCGAGGCACCATATTAAAAAGTAACGTTATTGACGTTATGACAAAAAGAACAAAACGTGCCGACTTAGCTCAGTAGGTAGAGCAACTGACTTGTAATCAGTAGGTCACCAGTTCGACTCCGGTAGTCGGCACCATCTTTTGAAGCCTCATCTTTGATGAGGTTTTTTTTCGTCTTGAGAAAATCTCCTCTTTCTAATCACATCCCCCTTTGAGACAAAAAAAGCCCCGCTACATGAGCGAGGCTTTACCTATAATGATGAATACACGCGGTTAACCACCAGTGAACATATTAGTGATCCAAGCGGCAGGTTTATTGCTTGAACACTGCGCTTTTAATTGCCCATTTTTATCCCAAACCGGCAAGGAGACACTTCCGTTACAGTTTGGTATTAATGTGCCATTGGCTTGCTTATCATACTTCATGGTGGTGATCTGCTTAGGCCATGGCAGCGTTAATGGCGCTGGCTTACGACGGGTTAAGTAATCAGCATAAATTCTTAATGCACCGCTAGAGCCCGTTAAACGCACTGGCGTATTGTCATCACGTCCAACCCATACTACCGCCACTTCATGCCCATCAGCACCTGCAAACCAGCTATCACGGTTTTTATCCGTGGTCCCCGTTTTACCTGCCAATTTCGCGGCACTAAATTTACTCTGTAAGTAACGTGCGGTACCTTGACTCACGACTCGCTTCATATCATAGGTTGTTAGCCATGCTGCCTGCTCTGGCACCACTTGAGAGGCTTTAGGGTAGTTTTGATAAAGAATCCTACCTTTCTGATCAACAACCGCGCGCAATGCCGTTAAATCTGCTCTGCGACCACCACTTGTGATGGTCTGGAACATTTGTGCCACCTCATAAGGTGATAAGGTAAATGAACCTAGCAGAATTGATGGCAGTTTAGGAATTTCATCGCGATCGACACCAAGTTTGCTCATAGTATTAATCACACTTCCCAGTCCAACTTTTAAACCCAGATTAACGGTAGGCACATTCAATGAGTTCGCTAACGCATAATAAAGTGGTACTTGCCCTCTAAACTTACGATCGTAATTTCGTGGACGCCATGTAGTACCTTTGCTACCACGTAATACAATCGACTTATCATCCAAGCTGGTTGCTAGATTGAACTTATTAGGCTCGCTCAATGCCGTTAAATACACCGCAGGCTTGGCTAATGAACCTATTTGACGGCTCGCATCTAACGCACGGTTAAAGCCTGCATAACCTGGGCGACTACCACCGACAATAGCACGTACTTCTCCGCTTAGGCGATCAACAACCACCATTGCTGTTTCTACTTTAAGCCCTGCTTTTTTATTCAGCTTTGGCACCATTGCGGCAACACTTTGCTCTGCTGATTGCTGTGATAATGGGTCTAAGGTACTAAAGATACGTAGCCCTTTACCTGACTTGTAAATATCACCGACATCACGCTCTAATTCACGTTGTAGCTGCTGGAAATAAGCAGGCTGTCGACTCGCGATCTTCGGTGTCTTTTGTACCCCTAATGGGCTTGAAGCCGCAGCTTCATATTCAGCTCCAGTAAGGGTGTTATTTTTCAGCAATAAGCTAAGGACTAAATCACGACGCTCTAGCGTACGCTCTGGATGTCGCCAAGGGTTAAACTGAGAAGGCCCTTTCACCATGCCCACCAGCATGGCTAACTGTGCTGATGTGAGCTCTTCTAATGGACGACCAAAATACAATCTAGCAGCCAATGGGAAACCATGAACTTCTTTACCGCCATTTTGACCAAGATAGATCTCGTTAAGGTAAGCTTCTAATATCCGATCTTTGCTATAGCGATAATCAATAATAACTGCAATATAGGCCTCACGAACTTTACGCCATAGGCTACGTTCACGACTTAGAAATAAGTTCTTCGCGAGCTGCTGAGTTAAGGTACTGCCTCCTTGTACCGTTCGACCTGCACGTAAGTTCACGAACATGGCACGAATGATCGCCAATGGTGATACACCATCATGCTGATAGAAATCTCTATCTTCTGTTGCGAGCAATGCATCAATTAAGAGTGGTGGAAACTCATCGCGCTTCATAAAAATACGCTGCTCATTGCCTGAAAGGCCCAACATGCCTAACATTTTAGGTTCAATGTTGAAATAGCCTAACGAACGCTTGGTGATGAGATCTTTAATACTTGTTAACGTAGTGCCCGAAAACGTCAGTAACACATGCTGTTTTTTCTCAGCTCCTTCAGGAAAATCAAACGGACGTCGGATCAATTCAATGCGAGTTGATGAAGCAGAGTATTCCCCAATACGGGTTGGAGTGTGCACTTTGTGGTATTTCAATAAATCCAATTCACGGCGCACATCCATAATACTGATATGTTGATCTGGGCGAAGTGTTAATACTCGACCATAAACAACAGACGGTAAATCCCAAATTTGACCATCCATTTTATTACGTACAATCGTATCAAGGTAAATCCCTATCACCAGCATTGCGGCAACAACCACTAAGCCGATTTTAAAGCTCAGCCAACCCAGTTTACGTAACCAGGGACGATCTGTTTTAACCGATTTTTTTGTTTTTTTCTTGGCTGTTCTTTTAGCCGGCGCCTTTTTAGTTGCACTCGCAGCAGGAGTACGTTTAGTGGGCTTTTTTGCTGTAGGTTTTACTGGGGTTTTCTTTCGTGGTGTCGTCGGCTTTTTTCCACCACTGTCTTTGGGCGGTGCAACATGCTTTCTTGACTGAAAATGAAGAGGCAACTTAATCATAATGCATCAACTAAGGTCATTCCTATCTTAAAATAGGAGCAACAACCATTGCTCCTAAAAACGTGATTATGGCTAATAATGAACACTATACCTGATTATATATACAGGTCTATTGCTAGATATACTTTTTGGTTTTACGTGTAGGTACATGATTAGCAGGATCGTCCGGCCATGGGTGTTTAGGGTATCGACCTTTCATTTCCTTTTGTACTTCCTTATAAGAGCCCTGCCAAAAAGCAGCTAAGTCTTGGGTAATTTGCAGTGGCCTTTGTGCGGGAGACAATAATTCCAATACCAATGCCACTTTGCCATTAGCAATACAAGGCGACACTTTTTCACCAAACATTTCTTGTAACTTCACCGCAAGCACGGGTTGCTGTTGCTCATGATATCGGATCTTTATCGTCGTCCCTGTTGGTACTTGATAATGCGTAGGCAGTAGCAAATCGACTTGTTGCTTTTTATCCCAACCTAAATACGCTTCTAATGCGCTAACTACATCTAACTTAGCGACACCTTTCATGGTTTTGATCCCATTCATATAAGGCAGTAACCAACGATCAGCCGCTTCAAGTAAATCTGTTTCATCTAATGCAGGAAGCTCAAGTTCAGGTAACCAGCGAGCAGCACAACGTGCACGTGTCAGCAATGAAGAGGCTTTATCTGTCCACGTTAATACCGATAACCCTTTGCGTTTTATTGCATTAACCAACGCTTCACTGGTAAGCGCGGGATCAGGATCGGCAGCAATATCTCGACTAACGATGAGTTTGCCACAATAGATCCGATGCTCAGCACTTAAGCGCCCTTTTTTATCATCCCAATCCAGCCAGTCTTTCTTGGTAAATAACTGAGGGTGCATCAGTTGTAATTGGGCTAAATCAGCAGACACAGCAGAAAATACTCGACTGTCACCTTGCCGTGTTTTCACCACATCCGCCACCACCAAGGTATGTTCAGATGCTAAATTTTGATCAACATCGAGTATCACACCTTGGCCGTTTGCCAACTGATAACGTCCATCATAGTTACGTGTCATCGCAATACGATCAGGAAAACCTGCTGCTAACAATGCACCTAACCATAGGTTATTCACTATTAATGACGTGCTCTTAGGTTTGTCATCAAGGTGTTGATAAAGTTTTTGTCGGGTTTGTTTCGCCCGCTGGCAATAATGCCCCGATTTGACAAGCTTTTGACTTTCCAATAAATGTAATTGAAAACCGAGATCCGGATTGTCCATCCCTCGCGGCGGATCTTCTAATAACGCCACAAGCATGGCTGCTGTCGACAATATTGTCTCATCCTGTTGCGCTCGGTAGCGTTCAAGGGCAAAGGCTAGAATCGCGGCATGACGAGGGTCGGCACCTAAACCTTGGATCAGTTTTCCTCGCTCAGTTTGTTGACCTCGCGTATCTATGGCGCCGAGTTGTACCAATAATTCACGAGATTGTTGCAATGCGATTGCGGGAGGAATATCAAGCCATTGTAATTCAGCGGGATCGTGACAACCCCACTGCACTAATTCCATTGCCAATGAGGTTAAATCGCTACGTAAAATTTCAGGCTGCGGGGTTGCTGGTTGACGCTTTAGTTGCTCTTCACTGTACATTCGCAGACAAATACCCGCCGATAAACGTCCAGCTCGTCCTGCTCGTTGCTCTGCAGATGATTGTGCAATACGTACTTGCTGTAAGCGGCTAATACCTGATTTTGGATCCCACTGTGCGATACGCTCTAACCCGCTATCAACCACTAATCGAATACCTTCAATGGTTAAACTGGTTTCAGCAATATTCGTCGCCAACACCACTTTACGTTGCCCATTGATTGGCGTACTGATCGCTTGTTGCTGCTGTTCAATA
This sequence comes from Photobacterium sp. GB-210, assembly GCF_003026075.1. Classification (NCBI taxonomy): domain Bacteria; kingdom Pseudomonadati; phylum Pseudomonadota; class Gammaproteobacteria; order Vibrionales; family Vibrionaceae; genus Photobacterium; species Photobacterium sp. GB-210. The sequence continues at coordinate 156,902 of NZ_PYNU01000003.1, read as the reverse complement.
CTCAATTGACCATAGAGCGGACAAATCATAGTTTTATTATCGATACGATCCTGTAACGCTTGCTCTAACCGTTTAATTTCGCCGACACCCGGTAAAAATACCAGCATAGATCCTGATTCAGTGTTGAGTAATTGGCATATTGCTTGTGCCATTTTTTCAATAAGATCTCTCGGCTCAGTTTGCCCAGCGTAGCGATATTCAACAGGGAAGCAGCGTCCTTGTGATTCGATATAACTTGCCTCAGGCAATAGCGCTATCAATGCTTGCTGAGATAAGGTTGCTGACATCACCAAAATCTTTAAATCATCGCGAAGCGCTTGCTGTACTTCGAGTGCTAACGCTAATGCGGTATCGGCGTGAATAGAACGCTCATGAAATTCATCGAAGATCAGTAAATCAATGCCAGTCAGCTCAGGATCCTGTTGCAGCATCCGTGTCATCACCCCCTCGGTGACAATCTCAAGCTTGGTCTTTGCACTGACTTTGGTTTCACCTCGTACACGTAAGCCGACCGTTTCCCCAACTTTCTCACCTAACTGACGAGCTAAATATCCCGCAATATTTCTTGCAGCTAATCGTCTTGGCTCTAACATGACAATACGTCCGGTAAACATATTTTGTTGTAATAATGAAAGCGGTAGAAATGTCGACTTACCTGCCCCCGGTGGCGCTTTTAAAATCAGTTGAGATGAAGATGTCAGTGCTGATAATAAATTGGGTAATACGTCTACTATTGGGAGTTGTGACAAGCTAAGTACCTTATGTCATGATCGAATTTATCGGCTAATGCCATGCCTTTAATTGCCATTGTAGCGAAAAGGTAACCTACAACGAAAAACAATAATCAGCCACTGAGAGAACTATGAAATTTGCGCAACCTTTACAAGCGGCCAAACTGATCAAACGTTATAAGCGTTTTTTAGCCGATATTGAACTTGATAATAATGACATTCGCACTATCCATTGCGCTAATACAGGTGCCATGACCGGTTGTGCCGAGCCTGGCAGTACCGTTTGGTATTCCACCTCTGATAATCCAAAACGTAAATACCCCAATAGTTGGGAGCTCACTCAAACACTGAGTAATGATTGGATTTGTGTCAACACAGCTCAAGCCAATCGATTAGTGGAAGAAGCCATTAAAAATGACGTAATTGATGAACTAACAGGTTACACATCACTGCGAGCTGAAGTTAAATATGGCACTGAAAATAGTCGCATTGATTTATTACTTGAGTCAGAAAGTCGACCACCCTGCTATATTGAAGTAAAAAGCGTCACCTTATTAGGGAAAGATAGACAAGGTTATTTTCCTGATGCCGTAACCACTCGAGGCCAAAAACACCTTAGAGAGTTAATGGAGATGGTCGATCAAGGCAACAGAGCGGTGCTTTTATTTGCAGTATTACATTCGGGAATTGATAACGTATCAGTAGCTGATCATATTGATCCAATATACGCTCAGCTATTAACGCAAGCAGTGAAGGCTGGTGTTGAGGTTCTTTGCTACAAAGCAGAGCTCAATAAAGAGCAAATCAAGCTGACTAATTGTATAGAATTTCGTCATTCAAACTGAAAAATGATGGTTTCTTCACATTGGTATAGAATTGAAGAAAGACATTAATTGCCACAGCCAACCCTTTCTGCTATAGATACCGCCCAAAATTAACCAGTGACGGTTATTAGGTACATTAGGAGATGCTATATGCCAGAGAGCAACGTTAAAAAATCACTAGGCATCCTGGCTATTGCTGGGGTTGAACCTTACCAGGAAAAAGCTGGTGAAGAGTATATGGGTGAAGCTCAACGCGATCACTTCCATAAGATTCTTTCAGCATGGCGTAATCAGCTTCGTGAAGAAGTTGATCGTACAGTAAACCATATGCAAGACGAGGCCGCTAACTTCCCAGATCCTGTCGATCGTGCAGCTCAGGAAGAAGAATTCAGCCTTGAATTACGTAACCGTGACCGTGAACGTAAACTGATCAAAAAAATCGAAAAAACGCTAAAGCGCATTGAAGAAGATGATTTCGGCTTCTGTGACTCTTGTGGTATCGAGATCGGTATTCGTCGTTTAGAAGCTCGTCCAACAGCAGAACTTTGCATTGATTGTAAGACACTTGCAGAAATCAAAGAAAAGCAAATGGCAGGCTAATTACGTCACCTGCGTTAATGCCTAATTTTAGAGGGAGCGAAAGCTCCCTCTTTCGTTTACACTAACGTGCGATTTAATTTGTGTGGCGCTATTATTAGCGCGACTTATCCATGTTGAACATTGCTTGCGCTCTAATCACGCTCAATTGAGCTTAAGATTAGCTCGCACCAAACTGAATAAGGTTCTGTATTAAGAGTCTTATTCAGTTTGGAGGGTTGCCTTGCAGCAGTATCCCCTAGCTCTGGTCAACATATTTTAACGCCGAGCCTAGTCACCTAATCAGGTCTAGGCTGCTTTATTGTTCATAATTTATGACACAGACGACACAATATATAGGACGCTTTGCGCCATCACCATCAGGGCCACTTCATTTCGGATCATTGATAGCCGCACTCGGTAGCTACTTGCAAGCCAAGTCACACCAAGGGCGCTGGATTGTCAGAATGGAAGATCTCGACCCACCACGAGAAATGCCAGGTGCTGCAGATGATATTCTTCGTACTCTTGAAGCTTATGGCTTTACGTGGGACGGTGGAATTATGTATCAAAGCCAACGTCATGATGCATACCAAAGTCAAATCGACCAATGGTTAGCCCAAGGCGATGCTTATTATTGTCAATGTAGTCGTAAAGCAATCAAAGAAGCTGGCGGTTTTTACCCAGGTACCTGTCGTAACCTCAATCAACAGCCTAAAGACAGTGCTGTTCGTTTAAAAGTGGACAAACCTATCACTCTTTTCGATGATCAATTACATGGTCAAATCGCCCTACCAACGACTGTTGCGGGAGAGGATTTTATCATTCGACGTCGAGACGGGTTATTTGCTTATAATCTTGCGGTTGTGCTTGATGATATCGAACAAGGGATCACTGAAGTTGTTCGTGGTGCTGATTTAATTGAACCTACGGGACGTCAAATCGGCTTATACCAACAACTTGGTCATGCCCCTGTAAGCTATTTACACTTACCGCTCGCTGTAACGGAAAATGGCAATAAATTGTCAAAACAAAACCATGCGCCAGCGATTGATAAAAACAATCCTCGCCCGGCTTTAGTTGCAGCGCTACAATTTTTAGGCCTTGCGCCGCCAGCAGAACTTGCTGAACTAACTGTAGAAGAAATTTTATTGTGGGGCGTTGAACATTGGCAGCTCGATAAGCTACCAAAAACCACCGCTATCACACTAGCATTCTAAAATAGTCTGCCGTGATATATTATATACGGCTGTTTGTTGAACCAGATGCACATAATGGGGTGTATTATCTTTAATCGAGTAGCCAGCTTTTGCCGTAAAGTATTGAATCGCGACAGTAGTACTCGCGTTCCAGAGGAACAAACTTTGCAAGTTTACCAACGCCAAGAGCACAGCATTTCACGTAAAGATATCAGCGAAAATGCGCTGAAAGTACTATATCGTCTAAACAAAGCCGGTTACGACGCTTACTTAGTAGGTGGCGGCGTACGTGATTTACTACTAGACAAACAACCTAAAGACTTCGATATTGCAACCAATGCAACACCAGAAGACATTAAAAAGCTATTTCGTAACTGTCGCTTAATTGGTCGTCGTTTTCGTCTTGCCCATATCCTATTTGGTCGTGACATTATTGAAGTGGCAACATTCCGCGGACACCATTCCGACGCGCCAGTACAAACGACGACACCAAAAGATAGCAAACAAAAACCGCAAATCTCGTCGCGTAGCCAAGAAGGTATGTTACTTCGTGACAACGTCTACGGCACGATCGAAGAAGATGCAGAGCGTCGTGATTTCACCATCAACGCACTGTATTACAGTGTGAAAGATTTTACGGTGACCGATTACGCCAACGGTGTTCACGATCTTAACAATCGTATTGTTCGCTTAATGGGTGATCCTGAAACCCGTTACCGTGAAGATCCTGTACGTATGCTACGCGCAGTACGTTTCGCGGTGAAACTAGACATGGAAATAGATCCTGCAACGGCAGCACCGATCAAAGATCTTGCGCCACTCATGCTAGATATTCCATCGGCACGTTTGTTCGAAGAAAGCCTCAAACTGCTGCAATCAGGGCAAGGTTTAGAAACCTACCGTATGCTACGCGAATACAACCTGTTCCAACAACTTTTCCCTATTTTGGCCGAGCACTTTACTGAAGATAACAGCAGCCAAACAGAGAAGATGATTGAGCACATCTTGGCATCTACCGATAAGCGTATTGCAGAAGATAAACGCGTAAACCCTGCCTTTATCTATGCGGCAATGCTGTGGTATCCAATGATGATCCGAGCAGAAGAAGTGTCTTTTGCTAGTGGTTTATCGTTCTACGACGCCTTTATGGTGGCTAGTAACGATATTCTTGATGATCAAGTTCGTACGATTGCGATCCCACGCCGCCATACCACGACAGTTCGCGATATTTGGCAACAGCAATTACGTTTTGCTCGTCGCAGTGGCAAGCGTGCGTTTAAAACCATGGAACATCCTAAATTCCGTGCCGCTTACGACTTCTTAGAAATGCGTGCCCTATTTGAAGGTCATGATGTTAAAGAGTTAGCGCAATGGTGGAGTGAATTCCAAAACGTGGATCGCAACCAACGCGGTAAAATGGTGCTAAACCTGAATGAAAGTGGCAGTCGTCGCCCACGTCGTCGCCGTCCGCAGCAACGCCGTAAAAAGCCACAGCCGAAATCATCATGATCCGAGCTTATATCGCAATAGGCAGTAACTTGGGCGATCCTATCGCCCAAGCTAATAGCGCCATTGATGCGTTACACGCACATCCCGATATGACGGTCATTGCTGTCTCATCCCTATATAGCAGTACACCGATGGGACCGCAGAACCAACCCGATTATATCAATGCCGTGGTAGCAATCGATACCGATTTAGCGCCGCTCGCATTACTTGATCAAACCCAAGCCATTGAACTTGAACATGGTCGAGTACGTAAAAATGAACGTTGGGGGCCAAGAACCTTGGATCTCGACATTCTGTTATACGGTGATCTCATGCACCACTGTGAACGTTTAACCGTTCCACATTACGGTATGAAAGTACGAGAATTTGTACTCTACCCGTTAGCTGAGATAAGCCCTAAGTTAACCCTACCTGACAACACCCCTTTATCCACTCTATTGGATCAGGTAGACCTAAATGGCTTAGCTATCTGGCAAAAATAAAAATCTATCAGGGCGAGGAAAAGCTATGAAGAAAATTACTATCAACGATCTCATGAAATGGAAGCAAGAAGGTCGTAAGTTCGCATCAGTCACTGCATACGATGCAAGTTTTGCTCAATTATTTGAGCAGCAGGAAATGCCAGTATTACTGGTTGGTGATTCTCTTGGCATGGTTTTACAAGGCCGTGAAGATACGCTTCCTGTTACTGTAGAAGAAATCGCTTACCACACGCGTAGTGTTCGTGCGGGTAGCCCCAATGCATTACTGATGGCTGATATGCCATTTATGAGTTATGCAACGCCAGAACAAGCTTGTGAAAATGCAGCAAAGCTAATGCGTGCTGGCGCTAATATGGTCAAACTAGAAGGCGGTGCATGGTTAGCAGATACCATTTCTATGCTAGCTGAACGTGCCGTCCCTGTTTGTGCTCACCTCGGTTTAACACCACAATCAGTCAATATTTTTGGTGGATACAAAGTACAAGGCCGTGATCTCGACAAAGCCGATGAAATGGTTAAAGACGCTATCCTATTAAAAAATGCAGGCGCACAGATCATTGTTCTTGAATGTGTACCAGCTAGCCTTGCTGAGCGCATTACCAAAGCAGTAGAGATCCCTGTGATTGGTATTGGTGCAGGTAACAGTACCGATGGTCAAATTCTAGTTATGCACGATATGTTCGGTATTTCTGCCAATTATATGCCGAAGTTCTCGAAAAACTTCCTCGCAGAAACTGGCGACATGCGTGCGGCTGTCACTAAATATATTAAAGATGTTGAGACAGGTGAATTTCCAGGCTCTCAACATACCTTTGAATAAGGAATAAAAGATGCAAACATTCGCCGAGATTGCCCCACTAAGAGAGCAAATTCGTACCTGGCGCCGTGAGGGTCGCCGTATCGCTTTTGTTCCAACAATGGGTAATTTGCATGAAGGCCACTTAACGCTAATGCGTAAAGCACGTAAACATGCCGATGTTGTTGTTGCTAGTATCTTTGTTAATCCAATGCAGTTTGATAAGGCAGAAGATCTACAAACGTACCCACGTACGTTAGAGCAAGATATTGCAAAACTAAGTCAACAAAATATGGTTGATGTGGTATTCACACCAACGCCAGAGGTTATGTACCCTGCCGGCTTAGACAATCAAACATTTGTTGAAGTGCCAGTCCTATCTAGCATCTTAGAAGGCGAATTACGTCCTGGTCATTTTCGTGGTGTAGCAACCATAGTTAATAAACTTTTTAATATTGTTCAGCCAGATGTAGCCTGCTTTGGTGAAAAAGACTTCCAACAATTGGCGCTTATTCGTCAAATGGTTATCGACCTTGAGCTTGATATCAAAATTGTTGGTGTACCTACAGTACGTGAAATGGACGGTTTAGCCATGAGCTCGCGCAATGGCAAACTAACCGTTGATGAACGTCAACGAGCGCCAGTACTTGCCCGTACTATGCGTTGGGTCAGTAGCCAAATGCGTGGTGGTCGCACTGACTATGACGAGCTTGTAATCGATGCCAATGATCAATTACGTGCGGCAGGTTTACAGCCTGATAAATGTTTCATTCGTGATGCAGTCACCTTACTGCCTGTCACCGAAGGAACTCAGCAAGCAGTGATCTTGATGTCATCTCAATTAGGTAAAGTCCGCCTGATTGATAACCAAGTTGTTGACTTGGGACCGACTCAAACATCAGATGAAGATGTCGCTGAATAAACGTTAGTAATAACGATTAATAAAAAAATACCGCTCATTAAGCGGTATTTTTTTATCTCAAATATCACGTTATGAACGTAATCCAATACCGCGTGATATTAGATAGTATGCCACGCTATACAACGCAATAACAAAAACACTCAATACAGCAAACGATGTACCAATTCCCACATCAGAGACGCCAAGAAAGCCGTAACGGAAGGCATTCACCATATAAACGATTGGGTTGATCTTCGATACACCTTGCCAAAATTCAGGCAGTAGATTGATCGAGTAAAACACCCCACCAAGATAGGTCAACGGCGTTAGCACGAACGTTGGAATAATACTGATATCATCAAACGTGCGGGCAAATACCGCATTAATTAAACCACCTAATGAGAACACGATCGATGTCATTACCACGGTGGCTACAATCACACCAATATGTGCAATGTGAAGCTTTACAAACAACAATGATACAATCGTAACTAATGTCCCTACAGCTAAACCACGTAGGACACCACCACCGACATAACCGGCAATAATGATGTAGTTAGGAACTGGCGCAACCAATAACTCTTCAATGTTGTGCTGAAATTTAGCACTAAAAAAAGAAGACGCTACATTAGAATAAGAATTAGTGATCACTGACATCATGATCAAACCTGGAACGATATAGGCCATATAACTAAACCCTTCCATATCACCTATTCGGCTACCAATTAAGTTACCAAAAATAATGAAATACAAGGTCATGGTAATGGCAGGAGGGACTAACGTTTGCACCCAAATACGTGTAAATCGATGGATTTCTTTGGCAATTAAGCTTTTAAAAGCGATCCAATATTGTTTCTTCACGCCTCAACCCCTTTATTATTCTGTGCTTGGTGTACCAAAGTGACAAACAATTCCTCTAAACGGTTACTCTTATTGCGCATCGATTTAACCTCAATCCCTTGCTCTGTTAATTGACTAAATACAGGGTTTAAACTTTCGCCTTTTTTCAGTTCAATTTCCAACGTCGCACTATCAACCAATAGAATATTAAAACCAATCAAGTTTGGTGGCGTCTGTTGCGGGTTGATATCTAAAATAAACGTTTCTAATTCAAGCTTTCCCAATAAGTGTTTCATTGAGGTATGCTCAATCAATTCACCATGATTAATAATACCGATATTACGACACAGCATTTCGGCTTCTTCCAAGTAGTGAGTGGTAAGAATAATCGTCACCCCTTCTTGGTTTATTTTACGTAAAAACGTCCACATAGATCGGCGTAATTCAATATCGACACCCGCGGTTGGCTCATCTAAAATCAGCAACTTAGGTTCATGCATTAATGCACGAGCGATCATTAATCGACGCTTCATCCCACCGGATAAATTACGCGCACGCTCACTGCGCTTACCCCATAAATCAAGCTGTGATAAATATTTCTTAGCACGCTCTTTAGCAAGCGATCGCTCTACACCGTAATAACCTGCTTGGTTAATCACGATTTGCTCAACCGTTTCAAAAGGATTGAAATTAAATTCTTGTGGCACTAACCCTAGCTGGTTTTTCGCATCGACTTTTTCAGAGTCTAAATCATAACCAAAGATTTTTACCGAGCCCGAGGTCTTATTCACCAGTGAGCTAATGATGCCAATAGTGGTCGATTTTCCCGCACCATTAGGCCCTAATAACGCAAAAAAATCCCCTTCATCAACGGTTAAGCTCATATTCTTTAAAGCTTCCACACCGCCTTTGTAAGTTTTTCTTACATTTTTTATTTCTAAAGCGTTCATAAATTGCAATCTTTCTGTTACAAAATTAAAAGGAATTATTAATTATCTATCACTAATCCGATTTGCTATTAGCGAAGCTTGTGTATAGTAAGGAACATATCAATATAAGGTATCATCATGGCAGATATTAAGCAGCTCTTCGCAAACAACCTATCTTGGTCAGAGAACATTAAAAATGAAGATCCTGACTACTTTACCGAACTGGCAAAAGGACAACATCCACAATACCTTTGGATCGGTTGTTCAGACAGTCGTGTTCCCGCAGAACGTTTAACGGGACTTGTCTCTGGTGAATTATTCGTCCACCGAAATGTAGCCAACCAAGTGATCCACACCGATCTTAACTGTTTATCCGTGGTTCAGTATGCTGTTGATGTACTGAAGGTAAAACATATTATTATCTGTGGTCACTATGGCTGTGGTGGCGTTACCGCAGCCATTGAAAACCCACAGCTAGGTTTAATCAATAACTGGCTACTGCATATTCGCGACCTTTACTTAAAGCACCGTACTGATTTAGGTGCCCTTCCTCGCCAAGAGTGGGATGATAAATTATCTGAAATTAACGTAGCCTCGCAAGTCTATAACTTGGGTAACTCAACCATTTTGCAGCAAGCATGGGAACGCGGACAAGAAGTGAAGATCCATGGTTGGATCTATAGTACAAGCAATGGCGTACTTAAAGATCTTGGTGTTACCTCAACCAGTCGTGAAACGCTTGAAGTCGGCTACCAATCGGCAATGTCTTCACTGCTGCCACCGTTAGAACAGTCTATCAATGATCATATTACTGAAAAAACTAACTAAGCTTTAGAATCGATCATGATAAAAAAAGCGACCATCAGGTCGCTTTTTTTTATTCCGGAACCACTTTACCGATGAAAGGTAAATGACGGTATTTTTGTGCGTAGTCGATACCGACACCCACAACGAATTCATCAGGAATAACAAAACCGTGCCAATCAACTTTCACGTCCACTTCACGACGCTCTGGCTTATCAAGTAAGGTACAGATACGAATCGAGTTAGGTTCACGCAGCGATAAAATCTCGTACACTTTATGTAATGTATTACCGGTATCGATAATATCTTCTACCAGCAGTACATCTTTGCCTTTGATGTCATCATCAAGATCTTTCAAAATCCGCACATCACGACTACTTTCCATCGTATTACCGTAGCTTGATGCAGTCATAAAATCGACTTCATGAGGCAAGTCAATCGCACGTGCAAGATCTGCCATGAACACAAAAGAACCACGCAATAAACCTACCATCACTAGATCTTTTGAATCTTTGTAACACTCAGTAATTTGCTTGCCTAGCTCTTTAACACGTTCTTGAACTTCCTGCTCAGAAATCATTACTTCAATTGTATGTTTCATTTTCTTCTCCACTTGTGCGACTGCACTAGCCATCACAGGCTACTTATTTCAAAGGAATCGCATTGTACCACTCCTCAGAAATAATGGTTATTTAATCAATAGTGTCAATAATCCGAAACACTTTAGATTAGTTATATTTGCCGAACAGTTGTTTATTATGTAACCTAGCTTTATTAAAGCAGATGCATAAACAGTTTTTATTCTTAGGCTAGGGATTATTAATTATGGATACGATTACAAAAAAAACCCGTACTCGTCTTTCACCTGAAAAGAGAAGACAACAACTTCTTGATTACTCATTAGAAGTTTTTGCCAGAAGAGGTATCGGTCGTGCAGGGCATGCTGATATCGCTGAAATGGCAAACGTTTCTGTTGCAACTGTGTTTAATTACTTTCCAACCCGTGAGTCACTGGTTGAACAAGTACTCATTGAAGTTGAAAACGAGTTTAGTGCATTACTAGAAGAATGTTTAGGTGATAAAAACAAGACACTGCATGCACGTTTAACCTGCATTAGCCACAATCTTATCGATACAGTTTTAGAGCAACAAGATTGGATTAAAGTATGGTTTGAATGGAGTACTTCGGTACGTGATGAAGTATGGCCACAATTTGTTGAAACCAACCGTAATAACCTTCATAAAGTACGTGATGCGTTTGCCCAAGCTATCGATAACGGTGAAATTACTACCGCACAAAAAGCCGATGATTTAGCGAAATTATTACACGGTATTTGTTACGTAATTTATATCCAAGCTAATTTACTGCCAGATCAAACTGCACTCCAAGAACAAGCTGAAATCTACCTTGAAGCATTAGCTTTAAATCGCTAATTCAAGTGCATAAATAATAAAGCCTGCATCATGCAGGCTTTATTATTAGCAAAATTGAGCTCAACTATCTCTTTGCAAACAGCTACGCAACCGCAAACACCACTGGTAAATGGGGCTCAACTTCAACTGCAACACGATCGCCAACATTCATCAATAAATTTGAATTAACAATCAATTTATAACCTGAAAAATCAACCGTATAACGACAGCTATCTCCCATGAATTGTTGTTCGATAATTTCACCATCACCATCGTTTTGTAGCATGACACGCAAGTTTTGTGGCCTTAATAGCCAATCAACAGACGTCTCATCAAGTAACGTTTCATTAGACGCTAACGCTAACTCACCTAATGGTGTCAGCAAACGCGTTTGATTTTTTACCGTCGCTGGAAGGTAAGACCCGGTACCGAGGAAATCAGCAACAAATCGACTACTTGGCTGATAATACAACTCTGTAGCACTACCAAATTGTTCAATCACACCATGATTCATTACTGCCATTTTATCAGCAAAAGCGAAAGCTTCTTCACGGCTATGGGTAACAAAGATCGCTGTCACTCCCTGCGCTTTAAAGATTTTTCGAATATCACGAATCAAACTATGTCGTACTTGTGTATCTATGTTAGAAAATGGCTCATCTAACAAAATCAAATCAGGCTCACACGCCAGTGCCCGAGCAATCGCGACACGTTGCTGTTGTCCTCCTGATAATTGGTGTGGATAACGATCCTCTAACCCTGTTAAATGCACCAAGGTTAACATTTCTTGGATCTTGGCGTCTGTACGGGCTTTATCCCAATGGCGTAGACCAAAGGCAATATTTTGCGCCACGGTTAAATGCGGGAACAAGGCATAGTCTTGGAAAATCATCCCAATATTACGTTTTTCTGGTGGTACCCATTGCTGCTTATCAACAATTGTCCGCCCATTAATCGACATTAAGCCTTGTTCTAAAGGCAGCAATCCTGCAATCGCTTTTAACAGCGTTGTCTTACCACAGCCACTTGCGCCTAGCAGACAAACGATCTCACCAGAGTTAACCGCTAACGATAAGTCTTGCAACACAGCCTGACCATGGTAACTACAGGTTAAGCCGCTGACAGATAATGCATGTTTCATTAGTTCTTTTGCTCCAAAGATCGGTTAACCAATACCAAGGGAATTAAACCCACAACCACCAGCAAAATAGCCGGTAATGCAGCTAGCTCTAGCTGTTCATCTGACGCAAAATTAAATACGTAAGTCGCTAAGGTTTCAAAATTAAATGGCCGCAGCAACAAAGCTGCATTGAGCTCTTTCATCGACTCAATAAACACCAGTAACCCCGCAATTAAACAACCCCGACGTATTAACGGCAAATGGACTTTTCTCAACATCGCCGTTGAGGCATAACCCATGGTTTTCGACGCCATATCCAATGATGGCGATACTTTGGTTAAACTTGTTTCAATGCTACCAATCGCAACGGCAGCAAAACGGACCACAAAGGCAAAAATAATCGCGAATATCGAGCCTGAGAAAATTAACCCCGGACGACCTAGCCCTAAGCTAATCGCAATATCATTAACCAGATGATCAGCACTGGTTAGTGGGATCATCACCCCTATCGCCAACACAGTACCCGGTACTGCGTAGCCTAATGACGATAAACGGATTGGTATTTGGCTAAGACCGTTACCATCAAGGCGTCGATAAAAGTTAACCAAAAGCCCTAACATTACCGCTATAACAGCAGCAGTGATCGAGACAAATAAGCTATTTAAGCTGTACTGTTTAAATTCAGGCGTCCAACTTTGGCTAAAATACTCAACAGCGTAATAACCCAGTTGTAACAGAGGAAAAATAAAAGCACAGCCAACAAGCCCCCAACACCATACGAGTGCTAGCCACTTTTTCCATCCTCTTAAGTTGTACTTAACATCCCCATCGTTATCGCATTGATGTTGAAACATCTTTTGCTTACGACGACTGAAACGCTCACAACTGATCAAAAAGAAAATAACAAGCAACATGATGGCTGAGATTTTCGCGGCAGCATAAAGATTAGAATAACCTAGCCACGTATCATAAACCGCTGTCGTTAGTGTATTAACGGCAAAGTAACTAACCGTACCAAAATCTCCTAATGCTTCCATCGCCACAAGCGACACCCCAACAGCAATAGCCGGACGTGCTAACGGCAGTGAAATACGGCGGAAACTTTCCCAGGGTGTGCAACGAAGCAAACGTGCTGATTGCAATAAGCTGACGCTCTGCTCCATAAAAGCAGCACGAACAAGAAGATAAATATAAGGATACAGTACTAATGCTAAAACAAAACATGCCCCGCCTAATGAGCGAAGGTCAGGAAACCAGTAGTCACTAACATGCTGCCAGCCGAACATACTACGTAAAAAAATCTGAATTGGGCCCGCGTAGTCAAACCAATTAGTATAGAGGTAACCAACAATATAGCCAGGCATAGCTAAAGGTAAAACAAGTGCCCATTGAAGTGTTTTTTCAGTTGGTAAACGGCACATTGCCATTAACCAAGCAGTAGGAAGACCGAAGCACAGAGATAACAGTACCGTGCCAAAAACTAAAGCAACAGTATTAAAGGCATAGGTAGGCATCACCGTATTCATTAGGTGACCAAACACCTCATCTGAATTACCCATTGCGGTAAAAAATATTGCCAGAATGGGAAAAACCAGTAGCAGAGCAAAGGTCCAACTACCGGCTTTCCAGAACAAAAACTTTTCTTTCATTGACTACTACTTAGTATTTTCCAATATCTCAACCATAAGAAAAACGGCAAGATTAAGTATCGACATTCCCTAGTGATGGGAAGAGGAAACTACCACAACTTATTGTGAAATTTACCAAGCATGATGCAAAAATGGGGCTTAGCACCCCATTTATTTTGTAACTAATTACAGATCAAACTTCACTTCATCCAGCAGTTTTGTTGCTGCATTGTGGTACTGTGCAATCTTGTCTAGTGATACATCATCAGCTTTAAAATCACCCCAAGATGCCACAAGCTCTGAGCGCTTCACACCCTCTTTAACTGGGTATTCATAGTTCACTTCAGCGTACATTTCTTGTGCTTTATCAGACGTTAAGAATTCCATTAACTTAAGTGCGTTAGCTTGGTTTGGCGCGTATTTCGCCATTGCCATTCCACTTACGTTAACGTGCGTACCATTACCTTCTTGACCTGGGAAATTAATATAAACCGCTTCAGCCCATGGTTTTTGGTTTTCATCGTTAACCATCTTACCTAGGTAGTAGCTGTTACCAATCGCTAAATCACATAGGCCTTCTTTAACCGCTTTAACTTGTCCGCGGTCGTTACCTTGAGGTTTACGAGCAAGGTTTGCTTTCACACCTTCTAACCATGTTTTCGTTTCTGCTTCGCCGTAATGTGCAATCATCGATGAAACGAGTGAAACATTATATGGGTGCTTACCTGAACGTGTACAAATTTTACCTTTCCACTCAGGCTTTGCTAAATCAGCATAATCAAAAGACGCTGGTAGCTTACCTACACGATCTTTTGATGAATATACGTTTCGCGTACGCAATGTTAGAGCAAACCACTCATCTTCGTTATCACGAAACTGTGCAGGAACATTACCATCAATCAGCTTGCTATCCACTGGCTGAACTAATTTCTTATCAGATAGCTCTACCAAACGGCTAATATCGGTTGTTAGGACAACATCAGCAGGGCTGTATTCACCTTCTTGCTCAAGCTTTTCAGCAAGACCTTTTTTAGCAAATTTCACATTAACTTTAATACCAGTTTCTTTTGTGAATTCGTTAAACATAGGCTCAACTAAGAAAGGTTGGCGGTATGAATAAACATTAACCTCTTCAGCCGCAGTGGCAACTTGAGGAGCGGCTAAACCCATAAGGATTGCTGAAGCTAAAAGCTTTTTCATTGATTATTCCCTTAAATGCAAAATGTAATGATAACGTTTCTCAATAAGATTCATTATACGTAAAACACTTACCTTCGCAATCCAGTAGTTACAATTTATTACAATCAAAAATAAAACTCGCCACCCATTTCTAGGTGGCGAGTTTTTATCTATAAATTAATCAATTACTTATATTTTATTTCACGCTAACAAATTCTGGGTAGGCGTCAACACCACAATCATGTGAATCCATACCTTCCAGTTCTTCCTCTTCTGTTACGCGAATACCAACCGTGACTTTTAGTACACCCCATACCGCTAAACTTGCTGCAAACACCCAACCGAAGATAACCGCAGCACCAAATAACTGAGTCATAAAGCTTGCATCAGCATTACTAAATGGCACGACCATTAGACCAAATAAACCACATACACCGTGTACTGAAATCGCGCCTACTGGATCATCAATCTTCACTTTATCAAGCGCAATGATACTAAACACAACTAATGCACCAGCAACCACGCCAATAATTAACGCAGCAACAGGTGATGGCGATAATGGATCGGCCGTGATAGCTACAAGACCGGCTAACGCGCCGTTTAACACCATAGTTAAATCAGCTTTACCCCATGTTGTTTTACATACTGCTAGTGCTGCAATGGCACCAGCGGCAGCTGCGGCATTCGTATTTAGGAAAATTTGACCAACAGCCGTTGCGTTTTCAAAGTCAGATACCATTAACTGTGAACCGCCGTTGAAACCAAACCAACCGAACCACAGAATAAATGTACCTAATGTCGCAAGTGGCATGTTTGAACCCGGAATTGGGTAAATCTCGCCATTTTTACCATACTTACCTTTACGTGCTCCCAGTAACAATACACCCGCTAGTGCTGCTGCAGCTCCTGCCATATGTACAATACCTGAACCTGCAAAGTCGCTAAAGCCTGCTTCTGATAGGAAACCACCACCCCATGTCCAGTAACCTTCTACAGGATAGATAACCGCTGTTAGCACTACAGAAAAGATTAAGAATGACCATAGCTTCATACGTTCAGCTACCGCACCAGAAACAACAGACATCGCAGTCGCAACGAAGACAACTTGGAAAAAGAAGTCAGATTCTAAAGAGTGATCAGCGCCTTCAGCTTGCGTACCAATTAATGCTCCAAACGAGGGTAACCAACCACCCGCACTATTATCGACGTACATAATGTTGTAACCAACCAATAGATACATGGTACAAGCGATAGCGTATAAACAAATATTTTTAGTTAAAATTTCAGTGGTGTTTTTCGAACGTACAAGGCCTGCTTCTAACATCGCAAAACCTGCCGCCATCCACATCACTAATGCGCCAGAGAGCAAAAAGAAAAATGTGTCTAACGCATAACGTAATTCTATTACTGTTGTTGATAATTCCATGGTCGTCTTCCCCTAATAACCCAATTCATCAATTCTTTTATTGTTGTGAACTACAGTGCTTCTGTGTCCACTTCACCGGTACGAATACGTACCGCGTGCTCAAGATCGTAAACAAAAATTTTGCCGTCACCGATTTTCCCGGTTTGTGCGGCATTGCTGATAGCTTCAACAATGGCATCTAAATTCTGAGCTTGCGTTGCAATTTCAATTTTCACCTTAGGTAAAAAATCAACCTGATATTCAGCACCACGGTAAAGCTCTGTATGCCCTTTCTGTCGGCCAAATCCTTTGACTTCCGAGACGGTCATACCTTCTACACCGACATCGGCTAATGCCTCACGTACGTCGTCTAATTTAAATGGCTTAATAATGGCGTTAATTATCTTCATTGCTTGCTCCTCAAATACCCAATCCTTGATGTTTACAGTTATTTAACAAACAAGCATTGTGCCAACTTTTATTTACATTAAAATTCAATAACTTAAGATATTTAAAGAAAATTAACGAAAAAAGGCTGCACCATCACAGTGCAGCCTCCTCACTAACATGAAGCATAAAAACGCCTCAAATCAATTCTATTTTTAAAGCTCGATAAGAAAATTAAAAACGCGCAATAAAAGTACGCCAACCTTCTAACACTTGCTCAAGATCTTCAAAACCACAAACAGAAAGACTTTCTTCATCATAGAAATGAAAATCCTCTTCAAAGTCTTCCTCTTCTTCTGAAAACAAACAGTTAGCTTGAACCAAGGCTTCATTATCTTGCAATAATAGGGTTAATTCTTCCCCCACTAAACGCCATTCTTGGCTACTGTTTTTCATTGCACTAAGTTGATCCATGATGAGATCGAGCTTCTCGGTATCCTTACCTATTTCTTCAATGATCCAACGACCCAATACTTCATGACCCATAGAGAAAATAGCGTGATAAGTACCGTCCAAGGTATTTTTTTTAAATTCGTAGTCCATACCTTTCGTTCCTCATAGATGATCTTCTTGCTTTAATAAGCTGATAAAATACAGCCTATATGCTGCCGCCCATTGTCAGGATCTACTCAAGAAATGCAACTCAATACCACAAGTAGACGCAAATCGTGCTACACAATGACGTAACCATAACAAAAATGCTCGTATTCCTTCTCTTCGTTTAGAGCTCATTATTATGAAAATTATTATTGCTCCTGATTCTTACAAAGAAAGCTTAACGGCAATGGAAGTGGCTACCGCGATTGAAAACGGTTTCCGCCAAGTATTACCAAACGCTGAATACATAAAGCTTCCCATGGCTGATGGTGGTGAAGGCACAGTTCAATCATTGGTGGATGCTAGCAACGGTCGCATTATTGAGTGCACAGTAACAGGACCGTTAGGCGAACAAGTGAATGGCTTCTTCGGCTTAATGGGGGATGGAAAAACCGCGATTATTGAAATGGCTGCAGCTTCCGGTTTACATCTTGTTAGCCCTGAGCAGCGAAACCCCATGTTAACCAACAGCTTTGGGACTGGTGAATTAATTCTCGCAGCATTAGATAAAGGAGTTGAACACATCATCGTCGGTATCGGTGGTAGCGCAACTAACGATGGTGGTATAGGGATGGCACAAGCGTTGGGGGTACGTCTACAGGATGAAAACAACAACCCAATTTGCTTCGGCGGCGGTGCGTTAGCTCGCTTACACCATATTGATATTAGTGATATCGATCCTCGTCTTGCTAAAGTAAAATTAGAAGTTGCATGTGATGTCGATAATCCACTGTGTGGCGAAAAAGGCGCATCACGGATCTTCGGCCCTCAGAAAGGTGCAATTCCGGAAATGGTTGATCAACTTGACGCTAACCTTGCCCATTACGCCAAAATTATTAAACGTGATTTAGGTCGTGATGTAAAAAACAGGGCTGGGGCGGGTGCTGCTGGCGGTATGGGGGCTGCTTTGCTTGGATTCTTTAACGCGCAGTTACGTTCAGGAATAGAAATAGTCATGGATGCGGTCAATTTAGCAGACGTATTAAAAGACGCTGATTTAGTGATCACAGGTGAAGGCCGCATTGATAGCCAAACGATTCACGGTAAAACCCCAATTGGGGTCGCACGCACAGCAAAACGTTTCAACAAACCTGTCATTGGTATTGCAGGGTGCCTATCTTACGACTGTGATGCCGTGTATGACCACGGGATTGATGCGGTATTCAGTGTCGTACCACGCTCGGTAAGTTTGACTGAAGCACTAGCAGAAGCTGCAATTAACGTTGAGCTTACGGCACGTAATGTGGCTGCAACTTACGCAATAGTTCGCTAACAAAAACTTTTCCCATACAAACAAAAACGCCTCGAACATTCGAGGCGTTTTTTATTATTTAATCAAAACTAAGCACAATGATTAAGCTGGTTTTTGAATGATCACATCATCCGCTTTCTTGGTGTAATCTTCCATACGATGGAAATTTAAGTAACGGTAAGTATCTGCCGCCGTTGCATCAATTTGTTTCGCGTATTCTAGGTATTCTTCTTTCGTTGGAATACGACCTAAAATAGCGCCAACAGCTGCAAGCTCTGCTGATGAGAGGTAAACATTCGCACCAGTACCCAAACGGTTCGGGAAGTTACGGGTTGATGTCGACATTACTGTTGCCTTATCAGCAACACGTGCTTGGTTACCCATACACAATGAACATCCCGGCGTTTCAATACGAACCCCAGCACGACCAAAGATCCCGTAGTAACCTTCTTCTGTTAGCTGATCTTTATCCATCTTCGTTGGTGGTGCAACCCACAAACGTGTATCTAGCTGACCACCAAATTTCTCTAGTAGTTTACCTGCTGCACGGAAGTGACCAATGTTCGTCATACATGAACCGATAAATACTTCATCAATTTGTGTACCTTGAACGTCAGACAGTAAACGCGCATCATCAGGATCATTTGGCGCACATAGAATTGGCTGATTGATATCTGCCAAGTCAATTTCAATCACGTGTGCGTATTCAGCATCATTGTCTGCTGTCATTAGCTCTGGATTTGCTAACCACTCTTCCATCGCGGTAATACGACGTTCAATGGTACGGCGATCGCCGTAACCTTCAGAAATCATCCACTTCAGCATCACGATGTTTGAATTTAAGTATTCTGCAATCGACTCTTCAGAAAGCTTAACGGTACAACCTGCCGCACTACGCTCTGCCGATGCATCTGATAGCTCAAATGCTTGCTCAACCGTTAGGTGTTCAACACCTTCGATCTCCAGTACTCGACCAGAGAATTCGTTGATCTTACCTGCTTTCTCAACGGTCAGTAGACCCTGCTGAATCGCGTAGTATGGGATCGCATGAACCAGATCACGTAGCGTGATACCTTCTTGCATCTCACCTTTAAAGCGAACCAGAATAGATTCAGGCATATCTAACGGCATAACACCTGTTGCCGCAGCAAAAGCGACAAGGCCAGAACCAGCTGGGAATGAAATACCTAATGGGAAACGGGTATGTGAGTCACCACCTGTACCAACGGTATCAGGCAGTAGCATACGGTTTAGCCATGAGTGAATAACACCATCACCCGGACGAAGTGATACACCACCACGATTCATAATAAAATCAGGTAATGTGTGGTGAGTATTAACATCAATCGGTTTCGGATAAGCCGAGGTATGACAGAACGACTGCATCGTAAGTTCAGCAGAGAAACCAAGACATGCTAAGTCTTTTAATTCATCACGAGTCATAGGACCTGTGGTATCTTGCGAACCTACCGTTGTCATCTTAGGCTCACAGTAAGTGCCTGGGCGAACGCCTTCAACACCACATGCTTTACCTACCATCTTCTGCGCTAAAGTATAACCCTTACCGCTATCTTCAACCGCAACAGGACGACGGAAAATATCCGATGATGGTAAACCCAATGATTGGCGCGCACGATCGGTTAGGCCACGACCAATGATCAATGGAATACGACCACCCGCACGTACTTCATCAATCAGCACATCCGTTTTTAGCCCAAAAGTAGACACTAGCTCATCACTTTCGTGACGACGAACTTCACCTTTAAATGGGTACACATCAATCACATCACCCATCGCGAGTTGAGTTACATCAACTTCAATCGGTAGTGCGCCTGCATCTTCCATCGTATTAAAGAAGATAGGAGCGATCTTGCCACCTAAAACATAACCACCCGCACGCTTGTTCGGTACATAAGGGATATCATCGCCCATGAACCAAAGCACAGAGTTAGTCGCAGACTTACGAGAAGAGCCTGTACCTACAACATCACCAACATAAACAAGCTGATGACCTTTTTCTTTTAACGCTTCGATTTGCTTGATCGGACCCACAGAGCCTTGTTGATCAGGCACGATACCTTCACGTTCATTTTTCAGCATCGCAAGCGCGTGAAGTGGGATATCTGGACGAGACCATGCATCAGGTGCTGGTGATAAGTCATCGGTGTTGGTCTCACCTGTGACTTTAAATACAGTCAGGGTGATTTTTTCAGCCAATGCTGGTTTAGATAGGAACCACTCAGCATCAGCCCATGATTGGAGAACTTGCTGAGCAAATACATTGCCTGCTTTTGCTTTTTCTTCTACATCGTAGAACGCATCAAACATCAATAATGTATGAGATAACGCTTTAACTGAAATCGGAGCTAGCGTGTCATCATCAAGCAAAGAAATAAGTGGTTCGATATTGTAACCACCTTGCATTGTGCCGAGTAACTCTGCGGCTTTTTCTTTACTTACGATAGGTGATTGCGCGTCACCTTTAGTGATCGCAGCAAGGAAACCCGCTTTTACGTATGCCGCTTCATCAACGCCCGGGGGAATACGATTTTCTAGTAGATCCAGCAGAACACTTTCTTCGCCTGCTGGCGGATTTTTTAGTAACTCAACAAGAGCGGCAACCTGTTCAGCATCCAATGGTTTAGCAACAACCCCTTCAGCAGCACGCTCTTCGACGTGTTTACGGTAGGCTTCAAGCACGACATATTCCTCATATTACGGTCTGGCACCATAGGCCAAACATCCTTGGAAGTGAGTGATCTCTAGATTCTTATAATCATGTTTTGCTGAACATTGTCAGAGCCAAAACCCTTTAGGAGAGACCAAAACTGTGCAGTATTATACCATTTTTAACGTAAACTTAAAAACTACTGCTTTTTTACAACATTCACATTTTAGGAAAATTCTTTGTTCATAATGTGTAAAGCGATCCTCAATATTTATAACGCATAAAATAAAAGACGCTTGTTTCATATTAGTTTTATTTTCTCTTTTTTAGCTACAGGTCATATTTAGTGACGTAAATCACTAAAGTTTTGTAACAAATTTGCAGATACATAACGTCGTATTTTCATTTCATTGATCAGTATTGCGTTGTCACGTTGTGCATGGTCTGTTCACTTGCTCATAAATATAAGCCGTTTTATGAATTACAAACATTTAAGTATCAAACCCATGATGGTCAAACCGTTGTTGGTGAAGCACGTAATACCATAAATCAACTGTCATCGGATATTAGCCAAGTCAGCGATGTCATTGACTCACTGGCAAGTAATACCCAGTCGATTGGTAGTATTTTAGATGTGATCCGTGGGATCTCAGAGCAAACTAACCTACTTGCCCTTAATGCCGCGATTGAAGCAGCACGTGCTGGCGAACAAGGACGAGGGGTTGCGGTCGTGGCCGATGAAGTGCGTAATCTTGCTAGTCGTACTGCCGATTCTACCGACGAGATCCAAGCGATGATCAACCGCCTCCAGCAAGAAGCATCCAATGCAGTGGTTGCGATGGAACAAAGCCGTCAGCTATCTGAAAATGGGGGATCAGCTTCCGATCAAGCATCTGTTGCTTTAGTGTCGATTTCTGAGCGTATTAGTTTAATTGCCGATATGAATACCCAAGTGGCTACCGCGACAGAAGAGCAGTCAACCGTGGTACAAGACATTAATTGTAATATTGAAGAGATAAATGAAACCACTCAGCTAACCGCAGAAACAGCCGCGCAATTAGCTGATTCAAGCCAAGCATTACGTCAACTATCACAACGTCTTGATGACATGGTCGGTACGTTTAAGTTGTAACCTGAAATTAAATGTTAGCAATGCTAAACAGCAGACAACAAAAAAGCGCCCTTAGGCGCTTTTTTATTATCATAACAAGTAGTAATTACTTCTTACGCTTTACCGCTTTTGCATTTGGAAGGTCAGTGATAGAGCCTTCAAATACTTCAGCAGCAAGACCTACTGATTCGTGTAGTGTTGGGTGAGCGTGGATAGTTAATGCGATATCTTCAGCATCACAACCCATCTCGATCGCTAGACCGATTTCACCAAGTAGTTCACCACCGTTAGTACCTACGATAGCACCACCGATCACACGGTGCGTGTCTTTGTCGAAGATCATCTTCGTCATACCGTCAGCACAATCAGATGCGATAGCACGGCCTGATGCCGCCCATGGGAATGTAGCAACTTCGTAGTTGATGCCTTCCGCTTTCGCTTCTTTCTCAGTCTTACCAACCCACGCAACTTCTGGCTCAGTGTAAGCAATTGAAGGAATAACTTTAGGATCGAAGTAGTGCTTCTTACCAGAAATAACTTCAGCCGCTACGTGACCTTCATGCACACCTTTGTGAGCCAACATTGGTTGACCAACAACATCACCAATTGCGTGAATGTGAGCAACGTTAGTACGCATTTGCTTATCAACGTTAATAAAGCCACGCTCATCAACATTGATACCCGCTTTTTCAGCGTCAATTAGCTTACCGTTTGGTACACGACCGATAGCAACAAGAACAGCATCGTAACGAACAGGCTCAGCAGGTGCTTTTTTGCCTTCCATCGTTACATAAATACCATCTTCTTTTGCTTCAACAGCTGTTACTTTCGTTTCAAGCATCAGGTTGAATTTCTTCGCGATACGCTTAGTAAATACTTTAACGATATCTTTATCCGCAGCTGGGATCACTTGATCGAACATCTCAACAACGTCGATTTGAGAACCTAGCGCGTGGTAAACCGTACCCATTTCAAGACCGATGATACCGCCGCCCATAACAAGTAACTTCTCAGGTACTTCTTTAAGCTCTAGCGCATCTGTTGAATCCCAAATACGTGGGTCTTCATGCGGGATGAATGGTAGTTCGATTGGGCGAGAGCCCGCCGCGATAATCGCGTTATCAAAGTTAACCGTTGTTGGGCCATCAGCACCTTCAACAACAATGCTGTTAGGGCCAGTAAATTTACCGTAACCGTTCACAACATTAACTTTACGCATCTTAGCCATACCGCCAAGACCGCCAGTTAGCTGAGTAATTACCTTATCTTTCCACAGACGGATCTTATCGATGTCTGTTTGTGGTTCACCAAAAACAACGCCGTGCTCAGCCATTGCTTTTGCTTCTTCGATAACTTTCGCTACGTGAAGTAATGCTTTTGATGGGATACAACCCACGTTAAGACATACACCACCTAGTGTGTTGAATTTTTCAATTAGAACCGTATCTAGACCTAAGTCAGCGCAACGGAATGCAGCAGAGTAACCAGCAGGGCCTGAACCCAACACCACTACCTGGGCTTTAATTTCTTTACTCATTATGACCTCGTTGTAAGTCTTATATCCCTAACAAGCTATCAGGTAACTTTTACGTATTTGTATACGTTTATCTTTCAGATGGACAACAAGTCTACAGACCTGTTAACAGAGTGAAAAATAAATTACTGCAGCCTGTGAGCTACACAACAATTCCATGCCTACGCATTGTAGGCATGGCGTTGTGGATGTGAAACCTTAAAGTACTAAACGACGGATGTCTGATAGACAGCCATTTAGGTAAGTGATGAAGCGCGCACCTTCAGCACCATCAATCACACGGTGATCGTATGATAGTGATAATGGAAGTTGTAGACGCGGTTCGAACTCTTTACCGTTCCATACTGGTTTCATTTCAGACTTAGATACACCTAGGATACCTACTTCTGGTGCGTTCACGATTGGTGTGAATGCAGTACCACCTAAGCCACCAAGGCTTGAGATAGTGAAACAGCCGCCTTGCATATCAGATGCAGTTAGCTTACCAGCACGTGCTTTCTTAGAAATAGCCATTAGCTCTTCAGATAGCTCGTAGATACCTTTCTTGTTCACATCTTTAAATACAGGAACAACTAGGCCGTTTGGCGTATCGACTGCGATACCGATGTTGACGTATTTCTTCAGGATCAAGCTCTCGCCATCGTCAGATAGAGAAGAGTTGAATGAAGGGAATGCTTCAAGTGCTTTAGCAGCCGCTTTCATGATGAACACAAGTGGTGTGATCTTCATGCCAGAGTCTTTCTTCGCTTCAATCGCGTTTTGCTCTTTACGGAATGCTTCAAGCGCAGTGATATCTGCGTTATCCCACTGTGTAACGTGAGGGATCATTACCCAGTTACGGTGTAGGTTAGCGCCAGAGATCTTCTTAATGCGAGATAGTGGCTTAACTTCAGTCTCACCAAACTTGCTGAAATCAACTTTCGGCCAAGGTAGTAGACCAAGCGCTGCGCCATCGCCTTTACCTGACGCAGAAGCTGCTGCACCAGACTCAAGACGCTTAAGTGCATCTTTAACGAAGTTTTGTACGTCTTCTTTAAGAACGCGGTTCTTACGGCCAGTACCTTTAACTTTCGCAAGGTTAACACCGAACTCACGAGCTAAACGACGAACAACAGGTGATGCGTGTGCGTATTCGTTGTTTTCAACGAAATCACCTGTTGCAGCAGGCGCTTCAGTTTTTGCTGGAGCCGCCGCAGGTGCTGCTGCAGGAGCAGGCGCTGCCGCTTGAGCGACAGGAGCCGCTGCAGGTGCAGCACCAGCAACCGGAGTGCCGGCCACTTCAAATACCATGATTAGTGAGCCAGTAGAAACCTTATCGCCTTCTGCGATCTTGATTTCTTTAACTGTACCAGCGAATGGTGCAGGCACTTCCATAGAAGCCTTGTCACCTTCAACAGTGATTAGCGATTGCTCTTCTTCCACTGTATCGCCAACAGATACCATGATTTCAGTAACTTCTACTTCGTCGCCACCGATATCAGGAACGTTAACTTCTTTCGCTGCTGATGCTGCTGGAGCAGGCGCTGCCGCTTGAGCGACAGGTGCTGCTGCTGGAGCAGAACCAGCCACCGGAGTGCCGGCCACTTCAAATACCATGATTAAAGAACCAGTAGAAACCTTATCGCCTTCTACAATTTTGATTTCTTTAACTGTACCAGCGAATGGTGCAGGCACTTCCATAGAAGCCTTGTCACCTTCAACAGTAATTAGAGATTGCTCTTCTTCTACTGTATCGCCAACAGATACCATGATTTCAGTACATTCAACTTCATCACCACCGATATCTGGAACATGAACTTCTTTCAGTTCAGCCGCTGCTGCTGGAGCTGGAGCAGCAGGCGCTGCTTCAGCCACAGGAGCAGGTGCAGCTTCAGCTGCACCCTCGGCTTCGAAAATCATGATTAGAGAACCAGTAGAAACCGTGTCGCCTTCAGCAACTTTGATTTCTTTAACGATACCCGCTTGAGAAGCAGGAACTTCCATTGAAGCTTTATCGCCTTCAACAGTGATCAGTGATTGCTCTTCTTCAACCTTGTCGCCAACGCTAACAAGAATCTCAGTTACTTCAACCTCATCCGCACCGATGTCTGGTACATTAATTTCGATTGCCATTTTTAATTTGCCTCTTATGCGTATAGCGGGTTGATCTTGTCAGCGTCGATATCGAACTTAGCAATTGCATCTACAACTACAGCGTTATCAATATCGCCACGTTTAGCGAGTTCAGAAAGTGCAGCAACAACAACGTAGCCAGCATTCACTTCGAAGTGACGACGTAGGTTTGCACGGCTATCAGAACGACCGAAACCATCAGTACCAAGAACCTTGTAAGACTCAGATGGCATGAATGCACGTACTTGTTCTGCGTAGTTCTTCATGTAGTCCGTTGCAGCGATTGCAGGCTCAGAACCCATTGCAGTTGTTAGGTAAGGAACCTTCTTCTCTGCAGTTGGGTGAAGCATGTTGTAACGCTCACAATCTTGACCATCACGAGTTAGTTCGTTGAATGATGTTACAGAGTAAACATCAGACGCTACACCGTACTCTTCACTTAGGATCTGTGCCGCTTTACGTACTTCGTTCATGATAGTACCAGAGCTCATTAACTGAACTTTAGACTTATCACCAGCGTGAGACTCAAGCTTGTAAATACCCTTACGAATGCCTGCTTCAGCGCCTTCTGGCATTGCTGGCATTGCGTAGTTTTCGTTCATTACTGTTAGGTAGTAGTAAATGTTCTCTTGATTTTCACCGTACATGCGACGAATACCGTCTTGCATGATAACCGCTAGCTCGTAAGCAAACGTTGGATCGTAAGAGATACAGTTAGGTACTGTGTTTGCAAGAATATGACTGTGGCCATCTTCGTGCTGTAGACCTTCACCGTTCAGTGTTGTACGACCAGCAGTAGCGCCTAGTAGGAAGCCACGTGCTTGTTGGTCACCTGCTAGCCATGCCATGTCACCAATACGTTGGAAACCGAACATTGAGTAGTAGATGTAGAATGGGATCATTGGAAGATCGTTGGTGCTGTAAGATGTTGCAGCAGCAACCCAAGATGCCATTGAACCTAGTTCGTTGATACCTTCTTGAAGTACCTGACCAGATGTTGCTTCTTTGTAGAAAGAAACAATGCCTTTATCTTCTGGTGTGTAAGTTTGGCCATCTGGGTTGTAGATACCAACCTGACGGAACAGACCTTCCATACCGAACGTACGCGCTTCATCACAGATAATTGGCACGATGTTCTTACCGATTGCTTTATCTTTAAGAAGAATATTTAGCGCACGAACATAAGCCATAGTGGTTGAAATTTCACGCTTCTGCTCACTTAGTAGTGGCGCAAATGCATCAAGCTCAGGCACTTTAAATTCTTGAGTAAACTTAGGACTACGCTTAGGTGTGTAACCGTGTAGCGCATCACGACGAGCGTGTAAGTAGTTGTACTCAGCAGAGCCTTCTTCCAGTTTTAGGTAAGGCAGAGCCTTAAGATCTTCTTCAGAGATAAGATCTTGTAGACCTAGACGATCACGTAAGTATTGAACGTGAGTCATGTCCATCTTCTTAACACCGTGAGCGATGTTCTTACCTTCAGCCGCTTCACCCATACCGTAACCTTTAACAGTCTTAGCTAGGATCACCGTTGGCTTACCGCTTGTTTCTTTTGCATTGTTAAATGCTGCAAATAGTTTCGAAGAATCGTGACCACCACGCTTCAGCTCGAAGATTTGCTCATCAGTCATGTCAGAAACAAGTGCTGCAGTTTCTGGGTACTTACCAAAGAAATGCTCACGTACGTAAGCGCCATCTTTAGATTTGAATGTTTGGTAGTCACCATCGATAGTTTCGTTCATAAGCTGTAGAAGCTTACCCGTCGTATCTTTTGCTAGTAGTGCATCCCAGTTGTTACCCCAGATCACTTTAACAACGTTCCAACCAGCACCTTTAAATAGACCTTCAAGCTCTTGAATGATCTTACCGTTACCCATTACTGGGCCGTCTAGACGCTGAAGGTTACAGTTGATTAGGAAACATAGGTTGTCTAGTTTCTCACGCGCAGCGAAAGAAATAGCACCACGTGATTCTGGCTCATCCATCTCACCATCGCCCAAGAATGCGTATACGCGCTGAGCTGAAGTATCTTTAAGGCCACGACCTTCTAGGTACTTAAGGAAACGCGCTTGGTAGATCGCAGAAATTGGACCTAGGCCCATAGAAACCGTTGGGAACTGCCAGAATTCAGGCATTAGTTTAGGGTGTGGGTATGAAGGAATACCTTTACCATCAACTTCTTGACGGAAGTTATCTAGCTGCTCTTCAGTTAGACGACCTTCAACAAACGCACGAGAGTAAATTCCTGGAGAAATGTGACCTTGGTAGTAAACCAAATCACCGCCATCAACATCGTTAGGCGCACGGAAGAAGTGGTTGAAACATACTTCGTAAAAAGCAGAAGCAGACTGGTAAGAAGCCATGTGGCCGCCTAAGT
Source organism: Photobacterium sp. GB-210 (assembly GCF_003026075.1). NCBI lineage: Bacteria > Pseudomonadati > Pseudomonadota > Gammaproteobacteria > Vibrionales > Vibrionaceae > Photobacterium > Photobacterium sp. GB-210. Next base: position 128,468 of record NZ_PYNU01000003.1, on the reverse strand, counting down.
CTAAATCTTTCTTAGATGCACGTAGAACGATCATGATTGCGTTCCAACGGATGATAGAACGGATACGACGCTCTAATGTTACATCACCTGGATACGCGGGTTCTTGTGCTGCTGGAATTGTGTTGATGTAGTTTGTGTTTACGCCAGTCGGCATATCTACACCATCTAAACGAGCTTTTTCTAATACTTGCTCAAGTAAGAACTGTGCGCGTTCTACACCTTCTTCACGGACTACTGATTCAAGTGCTTCTAACCAATCTTGAGTTTCCAGTACATCCACGTCACTTTTCATGACTTCAGACATGCGATCTATCCTTTCGTTGATAATCTACTAACAATGTCGCGACTAGGTCTAACTTCGTTTTTAGGTATGAAGTTAAGACTCTAACCCGTCCTTGCGCTGTTGAATCCGACGAAGAGAGCGTTCACGCCTGCTATCTTCACGCGATAAATCCAACAAGGTTTCCTCGATGTAAGCCAAATGTGCGTGCGATGCTTCACGGGCCTTTTCAGGCTCACCAGAAACAATCGCCTGCACAATATTAGCTCGGTGCTTTCTTACTTTCTCCACCACCTCAGGTCGGCGGTTTAGGAGTTCGAAATTTTGTAATACGTTTTGCTCAAGTAGCGGCGCTAAACTACGAATAATATGCAGTAACACCACATTGTGAGCCGATTCTGTTACCGCAATAAGATATTGCATCACCGCGCGAGCTTCTAAGGGTAAATCCCCTTGTTGCTGCGCGTCTTGAATACGCTGATGACAATCGCGAATGCGAACAAAATCTTCTTCGTTACCTCGCAATGCCGCAAAATAAGAGGCTAAGCCTTCTAGCGCATGGCGAGCTTCCAATAAATCTAATTGTGTTTCCGGATGAGTCGCTAATAGATCCAATAAGGGTTCAGAAAAACTTTGCCATAACTTTTCTTTTACGAATGTTCCGCCGCCTTGGCGACGAGTAAGCAAATGCTTTGCTTCTAAACGTTGGATCGCCTCACGAACGGAAGGACGAGAAACATCGAATTGTTTTGCCAACTCTCGCTCTGGAGGTAATTGCTGACCTGGGGACAAAATTCCCTCTAAAATCAAGCGCTCCAATTCCTGCTCAATAGCATCAGAAAGCTTTGGTTGTTTAATGCGTTTATAAGTCATTTTTATCGACGCTTCTTATATTAATCCCGTTTCATAAAGACCGAATCATCGGATAATTGGTATTACCAATTGTTTTACCGAGTGAAAGTTTACAGAAATAAATAAAGATGTCCACACACAACTTGATTGAAATCATAGAACGAAGTTGGTTTTAACAAAAATTTAAACTTTTGACTTATTAATAAAACATTACATATTCAGAGCTAGAAACAGCCAAGCAACGAAAAAGGTGATAGGAAGGAATAAAAAGCAGAGTGATTATGAAAATTGGTCAGACCAATTTGACCAATTTCCATTCGTAAATAAAACTTTAGTCTAATAACTGCCCTTTTAAAGCTGTTTTTTAAACCGTCGCCAATCAAACGATAAACCAGGATCGGTTTTTCGTCCAGGGGCAATAAATTCATGCCCTGTTACACGCTCTCGGGTGATAGCGGGATAACGGCTCATCAAAGATTGAGTCAATTTTGTCAGCATTTGATATTGTTCAGAAGTATACGGCAGGTGATCTGTGCCTTCTAATTCGATGCCAATTGAAAAGTCATTACACTTATCCCGATCGTCAAACTTTGATACCCCCGCATGCCAAGCACGCTGATTAAAAGGCACAAACTGCACTATTTCACCATCTCGGCGTATCAAACAGTGAGCAGAAACACGAAACTGATGAATAATTTCAAAATACGGATCATCTGCAGGGTTTAATTGCCCAGTAAACAGCTGCTCAATATAAGGACCACCAAATTTACCCGGTGGTAAGCTTATATTATGTACCACCAGCAATGACATCTCGTCATGAGGTCTATTATCACAAAAAGGGGATGGCACACGCCTTGCTGTCTGTAACCAATGATCATCGTTAATCAATAACGTCATAATCTTTCTTCTATTTACGTGTTACTAAAACCAGATTAGCAGGTAAAGTATCATCAGCTTATATTGAAAAGCTAATTTCCTCTCATCGCTTTTGCCTATCGCAGTAATAGATAGAAACAACCAAATATTTGGTTATTAACATTCGATTAACCCGTATTCACTTTATCCTACTGCTTTCTCACGGTATGATTTGCGCCATCATTCGCAGCACTTTTGCTGCTAAACGCGCAATGGATACAAGAAGACAGATATGGAACACAAACACGATAGCAGTGCCCGCCTCGCTTACCTTAAACAACTTCTCCCAATCGAGATCAGCCGTACTGTTGCCGATACACTTCGCGAAGATTTAGGTGGCGAGATTGATGCCAATCTCGATATTACTGCCAATCTAATTCCTGCCGATAGCCAAGGCGTTGCCACCATCATTACCCGCGAACATGGCGTATTTTGCGGCAAAATGTGGGCTGATGAAGTATTTAAACAACTCGGTGGCGAAGTCACCATTGATTGGCACGTAGAAGATGGTGATGTAGTCGAGCCTAATCAAACCTTGTGTACCCTATCAGGCCCGTCACGAGCACTACTTACTGGTGAGCGTAACGCGATGAACTTTATTCAAACCCTATCCGGTTGCGCGACATTAACTGCTGAATATGTAAAACAGTTAGAAGGCACCAACACTCGCCTACTCGATACCCGTAAAACCGTTCCTTGTCTGCGTAGCGCTTTAAAATATGCCGTGACTTGTGGCGGTGGCTTTAACCACCGTATTGGCGTGTTTGATGCCTACCTTATAAAAGAGAACCACATCATTGCTTGTGGTGGTATTGAACAAGCGATTACTACAGCAAAACAGCTTAACCCAAATAAACCTGTCGAAGTTGAAACCGAAAGTCTGGCAGAGCTAAAACAAGCCATTGAAGCCGGCGCTGATATTGTGATGCTGGATAACTTTACCTTAGCCATGATGCGTGAAGCCGTCGCGTTTAACGCTGGACGTGTGGCATTAGAAAACTCAGGGGATATTACCCTTAGCAATATCCGCGAATGTGCTGAAACGGGGGTGGATTATATTTCGGTAGGTGCACTGACTAAGCACGTTAAAGCGATGGACTTATCGATGCGCTTTAAATAACACCTATTCACTATCAATTTTTTGTGACACAAATATTGAACTGGTACCTTAATTTATAAAGAAAGAGAAAAATAACCACTAATTTTTCTCTTTCTACTTCACATCTTACTGAATTTTATAAAAATCAAATCTAATTACGAGCGGTTACTCGCTTTGAGCTTTGCAACTTCTGTAACACACAATTTATTTTTACCACCCGTGCCGAGCTATCCCTTTTTCGTTATTCACTCTAACAATAAAGCCTCTATTCTGAACTTAATTCCATTCGCGAATTTATGAAGTTAACTCATTTATTATTTTGTTACTTAAGGACAGAGAAATGAAAAAACAACAGGGTTTTACACTTATTGAATTGCTCATCGTTGTAGCAATCATTGGCGTATTAAGTGCTATTGCAATTCCAACATACAAAAACTATATCGTTAAATCAGATATAGCATCAGGTGTAGCAACAGCACGAGGTTTGTTAACTAACACAGACTTGTATATTCAAGAAAATAGCGTATTCCCAACTAGTTTTACTGCTGTAGGTGGAGCGACAGATATGAGCTCACTAGGTGCACTTAGCTTTATTGATACCAGTGGTGCAAATGGAACAATCAAATTCCTATTTAATTCAAAATCAGCAGTTGATGGTAGTGATGCGCAGTTTGTACGTAGTGCTAGTGGTTGGAAATGTACCTTTACTCCAAAATCTGGTTTAACGATCGACCCAGCGGCTTTACCTAAAGGCTGTGGTGAACCAACTCCATAACTTAATATGCAAACCAACCTCGCATCCATCTTAGCTCAAGCTAATTTAATTAGCCCAGAGCAAGAACAACAAGTGGTCGAGTTTGTGACGGCGGAAGGGATTAACGTCCCGACCGCCTTAACCCGTTTAGGGGTATTAAGCGATTTAGATTTAGCCGATAACCTCGCTAATTTATTTGGCTTACAAAAAGTCGATGTTCACCATTATGACTATGATGGTTGTTGTCAAAGTGTTTACCAACGTGAGTTAGTGCTACGTCACCGTGCCCTGCCATTAACCCAAGATGCCAATAGCCTATTTTTAGGCGTCAGCGATCCCACCAATATGGATGCGCAAGACGAATTTCGTTTTGCCGTGGGCAAAACAGTTGAGTTTCTAATTTTAGAAAACAAACAATTAGAATCAGCCATTCGCCGTGTTTATGGCAGTGATATTGGTGAAACCAGCCACAGCAAACAGGTTAGTGATGCTGACTTAGGTGAACTGGTTGATATTAGCGATGCAGAACTTGATGACGCTACCGATTTAAGCCAAGACAGCGCCCCCGTTACCCGCTATATCAACCAGGTATTATTAGACGCTGTACGTCGTAAAGCCTCTGATATTCATTTTGAACCTTATGAGCATAACTACCGGATTCGCTTTCGCTGTGACGGTATTCTGCATCAACATTTAACTCCCCCTGCTAGTTTATCTCGCCGTTTATCGACCCGTTTAAAGGTAATGTCGAAACTCAATATTGCCGAGCGCCGTCAGCCACAAGATGGACGAATAAAACTAAAACTCTCTGATAACTTGGCGATTGATTTACGTGTTTCGACCCTGCCGACGCTGTGGGGTGAAAAAGTCGTACTACGGATATTAGATAGCTCAGCCGCTAATCTTAATATTGATATTTTAGGCTATAACGATAAACAAAAATCTGATTATTTAACCGCCCTTGAGCGCCCACAAGGGATGATATTAATTACCGGCCCAACAGGTAGTGGTAAAACCGTTTCGCTATATACTGGGCTAAATATTTTAAATACCGATGAGCGCAATATTTCGACTGCCGAAGATCCAGTAGAAATTAACCTGCCCGGTATTAACCAAGTACAAATTAATCAGCAAGTTGGTTTAAGCTTTGCTGACGCTCTGCGTTCATTTTTGCGTCAAGATCCCGACATTGTGATGGTAGGGGAAATTCGTGATTTAGAAACCGCATCAATCGCAGTAAAAGCTGCCCAAACGGGACACTTAGTATTATCAACCTTGCATACGAATTCTGCCGCTGAAACCATTACCCGTTTAACCAATATGGGGGTAGAAGATTTTAACCTCGCTTCATCTCTGAGCTTAATTATCGCCCAGCGTCTTGCCCGTCGTTTATGCAAAAGCTGCAAACAACCACACCCACTTGACCCAATTACCTGTCAACGTTTAAACCTGCCGCAAAACACCAGTGTGTATAAAGCCAATAACGCTGGGTGTGATGATTGCAACAAAGGCTATGCAGGACGCGTTGGTATTTATGAAGTCATGGTGTTTAGCCGTGAGATCGCCGAAGCCTTAATGACCAATGCTACCGCGCTACAATTAGAAGATATTGCCGCCCAGCAAGGGATGAAACGGCTTAAAGAATCCGGCATTGAAAAGCTAACTGACGGCATTACCAGCCTTGCCGAATTACAACGGGTATTACAATTATAACCTTCCCTACTTTGTATTAATTGTTTGATAGAGAATTCCGCTTATGAGTACAGCAGCCACTAAAATTCGTTATTACAACTGGCGGGGAACTAACCAAGCAGGACGTAAAGTCTCAGGCACCACTTTAGGTTTTCAGGAGCAAGAAGTGCGTCACCAACTGCTTGAACAGAAAATTGTGGTTAAAAAAATCAAGAAAACCTCACCCTCTTTTTTGACCAAAATGCGCGATCAAATGAAAGGTGAAGATGTCACCGCAGTAACCCGTCAGCTTGCTACCATGATCGAATCTGGCGTGCCTGTAGTACAAGCTCTGCAACTGATGGCAAGCAGTTATAATAAAGCCGAAATGCGCGCTACTTTGCTGCAAATTACTACCCAAGTCGAATCTGGCGCCTCGCTGTCTAGTGCCATGCGCTCAAGCTCTCCTCTGTTTGATAAATTCTTCTGTGATTTAGTCGCTACCGGTGAACAAACCGGCCACTTAGGACAAGTGTTTGCACGTATTGCGGTATACCGTGAAAAAAATGAAGCAATGCGCAAGAAAGTCATAAAAGCGATGATTTATCCTGCAATGGTCACATTAACAGCAGTTATTGTTACTGTTGTTATGTTGTTATTTGTGATTCCTGAATTTGCAGCAATATTTGATGGTTTTGGCGCTGAATTACCGATTTTTACCCAACTAGTTATTAAGGCATCCGATTTTTTAATTGATTATGGAATTTATCTTGGAGCTGGCGTTGGAATAGCCGTTTTCCTGTATCGTTATTTTTATAAAAAATCCGATGATTTTCGCTATAAAGCCAATAAATTTGTACTAAAACTGCCTATTTTTGGTGATGTGTTACTTAAAGCTACTATTTCTCGCTTTGCTCGTACTTTAGCCACCACCTTTACAGCAGGCATTCCGCTTTTATCCGGTATTCAATCAGCAGGAAGAACCTGTGGTAACTTGTATATCGAAAAGGCGATTGAAGAAGTTTATGAAAGTACCGCTGGCGGTATGCCACTGTATTTAGCCCTACGTCAATCAGGGGTTTTTCCCGAACTCATGCTGCAAATGGTAATGATTGGCGAAGAATCTGGCTCACTTGATGACATGCTGAATAAGATGGCACAAATCTATGAAGCCGATGTTGATAATACCGTTGATAACCTCGGGCAAATTTTAGAGCCTTTCATTATTATTATTTTGGGTGGCTTAATCGGTGGCTTACTGGTTGCTATGTATATGCCAATCTTTAGTTTAATGAGTGTGATCGGTTAATACTATTTTAGTAACCACCTTATAAGTTAATCACTGTATTCATTTCCCATAATCATCGGCTAGGAACACCTAGCCGTTTGCCTTACAATAACCGCCTAATTTTTAAGAGATCCTCACATGGCAGTACTTTCCTATTACCCTTGGTTATATCCCCTTTTTGCCGTTATTTTTGGTCTATTGGTAGGCAGTTTTTTAAATGTGGTGATTTACCGCTTGCCGATCATGATGGAGCGTCAATGGCGTAAAGAGTGCCAAGAATGTTTTCCTGAAATGGATAACAAGCCAGACGATTCGGTCTTTAATTTAAGTGTGCCACGTTCTCGCTGCCCACACTGCAATCACGCTATTAGTGCGCTGGAGAATATTCCAGTGATCAGCTGGCTTGCTCTGGGCGGTAAATGCAAAGAGTGCAAAGCGCCGATCAGCAAACGCTACCCTGCTATTGAATTACTGACCGCAGCATTGAGCTTAACCGTATCACTGATGTTGCCACCAACATGGTGGGCAATCGCGGTGATCTTTTTCACCTTCGCGTTAATTGCGCTTACCTTTATCGATATCGATAAAATGCTCCTGCCCGATCAAATTACCTTACCGCTAATGTGGGCGGGTATTTTGCTCTCTGTAATGGGTATTAGCCCTGTATCACTAACTGATTCGGTGATTGGTGCAATTGCGGGTTACTTATCGCTGTGGAGCGTATTCTGGGTCTTTAAGTTACTGACTAAAAAAGATGGCATGGGCTATGGCGACTTTAAATTGCTCGCCGCATTAGGTGCATGGCTTGGCTGGCAATTACTACCGTTTGTAGTGTTACTCTCATCTTTAGTCGGCGCGCTGTGCGGTATTGTATTACTGAAAATGCAAGATGCCGATAACCAAACCCCGTTCTCATTCGGCCCTTACCTTGCGGTTGCGGGTTGGATTGCATTGTTATGGGGCGAGCCTATTGTGAATTGGTATGTTACTTCGTACTTAGGAATGTAGATAATGAGTATTGTCATTGGCCTAACAGGCGGAATTGGTAGCGGTAAAACCACGGTTGCTAACTTATTTGCTGATAACTACGGCATTGATATTATTGATGCCGATATTGTTGCACGTGAAGTCGTCGAGCCGAATACCGTCGGTTTGAACACTATTATCGAAAAACTTGGTGCTGATATTTTACTTAAAGATGGTACGTTAAATCGGGCAAAACTGCGTGAGGCTATTTTTAGTCAACCTGAATTAAAGCAATGGTTAAATGAGCTACTTCACCCTTTGATCCGTGAAAAAATACTCCATGATATTAAATTAAGCAAATCTCCCTATTGTTTATTAGTCGTGCCATTGATGGTTGAGAATAATCTACAAACCCTCACCAATCGTTTATTGGTTGTTGATGTCGATGAGCAAACCCAAATCGAACGAACACAACAACGTGATAATGTCTCAATTGAGCAAATCAAAAATATCTTAGCGAGCCAAGCAACGCGCCAACAACGGTTGGATGCCGCAGATGATGTCATTACTAATTTTGGTGATAGTCCAGCATTAACATTACAAATCGCGCAACTTCACAGGCAATATCTCAAAATGGATCATGAGCTGTAGTAAAATGACGTCTTAACTATGATAATTCTTATTACGATCTTGGCTCCTGTTTGGTATTCCCTTTATGCAAGCTACGCAAATGACGCGCTATGAACACCCTTTGACAGAAAAAGTCCGTATTTATTTACGCCTTGATTATCTCTTGCAACAAATGCATCACAGCAGCAACCAAAATGATCCTTGGCAATATAAAATCTTCTTCCATGCCCTTTTTGATTTGCTTGAGATCTTAGACCAAGTACAAGTTAAAACCGATCTTGCCAAAGATATAGAGAAACAACGTCAGCAACTGATGAATTGGTTAAACATTGATGGTGTTGACGAGTATGCGCTGCAACAAATGATCGATTCGATGGAGCAAGCCCATAAAGCGTTAATTTCATCTCCTCGCCTAGGACAGAATCTACGAGAAGATCGTTTTCTTTCCAGTATAAAACAACGTTTCTCGATTCCAGGTGGTAGTTGTTGTTTTGATCTGCCGTCATTACATCACTGGCTGCACCTTAGCGATGAACACAAACAACAGGCAATGAAAAGCTGGTTACATGAGCTTTCAGAACTTAACGAAGCACTCAATCTCTGGTTGAAGTTAACCCGAGAAAGCGCACAATATAAAACCAATCATGCCCGTAATGGCTTCTTCCAGTATGACGCTGAAGATGCCTGTTTATTACGGCTAGAAATTTGCGCTAAAGATGGCGTTTATCCTATGATATCGGGACATCGTAGTCGCTTTGCTATTCGTTTCTCTCCCTTTGTGGAAGGAGATCCTGTCGCAAGCGATATTGAATTTAAATTAGCCATTTGCTGAGGTTTTTGTGTCTCAATCAACAACCAATACCAATATTACTGTCGTAAAGTGTCCTACCTGTAAAACTGAAGTGGTTTGGGGTGAGCAGAGTCCATTTCGTCCTTTTTGCTGCAAACGCTGTCAATTGATCGATCTTGGCGAATGGGCGGAAGAAGAAAAATCTATTCCCGGTGCACCTGATCTATCAGATTCAGATGGCTGGTCTGACGATATGGGTTACTAACAGTATGGATAAAAAGCAAGTTTGGATTGCGGCAGGCATTATTTTAGATACAGAGAAAAAGCATATTTTCATTACCTGCCGTGCCGATAAAGCGCATCAAGGTGGCTTATGGGAGTTTGCTGGCGGAAAAGTAGAAACAGGTGAAACAGCAAAGCAAGCGGTTATCCGTGAACTGCAAGAAGAAGTCGGTATTCATGCCACTGACGTTGAACCTTTTATTAGCCTTGCTCATGATTATTCAGATAAATCATTAAAGTTTGATTTCTTTCTGATCCATCAATTTGATGGCGAAGCCTTTGGTAAAGAAGGTCAACCGGGGGAGTGGGTCGCTATCAATGCACTTGCTGATTACCCTTTCCCTGATGCTAATCAAGCTGTACTCGATAAAATACAGCAGTCTTTCGCTTAATAAATTAGCTGAAGATCCACTAGAATCTACATCATTAGCCTTGATTTTCAGCCAATAAAAAAGTCGCCCTAGAGCGACTTTTTTAGTATCTACAATAAAAACAATCTTAATTGATCTTACCGTGACATTGCTTGTACTTCTTACCAGAACCACAAGGACAAGGCTCATTACGACCTACTTTACGCTCTTCACGCTCGTAAGTACCTTGTTGAGCTTCAGGCTCTTCTGATGACTCATCAGTGATTTGGCTTTCTGCACTTTGATGCTGGAACTGTTGACGACGTGCTAGCATTTCTGCCATTTGACGACGCTCTTCTTCCATGCGATCAACTTCTTCCTGCTGCTGTACACGTACCTTACTTAAGATAGAAACAACATCACTCTTCAAGTTATCTAGCATTTCTTCAAACAATTCAAACGATTCACGCTTGTATTCCTGCTTAGGGTTCTTCTGTGCATAACCACGTAAGTGAATACCTTGACGCAAGTGATCCATTGCCGCTAAGTGTTCTTTCCATAGCGTATCAAGGTTCTGTAGCATCACTGTTTTCTCGAAGTTACGTAGCACTTCAGCACCAACAACTGATTCTTTCTCACGGTAAACTTCAAGCGCTTTTTCTACAATGCGCTCACGAAGTGCTTCTTCGTAAAGTTTATCTTCGGTATCAAGCCAGTGTTGAATTGGTAACTCAAGATCGTAATCATCTTTCAGGCGAGTTTCTAGCCCTTTGATATCCCACATTTCTTCAAGCGATTGTGGTGGAATATAGCTATCCATTAATGCATTTAGCACGTCTTCACGGTTGTGCTCAATCATTTCGCTGATATCTTCAGCATGCATTAATTCATCACGTAATTCGTAAACCACTTTACGCTGATCGTTAGCAACATCATCAAATTCAAGCAACTGCTTACGAATATCGAAGTTACGACCTTCAACTTTACGTTGCGCGTTCTCGATAGCCTTTGATACCCAAGGGTGCTCAATCGCTTCGCCTTGCTCCATACCTAACTTCTTCATCATGCCTGAAACACGATCTGAAGCGAAGATACGCATTAAGCCATCTTCCATAGATAAGTAGAAACGAGAAGAACCTGCATCCCCCTGACGACCCGCACGACCACGTAGCTGGTTATCGATACGACGAGATTCGTGACGCTCAGTACCAATGATGTGCAAGCCACCTGACGCTAAGACTGCATCATGTTTTTCTTGCCATTTGGTTTTGATCTTCGCGATTTGATCATCAGTTGGATTATCGAGTTTTTCAACATCAGTCTTCCACGAACCACCCAGCATGATATCGGTACCACGACCGGCCATGTTAGTTGCAATAGTTACCGCACCCGGCGCACCCGCTTCTGCGATAATATCCGCTTCTTTTTCGTGGAATTTTGCGTTTAGTACGTTATGTTTAATGCCTTCTTTCTTAAGCGCATTAGACAGTAACTCTGATTTTTCAATCGATACCGTACCCACCAAACAAGGCTGACCGTTTTGTACACGCTCTTTGATATCTTGGCTAATTGCAGCAAACTTTTCAGTTTCTGTCATGTAAACCAAGTCACCGTTATCGATACGCGCCATTGGACGGTTAGTAGGAAGTACAACCGTATCTAGACCGTAGATAGACTGGAATTCAAACGCTTCAGTATCAGCCGTACCTGTCATACCAGAAAGCTTATCGTATAAACGGAAGTAGTTCTGGAAAGTAATCGATGCTAACGTTTGGTTCTCGTTTTGGATCTTCACGCCTTCTTTCGCTTCAACGGCTTGGTGAAGACCTTCTGACCAGCGACGACCCGGCATGGTACGACCAGTGTGTTCATCAACGATGATCACTTCGTCATCTTGAACGATGTAATCAACGTCTTTTTCAAATAACACGTGTGCACGTAAACCCGCGTTTACGTGGTGCAACAAGCTAATGTTTGCTGGAGAGTACAAGGTATCGTGCTCTGCCATTAAGCCATTTTTAATCAATAGCTCTTCAACAAACTCCTGACCATTTTCAGTTAAATAAGCTTGCTTCGATTTTTCATCGACTGTGTAGTGACCTTCACCACGGTACTCTTCACTATCTTCTTTATCTTGACGAACTAGTAAAGGAATTAATTCATTGATCTTAATGTACATTTCAGAGCTGTCTTCAGCAGGACCTGAAATGATAAGCGGAGTACGTGCTTCATCGATTAAGATGGAGTCAACTTCATCGACTACTGCGAAGAAACGTTCGCGTTGAACACGATCTTCTGGACGGAATGCCATATTATCGCGCAAGTAGTCAAAGCCAAATTCGTTATTTGTTCCATAAAGGACATCTGCGGCATACGCTTCTTTTTTTGCCGGTGGTGACATATTAGGAACATTTACACCTACAGTCATGCCGAGGAATTCAAATAACTCACGGTTAGTTTCGGCATCACGTGCTGCTAGGTAATCGTTCACGGTTACGATATGAACGCCTTTACCTGTTAAAGCATTTAAGTATGAAGGAAGAGTTGCTGTCAGAGTTTTACCTTCACCGGTACGCATTTCTGCAATTTTACAATCATTCAATACCATACCGCCAAGCAGCTGGACATCGAAGTGGCGCATACCGTAAATACGCTTGGATGCTTCACGAACGGTCGCGAAGGCTTCTGGTAGTAGTTGATCTAGCGTTTCACCTTGCTCTAAACGCTCACGAAATTCAGCTGTTTTTGCTTTCAGCTCATGATCTTGTAGGCTTTCAAATTGAGGCTCTAGCTTATTGATTTGATCAACAATTTTGCGCATACGACGCAGAGTGCGGTCGTTACGGCTACCGATAACTTTAGTCAGTAGTTTTGATAACATGGCGATGCCGTTTTCTCTTTGTTATATCAGCGTATCTATTGCTGAATCGCTTAATCTGGTTTCATTCTCTGGGGGACCGTAAGCAATCCCTGTCCCACTAGAATCGCCACAATGGTGACTAAGAGGATAATCCTGAAACTGTGTCATACTAATATTGCGTCATGAAAACCACTTTTCAAGGGGGCTTCATCAATAACCATCACCAAATAAAACGAGATGGCAATTTAACGCTTAAATACAACGCTGGCAGTAACAACACTTGCAGGTACATCTTTCAAGATATATTAACCTATATGAGTGATATAATAAGTCATATTAGTGTCATCGCCTATGAGAAAAGCAGGCTTAACACTTTTTATATTCGCAAAATTAGGATCATATCCGCAATTTTTCAACTTTGAGCAACATCATTACTTAGGATCACAGACGATGAGAGATCACCGTCCCCAAACTACCGGGGATCTTTTAGAGCAAACTGGGCTTAATAATATTCAACAACGAGCTATCGCATTAAGCCAGTTAAATACCGCGGTAAAGCAGCATATCAATTGTGCTGAACATTGCCGTGTGAGTAATTATCGTCAAGGTATTTTAATTGTAGAAACTGAATCTGCAGCTTGGTCGATGCGTCTTAATTACGAACGCCACACTTTGATGATGAAGTTACGAGAAACGCTATTGCCTAAGTTGCAAGATATTGAAATAAAAGTGAACCCTTCTCTTGCTGCAGTACAGAAGCAGCAACAAGAAAAAATACCCGATATTATACAAAAGCCCATCACAGAAGTTGCTGCTCAGCACCTCTTAGCAACGGCCGCAACCGCGCCAGAAAAAGTAAAAAAACGCTTAGAACGCCTTGCTTTATTAGCACAAAAACAAAAACGTTAGTGTAAATAAAACCAGATACAAAAACGCCGAGCAACTGCTCGGCGTTTTTTAATTCTTTTCGCATTTGGTATTAAGCAAGAACCATTCCTGGTTGAGCAAAAGTAACCGGTACCTGCTGCTCATCTTCAAAAGTGGACCATTCATAGGCTTCTTGATCAGCAAGTACTGCACGTAATAACTGGTTGTTTAATGCATGTCCTGATTTATAAGCACGCATTTCACCAATAATGTTATGACCACACATGTAGAGATCACCAATGGCATCCAATACTTTATGAGTCACTAACTCATTGTCAAAACGCAAACCATCATCATTAAGAATACGATAATCATCCAGTACAATAGCGTTATCGAAACTACCACCTAAACATAAGTTTTGTGATTGTAAGTATTCGATATCACGCATGAAACCAAAGGTTCGAGCGCGACTGATATTTTTAACAAAAGACTTACTTGAAAAATCTAACACTAGACGCTGCTGATCTGATTCAATCGCAGGGTGGTTAAACTCGATAGCAAAATCCAGACGGAAACCGTTATAAGGAACGAGCTCCGCCCATTTGTCGCCATCTTCAATGCGAACAGGTTTTTTGATACGTAAAAAACGCTTAGGCGCATTCAACGTTTCAATGCCTGCAGATTGAAGCAGGTAGATAAATGGGCTCGCGCTACCATCCATAATAGGAATTTCAGGTGCGTTAACTTCGATAATCACGTTATCGATACCCATACCTGCTAGTGCTGCATTCAAGTGCTCAACCGTTGAAATACGCACGCCCTCTTCATTTACAAGAGCTGTACATAACATGGTATCACGCACAGAATCTGCATTTGCAGGAAAATCCACAGGAGGATTTAAATCTGTACGACGATAAATCACGCCTGTATTAGCGGCTGCAGGACGCAGAATAAGCGTCACTTTACGTCCAGAGTGGAGACCCACACCAGTCGTTTGCACAATGCTTTTAAGTGTACGTTGTCTGATCATCTGCTCATATCTCAACTGTTAAACAAACTTTTGTCACAAGCAACAAGGCTAAATAACACCCATTATCAGGCACAATTACGCGAAATGGGCATAAATAATACCATAAGCTACTAAATATCCAAAATAATTTGACATAGGCTAAGTGAGTGCCTTTAAACTAATCGTTAAAGGCACTAATAAGTTACTGATTATGTTGCGATAAAACCAAATATTTCAATACCGATATATTTAGTCTCATTGAGTTTTTATATACTCAATCAGCATCACCTATTAACTATAGATATTAGTCAGCTTGTTTACGCAAAAATGCAGGAATATCTAAGTAATCATGATCAGCTTGTGGCTTAGCTGCCGTCGCTTGACCATCATTATTAGTTACTGTCTTTTCTTCAGCAACAACTGTTTTTTCTTGTGCTACTGTCGCTTGAACAGGCTTAGATGAAGTCACTAGCGTAATATCCGCTTTCACTTCTTTACCAATACCTGTAGCAACAACTGTTACACGTAGTTCATCAGTCATATCTGGATCTAAAGATGTACCGATAACAACCGTTGCGTTATCAGAAGCGAATGCTTTCACTGTGTTACCCACAGTTTCGAATTCGTCTAGACGCATGTCCATACCTGCAGTGATGTTAACAAGAACACCACGTGCACCAGCTAGATCGATATCTTCTAGTAATGGACTAGAAATTGCCATTTCAGCCGCTTCTTCAGCACGGTCGTCGCCAGAAGCAACACCGCTACCCATCATCGCATGACCCATTTCAGACATTACTGTACGTACGTCAGCAAAGTCGACGTTGATCATACCAGGGCGTGTGATTAGCTCAGCAATACCTTGAACAGCGTTCTTAAGCACGTCGTTTGCTTTAGCAAAAGCGTCAAGCAATGTGATTCCACGACCAAGTACTTTTAGTAGCTTTTCGTTTGGAATCGTAATCAATGAATCAACATGCTTAGAAAGCTCATCGATACCTTGCTCAGCAAAAGCCATACGCTTCTTACCTTCGAAGCTAAATGGTTTAGTCACCACCGCAACAGTAAGAATACCTAGCTCTTTTGCCACTTCAGCAATGATTGGAGCAGCACCTGTACCAGTACCACCACCCATACCAGCAGCAATGAAGATCATATCAGAGCCTTCTAGCTCTTTTTTGATTGCTTCACGGTCTTCTAGTGCAGAATCACGACCTACTTGTGGGTTAGCACCCGCACCCAAACCTTTAGTGATATCACCACCGATTTGAATAACTGTACTTACGCTTGTTTTACGTAGTGCTTGTGCATCAGTGTTAACACTAATGAACTGCACGCCTTCGATAGATTCACGTACCATGTGATCGACAGCATTACCGCCGCCGCCGCCAACGCCAATGACCTTAATTACCGCTTCATCAGACATTTCCATCATCGGTTCAAACATGTGTTCTCTCCGTTATCCTGTTCGCATCAGGTTTAAAATTCTTTTTTTAACCAACCACTAATTCGTGAAAATAAACCAGTAACTGAACGTTTCGGTTCTAATTCATTTTCATCAAATGATTGACTGTCCTTTCCGTAATGCAGTAAGCCTACTGCAGTTGCATAAGTTGGGGCCTGAACATAGTCAGTTAAACCACTTAACTCTAAAGGTTGGCCAATACGCACTTGGTGACGGAACACCCGTTCTGCACATTCTGTCAAACCTTCCATTTGTGCAGCGCCCCCGGTTAGGACGATGCCCGCAGCTAAGTGGTGTTTAACACCCGCTTCACGCAACTGTTCTTGTACTGTTAACAGCTTTTGATTAACCAGCCCCAGCAATTCGCTGTAACGAGGCTCTATCACTTCTGCTAGTGTTTGGCTTTGTAAGCTACGAGATGGTCGACCTCCAACACTTGGGACATCAACCTTAGCATCTTTACTCACCAATTCACTCAGCGCACAGCCGTATTTCACTTTAATATCTTCAGCGTCACCCGGCGGTGTACCAAATGCATAAGCAATATCACTGGTTACTACATTACCCGCATACGGAATTACTGCCGCATGTCGTAATGCACCACCAGACCAAATAGCAAGATCCATCGTACCGCCGCCGATATCGACAACACATACGCCGAGCTCTCGCTCATCCGGTGTCAGTACAGCATAGCTTGATGCTAATCCTGAAAAAATCAGATGATCAACTTTCAAGTCACAACGCTCTACTGCTTTAACGATGTTTTTCGCCATGTCATTGTGACACGTGATCAAATGAACACTGGCTTCCATACGAACTCCTGATAAACCAACAGGGTTTTTAATCCCCTCTTGATAATCAATAGCAAACTCCTGAGGAATTACATGTAAAGTTCGTTGTTCATCGCTTAATTTTACTGACTTCGCCGTATGAATAACATTATCGACGTCGTCTTGTGTCACTTCTTTTTCAGAAATTGGCACCATGCCTTTTTCTGTTTGGCAACTAATATGTTTACCTGATAACGACAAGTACACGGAACTGATTTGGCATTCAGCCATTAATTCAGCTTTATCAACGGCTCGTTGTACTGATTTAACAACAGATTCAAGGTCATTGACCCCGCCTTTGTCCATTCCGCGTGACGGACTGCTTCCCATTCCGATAACATTCACCGTGTTATCGGGCAGCACTTCCCCAACCAAAGCCGTAACTTCGGATGTGCCGATATCAAGACCTACGATAAGTTTTTGATCTGCAGCCTTAGTCATTAACACACGCTCTTATTTGGTATCCGATACATGAGCATCATGTTCCGGTATTGTTTTCCAACCCACAGCTGCGCCAGTATCATAACGCAAATCCACATATTTTATCGGTTTATTCAGTTTTACTAATTCTGGATAAATTTCGATAAAACGCTTAAGACGCTCCATTCGAGCCTCTCGGCCCAAGTCAAGCGTAATGCCATTGGCTAATAAGATTCGCCAAGCTCGACGTTCATTTAATGATAACGACGCGATACTTAAGCCAGCGTTCTTCAGTAAGGGACGCATTTCTCGCAATGCAGCTAATACTTCTTCACTGCTAGCCTCAGGGCCAGAGAGGTTAGTAAGGTTTAAATCTGCAACTTGCTCAGCAGGCGCTTTAAATACTTGGCCCTCTTTATTAACCAAATATTTATGATCCCATTGCGCTACTGGTTGGTTTTCTACAATGAAAACTTTGATCGTATCAGGCCATTGTTTTCGTACTGCAGCATGAGCAACCCACGGCAGTGCCTCTACATGAGCCTGAATAGTATTAACATCTTGGGTCATGAAAGTACCAAGATGATCAATTGTTAATATCGTCTGGCGTACATTGTCTTTGGTTAGATAATGCAATTGTCCTTGAATCACTAATTGTGACAAGGGCAGTCGGTTAGTATCTGTCATCCAGCTTTTTGTTGCACTGAATAACCAAACCGTAAAACCAATGACAAAGAGGAAAAACGCCAATCCACCCCAGCGCGACCACTTTTTTGGCGATGGGTGTATATACTCTTGGTCTACGACTTCTTCAGTCATTGTTTACTCTTCGCTTTACTCATTCAGCTTCACCTTACCATATAGGTATAAATTAGCTGACAGCTATCTCAGATGTTATAAGCAAAGTTAAACGATTATACCGAGCAACTCGACCCACTCCAACACTCATGAGGCGTTTTATGTACACAACCTGAGAATAATTTTGTATATATCTACCAAAATATCGAAAAAAACAAAATAACTGGCTATTGTCTACACAATCTATAGCCAGCTATTATCATTTTCGACGTATACATGTTGCCATATACTAATTTATACGTCTTTTTTCATCGTCTCGATATTCAACTTCATTTCTGCTAGCTGACGCGCTATTTTGCCGACATCACCTGCACCTTGTGTCAAAACTAAATCATCATTTTGAATAATATTTGCAAGAATGGCTGGCAACTCTTCGGCTTCAGGTACGAAAATAGGATCAATTTTGCCACGAGAGCGAATAGTACGACATAACGCTCGACCATCAGCTCCAGCAATAGGTGCTTCACCAGCAGAATAAACATCAAGCATCACTAATACATCCACTTGATCGAGGACGTTTGCAAAATCATCATAGAGATCACGAGTACGACTATAACGGTGAGGCTGGAAAATCATCACTAAGCGTTTATCCGCCCACCCAGCACGTGCAGCTTGAATCGTTACATCCACTTCGCTTGGGTGATGACCATAATCATCCACCAGCATTACGTTACCATTGCCCGTTTCAAACTCCCCTAAATGATCAAAACGTCGACCCGTCCCCTCAAACTCAATTAACGCGCGCATGATAGCATCATCATCAACGCCTTCTTCTGTAGCAACAGCAATCGCTGCCGTTGCATTTAAAGCATTATGCTTACCGGGTATATTTAAGGTGATATTAAGCGCTGGTTTATCTTTGCGTAATACAGTGAAATGACCTTGCTGTCCTGTTTGCGTATAATTTGTAATGCGAACACCTGCGTCTTCTGCAAAACCATAAGTTAGCATTGGACGACCCACACGCGGCAGTAATTCACGTACCACAGGATCATCAATACACATTACCGCCAACCCGTAAAATGGTAGGTTATGTAGGAAATCAATGAAGGTTTGCTTTAATACTTCAAAATCGCCGCCATAAGTATCCATATGATCAGCTTCAATGTTAGTGACCACACACACCATAGGTTGAAGATGCAAGAAAGAGGCATCACTTTCATCTGCTTCTGCGATTAAATAACGACTGCAACCTAAACGTGCATTAGTACCTGCACTTTTTACTAAGCCACCATTAACAAACGTTGGATCTAAGCCAGCTTCAGAATAAATCTGTGTCGTTAATGCTGTCGTTGTTGTCTTACCGTGCGTACCAGCAATAGCGATACCATGACGATAGCGCATTAGTTCTGCTAACATTTCAGCACGGCGTACAACAGGAATTCGCAATTCAGTCGCCGCCATCAGCTCAGGGTTTTCTTTGCTAATTGCCGTAGAAGCAACAACAACGCTAGCACCTTGAATATTTTCAGCTGAATGACCAAAAAAGATCTCTGCACCTTTCGCTGTCAAACGGTTTGTTACAGCATTCGGCGCAATGTCAGAACCACTAATACGGTAGCCTTCGTTTACAAGTACTTCAGCAATACCGCTCATACCTGCACCACCAATGCCAACAAAGTGAATTCGCTCAACACGGCGCATCTCTGGCACCATTGTACGAATTTTTGCTAATTGCTGGTTATCCAGTTTATTCATCACTTTGTTCCCGTATTAATTTTTTACTAGTGATTTAATCACGTTAGCTACTCGTTCATCGGCATCGATAATAGCAGCTTCTCGTGCAGCACACGCCATTGTTTCAAGCGTATGACGATCTAATTGTTGAATTTCATTCGCTAAACTTGACGCCGTCAAATCCATTTGCTCAATCATTTTTGCAGCGCCACATTGCACCAAATGATCGGCATTGAGTGCTTGTTGACGATCTTTGTGCATAAATGGAATAAAGATGGCACCAACACCGGCAGCAGACAATTCAGAAACTGTTAGCGCCCCAGAGCGACAAACCACTAAATCAGCCCAACTATAAGCGGCAGCAACATCATCAATAAACTCAGTAACTTTGTGAGGTGTGGTGGTTTGTTCGTTATAAGCTTGTTCTGTTGATTGCTGGCTACCTTTACCTGCTTGGTGCCAAATGGTAACGCTATCGCCTAACACCTTTGCCACTTCAGGCATGGTTTGGTTCAAAATACGTGCACCCTGACTGCCGCCCATCACCAAAATACGAATCGGCCCTGTACGCTCTGAAAATCGTTCTGCAGGAGCTGGTAGAACTGTCACATCATGGCGAACAGGATTGCCCACAACGTCTTTATTTGGAAATGCTCCTGGAAATGCTTGTAGTACTTTAGCGGCAATTTTTGACAGCCACTGATTCGTTAAACCTGCTACGGCATTTTGCTCATGCAATACAACAGGAACACCTGATAACCAAGCCGCAACACCGCCAGGACCGCTAACATAACCTCCCATGCCAAGTACAACATCAGGCTGCCATGCTTTAATATATTTACGGGCTTGTAAAATAGCCCCCACAATCTTAAATGGTGCAGTCAGTAAACGCAGTACACCTTGACCACGTAACCCTTTCACTTTGATGAAATCGATTTCAATGCCATGCTTAGGCACTAAATCGGCTTCCATACGATCTGCGGTACCTAACCAGCGGATCTCCCACCCCTGTTGTTGCAATTTTTGTGCAACAGCAAGACCAGGAAAAACATGACCGCCAGTACCACCCGCCATTACTAATAAACGTTTATTCTTTGCCATGAGCGTCTTTTTTATCATTATTTAATTGAGTAGGCTCACTAAGTAAAGCCTCAGGATCGATAGCAACTTGCTGCACCGCTCCGTCCATATTATCAAGCGCTTCATCATCAATTTCAGCCGGCTCTGCTGACTCAAATTTCTCCGCGACGCGCTGCTCAAAATCAATACGAATCAGAATGGCAACCGCAGCTGCCATAATAAATAAACTGGAACCACCGTAACTGATAAGTGGTAGCGTTAGACCTTTAGTTGGAACAATACCTGCAGCAGCACCAACGTTAACAAGGGTTTGGAATGCAAACCAAAAGCCAAAGCCAAATGCCAGAAATCCACCAAACAGCAAACCACTTTCAAGACATTTACGACCAATCATTAAGGCCTTGTAAACCAGCGCAAACAGTAAACACAGTACAACAATAACGCCAGCTAAGCCTAACTCTTCAGCTAATACCGCAAATACAAAGTCTGTGTGCGCTTCAGGAAGATAAGCCAACTTTTGAATTGAATTACCTAAGCCTTGTCCAAACCATTCACCACGACCAAATGCCATTAATGACTGAGTGAGCTGATAACCACTACCGTAAGGATCTTGCCATGGGTTAAGAAATGACGTTACGCGGCGCATACGATAGGGTTCTAAAACGATCAGAAAGGCAATACCCACAAGAGCGGTACCTAGCATCATCAAAAATTGCCAAAGTTTTGCACCAGCGATAAATAGCATACCGATAGTGGTAACGAACATTACTACCGATGAACCTAAATCGGGCTGCATCAGCAATAGCACACAAAGAATCCCCAAGACGGCAAGCGGTTTTAAGAAGCCAATGAAGCTACCGCGCACTTGGTTATATTGTCTGACGAGGTAACCTGCAAGAAATATGAATAAAGAGAGCTTGGCAACCTCGGCAGGCTGAAGGTTAAATATGCCTAATGGGATCCAACGTGCAGCACCATTAACTGAACGACCAATGATTAACACAACTGCAAGTAAAATTATGGATACCAACAACATCGGGAAACTATATTGCTTCCATTTAGCTAATGGTATTTGCAATACAATGGCAGCAATAAAAATTGCACCACAAAGAAAAAACGCATGACGATAGGCAAAATAAAATGGAATACCTGTAAGGCGTGTCGCAACAGGAATAGAAGCCGATGTCACCATCACCAGGCCTGTGATCATCAATGCAATAGCGATCCAAACCAATTGGCGGTCATACAAACAGGGCTTACTAGGCTTAATAAACCAGCCCCCCACAGCGGCAAATCCATTACGGATCATTTTTAACATCAAATATTTCCTGAAACCGAATCTTGTAACTGAATCGCTTGTTCAACAAAAGCATCACCACGTGCCATGAAGTTGGCAAATTGATCCCAACTAGCACAAGCAGGCGATAATAAAACCATATCTCCAGATTGAACGGTGCGGCTAATACAGACCATAGCTTCACTCATGGTTTCAACACTGATGGCGTTATCAACAACATCGTTAAATAAGTGTCGATCACGACCAAAGCTATACAACTGTACGTTTAAGTCAGCTAAAACCGGTTTTAGTTCACTGAACTCGGCTCCTTTACTATCGCCGCCCATCAATAGATGCAATTTGCCCTCAAGTTGCAAACCATTCAGCGCAGCTAACGTGCTTGCAAGATTCGTGGCTTTTGAATCATTAACCCATCGAACACCATGACGATTAACCGCAAGTTGGCAACGATGCGCAAGGCCGGTATAACGTTGCATTGCACGACATGCTGCATCACGCGGGATCCCTGCCGCATCAGCAAGTGCAAGTGCTGCTAAACAGTTGGCAACATTGTGGCGGCCAACTAAAGCAATATCAGCCACAGCCATTACAGCTTCACCGTTCACCGCTAGCCACTCTTTGCCATTCACGAAGACAATGCCATAGTCTTGATCATCAAAACCAAAGCTTGTCATTGCACCACTAAATTGAGTCGGTTTGGTTGCTAAATCATCACGATTGAAAACAGTCAGCTTTGCGTGATCAAAAATACGCATCTTTGCTTGGCTATATTGTGCTAAACCGCCAGGGTAGCGATCCATGTGATCTTCTGAAAGATTTAAGTAAACAGCGGCTGTTAACTCAAGAGAAGTCGTCGTTTCTAACTGGAAGCTCGAAAGCTCTAATACATAAAGTGCATGTTGTTGCGCCAGCATATCAAGGGCTGCAAAGCCAATATTACCGCCAACACCGACATCAATACCGGCTTCTTTCGCCATTTCACCGACTAAGCTCGTTACGGTACTCTTACCATTTGAGCCAGTAATTGCCACAACAGGTTTATCAACTTCACGCGCAAACAGCTCAATGTCACCAACAATTTCAACACCGGCTTCAGCTGCAACGACAAGCTCTGGCGTTGCTAGTGCAATACCAGGGCTTGTAACGATCAAATCCGCAGACAATAACCATTCACTATTCCATTGACCGCTACATAGCTCAACAGAATCTGGCAATTGATCTTGGCCGGGCGGATTGTCACGAGTATCAATGACTTTAATGGTCAGTGACTGTGGTAGACGCATTAAATGATTGACAACAGATAACCCTGTCATACCTAGACCGATAACAACGATCGTATTCACACCAGCCAAGCCTTTCATTTTTAACGAACCTTAAGCGTTGCTAACGCAATCAATACCAACATCAGTGTAATAATCCAAAAGCGCACAATAACACGTGGCTCTGGCCAGCCTTTTAATTCGTAATGGTGATGGATAGGCGCCATACGGAAGATACGTTGGCCACGTAGTTTGTATGATCCTACTTGTAGAATTACCGATACGGTTTCCATTACAAACACACCACCCATGATCACAAGTAGTAGCTCTTGGCGAACAAGCACAGCAATCGTACCCAGTGCGCCACCCAGTGCTAATGAGCCCACATCGCCCATAAAGACTTGGGCTGGGTAAGTGTTAAACCATAAGAAACCAAGACCGGCACCAACGATAGCAGTACATACAATCACTAGCTCGCCAGCATCTTTGATATACGGAATATGAAGATATTCGGCGTAGTTAAAGTTACCTGTTGCCCATGCAATAAAAGCCAGGCCTGCCGATACCATGACGGTCGGCATGATCGCCAAGCCATCAAGACCATCAGTTAAGTTAACGGCGTTACTGGTACCGACAATCACAAAGTAAGTCATAACGATGTAGAACAAACCAAGCTGTGGCATGACATCTTTAAAGAAAGGCACCACAAGCTGAGTCGCAGCCGTGTCTTTACCGTATGCATATAGTGCAAATGCGACAACAAGTGCAATCGCCGATTGCCAGAAGTACTTCCAGCGCGCAATCAAACCGTCCGTGTTTTTACGAACAACTTTACGGTAATCATCAACAAAACCGACTGCACCATAACCCAACATGACAACCAATACAGCCCAGACATAAGGGTTAGTTAAGTCACACCAAAGCAATACAGTAAACGTTATTGCTGCTAGAATCATGATGCCGCCCATCGTTGGAGTACCACGCTTGCTAAAGTGTGATTCAGGCCCTTCATTACGTACGACTTGACCAATTTGCAACATTTGCAAACGGGCAATCATCCGAGGCCCCATCCATAACGAAAACAGCAATGCTGTTAGAATACTCATGATCGCTCGGAATGTTAGGTATTCGAACAATCGGAAAAAAGGGAGTGTTGACTGAAATTGTTCAGCTAACCAGTAAATCATTATTTATCTTCCTGCAAGGCTGCAATTACGTCTTCCATCTTTGAACTTCTTGCACCTTTTACTAGCACAGTGACAGTCTCAACATCAGGTTGACGAGAATATTGTTGTAATTGTTGTTTCAGTGACATGATTAGCGAATCTTTATCACTGAAGTGTTGTCCTTGATTGAGCTCACTAACCACAGCGCTTGAGTGACCAAACGTCATCACACAATCAAGCTGTTTTTCTAGAGCATATTCGCCCACTTCTCGGTGTAGATTATCACTTTCTTCACCCAGTTCAGCCATATCGCCAAAAATGAAGTAGCGCTTACCTTCAAAGCTTGCTAACACATCAATCGCAGCTTTTACCGCAGCAACACTGGCGTTATAGGTATCATCAATCAGACGTAACCCTGCATGAGGCTCTGTAATATCAAGACGACCTTTTACATTCGCCATGGTTTCTAGCCCAGCTTTAACATCAGCTAATGTCGCCCCTAAGGAGACGGTTAACGCCGCAGCAGCTAATGCATTTGACACATTATGCATGCCCGCAAGTGCTAAATTAATCTCGATCTTGCCGATTGGGGTGCACATTGTAAAACAGGCTAACCCTTGAGTGGTAATCTTTATCTTCTCGGCAAAATAATCCGCTTGATGCGAGTCTGTCGAGAATGTTAATACTTGATGATCTGCTAATAGTGGCTGCCATAACGCTAAATCATTCGATTCGAGATTAATAATCGCAGTACCGTTTTCTAACAACCCTTCGAAGATTTCACCTTTGGCTTTTGCTACACCTTGTAACGAGCCGAAGCCTTCTAAATGCGCAGCTGCAATATTATTAATCAACGCTACATTAGGCTTAACTAAATTTGTGGTATACGAGATTTCATTTTGATGATTAGCACCAAGCTCAATCACTGCATATTGATATTCAGGCGTTAAACGCAATAACGTCAGTGGCGCACCAATGTCATTATTAAAATTACCAGCGGTTGCTAAGACTTGACCTTTATTAGCCAAAATCGCAGCAGACATTTCTTTTACCGTTGTTTTACCGCAACTTCCAGTTAATGCTAATGTCTTTAAGCCATACTTTTCAGTCATTTGTGCTTTAAGCCATGCACCCATCATTCCTAAAGCAATGCGTGTATCACTAACCACTAACTGTGGTAATTCAACCGGTAAGGGCTTACTTACCAACAGCGCTTTTGCACCATTATCCTTCGCTGTTTGACAAAAATCATGAGCATCAAAACGCTCACCTTTTAACGCGATAAATAACGTTTCTGATGGGATATTACGTGTATCTGTCGATACTGCAGCAATTGCAACATCAGCGCCAATTAACTCGGCATTTAATGCCGATGCAAGCTGACTTAGTTGAACGTCAATCATGCCAACTCCTTTAATAATGCAGCTACCGTTTCGCGGTCAGAATAATGAATAGTGCGATCAGCGAGAATTTGATAATCCTCATGCCCTTTACCTGCCACTAAGATAATATCTTGGCAAGAAGCGTGAGTAAGTGCATGACGACAAGCCGTTTCACGATCATGAATAATAGTCGCGGATTCTGGAGAAATAAGACCAGCAAGCATATCGTCAACAATATCTTTAGGATCTTCACTGCGAGGATTATCGTCAGTCAGAATAATTTGATCTGCAAGGCGCTCGGCAACTTCAGCCATCATAGGGCGTTTACCGCTATCACGATCACCACCACAACCAAAAATACACCATAACTTACCGTCACAATGCACACGTAGTGCTTGCAATGCTTTCTCTAACGCATCCGGCGTATGAGCATAATCGACCACCATCATAGCTTTGTCAGTGTCTTGAAAAACTTCCATGCGTCCAATTACTGCTTGTAATTGGGGGGCTTTTTCAAGTAAATCCGCCATTGAATGGTTTGTCGCGAGTAATGTGGCTAATGCTAACAACAAGTTGGTGGCATTAAATGAACCAACCAAAGGCGCAGTAAACTTACCTTGTCCCCAACTCGAGTCAAACTCAATGGTCACACCTTGGGTGCTGAACTGCACTCCTGTTGCCCACAGCTTTAGCCCTGCATGGTTGACAACCGCTTGTGGATCAATCGCTACCGCCACCGCATTCGGTATATCTTTAAGCCATGACGCCCCGACAGCATCATCTGCATTGATGATCGCAATGCCACTTTGGTGTTCAGTGAACAATGACTTTTTAGCGTCAGCATAATTTTGCATGTTGCCATGATAATCTAAGTGATCACGACTTAAATTGGTAAAGATGCTCGCTTTGAAATGAAGATCACGGATACGACCTTGAACCAATCCATGCGATGAAACCTCCATCGCAGCAAAGTCGGCCCCTTGCTCTACCAGTTGAGCTAAGGTTTGTTGAATTTCAATCGCGCTACCTGTGGTATTAGCAGCAGGTTTTAAATCAACCAACAAACCATTTCCGGTCGTCCCCATCACACCCGCTTTGTAGCCAACAAGGTTCGCCCATTGGGCTAATAATTGACTGATGGTGGTTTTACCATTGGTTCCCGTGACGGCATACAGTGCCAGCTTTTGATCGGGATGATCAAAGAAACGTCCAGCAATTGCGGAAAGCTTATGATTAAGATCCTGAAGGTAAACAATATACACGCCATCTTTAAGTGCTATATCGCCTTCATTAGCGATCCCATCAGCCTCTGCAATAATCGCGCTTGCACCCGCCTTTATCGCCATATCAATAAATCGACGACCGTCAACAGTATGTCCATTCACCGCTGTAAATAAACTTCCTGCGGTGACTTCTCTACTGTCTAATGTTATCGCGTCAATCTGGCTTTCTGTAAGTTCAAGAGGCAACTTATCAATTGCAAGCCATGGTGATAACAGCGCCCCTAATTTCATCACACTCTTCGACGATGCCATTATTTAGACTCCCTTATCCAGATCAACTTTATGTAACGTATCGGCATCTGGCGGCACATTTAAAATCTGTAAAGCGCTGCCTAATACTTTAGATAGAATTGGCGCAGCAACAGCACCGCCATAGAAAACTTTACCTTTCGGCTCATTAACCATAACGACGATCGCTAAACGTGGTTTACTGATCGGTGCAACACCGACAGTATAGGAGAAATAATCATCACCATAACCACCAGCAATCGCTTTTTTCGCGGTACCCGTCTTCACACCAACACGGTAACCAGGAACTGCTGCACGCCAACCACCGCCACCACCTTTTTTATCGGTGACTGACTCAATCATTAACAAGACTTTTTTAACAATCGCTGGATCGAGCACTTGCTCACCCGGTACGACTCTTTCAGTCTTTAGTATTGATAGTGGTCGCTTAATGCCATACGCACCCAACGTTGTGTAAGCATGCAGCAACTGAATCGGTGTTAACGATAAACCATAACCGTACGCTAACGTCGCACGTTCAATATCAGACCAACGGTAACGGTTAGGGAAGTGGCCTGTTGTTTCACCAATCAAGTTAATACCAGATGGCTCATCAAAACCGACTTTACGATACGTATCAAGGATGTAGTCAACAGGCATTGCGAGTGACAACTTGGTCACCCCGATGTTACTCGATTTTTGTAGAATGCGCTGTACCGTCGCTAACGGTTCAACACGTGAAACATCGGTTATAACCTTACTACCAACACGGAAATGCTTACTTTGAGGGATCGCAATTAAGGTATGTTCATTCGCAATACCGTGTTTCATCGCGGTATACACGACAAATGGCTTAACCGTAGAGCCCGGTTCAAAAGTATCGGTAATGACGCGGTTACGCATCTTATAGGGTTGACGATCATTGCGATTATTTGGGTTAAACGACGGCGCATTAACCATCGCCAAAATTTCCCCCGTACGCACATCAGATATAGCGATGCTAACTGACGTTGCAGGAATATCCATCACGCCTTCTTTTGCCGCTCGATACGCGACAGCCTGAATTCTCTGATCAATACTGAGCTGTAATGGCTTACCCGGTTGACGCTTTTGTTGAGATATATTTTCAACCACGCGGCCGTAACGGTCTTTACGTACGGTACGTCGACCCGGCTCACCCGTTAACCAACCATCATAGGTTTTCTCCACACCATCAAGACCATGGCCATCAATACCGGTAAAACCTAATAAGTGTGCACTAACTTCACCTGAAGGGTAAAAACGACGAGATTCATCTTTTAAGCCAATACCGGGAAGTTTTAATTTATGGACGTAATTTGCCATTGCAGGACTAACTTGACGAGCAAGATAAATAAAGCGGCGATTTTTCTTTGTTTCTAATTCATGTAATAGCCAAGTGCGATCGAGATCCAGTACATCAGCTAATGCATGCCATCGCTCTACATCACTTAAGCCACCATGCTTAAATATTTCTGCAGGGTTTGCGAATACAGCTTGAACAGGCACACTAACAGCCAGCTGTTCACCGTTACGATCAGAGATAATACCGCGCGCAGAAGGCATCAACTTAGTACGTAAAGAACGCGCATCACCTTCTTGAATAAGGCGACCCGGTTCCAGTACCTGAATATAAGCGGCACGAGCAATTAAGCCGAAAAATCCTAACAGGATAAAAATACAAACAACAGTAAAGCGCCATTTAATAAATGGTTTCGCTTTCTTGGTTACGCTATTTTTCGACGTCGAACGATTGAATAATTTCATGTTTATTGGATAACAATTTCACTATCAGCGGATGGTCGTTGCATTTTGAGTTCAGTCTCAGCTAATCGTTCAATACGACTGTGCTCTGCAAGCGAATTTTCTTCGAGGATCTGATTTCGCCATTCCACATCATATCCTTCACGTTCAGTTAACAATTGTTCTTGTTTCACAATTTGCTGGCGTGTGTCATGGGTGATGTACACCACTGACAATGCTGATGCGAGAATAATAAAAGAAAGAATGAGAGGAACAAGCCCGACAGTGACGAGATCACGTCCAATCAGGCGAGCCAGATTCAATGATGATTCTGTAGGTTGCTTCATAGACGCTCAGCCAACCTTAGTACAGAGCTACGCGCTCGTGTGTTGTACCCTAATTCATCTTGAGAAGGTTTGATGGCTTTGCCTACCGTTTTAAGTGCAGCGCTACCTAAAGCTTTAATTTGTTCTTCAGTAAGCGGTAAACCTGCTGGAACTTCAGGTCCTTTGCTCTGTTTACGAATAAAGCGTTTTACCATACGATCTTCCAATGAGTGGAAACTGATCACTGATAAACGACCTTCAGGAGCTAAAATATTCACCGCACCGTTTAGCGCTGTTTCAATTTCATCTAACTCACTGTTAATGTAAATACGAATCGCTTGAAAACTACGTGTTGCTGGGTGTTTGTGCTTATCTTTAAACGGCGATACCGCCGCAATTAAGCTCGCTAATTCACGGGTACGTGTTAGTGGCTCTTTTTCTGGGTTTTCACGGTGCTCAACAATACCGCGAGCAATACGCTTGGCAAAGCGCTCTTCACCAAACTCTTTTAGTACCCATGCAATATCATCCGCTTCCGCTTCAGCCAACCATTCAGCAGCTGACTGACCCGATGTCGGATCCATACGCATATCAAGCGGGCCATCTCGCATAAAGCTAAAGCCGCGTTCTGCATCATCTAATTGCGGTGATGACACACCTAAATCCAGTAACACACCATCAACACGACCAATTAAATCACGCTCTTCCATGTATTTTTCCATGCCAGAGAATGGGCCATGGATAATTTCGAAGCGAGGATCATCAATCTTCTGAGCTTCAGCAATCGCTTGAGGATCTCGGTCAATGCTGTATAGACGACCATTCTCACCTAAGTGAGAGAGAATAAGGCGACTGTGTCCCCCACGGCCAAAGGTACCATCGATATAAATACCGTCGGGTTTAATTGCTAATCCGTCTACAGATTCATTCAGTAAAACGGAAACGTGCTCAAATTGTTCAGACATAAATATAAGTTCAGCTAAAGTGAAAGCTCACTAAGGCGCGATGACTGTGCTATCGCATCCTCAGCCTGAAGGTTGATATCGTGTTCAATTTGCTGTTGCCACAAAGATTCAGACCAAATTTCAAATTTATTGAATTGGCCTACAAGCATGATCTTATCTTGTAAGTGCGCGTATTGTCGTAAGGTAGCAGGAAGTAGAATTCGTCCCTGCCCATCCATATCACATTCACTAGCGTGGCCGAGTAACAAACGTTGAATTCGACGCTCCGCAGGATGAAGGCTTGATAATGTCGCTAACTTCGCTTCAATGTGTACCCATTCATTCATGGGATAGAGCAACAAGCAAGAAAACTGGTGATCAATAGTGCATACGAATAAGCCGTCACAATGATTTGTTACCTCTGCACGATAACGCTTAGGGATCGCAATGCGTCCTTTGTTATCGAGCGATATAACCGTTGCGCCTCTTAACATTCACATGCCCATTCAATGATACTAAAAATCAGCCGTAGTAACCGACTTTAGCAGAATTAAAAACAAAGAGAATGCGACTGCACCACTTTTCCCCACAAATTCCCACCATAAAGTGTACGTATGAGACAAAAACGATGTCAAGCGTCTGACAGTAATTCAAACAGAGTTCTAACATACTCTGTAGTCATCAAGCGAAAGTTATGTTTATGCGGGAATAAGACGAAAAAAAGGTGGTGTTTGTTATCCAAACACCACCTTCTCTAAATGTAGGGAGTCGGTCGATAAGCCGGGTTTTGTTCCGCTTGCGCGGCGGCAATCATTCGTCTAGGTCTGCAATCGCTCACAGACTCAAGCAACCTACCCGTCCCCAACGCGGGCCGCGCCATTAGGGACCTATTTGGTCTTGCTCCGGGTGGAGTTTACCCTGCCACAAACTATTACTAGCTGCGCGGTGCGCTCTTACCGCACCCTTTCACCCTTACCTGTGCACTATTGCAAGCAATAGGCCATCGGCGGTTTGCTCTCTGCTGCACTTGTCGTGGGCTTGCGCCCCCCAGACGTTATCTGGCACCCTGCCCTGTGGAGCCCGGACTTTCCTCCCCTTCATCAGTCTCCCAAAGGACATCAATGAAGCAGCGATTACCTGACCAACTCCGGCACGGATTGTATAAGACAACGATCACAGTTGCTAGCGAAAAACGAAACAAAATTACAGCCTGACTAAAAAAACAGCAAAAAAAGCTAATTCCCACCAAATCTAGTCATACAGCCCACAAAAAAATTAGCAGCCGTTAATTTTATTTTTAGCCTAGGTTTTCTAACCCCCACTTATACAGCGCATTCTTTTTCGCACCGTGAATTTCCGCTGTTAGTGCAGCCGCTTTTTTCAATGGTAATTCTTTGACTAACAAGCCCAGTGTACGTAATGATTCTGCTGATAGTTCTTCTTTTTGCGCGCGATGACCGGCGACTAAAACCACCATCTCACCACGAACACGATTACTGTCTTCAGCAAGCCACTCAATTAACTCTCCTAATGGCGCACCATGGATTGTTTCATAAGTTTTTGTTAACTCACGCGCTAATACTACTTGGCGTTCAGCACCAAGCACGGCTAACATATCACTCAGGGAATCATTAATACGATGTGGCGATTCGTAAAAAATTAACGTACGCTCATCGTTTGCTAACGCTTGAAAACAGTCACGGCGACCTTTACTTTTGGGTGGCAAAAAGCCCTCAAAGCTAAATCGGTCAGACGGTAAGCCTGCACCACTCAAGGCAGTGATCACTGCACATGGGCCTGGTAATGGCACAACTTTTACCCCCGCTTGACGACAGCGATTAACAAGATGATACCCTGGATCACTGATCAGCGGCGTACCAGCATCTGATACCAACGCAATACTGGTACCTGACTGAAGCTTTTCAATCAAGAAGTCAGCTTTTTGCTGCTCGTTATGATCATGAAGCGCAAAGGTGCGGGTTGAGATAGAGAAATGGGATAACAAGCGTGATGTATGGCGAGTATCTTCAGCAGCAATCAAATCTACATTTGCTAACACGTCTAATGCTCGTTGTGTTATATCAGCCAAATTACCGATGGGTGTAGGTACGATGTATAACGTAGCAACATCAACCATGCTTGAATTGGTTTCACTCATTTGTCTTAGATCTCATCTGCAATTAATATCAAGAGTAATTTGTCACAGTTGAATGAATTCAATGCCCAATTTTACCCATAAGCGTAAAAGTGTATCACGACTAATGGCGCCTGTAGCCCTTGCTGTTATTTTAGCAGGCTGTAGCACGCCAAACCTGTACAATCAGCAGGCTCCATTAACGGATATCACTGCGGCAGCCGCTCAAAGCTCAGCCGCCTACCTCAGTAAAGCTCAAGCCAGTAAGGGTGCAGAGCGTATTAACTGGGAAATATTAGCCCTTAAAGCAATGATAGAAGAAGGTAAATGGCAGCAAGCTGACCAACAAGTTACCAAACTATCACAACAATCTATGAGCCCTTTGCAAATTGCTGAATGGCAACTTGCTCGTGCAGCGATCCGCTATCATCAAGGGCAATATCAAGAAGCACTTAATAGTCTAAATTTCCAACCGTCTTGGCAGTTAACGAAAAGTCAGTATCAACGTTATTACACTTTCCGTGCTGAATTATTAGATCAACTTAACCATAAATTTCAAGCCGCGCGTGAACGCAGTAAACTTGATTTTTACTTAAATCGGGATCAAAAAGCAGCCAACTGGAATAACCTGTGGAATGATTTATCTGGCTACTCCAACGCACAGCTGAGTAACGCCAAAATTGGTAGTGATGAAGGCGTATTAAAAGGTTGGGTTGAGCTTGCCATGTTAAAAAATAGCGCTAGCCGTCAACCAGGCAAATTAAAAAGCGCAGTTGAGCAATGGTTAAGCCAACATCCGTACCATCCAGCTAATCAATACTTACCCAAAGAACTTGAAGCGGTAATGAACCTTAAAGCCATTAAGCTAGATCGTGTCGCTTTGCTTTTACCATTATCTGGTCGCTTTGCCGCACAAGGTAAAAATGTACGTGATGGCTTTATAGATGCAATGATGGATGATGCTAACAGAAGCGCTGATACCAATCTTAATATCTATGATACAGAAGCAGAACCAATGGCTTCTATCGTGGCAAAATTACAGCAAAATGGCACTCAATTTGTTGTCGGTCCACTGCGTAAGAATAAGATTTCAGAGTTTCAACAAGATAACACCACTCATATCAATACGTTGGCGTTAAATATGCCACCTGAAATTACCAGCAACCACCCTAATGCGTGTTATTTTGCTCTTTCGCCAGAGCAAAGTGCCGAGCAAGCTGCAGAGCATATTTTCAATGAAGGTCATCGTGATCCTGTCGTACTTGTACCATCAAACAGTTATGGTCAGCGAGTAAGTTCTGCTTTTAATCAAGAGTGGACAAGCTTAAATAGTCAACCAGCACAAGTGGCTACATTTGGTGCAAGCGATGAGATACCACAGCAAATCCGTCAGGTATTTGGGCGTGCACCAGGTAGTAAGACAGATGCGATATATATCGTTGCTAGCAAAAATGAATTGATGACTATAAAGCCATTTATTGAAGCATCATTACCACCAAGTGGTAACCCACCACAAATTTATGTTAGCTCTCGAAGTAATCCAGATCGCAAAGGATACTCTCCAGAAATACAAGGCGTAGAAATCGGTGATATTCCACTTCTAATCAATCCACCGGCAAGTTATATGGAGCGTTTCAACCAATTGTGGCCAAATGAAGGTAATACCAGTGTTCGCCTTCATGCTTTTGGTATGGATGCTTACCTTTTAAGTAACGAATTACCACAATTACGTGCGATGAGTGATTACACAACACAAGGTGTTACAGGCAAATTAAGTGCCGATAGCCAATGTGTGATCCATCGTCACATTGACTGGGGTAAATTCACTGCAGACGGTATTCAACCTGAATAAACGACAACAAGGTCAAACTTATGAACGGATGGCGGAACAGTTTCTGTCTCGCCACCGTCTTAAGCTTATCGAACGAAATTTTAGCTGTCGCGGTGGTGAAATTGATTTAATCATGCGACAAGGTAAATGTTTTGTCTTTATTGAAGTAAAATACCGGACACATCGCCATTTCGGTTCGGCTTCAGAAGCGGTGAATTGGCATAAACAACAAAAAATAAAACGCACCGCCCTTTTTTGGTTACAGAAAAATGGCTTTTCAATCGATCAAACCGAATGTCGGTTTGATGTCGTGACAATTGAAGGTCAAGAACACCATATTGAGTGGCATACCAACATCTTAGTTGAAGGTTAATCATGCTAGATAGCATTCGCGAAAGTTTTACCGAAAGTATTCAAACTCAAATTGCAGCAGCAGAAGCACTTCCCGATTCCATCTCAAAAGCTGCCCAAGTCATGGTTCAGAGCCTATTAAACGGCAATAAGATTTTATGTTGCGGTAATGGTGGCTCAGCAGCTAATTCACAACACTTTGCTTCATGTCTTATTAATCGTTTTGAAACTGAGCGCCCAAGCCTTCCCGCTTTAGCATTAACGGCTGACACAACAATTTTGACAGCAATTGCTAATGATTATCACCACGACGAAGTGTTTTCAAAACAAGTGCGCGCACTCGGTCAAGCCGGTGATATTCTGTTTGTATTATCAACCAGCGGTAATAGCAAGAACATTATCAAAGCAATGGAAGCTGCACTTACACGTGATATGACTATCATCGCCTTAACCGGTAAAGATGGCGGCGAAATGGCAGGGTTACTTGGTATACAAGATGTTGAAATTCGTATCCCATCTCAACGTACCGCACGTATTCAAGAAGTCCACTTACTAACAGTACATTGCTTGTGCGATCTTATTGACCAAGTACTCTTCCCGCACCACGAAGGATAATCAATGAACTGGGTATGCCGCCTATTGCTAATTTTTAGCATTGTATTACAAGGATGTTCGAGTTTTTCCACGCAAGATCCACGAGATATAGAGCAACATTGGCAAGATCAAAAAGTAGAAATGGATATTGCGGGTCTGGCAAATAGCCGCCAATTTACCCGCTCAATCAGTGCCAACAGTATCTCGCTTAACGGTAAAGTACTACTGATTGGTCAAGCCACTTCTGCCGCTGCAAAAGCACAATTTGCTCAGCAAGTTAAGCATATTGCTAATGTAAAAGATCTGTATAACCAACTTGAAGTGAGACCTTTACTTAGCGTAGGTGACATTAGTTATGATGCCTGGCTAACCACCAAGGTAAAATCTCAACTCATCGCGAGCAAGCAGTTAACAGGAGCGGTGATCCAAGTGATCAGCGAAGGGGGGCGAGTCTACCTTTTAGGCTATGTGACGCCACGCCAAAAAGAAATTGCGATCAATATTGCACGGAATATCAATGGCGTTAAAAAAGTTGTGACATTATTCGAACCGAGTCAAAATCGCTAATCACCCTTTATCGATATAAAAAAAACGCAGCCTATTGGCTGCGTTTTTTTATTAAAGAGAAACTATCTATTTCACAACACGTAAGCTTGGACGACCGCGAGGACGTGGCGGCTCATCGTCAGGATCATCACCGGCAGTTTCAGTTTCACTAACCACGGCAAATGGAGAGCTAGGCTCTGATGCTTCATCAATCATATCTTCGATATCATCAACATCATCAAAGACTGGCATATCTGATTCATAGCTAGGCTCTGGCTCAAACATTGTTCCTGCTCCGTTTTCACGCGCATAAACAGCAAGCACAGCGTACATAGGTACAATAACAGAATGTGGACGACCACTAAAACGCGCATTAAAGCTAACCGCTTCATTACCCAGTTCTAAATTCCCCACAGCACGAGGAGCAACGTTTAGGATGATTTGACCATCACTAACGAACTCCATTGGTACTTGTACACCTGGTAATGTTGCATCAACAACCAAGTGTGGTGTGAGATCGTTGTCCACTAACCAATCATAAAATGCCCGCAACAAATAAGGACGACGCGGTGTCATTTTTTCCATATCCATATTACTGGCCAGCTAAACGCATTTCACGTTCAGCTTCAGTCAATGAAGCTAGGAAAGAGTCACGTTCAAATACACGTGTCATGTAAGTTTTCACTTCTTTTGCGCCAGCACCACTTAGTTCAATACCCATTTCAGGTAGACGCCATAGTAGTGGAGCAAGGTAACAGTCAACCAAGCTGAACTCATCACTCATGAAGAATGGGAATTCTGCAAATACTGGTGCTAATGCAAGTAACTCTTCACGTAATTGCTTACGTGCTTTGTCAGCTTCATCGGCAGTGCCAGTATTAATCTTCTCTGCAAGTGAGTACCAGTTACGCTCAACACGGTACATCATTAGACGGCTGTTACCACGAGCAACAGGGTAAACCGGCATTAGAGGTGGGTGAGGAAAACGCTCATCCAAGTACTCCATAATGATGTTCGCTTGGTATAGTGCTAATTCACGATCAACCAATGTAGGAACTGACTGGTATGGATTCAGCTCTAACAGATCTTCAGGTAGATTCAATGGATCAACCAGCTCGATTTCAACACTAACACCTTTCTCGGCTAGTACGATACGCACCTGATGGCTGTAGATGTCTGAAGCATCAGAATACAGAGTCATCACAGAGCGTTTATTGGCAGCAACAGCCATCAACCCCTCCAGTATATTTAATACACAAAAAGCAATGGAGGCTTAAGCCCCCATTGCGAGATTCTTAACCCACTAGATTACCTTATCAGTGGACATCACGCCAATATTCTTTCTTCAACAATACAGTTAAAACAAAGAATACCGCAATAAAGCCCATCACCCACAAGCCCATTTGCTGTCGTTCCAGCTTCATTGGCTCAGCAGAGTAATCAAGGAAGTTAACTAAATCACGCACCATATCGTCATATTCTTCAGCGCTCAGCTCTCCAGTACCATCAGATTCGATCCCGATAAACTCTTGAACTTTCTCACCGTCAATCATTTTGGTCTCAAATGCTTTATGTGGTGCACCTTGTAACTCTTCGAGAGCATGCGGCATACCGACACTTGGGAACACTAAATTATTAACACCAAATGGACGACTAGGATCGGCATAGAAGGATCGTAAGTAAGTATAGATCCAATCAGTACCTCGAACACGCGCAACCAAAGTTAAGTCAGGAGCAGGGGCGCCAAATGAGGCTGCCGCATACTCTGTTGAAATCGCATTTGTCATCAAATCACCAATTTTAGCATTTTGATCAAAAATCAAATTCTCTTTCATTAACGTTGGTGGAATACCAAGATCTTCTGCCACTCGCTCGTAGCGTTGGTATTGGGTTGAATGACATCCAGAACAATAATTCATAAATGTCTTTGCGCCACGTTGAAGTGATGCTTTGTCTGTTAAGTCATTATTCGCCGCATCTAAAGGTACATTGCTACCTGCCGCAAAAGCAAAAGTAGGAAGCATTGCCAGCAGCGTTACAATCAATTTTCTCATTTGAATGTCACCCTCTCTGGCAGCGGTTTCGTTGCCTCATTTTTACTGTAAAAGAACAATAAAATGAAGAACATAAAGTAAGCAAAGCTAAATATCTGTGCAAGCAATGTATAAGTAGGAGTTGCAGGTAACGTACCTAAAACACCTAGTGCAATAAAGCTAACTGTGAACTGACAAATATTGATAAAGTGCACTTTGCTACGATAACGGAAAGAGCGAACTTTACAGCGATCGAACCACGGTAACAGGAATAAAAAGACAATCGATGCTCCCATTGCCGCCACACCTAATAACTTATCGGGTACCGCACGCAAAATCGCATAGAACGGCGTGAAATACCAAACTGGCGCAATGTGCTCAGGTGTTTTTAGTGGATTTGCAGCTTCAAAGTTTGGCGGCTCAAGGAAGTACCCTCCCATTTCTGGGTTAAAAAAGATCACATAGCTAAAGAAAAAGGCGAAAACAGCAACACCAATCAGATCTTTAACTGTTCCATAAGGATGAAATGGGATTGAATCAATGATGTCATACTTGTTGCTGTAGTATTCATGAAAACGAAATTGTGTTTTATACCCTTCACCTTTAGAGCCCTTCGGCAGTTTTGTCTCAATACCATCAGGGTTATTTGAACCCACTTCATGAAGTGCTAATACGTGTAACACAATGAGCAACAACAATACGATTGGCAGCGCAATAACATGTAATGCAAAGAAACGGTTTAGCGTTGCCCCTGAGACAACATAATCCCCTCGGATCCAAAGAGTTAGATCGTCACCGATTACAGGTATTGCGCCAAATAGCGAAATAATGACCTGTGCGCCCCAGAATGACATTTGTCCCCATGGCAACAAATATCCCATGAACGCTTCAGCCATAAGAATGAGAAAAATCAACATACCGAATAACCACAGTAGCTCACGAGGCTTTTGGTAAGATCCGTAGATCAAGCCGCGGAACATATGCAGATAAATCACGACAAAAAACGCGGAAGCACCTGTCGAGTGCATATAACGTAGCAGCCAACCATACTCTACATCTCGCATGATATATTCAATGGAAGCAAATGCCCCTTCACCTGATGGTACATAGTTCATGGTTAACCAGATCCCTGTTACGATCTGATTAACAAGCACCAACATGGCAAGAGAACCAAAGATGTACCAAAAGTTGAAATTTTTCGGCATCGGATATTCAGATAAATGCTTTCTATAAGCATTCGTGACGGGCAAACGTTTTTCAATCCAACCTAGTAGCGCATTCATTATACGGCCTCCCCATCAACACCAACGATAATCGTGTTGTCATCTAAGAATTGATATGGAGGTATCACCAGATTCAATGGTGCAGGCACGCCTGCAAACACACGACCGGCCATATCAAAGGTAGAGCCGTGGCATGGACAGAAGAACCCTGACGATATACCACTTACTTGTTCATTAAAGCT
Organism: Photobacterium sp. GB-210; assembly: GCF_003026075.1. Taxonomy (NCBI): domain Bacteria; kingdom Pseudomonadati; phylum Pseudomonadota; class Gammaproteobacteria; order Vibrionales; family Vibrionaceae; genus Photobacterium; species Photobacterium sp. GB-210. The sequence goes on along the minus strand of NZ_PYNU01000003.1, from coordinate 88,925 downwards.
ATCGGGTAAATAAGTTGGAGAACAGCCAAGATGAGTACAAATACCCAAGGCTAAAAAGATTTCAGGCTTCACTGAACGGAATTCATTTTGTGCATAAGATGGCTGCTGAGGTTCTTCTGATGAAGGATCCCGCAATTCGCCATCATGGGTACTTAACTCTTGTAAAACAGCCTTGCTGCGACGAACAACCCACACAGGTTTTCCTCGCCATTCAACGCGAACCATTTGTCCATCTTCTAACTTACTGATATCAACTTCGACAGGAGCACCGGCGGCTTTTGCTTTCGCACTCGGATTCCATGATTTGATAAAAGGAACGGCAACAGCTGCAGCTCCTAACCCACCAACAACCGAGGTTGTTACGGTCAGAAAGCGACGTCGTCCTTTGCTTACTGGCACATTGCTCATCCAATATTCTCCCTTACTCCCGCCTTGGATTATTATGTCCTTATGCGTCCTTGGAGCCACGGCTAACTTCCAACGAAAAGGTAACAGTAAAATTACACATTCAAACTGTTTCCAACATAAAAAGGATATGTAACAGACGATATTTTGACAAGTTAAAGCGACTCTTTTGCACTAAATCTGAGCAAAGCGTTCTTTTTACCTTCCAACGATAACATCGTTACTTAAACTTAATTTTTGGCCGTGTTGAGAGCGGTAAAAATGGAGAAAATAAGGCAGGAAGCTGATTGTTTAGCTATTAATAAATAAAAAAAAGCCCAACCCGAGGGTTGAGCTTTCTGTACACAGTAACCAGATAAAATCTGGAAGCGAAAATTAACGCTTAGAGAACTGTGGACGACGACGTGCTTTACGTAGACCAACTTTCTTACGCTCAACGCAACGAGCGTCGCGAGTAACGTAGCCAGCTGCACGTAGAGCAGGACGTAGAGTTTCATCGTACTCCATAAGAGCGCGAGTGATACCGTGACGGATTGCACCAGATTGACCAGTGATACCACCACCTTTAACAGTGATGTATAGGTCTAGGTTCTCTGTCATTTCAACAAGCTCTAGAGGTTGACGAACAACCATACGCGCTGTTGGGCGACCGAAGTACTCTTCGATGCTACGCTTGTTGATAACGATGTTGCCAGTACCCGGTTTGATGAAAACGCGAGCTGCTGAGCTTTTACGGCGACCAGTGCCGTAGTATTGATTCTCTGCCATTGTCATAATTCCCAATTAGATGTCTAGTACTTTAGGCTGTTGTGCAGCATGGTTGTGCTCAGTACCTGCGTAAACTTTTAGCTTACGGTACATAGCACGGCCTAGAGGACCTTTAGGAAGCATGCCTTTAACAGCAGTTTCAATAACCATTTCTGGTTTCTTGTCGATTAGCTTATCAAAGCTGATTGACTTAAGGCCGCCGATGTAGCCAGTGTGGTGGTGGTACATTTTATCTGTACGCTTGTTACCAGTTACTGCTACTTTCTCAGCATTGATAACTACAATGTAGTCACCAGTGTCAACGTGTGGAGTGTACTCCGGCTTGTGCTTACCACGTAGACGAGAAGCGATTTCAGTTGCAAGACGACCTAGAGTTTTACCTTCAGCGTCAACAACATACCAGTCACGTTTTACAGTTTCTGGTTTAGCAACGAAAGTTTTCATGCTAATTAATACCCAATAATTTAAATAGTTTCACTTACTAGAACCATCAAATGATGGTCCCTCTGTATAAGAGCCCAGTCATCACCCCTTCGAGTGGTTGGCACTCCAGGCTTTCGCCTTCACAGGTACGGTGGGTCGCAAGATTATAGGGAAGGGTGAGGAAAAAATCACCTCTTTTCCTAAAAAAAATGTCTTTTTTTCTTATTAACGACAATTTAAGGCAAAAGCAGTCGATAAATCCTGATTATCGTTAAATACGATAACCGTTAACAACGCGATTTCTATGCTAGATGCGGCTTTGCTAAGTATTCATGGCTTTGCATTTCGATTAAACGTGAGCAACATCGCTTAAATTCAAAGGTTAATCGTCCTTGTTGATAAAGTTGCTCAAGAGGTACTGCCGCAGAAATAATCAAAGTGACATTACGCTCATAAAACTCATCAACCATGGCAATAAAGCGCCGTGCAGCATCGTCTTCCTGCTCTGTAATTTGCGGTACTTCAGATAAAATAACCGTATGATAGATTTGTGCTATTTCCATGTAATCATTTTGACTACGTGACGTTTGGCATAATTGGTTAAAACTGAACTGCACGACACCATCCGCCTCTCGCTGTACCATCAATTGCCGCGCATTAATTGTGATCATTGTTTGCTGATTACGAGGCTCTGAGGTTAATTGTTCGAAATAACGTTTTAAATTCACTGTTGCACATTCATCTAATGGGTAATGATAAATCTCAGCTTGTTCTAACGTTCGCAAGCGATAATCAATCCCAGCATCAACATTCACTATCTCACAATGCTGTTCTATCAATGCGATAGCTGGTAAAAATCTCGCACGTTGCAAACCATTTCGATATAACTCTGATGGTGGAATATTCGATGTTGCGACTAAACTAATTCCTCGCTTAAATAACGCTTCAAGCAAGGTACCTAAAATCATTGCATCGGTAATATCAGAAACAAAAAACTCATCAAAACAAATAATATCTGTTTCTTGTTTAAATTTATCAGCAACGTGTTCCAGTGGATTTTCAACACCATCTAATGTTTTTAATTCTTGATGCACGCGATGCATAAAGCGATGAAAGTGCATCCGCGTTTTACGTTCCAATGGTAAACAGTCATAAAAAGTATCAACAAGATAAGTTTTCCCTCGTCCTACCCCGCCCCAAAAATATAATCCTTTCACTGGCACAATATCTGCTTGAGTTGAATTAGATTTAAAATAACGTTGGATGAAAGACAGTTTAGGCTCAGGTTTAGGCGCTATTATACGATGATATAAATTATCAAGATGGGAAACGGCATTGGCTTGTGCTGGATCTGCAAAAAAATCCGTTTTCTGTAAATCTTGTTGATATTTTTCTAGTGGCGTCATTCTAACCTTACCTGTTACATCCGTGAGTTATCTCTAATTATGAGAGGCAGAGCCACTTCATGACTCTTACATCATATTTATTGAGTATCATGTCGCTTAACCTCACGGTATAGTAACGTGACAGCCATCGTTGATAAACATTGATACACGAATATTCGTATAAGTCACAAGGAGTTTATTCATGACCATGACTTGGGCCATTATTATATTTTTAGCAGGGATCTTAGTTGGTGCTCTTGCCGTTCGTCTAACAAACAAAAGTGTAAAACAGCAAAAAACACTCAAAAAAGAGCTTGATAAGTCAAAGTACGAGCTCGAACAGTTCCGCCAAGAACTCGTTGATCATTTTGCTCGCAGTGCTGATTTACTCGACAATGTTGCTAAAGATTACAGCAAACTTTATGAGCATATGGCGAAGACTTCTACCGAGTTAATGCCAAACCTTCCAGCACAAGATAATCCTTTTGCAAAACGCATCACGAGTTTAGAAACGGTGAAAGACGGGCCAAAAGAAGATGAGAGTGTTGAGCAAGCACCGCGCGATTATGCCAATGGCGCGACGGGATTATTTAACGGTGAAAACACCGCAGTAACAGAAGAAGAAAAAGCTCAACTACATGCCGAGCCAAAAGCGAGTTAACTGTCACATTTATTCACTTTCACTTGTTGTTTATTCGTAATAAGAGTGAGTGAAAGTGAACTTTGACTTCTTTTTATAGGTCTTAATTTTACTTGTAAATTGGAGCTCAATAATGATTAAAAAGCCTTTTCTTGTTCTTACTGCGTTAGCATTAGGTATCAGTTCTGCTCTTACCCCAGTAACTGCAACTGCAGCATTACCCACCTCTGTTAATAACCAACCTATACCAAGCCTTGCACCAATGTTGGAGCAAGTCACCCCCGCGGTTGTGAGTATTGCTGTTGAAGGTAAGCATGTTTCTAAGCAGCGTTTACCTGAATCTTTCCGTTATTTTTTTGGTCCAGACTTTCCTTCAGAGCAAGTCCAAGAGCGTCCATTTAGAGGTTTAGGCTCTGGGGTTATTGTTGATGCAAAGAAAGGCTATATCGTCACTAACCATCATGTTATTGATGGCGCAGATGAAATCAGTGTCCAACTTTCTGATGGACGCGAAATCGATGCCAAACTTATTGGTAGTGATGGCATGTCCGATATTGCATTACTACAGATAGACAAACCTGAAAACTTAACGGAAGTAAAACTGGCGAACTCCGATAAGTTACGTGTCGGTGATTTTGCTATCGCAATTGGTAACCCATTTGGTTTAGGTCAAACGGTAACATCAGGAATTGTCTCGGCACTGGGCCGTAGTGGCTTAAATGTCGAAAACTTTGAAAACTTTATTCAAACCGATGCTGCTATCAACAGTGGTAACTCAGGCGGTGCATTAGTTAATCTCAATGGTGAGTTAATTGGTATTAACACCGCAATTTTAGGCCCTAACGGTGGTAATGTCGGTATTGGCTTTGCTATTCCCTCCAATATGGTGAAAAGCTTAACTGATCAACTCTTAGAATTTGGTCAAGTAAAACGCGGGATTTTGGGGATTCAAGGTGGAGAATTAACCGCAGAGCTTGCTAAAACCTTCGGGTATTCAACGAACCACGGTGCATTTGTTAACCAAGTCATGCCAGACTCTTCTGCTGAAAAAGCAGGGCTGAAAGCGGGGGATATCATTACCGAAGTGAACGGCAACCCAATCCGTACCTTTGGTGAGTTACGAGCGAAAATAGCGACAATGGGCGCAGGCAAGGCACTCACTTTAGGTATTATTCGCGACGGTAAAAAGCAAACCGTTAATGTGACCTTAAAAGCGGCGAGTGAAAACAAAGTGAAGGCTGATAATCTCCACCCTAGCCTAGCCGGTGCTGAATTTACCAATACGGTTGCTGGCGATAAAGTCAAAGGGGTTAAGGTATCAAAGCTTGATGAGCGATCTATCGCTGCACGTTATGGGCTAAAAAAAGGTGACATTATTATTGGCCTTAACCGTAATAAGATAAATAACCTCGGTGAACTTCGTAAAGCACTTGAAGCAAAACCTGATGTGCTTGCGATGGAAGTCAAGCGTGGAAACAACGTCCTGTACCTGATCATTAGGTAATAATACGTTTATCATTAACCTTCAAGTAAAGTCAGGGTGAAACCGCGCTCTGACTTTATTATTGGTCTCTCTAAGTATGAATGGTATTCTTCTTGCCACTCACTCTCTTTATTACTTTAAGGACTCTTGATGTTGGCTTTTCTTGGTCGTTCTATTTTGCTCGGCCTTATCACAGCATGTGTTGTACTTGTTGCTGTACCAAGTTTGCGCCCATCATCACCGGTGTCTTTACCCCAATTAGACGATGCGCCCGCCCCTTTATCATTTAACTACGCCGTTAAACGCGCTTCGCCTGCGGTGGTGAATATTTATAACCGTCGCTATGAAAATAATGAATCACGACCAGAGCCAGAGTTAATCACCCAAGGATTAGGTTCGGGGGTGATCATGAGTGATAAAGGCTATATCGTGACGAACTATCACGTTGTCGCCAATGCGGATCAAGTCATTGTCGCACTGCAAGATGGCCGCATTTTAAACGCACAACTGATCGGCTTAGATCAATTAACCGATCTCGCGGTTTTGAAAATTAATGCTGATAATTTACCCGTGATCCCAGTTAATCCAGACTACAAAGCGACAGTCGGTGATGTCGTTCTTGCCATAGGTAATCCCTATAATCTAGGTCAAACAACAACCTTTGGTATTATTTCAGCAACAGGGCGTTCAGGCATGAGCTTTTATGGCCCACAAGATTTTCTCCAAACAGATGCCGCGATTAACCGTGGTAACTCAGGTGGGGCATTAGTCAATACCCGTGGAGAGCTCGTTGGTATTAATACCGCTTCTTTCCAACAAGCAACGAATATTGAAACCTACGGTATTTCATTTGCTATCCCTTACCAACTAACCATCAAAATTATGAATAAGCTGATCGCTGATGGGCGTGTTATCCGTGGTTGGATTGGTATTCAAGGGCGTGAGATTAACCCTGTTATGGCAAGACTGTATGATGCCAATCAGGTAAATGGCATTATCGTAGAAGGTATGGATCCTAACGGCCCTGCGTCAAAAGCTGGCTTTCAAAAAAATGATATCGTGGTCGAGATTGCAGGTAAACAAGTCACGAATGTACAAAGCGTTAGAGATATTGTTACTGATATCCGCCCAGGTACGCATGTGAATGTAAAAATTCTACGTGATGGTAAACCCATGATCATTCCAGTAACGGTGGCTAATCGCCCGGCCTCTGAGAATAAACCGATGCGATAATTACACATAACAAATATAAAAAAACGCCTCACATGTGAGGCGTTTTTTTGTTTAGACATTTCTTATTTAAAAATAAGACATCTTAGATACGTTCGATGTTCATACCTAATGCGCTAAACTTCTGCTCGATAAACTCGTAACCACGGTCGATATGGTAAATACGATCAACAATCGTCTCACCTTTCGCAATGCTACCTGCAATCACAAGGCTTGCTGATGCACGTAAATCTGTTGCCATCACTTGAGCACCGCTTAAGCCTGCAGTATCACCACAAATAACAGTGTTACCTTCAATCTCAGCATGAGCCCCCATACGAATTAACTCAGGAATATGCATGAAACGGTTTTCAAAAATCGTTTCAGTAATAATACCTGTGCCTTTGGCAATGAGGTTCAGTAGTGAGAATTGCGCTTGCATGTCTGTTGGGAAACCTGGATGTGGCGCGGTACGGATATTGACCGCTTTAAGCTCACGTCCTGTCATGTCAAGGCTGATCCAGTCTTCACCCGTTTCAACCAAAGCGCCTGCTTCTTCAAGCTTTGCTAATACCGCTTCCATTAATTCAGGCTTGGTATTACGACACATAATCTTGCCACCAGAAACAGCAGCAGCAACAAGGAAAGTTCCCGTTTCAATACGGTCAGCAACCACTTCGTGGTAACCACCACCAAGACGCTCAACGCCTTCAATGGTAATGGTTGCAGTACCTGCACCTGAAATTTTTGCGCCAAGTGCATTTAGAAATGCAGCTGTATCTTCAATTTCAGGCTCACGGGCTGCATTTTCAATAACCGTTGTGCCTTCAGCCAATGTTGCTGCTGACATAATCGTTACTGTTGCACCAACACTGACTTTATCCATCACGATATGTGCGCCCTTCAGGCGACCATCAACACTCGCTTTCACGTAGCCTTCATCAAGCGTGATTGTTGCGCCTAATTGCTCTAAACCTACAATATGAAGATCAACAGGGCGCGCGCCTATCGCACAACCGCCAGGTAGTGAAACCTGACCTTGACCAAAACGAGCAACCAATGGGCCAAGTGCCCAGATAGAAGCACGCATCGTTTTCACTAAATCGTAAGGAGCACAAAACTCATTCACATCACTTGCATCGATATGAACTGAGCCATTACGTGATACTTTTACGCCTAAACGAGAAAGTAGTTCCATTGTCGTATCGATATCACGTAATTTTGGAACATTTGCAATTTCTACAGGCTCTTCAGCAAGCAAAGCGGCGAATAAAATCGGCAATGCTGCATTCTTAGCGCCAGAAATTGACACTTCACCGCTTAGTGGACCACCGCCCTGAATACGAAACTTCTGCATCGTTTACCTCGTTATAACGACATTAGCTTTTTATCACGCATCCATTCTTCAGGTGTATACGTTTTGATACTTAATGCGTGAATGTCGTTTGCTGCAATTCGATCCATTAACGGACCATAAATAGTTTGTTGTTTTTTCACTCGGCTCATGCCGTCAAAAATCGTACTCACTGCAATAACTTCGTAGTGACTACCTTCACCTTTAACAATCACTTCATCAAGATCTAAGGCGTTTTCTAAAATTTGTTTAATCTCGGAGATTTCCACAAGCTATCCTCTCTAAAGCTCACTGCATGCTAGCGGCTAAAATGGGTTCAACATGGCTCAAGCGTAACAATGTTTTTAGCTGCTCGGGCACATTAAGCAGGGTGAAGTCACATCCTGCGCTGCTTAATTGCTGGTGAAGATGCAATAACATCACCATGCCAGCTGAGTCGACTCGACTCAAACCACCTAGATCGAGCAAGACCTTGTTTGAATCAGGTACCCACTCGTTTCTACGTCGCCAAAAAGCTGGCACTGTGTCACGTTCTAAACAACCTGACAAGCAATATTGGTCATTACCGAGAGCTTGCCATTTGATCCTATCCTCAGACATGATCATTTTTTCTCGATCTGAATTGGCTTAGCAGCAAGATCGCGTAGGTTTTGCGTTACCGCATCGATTCCCTTCGTGCGAAGCTCACCACTCCACTCACTTTGCTTAGTCGAAATCATACTGACTCCTTCAGCAACCATGTCAAATCCTTGCCATTCTTTTGTCTTTTTATTTAAACGAAGCTTAAAATCAAGACGAATAGGTGGGCGTTGATTATCGACAATATCAACGCGTACTGACACGATACTACGATCTGCGGGAACCGCTTTGGCAGGCTCAATCTGAATTTTCTGATCAGTATACTGCGTTAACACCTGAGCATAAGATGCGACTAAATATTCAGTGAACGCTTCCGTGAATGCATCACGCTGCTCTGCGGTAGTTTTCTTTAAATTTGAACCCAACACTTTATAAGCGGCATAACGTGTATTGATATAAGGCAATAGCTCTTTTTTAACAATAATACGTAACTCTTCTGGATTGGCTTGGATCTTCGGCTGCTCTGCTTTTAAGGTTTTAAATAACTGAACAGAAACTTTATCCATCATCGTGTATGGATTGGTCTGATCGATTGTTGCAGCCTGCACCAACATCGGTAGGGCAAGAAAAGCCAGCATTAGGCATCGTAAAAATTTCATTGGTGCTCCTAGTCTTTTTTGTCACCGCCAATGCTATATAGCACTTGGCCTATCATATCTTCTAATACTAACGCAGATTTCGTGTCTTCAATAAGATCGCCGTTATGTAGCATCTCGACATCGTCATCAACGAACCCAGGGGAAATACCTAAATACTGCTCACCTAAAAGGCCAGATGTTAAAATTGAAGCCGAGCTCGTTTCAGGGAAATAACCAAATTTTTTGTTAATCGATAACGTAACCATCGGAATATAGGTTTCTTTATCAAGGTTAATAGCTGTCACTTCACCAACGGTTACACCACCGACCTTCACGGGAGAGCGGACTTTTAAACCACCGATATTATCGAAATGGGCTTTTAATGTGTAACTTTCATTACTACCAAAGCTTTGTAGGTTAGCAACTTTGAAAGCTAATACTAATAATGCTGCAATTCCGGCTAACATAAAAATGCCAACCCACAGTTCTAAACGTTTATTTTGTTGCATGCTTTTATCCATTTAATTTGTTTTGTCACACTAAGACCATGTTGGTTTCTTTACGAATTAGCTACCAAACATCAGTGCAGTCAAAATAAAATCTAAGCCCAATACCGCCAGTGATGAATTCACCACTGTTCGTGTCGTTGCTCGGCTGATCCCTTCAGAAGTAGGAACGGCATCATAACCATTAAATACCGCAATCCAGGTTACCGTTATAGCAAAAGCAACAGCCTTAATAATGCTGTTCCCTATGTCATAACTAAAGTTCACTGACGATTGCATGACCGACCAGAAACTACCGTAATCAATCCCTTTCCAATCAACGCCAACAATTTGCGCCCCCCATAAACCTACAACACTAAACATCAGTGCTAATAATGGCATTGAGATAACACCAGCCCAAAAACGTGGTGCAATCACTCGACGCAGCGGATCAACCGCCATCATTTCCATACTTGAAAGCTGTTCAGTGGCTTTCATTAAACCTATTTCAGCGGTAAGTGCAGATCCTGCTCGCCCAGCAAACAACAGTGCTGTCACTACCGGACCTAATTCGCGTAGTAAAGACAATGCAACCATTTGTCCTAAGCTCGTTTCGGCACCAAAGTCAGCCAGTACAAGGTAACCTTGTAAACTCAGCACCATGCCGATAAACAAACCTGAAACAAGAATAATCGCTATTGATAAAACACCAACTGAATACAGTTGCTTTATTAATAACGGAAACATTTTTCTTGGCTGAGGCTTACTCACCAATGCGCCAAACAACATTAACGTTGCTCGGCCCATTGTTTGGCATTTTTCAATACCACTTCGCCCTAAATCAGCTATCGCATCAACAATCATTTTTTGCTCGTAATCCATCGAATAACAGATGCGCATGACACGCATCGTGAATAACGCTTAACCAAATAAATCTTGCTCTAATGGCTGCGCTGGAAACTTAAAAGGAACGGGGCCATCAGCATCACCGTCTAAGAACTGACGTACGCGAGGATCTGGATTTTCTCGTAATTCTTGAGGGCTACCACTGCCAATAATTTTACCACCTGATAGTAAGTAAACATGATCAGCGATACTCATCACTTCGGGTACATCATGAGAAACAACCACAGATGTCATACCTAATGCTTTATTGAGACTACTGATTAATTGCACTAACACACCCATCGTAATGGGATCTTGTCCGACAAAAGGTTCGTCATACATCATTAATTCAGGATCAAGAGCAATGGCACGAGCTAAGGCCGCTCGACGTGCCATACCGCCAGATAACTCATTCGGCATCAATTGCGCCGCACCACGTAACCCTACTGCTTCTAATTTCAGTAACACTAAACTACGCAATAAATCGTCAGGTAAATCGGTATGTTCCCGCAACGGAAATGCAATATTGTCGAAAACGTTCATATCAGTAAAAAGCGCGCCCGATTGAAACAACATACTCATTCGTTTACGAGCTTGATATAAATCACTGCGTTTTAAGGTTGGGATATTCCACTCATCAAACCATACTTCGCCGTTATCTGGCACAATTTGACCACCAATTAAACGGAGTAATGTTGTTTTACCTATGCCCGAAGGTCCCATAATTGCGGTTACTTTTCCTCGTGGCACATCAAGGGAAATATCATCAAAAATGAATCGTTCTCCACGAGAAAATGTTAGGTTTTTAATCGAAATCAGTATATCGCTTTTAGCCATTGCTTCGTATTCGCCTCTAATTACTGGTAATTTCTCATGAAAAACACTAATTATTATTAAAAATCAGTAAATTATGACTTAGCCACAGGAAAAATCATATTTATCGCGTGAAAGCCATTATAGCTAAGGATAATAAGGAGAATAAAACATCAACTCAAGTTAGTCGGTTCATATCTCATCTATTGTTACAGTGTTAAGGCGTATTGCTGTTATTTTAAACGCCAATTACTTGGATAACGATTCTTATTAACCTTTTCTTGTATTATTTTAACTTAACAATTGAACGCTATTCAAATACTTGTATCATCCCTAAAAATAGCAAGGCTTTACAATCCATCATGATAAATTCATCGTGATTGTTATTTTCCCTCATAAATGTTCACAATAGAGAGAATTAGTCATTTGTTATACTTCCCTTTTGCTTTGCTAACCGTCAAAATTACGGCCTAATATCAAAAGCGATTCAACGCTAGATTTACTGTACTCGTTTTTAACGTGCCATTTTTAAAAGGGATTAGAATGCTCGAAGCCATTGTATTGCTCTGTGTAGGGTTAGTGTTATTAGTATGGAGTGCCGATCGATTAGTATATGGCGCTGCAGCACTGGCTAAAAATTTTGGTGTTGCGCCACTTGTTATCGGTATGACAATACTGGCAATGGGCTCTTCGGCACCCGAAATGATGGTTTCAGCGACCGCAGCACTTGCAGGTAAAACCGATACAGCAGTAGGTAATGTGCTTGGCTCTAATATCGCCAATATTGCTCTGATTTTAGGTATAACGGCAATGTTGAAGCCACTATCAATCAGTTCAACCATTATTCGCCGTGAATTACCGCTAATGTTAGGCGTGACCGTTATTGCTGGCCTCTTACTGTGGGATAATTATTTAGGCCGAATGGAAGGCGCTTTTCTTGCCGTGCTTTTTGTCCTGTTTTTACTTGCGATGTTAAAAATCAGCAAGTCGAGCAAAAACGATCCTCTTGCTGAAGAGCAAGAAGCTGAGATCCCAACCGGCGTTAAAAACTCATCCGCTATTATCTGGGTCTTTATTGGTTTAGGTTTACTGCTTTACTCATCTGATATGGTAGTAGAGTCAGCCGTAGTTATTGCTAAACACTACGGCATGAGTGACTTAGTGATTGGTTTAACGATCATTGCTGTTGGTACCAGTTTGCCTGAGCTTGCCGCTTCTATCGCGAGTATTTACAAGGGTGAAGATGATATGGCGGTAGGTAATATCATCGGCTCCAATGTCTTTAATATTTTAGCAGTAATGGGTATACCTGGGCTGCTGAACCCATCAGTATTAAGTCCTCTTGCGATGGGGCGTGATTTTTATGTCATGCTCGGACTGTCTGTATTGTTATTATTAATGGCATTAGGTAAACGCCGTCGAATCAATCGTGTTGAAGGCGGTCTTTTGGTACTGTGCTTTATTGCTTACCAAGCTTACCTATTCTTAAATATTTCCGCATAATGGAGAATAATCAGATGTCTCGCTCCTTTGACTTTTCTAGTCATGGCAAAAAAGTGCTGGATATTGAAATTCAAGCATTACAAAACATCAGCCGATATATTAATGATAGCTTTAATAAAGCCTGTCAGCTGGTACTCGATTGCCAAGGCAAAGTCATTGTGATGGGAATGGGTAAATCGGGTCATATTGGTAGAAAACTAGCAGCAACACTGGCGAGTACCGGTACACCTGCCTTTTTCGTACATCCTGGTGAAGCAAGCCATGGTGATTTAGGCATGATCAAACAAGAAGATGTTGTGATCGCAATTTCTAACTCTGGCGAAGCAGCTGAAATATTAGCGTTACTGCCTGTTATTAAACGATTGGGAATTCCCATGATCAGCATGACAGGCAAGCCAACATCCAGTATGGCAAAAATGGCAGTTATCAACTTACAGATCACTGTAGATAAAGAAGCTTGCCCATTAAATCTAGCACCAACCTCAAGTACGACAGCAACACTTGTGATGGGTGATGCATTAGCAATTTCAGTTATGGAAGCACGTGGGTTTACTGCTGATGATTTTGCTTTGTCTCATCCAGGAGGAGCACTTGGACGAAAATTATTAATGCGTATCGCGGATGTCATGCATACCGGTAAAATGCTGCCTATTATTGAAGAAACAGCCAGCATTAAAGATGCCTTGCTAGAAATCTCAAAAAAAGGCTTAGGCATGACGGCTATCGTTAATAATAAGCAACAACTTAGCGGGATATTTACCGATGGCGATTTACGCCGTTTACTCGATAACCATATTGATATCCACAATACGAGTATCGGTGATGTGATGTCTTGTAACCCGCAAACCATTTCTCCTCAACTGCTCGCAGCTGAAGGGTTAAAAATAATGGAAGATCGTAAAATCAATGGGTTGCTTGTGACTGAAAACGCTCAACTGGTTGGTGCATTAAACATGCATGATTTATTAAAAGCAGGCGTGATGTAGTAGCATACTCAGTATAACGCGTAACGAATTAGAACAATGAAACATGATAAAGGCTTAAGTCTATGACTTTAAAAAGGCTACTCTATGTACTTCTGGTAATATTTTGTGCATGGTTAGGCTACAACCAACTTGAACAACAGTGGCAACAAGATCATCAAGTAAAACCTGATGACGAAAAGCCGATGTTCATTGGTAACGATATCAGTAATACAACCTTTGACCCCACAGGTATTCGTAGTTATCAAATCGATTCAGATCATCTTGAATACTTTGAAAAAAGTGGTGAGACCGATTTTGTAAAACCTGTATTGTGGGTATTTAAGGAAGGTAAGAATGCAGAATGGCGGATCAGCTCCAATACCGCTATCTTAGATAAAAATAAGGTACTGAATCTTCATGGCAATGTTCGTATGTTTAACTTATTACCCGATTCAGATATCCAAGTGATCAAAACAGATAACTTGCAATTGAATATTGAAACTCAAGATTTTAATACTCAAGACCATGTCATGATTATAGGCCCCGCCTTCCAAAACCAGGGTGAAGGTATGACGGGTAATATGAAACGTAAAGTCGCTAAACTCTTAAAAAATGTGAAAAGTAGATATGAACCGACTGAAAACTAGTGCTCTACTATGCTTATTGTGTGTTAGCACATCGTCTTGGGCATTAAAAAGTGATACTAAACAACCGATTAATATCAGCTCGAATAGCCAAGAACTTGATGTAAAAAATAACATTGCAACCTTTACTGGCAATGTAAGATTACGTCAGGGCACAATTGATATTCATGCTGATAAAGTTGTTGTAACACGCCCAAATAGCAACGCCAAAGAGCAAACTATTGTTGCTTATGGTAACCCTGCCACCTTCCATCAAATTATGGATGATGGTAAGCCTATTGATGGCGAAGCATTAAAAATGCGCTATGACACAAAAACAGAATTTTTGAAAATGACGGATCACGCAGTCTTGATACAAGATGGCAGTGAAATCAAAGGTAATGTCATCACTTATAAGATCGATGAACAACGTTTGGTTGCAAAAAGTGGCGACAAAGAGCGCGTAACTACCGTCATCCAACCAAATCAATTGAACAATAACAAGAAATAAACAGTATCTATGGCTATTCTAAAAGCAGAACACCTCGCAAAAAGCTATAACGGACGTAAAGTTGTTTCTGATGTTAGCCTTGAGGTTGAATCTGGAAAAATCGTCGGTCTATTAGGACCTAACGGGGCAGGTAAAACGACATCGTTTTATATGATTGTAGGTTTAGTTGCACGAGATGAAGGTGTGATCACCATTGATGGTGACGATATTAGCCTACAGCCCATGCATAACCGTTCACGTATGGGTATCGGTTATTTACCTCAAGAAGCATCGATTTTCCGCCGCTTAAGCGTTTATGATAACTTGATGGCGGTACTCCAGACGCGCAAAGAATTAACGAAAGAAGAGCGCCAAGACAAAGCAGAAGATTTATTGGATGAGTTTAACATCCAGCATATCCGTAACAGTCTTGGCCAATCATTATCAGGTGGTGAGCGACGCCGTGTTGAAATTGCACGAGCATTAGCCGCAAACCCTAAATTTATTTTACTTGATGAGCCATTTGCTGGTGTTGACCCCATCTCTGTGATCGACATCAAAAAGATCATTGAACATTTACGTGATCGTGGGCTTGGCGTCTTAATAACAGACCATAATGTAAGGGAAACACTTGATGTCTGTGAGCATGCGTATATCGTAAGTCAAGGACAGTTAATCGCTAACGGTACACCTGAACATGTTCTCAACGATGAGCATGTTAAGCGCGTGTACTTAGGTGACCAATTCCGCTTATAACACATTACATAGGTCTGCTATTGAAGAAAAAGCCACAGCATAAAAATAATAACGACAAGGTATATCTACGTTAATGAAAACTTCGCTCCAGCTTAAGCTAGGCCAACAACTGGCCATGACGCCGCAGCTACAGCAAGCTATTCGCCTGCTGCAGTTATCTACTTTGGATCTCCAACAGGAAATTCAAGAAGCCCTAGATGGAAATCCATTGCTAGAGCTGGAAGAAAATGAAGATCTTTCGACAAACGATGATAAAGCTGCGACAGAATCTTCAACAGACGATGCCTCTGACAATATTGATGATATTGAAAGCTTTGACACCGCCGATGTTATCGATACCAATGAAATGCCAGAAGAACTCCCCGTCGATACGACTTGGGATGATGTTTATAGCGCAGGAACAGGCAGTACGGGCATTGCACTTGACGATGATATTCCTGCCTATCAAGGGGAAACCACGGAATCGTTGCAAGACTACCTAATGTGGCAAGTTCAGCTAACCCCATTTAGTGAAACTGATCTTGCCATTGCAACAGCTATCATTGATGCTGTTGATGAAAAAGGATATTTATCCTGCTCTGCAGAAGATATTCTAGAGAGTTTTGATGATGATGAACTTGAGCTAGATGAAGTTGAAGCGGTATTAAAACGCGTACAACAATTTGACCCTCTCGGTGTCGCTTCTCGTAATTTGCAAGAATGCTTGTTATTGCAACTGGCTACCTACCCAAAAGAGACCCAGTGGCTCACTGAAGCCAAAATGCTACTGTCTGATCATATTGCTCTTTTAGGCAATCGTGATTATCGACAACTGATGCGTGAAACCAAACTAAAAGAAGCCGATTTAAAAGCCGTAATGGCGTTGATCCATTCGCTCGATCCGCGTCCAGGCAATCGTGTTATTCATTCAGACACCGAATATGTGGTACCAGATGTCTCTGTGTTTAAAGATCACGGCAAATGGGTAGTCACTATCAACCCTGACAGCGTGCCACGTATTAAAGTCAATGAACAATATGCAGCATTAAGCAAAAATACCCGTAATAGTGCAGATAGCCAATTTATTCGTACTCATCTGCAAGATGCTAAATGGCTGATCAAAAGTTTAGAAAGTCGAAATGAAACATTACTCAAAGTTGCTCGCTGCATTGTCGAACATCAGCAAGACTTCTTTGAATATGGCGAAGAAGCGATGAAACCCATGGTATTAAATGACATCGCCCTTGCCGTAGAAATGCATGAATCCACCATATCTCGAGTCACAACGCAAAAATATATGCATACACCTCGAGGTATTTTTGAATTGAAATACTTCTTCTCAAGTCATGTCAGTACGGATAATGGTGGCGAATGTTCGTCTACTGCCATCCGCGCACTGGTGAAGAAACTTGTTGCAGCAGAAAACCAAGCGAAGCCATTAAGTGACAGCAAAATTGCGACACTACTAGCCGAGCAAGGCATTATGGTAGCAAGGCGGACTATCGCTAAGTACCGTGAATCCTTAGGTATTCCGCCGTCGAACCAGCGAAAACGTCTGATCTAGATTAACAGGTCAGATCCAACAAAAGGAAGATGTCTATGCAAATCAATATTACAGGGCACCATGTTGATGTAACCGATTCTCTTCGTGAATATGTCACGACCAAGTTTGAAAAACTTGAGCGCTTCTTCGATAAAATAAACAATGTCCAAGTAATACTTAATGTTGAAAAGCTTCAACAGATCGCTGAAGCTACACTACATATTAACGCAGGGGAAATCCACGCAAAAGCGGATTCTGAAAATATGTATGCTGCGATTGATGAATTGACTGATAAACTCGTCCGTCAATTAAACAAACACAAAGATAAGCTCAACAGCCACTAACTATGCAACTTAGTCATGTATTGAGCCTGGACTGCACTAAAAGTGCAGTCCCTTGCTCCAGCAAAAAACGCGCGCTAGAACTCATTAGTGAGATAGCTGCCGCTCATCTCGATCAAAACCCACAGCCACTATTCGAATGTATGCTCAATCGTGAAAAGATGGGGACTACAGGTATTGGTAATGGTATTGCGATCCCTCATGGACGTATCAGTAATAGCGATCAAGCCATTGCCGTATTGATTCAATGCCAAGAACCGATTGATTTTGACGCAATTGATAATCAGCCCGTTGATCTTCTGTTTGCGCTGTTTGTACCAGAAGAGCAATGTAAAGAGCATTTAAAAACGCTTGCAAGCATGGCTGAAAAGCTAGGTAACAAGCAAGTATGTAAACAACTGCGTCATGCAACTAGCGATCAAGAGCTGTATCATATCCTTACCGATGAATCGTGAGCTTTTACTCCATATCCCAATTACCGAGGTAAATAAACCATGATGTTAATGGTTGTAAGTGGCCGTTCTGGTTCAGGAAAATCTGTCGCCTTACGTGTGCTTGAAGATCTCGGCTATTACTGTGTCGATAATCTACCTGTTACTCTACTGCCGCAATTTGTCAAAGACATTGCCCATACTGAGCAAGATATAGCAGTCAGTATTGATGTACGTAACATGCCTCAGCAGCCAGGTGAAATACAGCGTATTCTCAAATCACTTGAGAACGATGTTGATGTTAACGTTGTTTTTCTCGATGCTGATGATAAAGAGTTAGTTAAACGTTATAGCGAAACTCGTCGCTTACATCCTTTATCTCGGCAAAATATGACTCTAGAGCAAGCGATTACCTCTGAAAGTGCCATATTAGGTGATTTAAAAGAGCACGCTGATTTAGTTATCGATACCACAAATAAATCCATTCATGATTTAAGTGAAACCGTTCGTGCTCGCGTATTAGGTCGAGAAGCAAAAGAGCTGATTCTTGTTTTTGAATCATTTGGCTTTAAGCATGGTTTACCTTCAGATGCCGATTATGTATTTGA
Source organism: Photobacterium sp. GB-210 (assembly GCF_003026075.1). Taxonomy (NCBI): domain Bacteria; kingdom Pseudomonadati; phylum Pseudomonadota; class Gammaproteobacteria; order Vibrionales; family Vibrionaceae; genus Photobacterium; species Photobacterium sp. GB-210. Next base: position 70,619 of record NZ_PYNU01000003.1, on the reverse strand, counting down.
TGTTCGCTTTTTACCCAACCCTCATTGGGTACCTGAACTCAAACCTCAAACAGGGCTAGATCAAGAGGTAAAAGATTTTCTTTCCAGCCAAAGTGAAGTGAATCAACTTAATTACCAAATTCGTAATTTCATCGAAACTTGGCTCCCAATGCTTGAAAAAAACAACCGCAGCTATGTCACGGTAGCCATTGGTTGTACTGGCGGCCAACATCGTTCTGTCTATATTGCACAATCTCTTGCTGACTACTTTGAACACCACGGTCAACAAGTCCAAGTTCGTCACCGCACATTAGAAGAAAAACAATGACTGTCCAACGCGAATTATTTATTAAAAACCGACTCGGCTTACACGCACGCGCGGCAATTAAACTGGTTGAACTAGCACAAAGCTTTACCGCAGTGATCACCGTGAGTAATGCTGATGTATCAGCCACTGCTGACAGTGTCATGGGGCTTTTAATGCTTGATTCTGCACAAGGACAAAAAATCATGGTAAGTGCTGAAGGTTTAGACGAAGTCTCAGCACTTAACGCTATTTCCGCTTTAATTGAAGCCGGATTTGATGAAGAAAATTAAACATTACGTTTAAGACTCAATGCCACTCACTTTTCAATTACACTTTAAATGATTTTCTCATGTGTCATTGACAACTAAATCTGAAATTCTGCTTTAATTATCGCTATTATTAATAACTCTGTAGGCAACTGGTGATAACTTTCCGTTAAATAACCGAGTAATTGTGTATGTGATATATGTGAGAAGGATAAATCTGCTCATTATACGTAAAACATGTGAGACAAAAGCTAGGTGATTACGTTAAAATTCAACTTATTGCGCCATCAAAATATAAGTGGGCCTAATACCTATGGCGGATGTATTAGAACAAGATCAAACCCATCAACGACTCCAAGAAGTTAATACTGCATTAGAAAATGGCATGTTTGTCCATGTTCGCCGACTCCTTCAAGAAATGGAGCCGGAAGATATTGCACATCTGTTGGAAGCCTCTCCTCCGAAAGAACGTCAAGTACTATGGCAACTGACCGATCCTGAAGAGCAAGGTGAAATCCTTGATGAACTATCTGAAGATGTAAAAGATGGTATCGTCTCGCAAATGGAGCCAGAGAAACTGGCTGCTGTGACCGAGGGGATGGAAAGCGATGATGTCGCTTATGTACTGCGTAGTCTTCCTGATGAACGTTATCAAGAAGTACTGGCGCAAATGGATAGCACTGACCGTCATCGTATCGAGAAAGCGCTCGCGTACCCTGAAGATACTGCTGGCGGTATGATGAGTACCGACTTCATCACCATTCGTGGTGATGTTACCGCTGATGTTGTCTTACGTTATTTGCGTATGCGAGGCGAGTTACCTGAAGCGACAGATGCTTTATATGTCGTTGATAGCAACGAAACCTTAATAGGCCATTTATCTCTTGCTACACTAATTACGACACAGCCTGATATTGAAATCAAAGATGTGATGGAAGATGCAGATGAAGCCATTCCTGTCGATATGCCTGACAGTGAAATCGCCAATTTGTTTGAACGTCGTAACTGGGTTTCAGCACCTGTTGTCGATCAAAATAATCTATTACTTGGTCGTATTACTATCGATGACGTGGTCGATCTCATTCGTGAAGAAGCCGAACACTCAATGATGAGTATGGCGGGTATGGACGATGACGAAGATACCTTTGCGCCAGTTTTAAAATCAGCCAAAAGTCGTAGTATTTGGTTAGGTGTTAACGTATTAACAGCACTCGCTGCAGCCTCTGTTTCCAACATGTTTGAAAACACTTTACAACAGATGGCTACTGTTGCTGTATTGATGACTATCGTTCCCTCAATGGGTGGCGTTGCTGGTAACCAAACCGTTGCTCTGGTTATTCGTGGTTTAGCTGTCGGTCACATCGGTGATACCAACACCCGCTGGCTACTAAGTAAAGAGGCCCGTGTTGGTTTAATCAATGGCTTTATATGGGCGTTAATTATCGGTGCGGTTGTCGTTGTTTGGAAAGGCAGTTTAATGCTAGGTGCTATTATGGCCGGCGCAATGCTTGCTAACTTATTTGTTGCCGGTGTTGCGGGTGTATTGATCCCGATTGGATTGAAAAAACTCAAGATCGATCCAGCATTAGCTGGCGGTATGGCATTAACGACATGTACTGATATTGTCGGTTTAATGGTATTCCTTGGTCTTGCGACTATCTTCATTACCCCCTAAAAATAGCCCTTTCCTGTAATATGAATAAATAAAAAAAGCCCGAATCATGTTGATTCGGGCTTTTCGTTTTAATCAATTTAGCAAAAATTACTCACCAGCAATCTTCATTGAATCTAATAACATCGAGCCAGTTAAGATCTGACTGCGAGTTTCAGTATCATTACCAATAGCAACGATATTCTGCATCATATCTTTTAAATTACCGGCAATCGTAATTTCAGACACTGGATATTGAATTTGACCATTCTCAACCCAGAAACCCGCTGCACCACGCGAGTAATCACCCGTTACGATATTCACGCCTTGACCCATTAGCTCTGTGACCAATAAACCTCGATCCATCTTCTTCAGCATTTGCTCAAAAGACTCACCGGTCGATTTCACCATCCAGTTATGGATACCACCCGCATGACCTGTTGGCTGCATATTCATTTTACGGGCAGCGTAGCTGGTCAATAAGTAAGTTTGTAGCACACCGTCGGTAATGATTTCACGGTCATAAGTGGCTAAACCTTCGCTATCAAACGGGGTACTCGCCATACCACGTAAAATATGTGGACGCTCGCTAATACCTAACCACTCAGGGAAAATTTGCTCACCTAACTTATCAACCAAGAAAGAAGATTTACGGTACAGATTAGCACCACTGATCCCCATCACTAAGTGACCAAACAAGCCTGTGGCAATATCCGCTGCAAACATCACAGGCGCTTCACGGGTTGTCAGTTTCTGCGCATCAACACGCCCCACTGTACGCTCAGCTGCATGGCGACCCACACGCTCTGGTGTCCACATCTCAGAGGCTAAACGTGAAGTGGTGTAGCTGTAATCTCGCTCCATCTCACCATTTTTACCTTCCGCTATCACACAACAACTGATGCTGTGACGACTTGAGGCATAACTTGCCAACATGCCGTGGCTGTTTCCATAAACACGGACACCGTAATGGCTATCATAGCTTGCGCCATCACTTTGTTTAATTCGAGGATCATAAGCTAATGCGGCTTCTTCTGCAGCAATAGCAATCGCGGCTGCGCGATCGGGCTCTGGCTCATCTGGATGGAATAAATCCAAATCAGGAATATCACGTGCCATTAATTCTTTCGGACCTGGCCCTGCAAAAGGATCTTCTGAAGTGTAATTAGCAATATCCAGTGCGGCTGCTACTGTCTGAGCAATTGCTGATTCACTTAAATCAGAAGTTGATGCGCTGCCTTTGCGATTTCCGCGATAAACAGTGATCCCTAATGCGCCATCACTATTAAATTCAACATTCTCAACATCACACATACGTGTAGAGACACTGATCCCTGTTGTTTTGTTAATGGCTACTTCGGCGGCATCCGCTTGTTTACCGGCGACTTCCAGTGCTTTCGCAACCGCAGCTTCCAGTTCAACACGCTGCTGGGCTACCTGTTCTCTTACGTCCATACAATCACTTAAGGTTAGAGTTTTGCTTATTGGTTATAGAATAATGTAATTTACGCCCAAAATCGTTATTAAACTGATAAAATAGAGCTATTGATAGTGTTAGTGAGCCCATTATGAGCCGTAAAAACAAGAAAGCCCCTTGGGATGAAGAAGAAGAAATCATCTGGGTAAGTAAATCCGAGATGAAACGCGACATGGATGCGCTACAAAAAATTGGTGAAGAGTTAGTTGAATTAACACCTAATGCACTCGCTAAGATGCCTCTTGATGACGAAATGATGAATGCAATTAAAGACGCTCAGCGCTTTAATAAAGAAGCACGTCGTCGTCAACTTCAATATATCGGTAAGCAAATGCGCTTTATCGACATTGAACCAATCCAAGCGGCACTCGATAAATTACGTAATAAGCACTCTCAGCATACTGTTGCGCTGAAAAAGCTTGAGCTAAAACGGGATAAGTTAATCGAAAATGGCGATAGCATGATCAATGCTATCTTGGTCGATCACCCAGATGCTGATCGCCAACATTTACGCCAGCTTGTTCGCCAAGCAACAAAAGAAAAATCACAAGAGAAGCCAGGTAAGGCTTACCGTGAAATTTTCCAATACTTAAAATCTTTATACCTAGCAGACTAAGTGATCACTCACCTCTTTTCGTTGTGATAAAGTAAAAATAAAAAAAGCCAGCAGGAATTATTCATGCTGGCTTTTTCTTTATCAAATAGACGTGCGAGAAGATTTACTCAGTGCCGCCTACTGTCATTGAATCAATTTTCAGGGTTGGCTGACCAACACCCACAGGTACACTTTGTCCCGCTTTACCACACACACCCACACCACGGTCGATATCTAAGTCATTACCAACCATAGAAACTTGCTGCATCGCTTCAATACCGCTACCAATTAAAGTTGCGCCTTTAATTGGACGAGTGATCTTACCGTTTTCAATTAAGTAAGCTTCTGATGCAGAGAATACAAATTTCCCCGATGTGATATCAACCTGACCACCACCGAAGTTAGGGGCATAGATGCCTTTCTTCACGCTGGAAATAATTTCTTCTGGTGTATGTTCACCAGGCAGCATGTAAGTGTTTGTCATGCGAGGCATAGGTAAATGCGCATATGACTCACGACGACCATTACCAGTAGGCGCTACGCCCATTAGACGTGCGTTAAGCTTATCTTGCATGTAGCCTTTTAGCTTACCGCCTTCCACCAGCACATTGTATTGTGAAGGTGTACCTTCATCATCAATGTTAATAGAGCCTCGACGATCAACCAGTGTACCGTCATCGACAATGGTACATAACGGTGATGTGACTTGCTCACCTAACTGACCAGAGAACATCGATGAACCTTTACGGTTAAAGTCGCCTTCAAGGCCATGGCCGACAGCTTCGTGTAACAACACGCCAGGCCAACCCGCTCCTAAAACCACCGGCATGGTACCTGCAGGGGCTGCCTCTGCTTCTAGGTTAATCAATGCTTGGCGGATAGCTTCATCAGCAAAATACAATGCTTGGCTTTTACCATCGGTTTCAGTTAAGAACATTTCATAACCGTAACGACCACCGCCACCCGCACTACCACGCTCACGTTTATCGCCTTTTTCAACCAGAACACTGATTGATAAACGAACAAGCGGGCGAATATCTGCCGCATAAGTGCCATCAAGCGCGGCAACTAACACCTCTTCATAGACACCATTGATGCTAACCGACACTTCCGTGACTAATGGCTCTTTAGTACGAATATAACGATCAATTTCTTCCAGTAATGCAATTTTTTGGAATTTATCAAGACTACCTAATGGATTAATAGGGGCATAAATACCTGATGGTGTTAGTGGGCTGAAAGTTTGTACTTTGCCACTTCCCCCTTGGCGCACAATACCACGTGCCGCTTTGGCACTTTGCGTTAGTGCCAATAGGTTTATTTGATCAGAATATGCAAAACCTGTTTTCTCGCCAGCAACCGCACGTACACCTACACCACGATCGATATTAAACGAACCATCTTTAATAATACTGTCTTCCAGTACTAACGACTCATGCCAGCAAGATTGGAAATAAATATCGGCATAATCCACATCTCTTGCTGCAATTAGCCCAAGGATATTATGCAGTTCATCACGGCCAAGACCTGATTGGTCTAGCATGGTATTTTCTACGGTGTTAAGGGTCATTAATTTGCTCTTAAATTATTTAGCGCGGTTGAACATAAAATTTAGTATGTTCAGCAACAGGCATGTTGGCGCGGATCTTCTCAGATAATTGTAAATCAATATTGGCAGTCAGAACACCGGTGCCTTGCTGCTGACAGGCAACAATTTGCCCCCAAGGATCAATAATCATTGAGTGGCCCCATGTTTCTCGCCCTTCATTATGCTCGCCCCATTGTGCAGCGGCAATCACCCAACACTGAGTTTCAATAGCACGAGCTCGTAATAATACTTCCCAATGCGCTTTACCTGTTAACTTAGTAAACGCTGCGGGCACAACAATAATATCAGCACCTTGTGCGCGTAATGCACTATATTGCAATGGAAATCTTACATCATAGCAAATCGACATCCCGATATTGCCATACGGTGTTTTTACGACTTTAAGCTCATCACCCGCTTTAAAAGTATCAGACTCTCGATAGCTACGGTGTTTATCGGCAACATCGACATCGAACATATGCAGCTTATTATAATGTTCTTGGAGTTGGCCTTTATCGTTATATAACAAGCTGGTTGATGTGATTGAACCATCGGGTTGTAAGATAGGCATTGAGCCCAGTAAAAGCCAAATGCCTAACTTTTCAGTTAATGCTGATAATTCTTTTTGAAATGGGCCGTCATTGAGAGGTTCAGCCCATTTCTGGTAATCTGCTTTACTACCAAAAACTAAGGTATTTTCAGGAGTAACAACCAATTTAGCCCCTTGTAGCTGAAGCCCTTTCACTTTCTTTTTTAATTTAGTGAGATTATGTTCAGGATCGGCTCCCGAATTCATTTGTACTAAACCAATCTTCGCCATGACCTTCTCCCTGGGCCTATACACTTGTTATACTCAACATATAACGTATTTATTACTATCTCTTTGTTGTACCACTGATAAAAATTAACGCAACCCATTCATTTAGCTTACTCATCAGGCACAGTATACTCACCAGATAAGCGTGAGCGCTCTACAACGTTCGGAGCTTCAATCGAACCCGTTACTTGATAATTAACCTGAGTGATCACATCTAACACGGGTGATAACACCGTTGAAATAGCTAACACATATAACGCTGTTTGTGGCGCAACAGCAAAAGCGGTTAAAACAGGTAAGCCCGAGGTAAAGTCAGGAATAAACTTCACATTTGCATCGACCTTTTCATCCACCAGATCAACCTTACCTTTAATGTACATATCACCGGCTAATGCTTGCATCTTGATATCGTTACTATAAAAGGTGCCTTGCTTAATTGTTCCTGTTCCTTTGATATAGTTAAACGCTAAGCCATTATCAAATACCCCCGAGAAATCGAGCTGCATTTTTCGAATAATAGAATCTAAACTAAACAGGCCAAGCAATCGTCCTGCGCCAAATGCGCCACTGACTAGCCCTTTGCCAATATCTGTTTTCACCTTGCCATTTAATGTTCGGCGATCCATCGCCCAAGGTGATCCTTGCCATGCGGCTGAAATACTCGTATCAAACGATGCATCTTGCACGCCACCTTCAATACCAAAGCGACCTAATAAATCGGAGCTATTGTCACCTTTCACCATGAAACTTAACGCCGAATGATTACGGTTATCTTTAAAATACCAACGTCCATTAGCATCTAATTTGATATTACCAGCATTAATATTGAACGTTTTCAACGTTAATTGATTTGAGGACTTCTCAAGTACAGCATTGACTTGCCCTAATCGATAACCCTGTAGCCATGCATCCGATATCGTAAGTTTAATAGCAGGGATCGCAGCCATTACCTTACGATCTAGCGCTGTGACTATCGGAGATAATAGAAAAGGCGCTTTTTTAGTAATATCAGCTTGCTGCTGAGTAACTGACTTTTTATCTAATTGTGGAAAGTTAAGATGAAGGGATTTAAAGATCGCATTCACTGTATTTTTCTGATCCCAAGTAATATAGCCTTCAGCTTGTCGGCTCTCTAATTTCGCGGACCACTGATGACCATGTTTGACATGCAAATTAACATCATTCCACACTAACCCGCCCAAGGTTAACTGCTTAACTTTTGCCTCTATCTTGCTTGGAATCGGCCATACAATCCCCTCATTACCATGGCTTTTATTGGTGTTTGATTGTTGCCACTTATTCGCAAAAGCGATCCACGAATCAACATTGAATGCCTTAGTATCGATATTCACCACATGTCCAATACCTAATGATGACTGAATCTCTTTTTTACCAATCATCAAATCACTGGCTGCTAATTGTGGTTTTCCATCAATAAGGTTCACACGTGCTTGATAAGCCGCATCAGGCATCTGAAGTTGCCCATTAAAGCTTTGTGCATTGCCATCAACATTCACCGTCATAAACTGCGATTGATTGAGCTTAGGTTGATAAGATAACGGATAGGGTAAATCACTCTTAATGTGGGTAAGAGGTAATAGACTTTTTACTTTGTAAGTAAAATAATCACCTTCTAAATCTACCTGGACATTTGTTTTCCAATCACTGGTTCCTGAAAGATAATGCAATAACTGTTTAGGAATATAAGGCTGCAATCGAGCGACTTGCCAATCACCAGCCACATCAACATTTACTCGATAATGATTGTTTGCAACATTATTACCCGTAAATCCAAGCCTAATCGGTTGATCAAATAATTTACCGCTTAAGTCTTCAGCCCTAATTTTGGCATTATCAAAGGTTAAACTACCGTAAGTATTATCAACAGTCAGAGCTGGTGTTCGTAAATCGATACGATTATTTTTAAAAAACACCTGACCTTTCGCATCCACATCACTGCCGTCAAAAGGTATATCAAGGGTTAATTTAGCTGTAACAGGCCCATTCACCCTCACTGTTTGTAATGCGCTCCCTACAGAATCGGCTAATGGCGTTTTCAGCATGTACTCTGTAACATCTTTTCCACTAGCGGCAAGATCAAATGCTAGTTTCAAATGCCCATCAGGGGCTAATTTTGCCCCACCAACCACATTAGAGCCAACGGCTGATAACGTTTTTACATGACTGGCATCAATCGTCATACGATCATTTTTAAAGCCTAAATTAAGATTGAGATCTGTTAATAATGGCCAATCAGGATCAAACTGAAATTTTGCTTTTTTCAGTGGGACTTTAACTTCAAAGACACCATCATGATTAGGATAAGGAAATGTGTTTAAAGGACCAAACCAGAGCAGTTCAGCGTCTTTCACCGTACCGCCTTTTATCGCGGTAGCTAGATAATGGGTTAATTTATTACCAAGCGCTGGTCGAGGTAAATAACGCCATGTTTGCCCAGCATCTTTAACCGACGCTTCACCATAAAAAGCCAACCATGCAGGCGATTTTTGATAAAAATCGAGTCTAAATTGCCCTTTTGCATTGAGATCTGGGGTGGCCACACTCAGTTTATCACTCCATAAACTGGTGCCTTGATTATCATGTTTCCAATATGCATCAATCGTCGCGTCATTGATGTTTAATGGTTTCGGAAAAACCTTACCATAAGGCAGAGCATCATCATCGACTCGAATTTTCACTGCACCTTGTGTTGTATCACCAGCAATATGCGCATTTAGCTTATTAATACCAGGTAGTAACTGCCACTGTTTAAATGCTAAATCATCAAGATTTAATGAAAAATGGATCGGCTTATCTTGCTCGCCAGCAACCCGAATTTTTGTCACCAGCCCTGTCGGTTGTAACGCAGTGATCGCTTCCGTAATACTATTCGACTTGGGTAAAAAAGATCGCAATGGTAGTAATCGATCTAATTTGATATTGGTCAGTGCGGCTTTCCAATTTACAGGCTGCCATTGCTTATTAAGTGAAAATTGCGCTGCGATATCAAATTTAGGCCACGATATCTTATCGGTAGCTATATCAAATTGCTCGGTATCAATACGCCATACGCGTTGCTGTTTATCGAAGGTGGGCTTTAGCGCAACAACGCCACCGTTAATAACAATTTGGTGTGATTTATGTTGGGTCGTCCAATCAATATGACTTTTGGCAAGTTGGATCATCGCTGAACTTATCGTGCCTTGATCTAACGATAACCACGCTTGCATACTCAATTTACTGTCTGAAATATCAGCGACACCGGTAAATTTTTTATTTAACCATGGTGTGACCGAAATGTTTTTTCCTTTGAGATATAGCGTTCCATTCACACTAGACAAACCACCTTGTTCGGTAATGTCTGCTTTTACTTCAACTTGGCCTAATGGACTATTAATCAATCCAACGGAACCTTGAGCAAAATGATGCCCTCCCTCATTGCGCCAGTTAAGTTGTGTAACCGCTAGATGTAATGCTTTACCTGAAGGAGAAGGAACGGTAACCGTCGCGTTTTTTAATGTCACATTATCAATACGCGTGAAAAAAAATTGCTCTAACCGTTTAACAAAAGAAATATCAGAAGAGGGTTTCGAAGCACGACGTGGAAGTTGTGTAATATCTAAATCGAATTGCTCAATTTGGACATGTTTAAAGATGGGTCTAAATGTCAGCACTGACTGCCAGAAATCTAAATAGATCTCGGCTTGCCCAACCTTCACTAATGGTGCTGAATGATTATTTTCAGCCACCGATAATTGGTTAAATTTTATTTCGGGCCCCGATTGTAGCCAGCGCCCATCAATATTTTCTACCGATATTTGGGTATGTGTTTGCTGAGAAAGCCACTGCGCTATTGGCTGACGATAATGGTCAAGGTGAGGAAGAGAAAAGCGGAGAGTACTGATCAAAATAGCCAATGTTACTGCAACAATAACCACTAACCACAATACACCACGTAAGGTTTTTGCCACCATACGGTTCACTGACTCTTCCCCATTGGTATCATTACATCATTACCACATCGAACTGCTCTTGGTTATACAGCGGCTCAGGCTTTATTTTTACTTGTTTACCAATAAAGACCTCAAGCTCAGCTAATGCATGCGATTCATCTCCCATAAGGGCCTCACCCACCGCGGATGAAACATACACGATAAATCGATCAGCATCGTAAGCACGATTGACTCGGGTTATTTCTCGCAATACCTCATAGCAAACACTTTCAACTGTTTTCACCGTACCACGACCATCACAAGATGGACACGTGCCACACAACACATGTTCAATACTTTCACGCGTACGTTTACGCGTCATTTCAACCAAGCCTAATTGCGTAAAGCCATTAATATTGGTTTTCACTCGATCATAAGAAAGTGCTTGCTCAAGCGCTTGTAAAACGCGTTGTTGGTGTTCTTCTGAAATCATATCGATAAAATCAATAATGATAATGCCGCCTAAATTACGTAACCGTAATTGGCGTGCGATAGCTTTCGTTGCTTCAATGTTGGTATTAAAAATAGTCTCGTCGAGATTTCTTCGCCCAACAAACGCACCAGTATTAATATCAACCGTGGTCATCGCTTCTGTTTGATCGATGATCAAATACCCGCCAGACTTCATTTCAACTTTACGATCTAAGGAACGTTGAATTTCAGACTCGGTATCATAGAGATCAAAGATAGGCTGCTGACCTGAATAATATTCAATATTATCTGTCACTTCAGGTACGAACTCATCTGTAAACTCTTTTAATTTATCAAATGCTTGGCGTGAGTCGACTTTGATATTATCAATTTCAGTACCAACAAAATCACGTAAGATACGTTGTGCAAGTCCTAGCTCACCATACAACATCGAACGTGGCTTATACTTAGCACGACGCTCTAATACTTTACGCCACAAGTGCTTTAAAAAAGCAGCATCTTGAGCGACTTCATCAGTATTCGCCCCTTCTGCAGCCGTTCGAATAATAAAGCCGCCTAAATCATCACAATGCTGTAAAACCGCTTTTTTCAAACGATCACGCTCTTTCTCACTTTCAATCCGCTGAGATACACCAACATGGCTTGCTCCCGGCATGAAAACAAGGTAACGAGACGGTAAGGTAATATCAGTCGTTAACCGCGCACCTTTAGTTCCCAGAGGATCTTTCACCACCTGTACGACAATGTCTTGCCCTTGACGAACCAGCTCTGAAATGTCGCGCACCTGAAATTGTTTTTTCTCATTTTCAGCCACACATTCCGTGTGGGGAACAATATCTGAAGCATGTAAAAATGCAGCTTTATCTAACCCAATATCGACAAATGCCGCCTGCATACCAGGAAGTACGCGACTTACTCGCCCTTTGTAAATATTTCCGACGATACCGCGTTTCGATTCACGTTCAATGTGGATCTCTTGCAATACGCCATGTTCAATCATTGCGACACGGGTTTCACTCGGCGTCACATTGATCAGCAGCTCAGTGCTCATGGTTGCCTCTACTTATAACTTTAAAAAATCTTGTAACAGGATGTCGGTTTCCACTAGCGGTAACCCCATCACTGCATAAAAACTGCCATCGATACGTTCAACGAATTTGCCACCTAAGCCTTGGATGCCATAACTGCCCGCTTTATCTTGTGGCTCTCCACTTTGCCAATATTTTTTGATTTCGTTATCTGACAAAGGCTTAAACCACACTTGCGTGATCACTAGCTTAGTTTCAATCCTTTCTTTCGTTGCGACTGTCACTGCGGTCATCACTTGATGTTGACGACCAGACAGCATTTTCAGCATACGCGCTGCATCATTAAAATCGACAGGTTTTTCTAATATTTGCTGATCAGCCACAACAATTGTGTCCGATCCTAAAACAGGTAAATCAGCCGGCGCTGCTTTTAGTCCAGCTAAGGCTTTATCGCGCGATAAACGCTGAACATAATTTTCAGGGCTTTCGCCTACTTGGTGGCATTCTTCGACATCTACCACAACACGTTCAAACTGATAGCCTAACTGATTTAATAACTCCATTCGACGAGGCGAACCTGAAGCAAGATATAATTGAATAGCAGCCATGATACACCTCAAACTTACATTTATACTTTAAAAACATTTAATTATAAATAAGGGGAAGACCAATTGGCTTCCCCTTTATGCTATTGCGATTAACGAATCGAAAATTTACGACGTATACGCCGTAATAATAAGAACAACCATGGCCATAATATAAAGTTTAATACGACAGCCCATAATTGTTGTGGCTCAAAAGTTACATTTGAGACTAAGTATTCAGCCCAGTATTCAATAAGCTTACCGGCTAATGATAACAGCGCGAAGACAATCGCTTGTTGTCCTAATGACAGGTTACGAAGTACTCTAAAATTTAAAGCAACAATGTAAGCAATCACCGACATCATTAAGCCGCGGACACCTAACGTAGATCCTAAAATCAAATCCCACAATAAGCCGATAATTAAAGCAGTTCCCACGTTAACACGATGTGGTAAGGCTAATACCCAATAACAAGTAACCAGTAAAACCCATGAAGGTCGAAACGGTTCCAACATTCCGGGCCAAGGAGCTGCTTGCAGCACCAGCGCAAAAACGAATGACAACCAAATCCAAATTCGGCCATGTGCTTGGCTAGTTGGCATTATTCACCTCACTGCTCGGCTTTTTGTTCTCAATAGGTGCTGTTGGTTTTACACCATTTGCTGGTACAGCAACTGCAGGAGAAATGGTTGAAACCGCACTTGAAGGCGCAATCGATTTTGTGGCTGACGTTTCTGCCGCTTTCATTCTATCGGTTGGCCAGACTAATAATAAGTAACGTAATCGGTCAAATTGCACGGTTGGTTTAGCGATAATTTGTGCAAATGGGCGTTTATTGTCAAAAGAGAACTCAGTTACACGTGCAACCGGATATCCTTCAGGATAGCGACCACCGAGCCCAGAGCTCACCAATAAATCACCTACACGAATATCCGTGCTGCTTGGGACATGCTCAAGTTGAAGCTCATTACTCTTTCCAGTTCCTGTTGCAATAACACGAATGTCGTTACGCACAACTTGTACTGGAATAGCATTCGTCGGATCAATCAGTAATAAAACACGACTATTATGCGCGCCAACATAGGAGATCTGCCCAACAATACCTTTATCATTAATAACAGGCTGGCCTTCATATACTCCATCAACACGCCCTTTATCAATCATCACTTGATGACTATAAGGATCAGAGTCGACCGCCATCACTTCGGCGATCATTTTACGCTCACCACGAACAAACGGTGAACCTAATAAATTTCTTAAACGCTGATTTTCTTGCTGTAATTGATCAAGCAATAAAACATTACTTTTCATCACCAACAAATCACGCTTCAACGCTTTATTCTCAACTAATAATTGCTGATGAGAACTCATTTGACCATTAAGGCCATCAAGTAATTCACGCGGTAAATTAGCCGCATACTGAAGCGGAGCGATTGCTGAGTTCAAAAAATAACGAACATTGGCAAAAGCATCAAGACGACTATCGGCTAGCATAAGGCTAGCCGATAGTAATATGGCAAGAAACAGGCGTAATTGCAGAGAGGGTCCTCTGCCAAAGATAGGTTTCATCTAACGCTATAACCTGTTTTATAGAAAACTAACGCAGGCATTATTACTCTTCGCTGAAGAGATCGCCACCGTGCATATCAATCATTTCTAACGCTTTACCGCCACCACGAGCCACACATGTTAGTGGGTCTTCAGCAACAACCACAGGAATACCTGTTTCTTCTGTAAGTAGACGGTCTAAATCGCGAAGTAGTGCACCACCACCCGTCAGTACCATGCCACGCTCTGAAATATCAGATGCAAGCTCTGGTGGACACTGTTCTAGTGCAACCATTACTGCAGATACAATACCTGTTAGTGGTTCTTGTAAAGCTTCTAGGATTTCATTTGAATTTAACGTAAAGCTACGCGGTACACCTTCTGCCAGGTTACGACCACGCACTTCAATTTCACGCACTTCATCACCTGGGTACGCTGAACCGATTTCATGCTTAATGCGCTCAGCGGTTGCTTCACCAATCAGACTACCGTAGTTACGACGTACGTAATTGATAACGGCTTCATCAAAACGGTCACCACCGATACGAACCGATGATGAGTAAACCACACCGTTAAGTGAGATCACTGCAACTTCTGTTGTACCACCACCGATATCGATCACCATAGAACCCGTTGCTTCAGACACTGGCATACCAGCACCGATAGCAGCCGCCATTGGCTCATCGATTAAGTAAACTTCACGAGCACCAGCACCTTGTGCTGATTCACGGATTGCACGACGTTCAACTTGCGTTGAGCCACAAGGAACCGCAACTAACACACGAGGGCTTGGGCGAAGAATACTGTTGTCATGTACTTGCTTAATAAAATGCTGCAACATTTTTTCAGTCACATAGAAATCAGCAATTACACCGTCTTTCATTGGGCGGATAGCAGCAATATTACCTGGTGTACGACCAAGCATTAATTTTGCGTCATGACCTACCGCTGCAACACTTTTTGTTGCGCCTGCACGGTCTTGACGGATTGCAACCACAGAGGGTTCATCTAGAACGATGCCCTGTCCTTTGACATAAATAAGGGTGTTGGCAGTACCCAAGTCAATAGACAGGTCATTAGAAAACATGCCACGAAGTTTTTTAAACATAGTCTTCGGCTAATCCTGAAAGCTCAAAATTCGTTAAATTGCACTAAATGTACCAAGCGCTAGACACTGAAACAAGGTAAGGATTGTCAAACCTACCACAGATTTGCAATTTATTTGCGCTAAGGCCTAATTTAACCCTTTTTCACCTCGATAAACGATGCGATCACTCCCACGATATACACCAAATGTCACAATCGCGGATGGATCTTCATCACCTAATTCTCGCCAATTATAGGTTAGCCACGGTTGGTGCTTTTTGTTGGTTTGGCTACAACCAATATTACTTGGTGTGTTGGTTGCAATACGTAACCAAAAACGGGTTTGTTGTTTTTTATAATTAGCAGGCGGTGATAGTTGTGGATGAGCTTCAATTTCATCGCTTTCACCAACGCTGACCTTTCCCGTTACATTAGTTGTTAATATCGATGTATTCGATCCATCAACCGGATGTAATGCCTTCTTACAATAATAATTACTGTTGTATGTTGAGCCACTATCATCAGTATGGGTTTGAAATTCACTACCATCCCAATATTCGATTTTTAATGGCAGACTAACAGGTTGATCAAATGGGCTGATCGCATCATCTAGAACCATTCGCCCATAACGTAAATTAGGCGTTTCTTCGAACTGTGCGATGGTATATGTATCGATAACATCGTTTTTAACCGATGTACTACTTCGAATAGATATGGGATCTTGATTTTCTGTTATATACCCACCAAAGCGGCTATTACTTGAAGACCAAGGACCATCTTCCTCTGTTGTTGGGTTGATAGCTGCAATAACCTTACGTGCTAATAGCCATGTTTGTTGAACGTCACGATTCCAGTTCCCCTTAAAGCTCTTCTCTGTCAAGCCTGTTATATGATGATATGAGAAACGATGATTTAAGCTCGTTAATGATGGATCCTCATACGCAGTCAGTGCAACATCAGCTTGATACGCCAAACCAAAGTTGTTGTAGTTATTCACTTGATTACCCAGCGTATTTTTCGCTTTAATCATTACTTGAACATTAAATGGCTGGCTTAAATAAGCAAATTGATCATGTCCGGTTGGATATATAATGCGGTTAGGTTGAAGCTCTAAATATTTAGGATAAAAACGGCCAATATTGCGATAGCCTTGATTAACATCCATACCCAAATATTGTGCTGCCGTATTCGCTTGTAAACGCACACTGCCGACTTCACTCCAAGATAAATCTTTATAGGTTAAAGCTTCAGTATGTTCTTTTACTTTAATACCTTGCAATTCACCTGGCTCACCATTCACAGGTGTTATTGAATGATCTGATGGAATAGATAATTTAACATTTGCAGCTGGAGCATCTGCTTTAGAAAAGTTAGGTGTTATTGTGCTTTCACACAAATCAATGCTACTTGAATACCGACTATTAATATCTGCAGTTTCAGATCCCGCATTGCGCCAGACAATAGGTTTTACATCCACATCAAATTTCTCACCCGATGCCACAAAGCCTTCACCTGATGATGATGTACCGTCTGCTTTTATATATTCACCATCTTGATTTTTGGGACACACGGCAAGTGTCCATGGGCGGGCATGCACTTCAACAGAGCCTTCTAATTGTTTCCAACTCCCAAACTCTGTTGGTAATTCATCATCTGTAGAAAAAATATCGCAGCCGGTTGATAACGAGCAATTAGGATCTGCAAGGTTTAACCCTACAATACCTGCATCGGGATATTTCAGCGCAAAGGTCGCTAACCCCTTATCAAAAGAAAATGTTTCTTGAGACGTTTGCCAGTCACTATTCATAGCCTTTATTTGTAAGTCGCCATTACCCTGGCTTGCTGGCTGTAAGAAAGTACTCGTCATAACTAACGGTTTATCACCTTGATAACCTGTTGCAATCGTTACTTGATCATTTTTGCAAGCAAGGGCTTTTACTTTAATATTTTCCCTAGGTTTACCCGCAATGACTTTTATTGGACTTGGCGAAATATCAAATTTAAACGGTACAAACGTATAACGACCATTAACGGTGTTGGTTGATGGGGAATTATTTAATTGTCCTTTAACCGCTATATTGCCGATATAATCATGACTTTTAAGCCGCAACTGACCAACACCATTTTTAATATTAACGTCAGCGACTTCTGAAACATCTTTATAAGGCGTTTCACTATTGATTGGAAACCACGATGCTTTTCCAGCTGTTGAAATATTGGTGGTTACTGATACTGAACCAGAATAGGTGTCAGCTAGCGTTCCGTCTTCATTTTTAACACTAAACGTAACAGGCAAATAATCGCAGGTTAATGAAAATGCAGTTGATGGCTCAATATCTAAAATATAATTATCAGGTTTAGGGTCAAAACACTCACTTTCACCAATAATTTTTGATTTATTAATTAGTTCTATCTGATTAATCGTTACCGAACCATATACTATCGCATTGTTACTTAAGTAAGTTTTTTTCTCTGAATATATAAGCGCCTTTACAATAGAGCTGTTAGACACGGCGTTAAAATCTTTAAATAACAAAGTCGAAGTTGGTGGCTCATTATAGGCGTAGATCACCAAATTATCAGGACTTCCATCTACATTAATTAAAGCGCCATTAGTTCCTGATGTATGGTTAAAAGAGTAACCTCTGGTATAGATAACTACTTTATTATTTTCTGGAATAACAATTCGAGAACCATTTACGATAAAACTATCAATCCAGTAGGTGCCCGTTTTTAATGTTAGCTGACTTTTTGAATCTAAAGATAATGTTTCAATTTTCATCTCTTTGTTTAACGTTATAGATCCGCCTCTAACAGACAAATTTTTATATTCACTGTATGGGATCTCTGGTTCAATTTGTTTTCCAGCGTCAAAGACATTATTACTTTTATTTTCTTTAAAGCTAGGAAGTTGAGGCTTATTTTCTTTCTTTACAATTAAATCTTGGTTCTCATTACATGGAGAATCATCACAACCTTTATCAAGGTAATTATTTATACTTTCTTGGCGAAAACCGACATACCTTTTATTTTTGATTTCAACCGTATTTATTAGTCGACTATCTTTCCCAATTTGTAAACTCGGATCACTATTACCTTGCCATGTTTGAGCTGGGCTTAGAAAATATTTACAAATATTATTGGCCAGCGGCTTTTTAGCGAAAGCAAAAAAGCCCACCTTTTCTTTTATATGTGCGCGTTGACCTATATACGTCCATGGTGGGATATCTTCATCAACAACAAAACTCACCTGTGTTAAGGACTTCTTACACTGACGAACCCAGCCACCTTGTCCACCTTGGCGCTGCAACTTCCCGGCGATAAAATTTGGAACAGTGGTATAAGTTTGACGAAGATTAATAGGAGTATTACATGTGTACTGTAATGGCTTCAGTTTACCCGAATTTGAAACGATATCACCTGATGAAAATTCATAGTCATAACCATTGGTTTCACCAATATTAGGAACACTGACTAAATAACCAATTTTCTCATGTTCCTCAACGTCAATATCACGTTTATTTACACGCGTAATTTCAAGACCTAGGTCAAATCCCATTGATGAAATATTTTTAGTTGCGGTCGTTAACCAGCGTTCATTGTTTTTCGTTTGGACTTCTGAGAGAACAATCGGCGATTCACTCAACAATGAAGAGTACGAGGAGAGATCCACTCTTTCATAAGCTGGTGAAGACCTTTTACCATCTGCGGAATATCTTTTCGTATTCACACTGCCTGCGAGTACTCGGTGTCCATCCTCAAATGTTGTAACCCCCTCTTCAATAACCAAATAAGAAATCACTGGCATTTGATTACGTGATAACGAATAGAAGTTAGACAGTGGCGCAACTATTTGCGCTACGGAAAAAGATTTTTTTGTAACATTTAGCAAGGCAAGAGTCTGAGGGGCGTCATCATCTGGATTATCGCTGGGTATTGTTGGCATTAAAAATACAAGCGGTTTAGTCGCATATGCATTTTTTAATCTAACAACACAACCAGATTGATCTTCATAGGAGTTTGCTGATTCAGGTAAAATAAATGATGAACATGTGCTGGTATCAAATGTACCAAATTCATACTGAGCACTATGCGCTTGCCATGCAAAGAATAAACTGAAAAATAAAACGTTGATTAACTTAAGACATAAACGCATAAACATCCTTTTACCCAAAATAAAAAGCGAGTCCGTGCCTTAAGGGTATTTGACTAATTTCAACTTAATATCTTAATTATTAATAACACAAACATCTACATTCAGAGTAAATAATTACACACAAAAAAACCGAGAACTCACACTCTCGGCTTTCTGATGAATAAATAAGACTTACTGGTAATCAGCAGCAGGGATCCCTGGCTCATCTCGGTATAATATTCGGTCATTACCTCGATATACGCCAAAAGTCACAATTGCCGATGGGTCTTCATCACCTAAATTCCGCCAATTATATCGTAGCCAAGGTTGATGAGAGTAGGCTCCAAAACAGTTAATGGGTTTTTTATCTTTTACCCCTGGTTTCGCCGCACTCAAGCGCTGCCAAAATCTTATTTGTTGTTTAAAGGTAGTACTCTTTGGATTGGTACCATACCCAGACATTTGGCTTGGGTTCGCCATAAAGTCTCCAGATAAGGCCTTGCCCATCATTACTTTTCCACTACCGGATGTATAAGCACTGCTCTTGCTATCTTCAGGATACATACTGATCACTTGGCGACAGTAATTTGCTCCATTAAACTGCGATACTGAATCATCCGTATTTTTAACAAATGCTGTACCATACCAATATTCAATTCTTAACGGCACTGCTAGTGATTTACGAATATCACCACCAATATTTTCCAATACCATGCGTCCATAACGGAGATCGTTAACTCCCACTAGTGCACCCTGTGCATTAACCTCTTCCCCCGCCCATGTTACGTGATCAGGAAACGGTTCATCTTGTTTCACTCGCAACTGCCATTGGTCAAACGGCCCATCTTCAATGGTGGTGTTAGTCCCTTTCGCCTTTCGTTCGAATATCAGTTTAGACGGCTTAAAAACAACCTCAGAGTTACCTTGGCTATTTTGCTGCCAATCACCGATTTTAGGAGACATTAACGATTTATCACTGCGCATTTGTTTTAAACGTAGATCTAATGGTACGTACCCCCCGTTATTATTCCCCGACTCTAATTTAAACTTACTCTGAAGAGACGGATCAAATAAGGCATAATTTTGAACGGGTTGATTATTCGCGTTAAAAGCATTAATCGTGAATCCAGCATCAAATGGCTGATCCATATAAGTGAATGAGCCTATCGCAGGTGTTACTTCATTCTTAGAAAAAGCAAAATACTTAGGATAGAAACGCCCTATTTGACGTTTACTCTGATTAATATTATTGCCATTCTCTATATAATCGTTCATCCCAACCTGTAGCCAAATACTGCCGACTTCAGACCATCTATTACCAGTAAGTAATACCCCTTTCAAGGTCGGTTTTACTGTCATTTGACCTTGCGTAAATGTCCCCATAACGCCACTAGAAGGTGAGGCTAGGTGAGCCTGCATCAACAACCCATTTCCCATAGTTGGCGCATCTGGAGCAAGGAAATTCTCCGTTACAGAATAGCTACAGTATTTATTATCAGATGAATCAATAACAGTTCCTTGGGAGCTACCTTCCTGCCACACTAAAGGCTTAAGCAGCACATTAAAAGGTAACCCCGCGGCAATATACCCCTCACCACTTTTAGACGTGCCATCTGCTGTATCTAATGTATTAGCTTCATTAGGCTTTAACGGACAAATCGCGAACATCCACGGCTTTGCATTAATTGCAACAGAACCGGTTAACCCATTAGGCAGCAGCTCACGTAACGCTTTTGCTTCCTTCGTTTTGGTTGTCGTTAACGTGCAGCTATCACTAGTACAATTTGGATCATAGACATGCCAAGCAATAACACCCGCATCACGATAACGCAAAGTAAGCGGTTCAGATTTCCCTTGCTCGAACTCTACTTTTGCTTGCTTAGATGCGCCTGTCGCTGATTCAATATGCTTTCCTTTTACAATCTCGACAGTAATAGGGTTATTGGGATCGGCTGCTTTTTTCGGCGCTTGGTATTCAGTTGAAAAATCTAATAACCGTGTTCCAGTATAATTTTCAACTAGCTTGATGTTCTTACCCGCTTGGCATGTCATGGCTTTAATTGTGGCGGTAACGTCTTTTCCCGCCACGATATTGTGACCATCATTTAGATCAATCGCGAAACCGCCAGGGATAAAGGTATATTGACCTTTAGGTTCATCACCAGCCATAAACTCAATACTTGCCGTTATTTTCAGCGTCTCCGACCCCGTGGGTAATACCCAAATAACTGCATGTTGATTTTTTACTGGCAACGTAAATGTATGTGTACCCGCAGTAAACTGATGAGAAGATGCGAGTGCTGAATTATCCGCCCAGATACCGCCTGTTGATGAGGTAATATTAACCGTAATATCACCATCAAATTCTTTAGTACCATCCTCCGATGTCACATTAAAATCAACTTGCTGGGCATGACATAAGGTCTTCGTGACTTTTGTCGGTGTGATTGTAAGTTCAAATTTAGGTTCAGGCTCTGGATCAAAACAGGCACTACTACCTATAATCTCTGTTTCTATATTATTCACATCGCCAGTCATCGTGATGTTAGGCGCCGTTACTGCACCGGTAATTCGCGTGATCTGGTTACTCAAGCCATCACTCATCATAAGATTACGCTCAGAGTAAATTAAGCCTGTGATCTGACTACCTTTGTTTAGCTCAATATAATCATGGAGAATATCATTCACCGGTTTTAAATCATGAACAACAATAAGTAAATCGTCAGCAATCCCAGATAGTGGCTTCATGGTTGAGCTGATCAAACTCATCTTTTTCACATGAACAACAGAGCCCGTAGGAAAGATAATATCTTTATTACTTAAATTAATAGTGTTAAACCAAAATACCGTTTTATTGCCAACGTCTCGCTGCGATTGTAAATCGCCATCATCAACAGCAGGCCATGTATCTAACACTTGTTTTTTAGCAAATAAGCTCGGGTAAGGCTGAGCCGTATGACATTCTTCGCCATTACAGTAATTATTCTCACCACCACTTGAATTAATTGTCTTAAAACCTATATAGCGTTTGCCTTCTTTTACGGCTGAACCTTTAATTAAGACATTATGGCTAGCGTTAAATGCGCCAGTAGAGGTTTGCCATGTCTGAGCAGGACCTGGGAATACATTACAGACTTCTTCTGATGCACGACGCTGGAAAGCCATAAAACCAACCATCTCATTGGCATGTTGACGTTCTGGGTTAGTATGCTCATTTAAGTCTTCATCAGTAACAAAGCTTACTTCAAGAACATCTTTACCCGGCTTTTGTTGATTTTTACATAACCGGATCCACCCTCCGTTAGGTCCTAAACGGGAGTTTTTAGAGGCAATCACTAAGATGGGATTTTTTGACTGATCCGAAAAATCAAAATCGCTGCCTTTTAAATCAGTAAAGCCTGCACATTGCTCCGTAACAGGCTTAGTGATCTTTTCAATCCCATGATAATTCCCTTTTAGGGTATTGGGCGTTTCTGCTGGACCTAAAGCAAACTGTAACCCTTTGTATAAACCACTACCTTCAACTAATAAATAACCAATCGTCACATTATGATTAAGCACATATTGAGTTTCAGAGCTATCCACCCCTAAATAAAAATGGCCATTATTGCTCGTACCTTGATTTATCGTGCCACGAATAATAAACGGCGTTATCCACTCTGATTCTGTACCTGTAGCCGAAATAACAGACGGTTTATTTCTTGGCTGAATTTCTGCGATTCCTCCAGGTGTTTTACTTTTAAATCCACTAGGAATCGTAACCGGCGTTACTTTGCCTTTCTTTATTAATGGATTTAATTTGCCGTAATCGATATCACCTTTACCGGTTTGAAATTTAGGATCTTTAGCATCAAGCTGTTTATGTACAGTCAGTTCTGCCGCAGTAATACGACCATTATTGCCTAATGCAATGGTGCCTTTTTCCATCGCAAAATAGGTGATTTTACGCATAGGAATACGATATAAGGTATAGGTTTTATTTTTAAAATGATGCCATTTCGCTTCCCATGACTCCCAAGAGCCTAAAAGACTATCTTCATCTTCTAAACGAATTGCGTTCGATACTTTCGGATAAACCTGTCTTACCCCAAATGCATACGTCTTACCTTTTTTGTAAATTCGGGTAATCTTTAAAGATGATGGTGCATCAAGACCATTATCTGTAATGGTCGGCATGAGGAAAATTAACGGTTTGGTTGTAAATTCTTTATTTAAGACAATTTCACATTCTTGGTTAATACAGCCATTGGGGCGTGAAATATCACTTTGCCCAAAGTCGAATACTGGCCCATCTTCACTCGCCAACGCCGTACCGCTCAACATCATTAAGGAGATAAAAAAAACAAAATTTTTAATCATTTAAATCTTTCGCCCACACTTCTTGGGTACGTGTCATCGCCACGTTATGACTACCGCAGGTCGCTGTACTTTCTAGGTGGTACTCATTGACTGTTTTACCGCTTGATAACCTAATCTTTTTCGTTGTACATACCATCTTTATTACTTGGCACCCTTTTTGGAATGGCGGCATAATTTTTTCAATTTCAGATGATGGATAAGTTATGCATTTATCGGAATCACTCTGAAATGGGTTTCCAAGTGGGAAAAGTCGAGTTAATACAACTTCATTGGCAGAATGGGCTGTAAACCATGCTCGTGTTCCAAGCACCTCTTTGGTAGTCATGGTTTGACTAGAGGTACCAATTTTCGTCATCACCATTGCCATGAGCCCCATAACGATAATGACGAACAGCACTATCATTAAGCCACTACCACGTTGCTTGTTATAACTGCTATAAGACATTCATCACCTGTACACTATGGTTATAATCTGACTTTTCTTGAGTGCGTGAGTCTAAATACTGAATAGTAAATAACGCTATCGCATTACTGTTTAATCCCGCCGTTTGTACATTCGGTATAAATTTATCGATGTTCTCAGCCATTAATATGCCATCACCATCGTTGACCTTGCGCACAATAGTCGTCCCCACTTGACAGTAACTGATCTTATCTTTGTATAAATATAATCGATTACCGGGAGAAGATGCCTCCTTGATTGGCGAAGTTAATGTCAATTGATACGTCTCATCTTTTGAAGCTGGCGCAGTAATACTACTCACAGTTATGGTGTTATTTTTATATTGCTCAGATGAGGCAAAGCCCACTGCAACAAAATTACCGCTACTACTCCAGTTAGAAGAAAAACGTAACGGAGTGATCGCAATCGTATTGCTGTTATTCGGTAAATTATCGTAATACACCGCTGGAGCAATAATCGGATAAAAGCTCAGACAATGAGATGTATTACTTAAACTGTTCGGCGCTGCATGGCGGATTTCTTTGGTCATACGTGCAACTAAAAAACGGGCTTGAGACTGCAGACGCTCGCGATCAACGGTATTGGTATACCCCTTTACACCAATCGCAATATAACTACCAATACCAATCATAATGATAGATAGCACGACAATTGCTATCACCATTTCAAATAGCGTGAAACCACGCGGCTTAGCCATCAATAATTACCCCTATAGGCGATATAGTCATATTTACCATAGCGTCCAGCATCCACACTCACTGTGATTTTTTTCAAAAGTTGTGAGGGCACATACTCGACATTAATGGTGGCATGAATATGGGTATAGTTTGCGGTTGATAAACTGGGTACTAAATCAGTTAATTCGCCACGGCGAGAAGCTAAACTGGGTTTAACATAATTATTACCGTTATATGTATAAGGGTTAGGGCACTGCGTTGTATCTCCCCAACAGCCAATAAAATCATCGTCATCATTAGCCATTGCTGGATTCGTTGCTTCTAAAAGATCATCCGGCCCTAAACGTGCTGGCAAGGTACATGGATTAGGATTTCCTTTAGCATCATCCTCACCACAGCGGTAAACACTGTCGCCATTAGGATTAGAATTTTGATCGAACTGACGTGCTAATATTTCATTAAAAATCGCATCAGCCATTGCCGCTGAACGCGCTTGATATTGAGGAACCGCAGAGCGCTCAACTTGAGGAAAAAGAAAGCTCACCAAGGTGATCATCGCAATCGCGAGTAATACAATAGTGATGATCCCTTCAATAAGAGTAAAACCGCGTTGTTTTATGTGAGTATTCACTTACTGCACACCTCGTTATCTTTCTTTTTATATACATAACCTTGGCTATTAATACAAATGCTGGCGGTTTGGTTATTTTTTGCCGTAATCGTAATGGTACAACCGTTAGCACACACTAACATAGATGTTGCATTGACAGGCTGCCCAAGCAAATTAAAGTACAACTTAGCACGTGTATTTCCACCATCAACCAATGAAAACTCGGTATTGGTTTGTGATTGACGCAAGCTACCATCCGTTTCTGAATTAGCGGCATCGCAGACGCCTAAACATGGCGAAGAAACATTCAAGGGAGCGCGTTGCCCTTGCATCGAAGATATTTGAATTTGGCGAATAACAGAAATCGCCTGATCACGGGTCAGTTGGGCATCAAACTCGCTCCGACCTGAAAAGCGAGCAGCAGCAGTGGCACTGATGATCCCTATAATTACGATCACCATAATGAGTTCAACGAGAGTAAAACCTTGTTGCTGCTTCACATTACCACCTAAACATGACCTATTTTATTGTTATATAATTTATCAGATTAAAACAAAAAAGGCGCAGCCGAGTGACTGCGCCTTTAAATGTGCAATACAGCCAGCCTAACTATTCACCTGCACAATCATCACCTAACGTGACTACCGTTGTTGCTGGAGAAGAAACGCTAGTTGCTTGGGTGTAAGTAACAATACATGCATCCGTTTTGCTATTACTTTCGTAAGAATAGGTAATAGAAGTATCATCTACTGATGAAACAACTTTCCAATCTTCATTTAAGCCTGTTACCACTTTGCCCAGTGCAGCCGATGTTGCTTTAGGGAAACCAAATGCTACTGGTACAGCCCCATCAGTCGTTGTAGAACTCGATACTGATTCAATACCATCAACCGCTGCTCGACCATAAGTAATACCCGCAGCGCCATCAATAGCACCTTTAAGACCTTCCAATGATGCTTTACGTGCATCACCTTGTAAGTTTAAAAATTTAGGGGCGGCTGTTACTGCTAGAATGCCAAGAATGACGATAACAACAACTAATTCAATTAAGGTAAAACCTTTTTGTTTATTCATTTTTACTTCCTTGTGGATATTAATTAGCTACACGAAGCGCCGTCGTTAACAACTGTTGTTGTTGCTGATGCAGAACTTGTTGCCTGCTTATATTCAACGTAACATTTATCTGTCGAGGCAAAAAATGTCGTTTTTCCTTTGAATGTACATAATAATGAGCCTCCAGCAGGTGAAGATTCCTTACAAGTCCAATCTTCTGTTAAACCATTCACTGCTGCCCCCAATGCACTCGAGGTTGCAGCTGGGTAACCATAAACAATATCGATACCCTCCACCTGCTCTCCAGATGCAGCGCCTTCCACACCATCAATCGCAGCTTTACCGTAAACAATGCTAGCTGCACCTTGAATTGCACCTTTCAACCCTTGGAGAGAAGCGTTACGGGCATCATTCTGAAGATTCAAAAACTTAGGTGCAGCCGTTACTGCAAGAATACCTAAGATAACAATAACAACGACCAACTCAATTAAGGTAAAGCCTTTTTGCTTAATCATAAATGTACATCCTTGTGGTTTTATTTAATTAAGCCCCATCACAAATGAAGCTTAATTAAATAGCGCTCATCCGAGCGCTATTTACGGTATTAGCTACAAGAGTTACCTGTTGCTACTACTGTTGTTGAAGCTGCAGCAGAAGCACTTGTTGCTTGTGTGTATTGAACGTAACAAGCATCAGCACTCGTCAAGTATGAATCTTTACCTTTGAATGTACACTTGATTGAGTCACCACTTGGTGTACCACATGTCCAATCAGTGCTTAGACCATTTACGGCCGCACCAAGAGCAGCTGAAGTCGCTTGAGGGTAGCCAAACTTAATAGGAATACCAGAAACCTCTGCGTCAGCCGCATCACTTGCTTCTAAACCATTAATAGCCGCTTTACCGTACACGATACCTGCAGCGCCTTGGATAGAACCTTTTAAACCTTCTAGTGATGCTTTACGTGCATCGTTTTGAAGATTCATGAACTTAGGTGCAGCCGTTACCGCAAGAATACCTAAAATCACGATAACAACGACTAATTCGATTAGCGTAAAGCCACCTTGACGTTTCATATGCATTTCTCTCTTTATTTCAAATCTACTTCAACACGGCCCACTGCCGGCTGGTAAGTAAAAGAATGCCCAGCGAATGGATTCACTTCGCCAGAGCTATTTTTGCTAGCTGATGCTAGCTGGTAATAACGACACTGTTTAGCGGCACCTGTGCCTTCAACTGTGACGAAAAATAAATCTTTGCCACTCGCTAGATCATCGCGTGATGTCGTTGCTAACGGTGGGTTTTGCATCAATTCTTGCAACAAATCTAAACAGTCCGTCGCCGTCATATCGACCACATCAGTTGTTGCACTGGTGTTTAACGCAAACGGATAACCAGGACGTATATTTAACGTGGTATCTTCTTGAGTTAATTTAAATTCAGTACCGTCGTAATCAACAGTATTATTATTTCCACTATCAACAGGGCGACCATACGCTTCCCATTGTGCTCTTGCTGAAATCACAGCCGTTGCAAAACCGCCTGTCATTCCTTCTATTGCAGATTGCTTAGCTTGATCGGTGATATTCATAAACCGAGGTAAAGCGGTTGCCGCTAAGATCCCGAGCACAATAATCACAACGACTAATTCGATAAGCGAAAAGCCGGCGTTTTTTTTCATTTCCCTATCCTTACTGTAAGAAACTCGACACTATTGCGACAAATTACTGGCAATATGTATTTTGTCATTAATATAAAATATTGCCAATTTTTTCTTAATGCCTATATCATATAAACATGTATTATAACTGTTTGAATCATCAGTACTTCTATAACCAAATGAATTATATTCAGGCCTTCCTATTCCATTTGACAATAAAGACCATATTTTAGGGCAGTCCAACTCCCCCTGTTTCAATACAATAGGCCATCCTAATTGGGTATATTCAAACGCAATATCACCAACCTTGTCATAATGAGGCCTATTATTTAACTCCCAGTTCTGACGCAGGTTTACAGCACCTTGATACAAATTATTTCGGGTTAAATCAAACTGAAGCAACTTGGCATTTTTTTGCACTTGCTGCCATTCGTATAACAAAACACTTATTAATATAAATGTAATTATTAGCCATGAAACATTTTGTAACCTTTTTTTGTGCTGTAACTCACGATCCCTTAGCGACATCGAGCATTCCCCACATAGGCAAAAAGATACCTAAAGCTAATAACAACACCATACCTGCCACAACAACCAACATGATGGGCTCTATTCGAGCTGTTAATGTTTTTAAATCATATTCCACTTCACGATCATAAAAATCCGCGACTTCTAATAGCAACTCATCGACTTGACCTGTTTCTTCGCCCACGGCAATCATTTGTAAAACGAGTGGCGTAAACACCCCTGATTTAGTAGCGGTGCGTGAAATACTGCTACCGCCCTCAATCCCTTGCTTCATTTCAATCAAGCGGTTTTCTAAAAATCGGTTACCTAACGATTCCGCTGCCATTTGAATCGCTTGATTTAAAGGCACACCAGCACGGATCATTAAAGAAAACGTACGAGCAAAACGCGCCATTTGAGCACGATTAACAATGCTTCCCGTAATAGGCATACGTAAGCGCCAGTTATCCCACTTTTCAGCCCCTTTCGGCGTATTACGCCAAAATCGTATACCTAACCAAATAGCGACGGATACGCCAATCATCATCGGCCAGTAATGAACAAAAAAGTTCGATGTTCCAATCAACACTCGAGTTGGCCATGGCAGTTCAACGCCAAAGCGCGAGAACATCGACGCAAATTGTGGAATAACTTTGGTATTTAATATCCCCATTGCTATCACGATAGCCGTTAATACAAATGTGGGATAACGCATCGCCGACTTAATTTGTCGACGGGTATTCATCTCTTGTTCGTAGTAATTCGCAAGCTGTAACAATACCTGATCAAGACGACCCGTATTTTCGCCGACATGGATCATTGAGATAAATAACCGAGAAAAAACCCGAGGATGTTGCTGCATCGCCACTGACAACGCGCGACCATTCGTCAAATCAAGGGTTAACGCTTCTAGGGTTGTTTTTAATAAAGGATGACTCGCACTTTGCGATAAACCTTTAAAAGCCCGTAATAGTGGGACACCCGCTTTGGTTAAACTGTATAGCTGTCGACAAAAGATCACGAGAATTTCTAGCGGTAATTGCGCTTGAAACAAAGCACTTAAATCAAACGCTTGTCCTTTTGCTTTACCGTGCGTTTCTCGGATCTCAAGGGGGATCACACCTTGACGCAGCAAGAGATCGGCTGCGGCATTAGCATTTGATGCTTCAATCGTTCCCTGTTTTAATTGGCCTTTCTCACCGCGCCCTCGGTAGCTAAATACTGCCATCTTCGTCTCTACTACTAGTTAAGAACATCCAGTACTTCACCTTCACCAAGAAGCAGTACCTCATCAATGCTGGTCTTGCCTGCTAAAGCAAGCTCCATTGCTGATTCCACCAGCGGTTTATAGCCTTCACTCTTTCTCGCCAGCTGGGTAAATAGCACCGCATTATTTTGACGTAACGCATCCATCATATCTTGGCGCATCTCAAGTAATTCAAAGACACCAATACGACCTTTGTAACCGGTAAAGTTACAGCTATGACATCCTCGTCCACGACGGAAAACATGATTGTTGTAGAATGGGAAACGGGTTTCTAGCCACGCTTTTTGTCCCGGCTCTAAAGCCGCATCTTCACCACAATCACTACAAATACGGCGTACCAATCGCTGCGCTAATACTGCACGAACGGCACTCGCCACCAAGTAACCTGGCGCTTCCATATCGATCATACGCAGTGCACTGTCTACCGCATCGTTAGTATGAAGTGTCGATAAAACTAGGTGACCCGTTAATGCCGAACGCAAGCCAATTTCGACGGTTTCCTGATCGCGCATCTCACCAATTAAGATGACATCGGGATCCTGACGTAAAAAAGTGCGTAGAATAGAGGAGAAATTAAGCCCAATCTTGCTGTTTACCTGAACTTGGTTAACACGCGGCAAACGGTATTCCACCGGATCTTCGGCAGTAATGAGTTTCTTACCCGGCTTATTTAATTCGCTTAATGCGCCATATAGCGTCGTAGTTTTACCTGAACCTGTTGGCCCTGTGACCAAAATCATGCCATGAGGACGTTTTAGCTGGCGACGAAAACGCTGCACGATATCATCCGGCATACCGATTTCATCAAGGCTTAAAATACCGGCGGACTGATCAAGTAAACGCATTACGACCGATTCGCCATGTTGAATTGGCATAGTAGAAATACGCACATCAACCGAGCGGTTTCGTACCATCATGTTAAAGCGTCCATCTTGAGGCAGACGCTTTTCAGAAATATCGAGGCCACTCATGAGCTTTAAACGCAATACTAGCGCAGAAGAAATACTGCTCTCATCAATCAGGTTTTCATGCAGCACACCATCAATACGTTGGCGGATACGCAACACATCAGCATCAGGCTCAATGTGAATATCTGAAGCGCCCACTTGCACTGCATCTTCAAACAATGAATTGATCAGTTTTACAACAGTCACTTCTTCATTGTCGGCCTCTTCCATGCCGAATGTGAAAGTGTGGTGATCTTGGTGTTCTGCTTTTAATTGCTCTGCAAATGACGCAATTTCTTGAGTACGGCGATAGTAACGATCAAAGGCAGCCAACAATTGACGCTCTGGCGCAATCACAAGTTCAACCCGGTACTGGCTGAGCTGATCAAACACCGCCTCTTGCGCTGCTAAGTCAGCAGGATCGCTCATCGCAACACGAACCGTATCACCATGCCGACCTAAAACTAACGCACGCAAGCGACGCGCATTTACTTCTGAAAGTAAACCAACATGTTCGCTATCCACTTGCACTCGTGTTAAATCAACAAGCGGCACATCCAACTGACGTGCCAAAAACTGCAGCATTTGCTGTTCAGTAAGAAACCCTAGATTAATTAAGGTGTCACCAAGCTTACGCCCCGTTGATTGCTGTTTTGTCAGTGCTTGTTCTAGTTGTTGCTGCGTAATGATATTTTCATCAACCAGAAGGTCGCCTAAGCGTTTACGTAATCGAATTTGCATCGGCTAGCTCCTATGCGATTTTAATGCAACTAAACGCTGCTGAATAAATTGTTGTGATGA
Organism: Photobacterium sp. GB-210; assembly: GCF_003026075.1. Taxonomy (NCBI): domain Bacteria; kingdom Pseudomonadati; phylum Pseudomonadota; class Gammaproteobacteria; order Vibrionales; family Vibrionaceae; genus Photobacterium; species Photobacterium sp. GB-210. The sequence continues at coordinate 38,791 of NZ_PYNU01000003.1, read as the reverse complement.
CGCTGAGATATTACCTAGCTGTAACGCTTTTTGATAAGACTCACGGGCTTTTTCTGCATTACCACTCCGGTCTTGAGCAATCGCTAATCCCATCCACCAGCGACCATCAAATGACGCTAAACGCACTAATTGTTGATAACTTTGAAGTGCTACCACATTGTTATTTAATCTTTGTGCTAACGCGCCACGCATAGCTAAATACTGTGAATCCATGCTGCCACTTTTATCATTTAACACCGCTAATGCCGCTTGATTTTGGTTTTCATTGACCAATAATTTTGCGAGTGTTAAACGTAACTGGGGTTGATTCGGTTGCTTTGCTAGCCCTTTTTCAAGCGTCGCAATCGCTTCTCTTACATTGCCTCGCCCATAATACAATGCCGCCAAACGTTGCCTTGCCATGATCCAATCCGGTCGATAATTTAAAGCCGACTCTAAATTAATAACCGCTTGTTTACTGTTTTGCTGCTCTAAGGCTTTTTCTGCATTTAAGTATTCAACTTGCGCCAATTCTTTTGGCGTTAAAGAAACCGTTTGAATCGATAATTCACTTTTAACAGGTTTTGGCGCAGGTGGCTTTGACTGGACTTTATGCTCTCGCTCAACCGCAGCCAATGCTTTTTCATAACCGCTTTCATAGCCTTGATCATAAGAGCTTTGTAACTCTTTTTGTTCATTTTCACTTTCAAGAGATTCTTGAGCGACAGGCATATTCGTAAGCTCAGCTGTGACTGATTTATCAATACGCTTTGAATGTGGTTGTTCTGTAACAACTGCCGTTTTAATTTCATCTGATGCTACAGGTGTTTTCACTGCAATGGTTGATAACGGTTTAACTGATGCAATCTCTTTCGTCGTTTCAGGTTGATCAACAATAGGCTCTGCGGCTATTTCTGTTTGTGCCATGGCTGGTGTAACAACACTATCAGGTTGATTTAACCACCACGCCATACCGACAAATGCCATGGTGCAGCAACCAACAGTTACCCATTTCGGCCATGCTGATGTTGGTATAGGTGCTATTTCTGCTGCACGTAATGGAGAGCCCTGCTGTGATACAGAAGCGAGTTTTACTTGGCTCAACTCATTAAGTCGGCGATTTAATTCACTCATGAATGACTCCATCCCCACAATATAGGAAATGACCACTTAGGTTGTTTTGCACCAAGGGTATCCCGAATAGCCATGAGAACTTCTTTTTTACTAACGATATATTTTTGCTCACAAAAAGTGGCAAGTAAGGACTTATGGCATAGTTGATTGATCAATCGTGGTATGCCACCACTGGCATACCAAATTGCGCGGCATATCGACAAGCTAAACACCATGTCAGTATAGCCAGCTTGATACAGTCGGTGTTGTATATATGCAACGGTTTCAGCCAAGGTTAATGGCCGTAAAACAGCACGAAATGTGATCCGTTGACGTAATTGACGCAATTGATGCTGAGCTAATCGTTGATCAAGCTCTGGCTGTCCGAGTAAAACGATATGTAGTAGCTTTTCTTGTTCAGTTTCTAAATTACCGAATAAACGAATCGCTTCTAACGCATCATCTGACAACGCTTGTGCTTCATCGAGTAACACTACCACCGATTGACCATTCAATCGGCGAGTGATTAATTCATCCTGAATTTGCTCTGTCAGTAAAGCATGGTCACTATTGGGTAGTAGGCTTAATTCTTTTGCCAATGAACGCTTTAATTCTATTCCACTACAGGCTGGCGTCGGTAGGTAAGCAAGATCAAAATGAGTTGGCAATTGGGTCATCAACATACGACACACTAAGGTTTTACCCGTTCCTACCTCTCCTGATACCTGTGTGATCCCTTCGCCCATTTGTAGTGCTGCCAACACGGTTTGAATCGCTTCAATATGTGATGGCAGCGCATGGAAAAGAGAGGTATTCGGTGTTAAAGAAAAAGGCTGCTGACTAAAACCAAAGTGTTCGAGATACATGAATTACCCTTCTTCAGGGAACCATTCATTAATCAGTGATCGAGAGCGTTCAATTTCTTGTTTCCAAGTATTGTCAGTCACAACTGTCGGTTTAAGTAAGATCACCAATTCAGTTTTCTTTTTCACTTTATTGATATGACGGAATAAATTACCAATCCCAGGAATATCACCAAGCAGAGGAACCTTCGAGACTTGATCATTAATGCTTGATTTCATTAAACCACCAATCACCACAACATCACCTGTTCGGGCGTGGATGATTGAATCAGATTCGCGAATAGTACTTTTTGCCAACGGTAATACCATAGGTTTTTCAGTACCGACTTCAATCGTTTTCTGTTCATTCTGCACATCAACAACCGCTGGGTGAACATGTAATAAAACGCCACCTTGGTCGTCAATCTGTGGCGTTACGTCTAACGAAATACCAGAGAAAAACGGGGTTAATGAGACATCTGGCGAAACATTATTGTTATCACCTGAGACGTTGCTGCTTGAAACGTCTGTCACAAAGTATTCATCACCACCGACTTTGATCACCGCTTTTTGGTTATTTGCAGCTGTCACTCGCGGGCTAGAAAGTACATTCAAATCCCCTTGAGTTGATAAGAAGCTCATCACCGCACTAAAGTTACCATCTGAAATAGTAACGTTAGTTTGACCACCTAAAAGTTCTGAGATGGCATTACCACCGGGTAGTGCACCAGCAACAATATCTGCTGCATTTTCAACACCATTCACAACAATATTTGTACCACCAATGCTGCGCGTTAAGTTATTCCAATCAATACCTTGTTGGTAACTATCATCAAGTGTCACCTCCATGATTTTCGCCTCAAGCACGACTTGACGCTTTAGACGACGTTGAGACATGCCCAAGAACTCTTTAACTTCACGTAATTCATTAGGGAAGGCGCGAACCGAAATAAGACCCGCTTGCGGTGATACCATGACATTTCGACCATCACCAGAGCCAATCATGCCACTCACGACTTTCTCTAACTGTGTCCAAAAATCACTGTCCGAGGTCGTTTCAATCGTTGTGCCGCCCGTTGTGGTATTACCACCACTTGATGATGAGCTACTACTATTATCATCACCTGATGATGAATTATTATCGCCATCACTAATAGAACCGGAGGTAATAGAGGTTAATGACTTACCTTTACGCTGTAATTGTAAATAATCAACGGGGATCACTTCAGTCCGTAGCGTTGCAGGGAAAACCTGAATAATATTCCCTTTACGCGTCGTACTATAACCGTAAATATCAGACACGACATTTAGCACTTCATCGAGAGTGACATCATTTAATTTCATCGTAATACGGCCAGTAACACCAGGATGAATGACGATATTAAATGGCGTGCCTTTTACTAAACTGGTAAAAAATGCATTGGCTTCAACATTTTTAGCATTAACACGAAAACGCTTTTCTAACGAAGAATTAGCAGGGTTAATATTGCTATCAAGTGATGGCATAAGATCAGCATTGACCGCAGACGGTAGCTCCATTAACGGACGGCTACTCGCTTCATTCGCAGCTTCATTTAAGGCCTTCTTCACTTCAACAGGGTTTTGATGCCCCATATTAGTTGAACAGCCCGCTAAGGATGCAATGGTGATCCCTAGAAGAATTCGACGCATAATATTTAACCTTAATTCGTTCGTATATTTTCAGCAAATAACGCCAAATGCCACTTTTTGCCACTACGACTTAAAGTAACACTACTTTCAGAAACATTTGTCAGAGTGTAACCATTGACGCGTTCGCCAATGCTGACCACTTGACCACTTAAAATCACCGAGCACTGCTGACCATCACAAATAATACTTTGTAACTGTGGCAATCGTGCCTGTGCTTGGCTCGTTTTGGCTTTACTCGCCACCCAACCTAATGGTGCAGTAGGATCTTGAGCAGCATAAGCACCGAAGGCGCATAAACTTAAAAGTAAAGCTGCCATCCATGTCATTTTCTTATCCACCAATAAAGTCCTTACTCTCACCTAAGGTATACACTTCCAGTTCCACCTTTGCCCATGGATACTTATCAACCTGATAGCTCAGGCTTCGCCAGTAATATTTAACCGGTAATGCTTCCAATTTATTTAAGTAATTCACCACATCAAAGTAACGCCCTTTAAACGTTAAGCGAATGGGGTGAACAAAGTACCCCTGTTGATCACCACTCACTAGTTGGGATGACGGTAATGACGTCATTGACTCTAATTTTAATGCCGAGCTATGACGTAGAACTTGCTCTAGCAAGCCAGCCATTTGAACCGGCGTGATCAAACTACCAATTTTTGCTTCTAGCGCTTGTTGTAAGGCTTTATCTTCTTGCTGATATTGTGCCAATTTTTGGTTAATCGCTTTATCCGGATCTTGCTGTAATTTTCTATTTGCAACAATCAATTGATTTTGTGCGGTGATCACATCATTCTTGGTATCCACCAATGCTGTTTTAACCGTCTGTAAGGTCACCATTTGTGGCTCAATAATTAGCATATAGCCAATAAACAAGATGCCAAACCAACCTGTGATAGCAATTAACCATTGCTCACGCACCGACAAAGCAGCAAAACGCTGACTTAGCTCATCCCACTTGATCATTGTTCGCCCCCCTTAATGATGCTTTTACGCTCAGCTTGTAACTGAAAGGTCACGACATTTTTATCATTACGACCCAATGACATCATTTGGAAACGACGTTCAGCTAATGATGGATAAGTTTTAAATGCTCCTACCCAGCGAGGCACAGCATCAGGGTTACGTGCTAATCCACTTAAATCCATTGAAGTGCCTGAGACATAAATCTGTTGAACCGAGATATCGCTACTCGCCGCATCAGCTAACTGCTGTAACAATCCCGCATAGCCAACCTTTAAACTATCATCATGCTCTTCAATGACTTTAAGGGTGGCACGCTTTGCCGCGATTTCTTTTTCAAGCTCATGAGCGTGATTCTCTTTTAAAGGATCTGACAGCAATGCGGCAACTTGTACTCTGGCATGATCAAGTTTTTGTTGTTCAGCACTTAATAAGGATGTTTGTTGCGCTAATTTTTTTTGCTCAATCGTGTTCTGCCATGCATTCCAACCCGCCCACATCGCGAAAATGGCAATAAGTGCCACCCAACTGGCAACGATATTGGTGAGTGTCATCCACTGCTTAGTTGGCAGTAAATTGTCAGAATATAGATTGATTATCGCGTTTTTAGGCCGCTGTAATGCCGCCCAGCCTAAACGCGCAGCATTAGTATCAAGTAAAGGATCAACCTCTTGAATCGCCTCTACATTGATATTTAGACGTTTATTTAATTCTTCTGCTAAAGCTTGATTATCTTCGTTATCACAACTGATGATCAGCTGACTAATTGGATTATTACGTAACTGCGCACTAATGAAATCTAATGAACGTTGTAATTCAAGCGCTAAATTATCCAGCTGAAAACTACCACCATCCAGCGCTTGGCGATCAAATAACGGTAAAGTAAAACCACGTAATTGACGTTGAAAACACAGCATTTGTTCATTAAATGCAGTTAACTGCAGATTACCATCAACATCAGCATGGAGAATAAGTTGACTACGATTAGGATCAGAAAAGCGACTCCATGCAATGTCTTCTGTTGTGATATCCGAGACACGGCAACCACAATCATGACACGCTAAGACAACCTGAGTGATCAGTTGTTTTGATGCGACAAAAACCTGTAAACGATCTTTAGCTGTGGCAGGAAAACCATCAGCGACTAATTCAGACGGCGACTCATTGACTAAATCTTTGACTAAAAAAGGCAGTGCGGTTGACAGTTCATCAATACTCACTTCTGGTTTATCAATCACTAAACTTTGATATAAACCATGCCCTAGTACTAATTTTAAATCGGTACCTGAGAGTTGGTATTGTGTAATTAAGTTGCGTGCAGCATCGCTCCAATCAGAAACATTAGAGACCCCCATACGATCAACAATAAAATGTTCAGTTTTCGCTTGGACAAGGACAACCGTGTCGGTATAGAAAACCAAAGCAGCAGAGGGTTGAAAACTCGCTCGCTGAAAAAGCTTAGAGAATACGTATTTCATAATCGACCAGAAAAAGGCTATACATCCTGTATGATGCTTTTTTATTGATAAGGTTAGCAGCAGTTAATTACCGCCCCAATGATATACGATAAAATTATTGATAAACATCACTTAATTAATACTGTTTAAAAAACATTGAATTTATTAAAATAAAACAAATGGTTATTTTTTATAAAATCACATCTTCTTTGGCAAATAGACGACCTTGACCTGCAGAAACACCCAATTGTTTTAATATTTCCCATTCTTTATCGGTTTCAACACCAACAGCAATAATTTGAACATTTGAGTCATCACAAGCACCTAGCATACTTCTTACAAAAAGCTGGTTCTCTTGTCGTTTATTAATATCTCTCACAAGTCCTCGGTGCAATTTAAGGTAATTAACTTTTACCTCTTTAACGTAGTGTGTACTTACAATCGTACGTCCAGCTTGATCAACAGCTAGTTTACATCCAAGCCCTACTAATTTTTTTAATACCGGACGTAAGGCATCAAGGTTTTTGACTAATTGACTTTCAGATATTTCAAATATCACATGACTCAGTAATGGTCGTGGCAATTGTAATAATTCATTGAATAACCATTTCGTAAAAGATTTATCTAATAATGAATAAGCACTAATATTTATTGAGTAAACTTCTGGTGTTAATTCTCTTTTTAATAACGTGAATATCTGATTAATGACAGCGCGATCAAAACGTTGATTGAATCCAACTTGATTTACAATAGGCATGAAGAATGACGCTTTGATCAATTTTCTATGCTCATCTTGAATACGTGCAAGTATTTCTCGACTGATCACAATGTTATTCTCGGCATTAAAGATAGGCTGCTGATACAACAAAGGACCACCATGGGTTAAAATCCGATCAAACAACGTTCGCCAACGCACACTGCCTCGATCATCTTCATAATGGCTTTCCTTGGTAAAACGATTCCAACTGTTTGAGCCTTGTAATTGCGAGCTACGTAATGCGATATCAGCTTCATCCATAATACGACCTCGCCGCTCCCCACCTTCGAAGTCCGTCACGCCAATATGGCACCAGTTGTCTCGTTCCATTGATAATGGCGGAGACAAACGTTCGAGCGCATTCAATAGTTGATTAATAAAGAGTTTAATTTCTTTCGCTGATTGTTGTGGGATCAAAATTGCAAATTCAGCATCGTAGTAACGCGATAACATGGTGTCAGGGAAGCGCTGAATAAAATTAGACAGAATAATACTGACATCTTGGATAAATTCATCAGCAATTAACTTCCCTTCTTCAGAGACCACGTCATCCCAATCAGCCAAGCGTAACAAGATAACCGAGCCTTGATTATCAGGCTCTTGCAGCATGGACTTTAAGCGACTATCAAATAGGATACGATTCGCAGCACCTGTGAGTTGATCAAGGAAAGTATGGGTACGAATAAAGGTATCAAAGCGGCTACGCCCTTGGCGGGCATCTTTCAGTTCTTTTATTAATTGATCCATGGCTAAACTTGCCGTGCCAGGCCATTCATGATCATCACCCACCGCATAATCATCAACCTTTCCGGCTAAAATCATTCTTCCTCGCGTTTCTAATAATTCAGAGCCACGTAATTGAAGCTTTAACCAACGTACCCCTTGTACTAAACCAAAAATAACAATGCCGATAGCGAGACTAATAAATGACATCGCGCCGAGTGAATACGTAGACTCAGCATAAGGTGGAATAGATTCAATTGTCACTTTGTACTGAGGGTTTAGTTGAAGTTGATATTCACTGTCATAGAGAATATTAGGATCAGTAATCGACTCCATACTTTTATAGGCGTACACCACGCCATGTGGACTCGTTACCGTTAACCCCATGACATTACTGGATTTTAAAAGCTTAGGTAGCCAACGAGATAATGATGCGCCACCTTGAGGATCAGCAAGCTCTTGATCAATAACTTGAACAACACCGTTTAAATAATGGGTTAAGTAATCCTGACCAAGCTTACGAAAACTCAGTGCACCTCCGATGAAAATAACGAAGATGGCGCAAATAACAATCATTGTAACAAAAGCAACTAACCGATTAGTTAACTTCATCCCTGAGGCTTTTCTCATAACATCCTAACTCTACACACTATTATTCAAATCAATTTACTATTATCAGCTACAACTTATATAGTAGAGCACCATTATGAAGTGTTTTTCATTTTAAGGTTAATATATCCACAATATCATTCCGTCACGCGCTATTTTCATTTAACGCGATACGTTACATTGAGCAAAACACAATGTGTCGCATAATGAAACAATCAATCTCATATTATGCGTGAAAGAAACAAGGAAAGGTTATCACCATGGACTGGATCACCTGCACTAAAAGCTTTGTCGCTGTCATTCATCAAGGATCGCTTTCTCAAGCCGCGAAGTATCTTGATATATCAAACTCAGCCTTATCAAAACGTTTGTCTTGGCTTGAACAACAGCTTGGGGTTCCTTTATTAAAACGTACAACCCGCCATTTATCACTTACTGATGCCGGAGATGTTTTTTTTCAGCGAAGTCAAACGTTATTAGAACATTGGCAACAGCTGATCACCGAAACGACGGCAACTAATGAAAAGATGAGTGGCACATTACATGTTGGCGCCCCATTAAGTACGGGAAGTCATTTTTTGATCAATATTATTGCCGCGTTTTGTCAGCGATACCCCAATATCAATATTACGCTTCACACCATCACGCCAGGACAATTACCTGATTTAAATCTCGACATTATTATTTGTAGTGAAATCGATAATTTTAATTCTGCCAGTTATATCGCCACCCCCCTATTTTCAGATAATGCGAGATTTTACGCCTCTCCGTCTTATTTAGAGCAATATGATCCTATTGAGTCACCAGAGCAACTGGCACAACATAATTGCTTACTACTAAATCAGCATAATCACGCCCATGAATATGCCTTCGATAATGGGTTAACGCTACGCTTACAAGGTAATTTCACTACCTCAAATCCAGAAATTTTAATCGCAAGTGCCGTCGAACATATGGGGCTAATATTAATCTCACCACAAAACGTACAACGAGAGTTAGCCCATGGTTTACTGATCCCTGTTTTAACGCATTTACAACTGCCCCAACAGACGACATTTGCCTACTACCTAAAGTTGAACTATCAACACACTAAAACGAAATGTTTTATTGATTTTATAAAAAAAAGCGCCTGACTTATCATTATCAAGATATAAAAAAAGCAGCGTTAAACGCTGCTTCTTAATATTCAATGATTATTTTATACAGGATTTAGAATGGGATATCGTCGTCAAAATCCATTGGTGGCTCATTGTACTGCTGCTGAGGCTGTTGAGGAGCCTGCTGCTGTGGTGCTGATTGCTGCTGCGGCGCATAGTTCTGCTGAGGAGCAGGTGCTGAAGCCGGCTGCTGAGGCTGACCCCAATTATTGTTTTGCTGTTGGCCCCCCATTTGCGCTTGGCCGCCTTGGTTTTGACGACCACCAAGCATTTGCATAGTACCGTTAAAGCCTTGAACAACCACTTCTGTTGTGTACTGATCTTGACCTTGCTGGTTCTGCCATTTACGCGTCTGTAATTGGCCTTCAATGTACACTTGTGAACCTTTACGTAAGTATTCACCAGCAACTTCTGCTAACTTACCGTATAAAGCAACGCGGTGCCATTCGGTTTTTTCACGCTGCTCGCCAGTATTTTTATCACGCCATGATTCTGATGTCGCAATAGTAATATTTGCTACTGCACCGCCATTTGGCATGTAACGAACTTCAGGATCATTTCCTAAGTTACCGACTAAGATAACCTTATTTACGCCACGACTGGCCATAGTTCACTCCAAATCTGATAGCGTACTATTGGTTTCTAATAGCCGCTTATTGAAAGTTTATACTCAATCGCGCAGTTTATCACGCTAGTAGAATTTTTACATAGTCCAAGTACAACGCAATAAAAACGGCAATCACAATTTCAGCGGATATCAGCTAAATATCTTTACCTCAACTGGCGCAAAATGTTGTGCTATTCAAATATGTCAATTTTCTGACACTTTCACAAATTATCGCGTTATCCTATATCGAGATAAAACAATAGTAGTACAAATCAAGGATAGCTAAATCATCACTCATTGTGATATCAGGACAAACTACCACTATTGAAAATTATAAAATTGTAACCCTATGATTTTGCAGCTACCATTGACTTACTTTTAATGCCATAACTTAGATGTAACAAACACCAAGTAAAGTGTCAGAAATAGTTAATGTGATACCTTTTTCTGACGTTTTAAAGCTAATTTCAAAGAAAAGACAACAAAATGTCACTCTAGCGTTAACACCACAAGCACTTTGGGAGCTTTAACCTAAGGGCGGTAGCGTAAAAAAATAATCGAAACCTATCATATAACACACGCCTCAGAGTCGTAGGCTTATTCATTTTTAGTATCTAATTTAGAGAACACAAAAAAGACATGCGTTTAAAAATAGTACTTCTATTATTATCAAGCTGTATGACTTTTTCTGTATGGGCTAACCCTTTACATGTAAAAGTAAGTCCTTTTATCTTCAGTAAATATTTAATTAACGATAATATTACCCAAGTAGCCAAAAATCCTATTTCGTCTCCTGTTATAGAGCTAACGCCCGGATTTATTATTAATGGTGAGAAAAGTACCAATACTTATGATCTTACCTACTATGCTAAGAAAGCAACGTTCTTAAACAGTGAACAAGATAATTTTATTGATCAAAACTTAGAATTAGATATTGAGCAGCATTTTACAATGCGTAATAAAATAAAGTTCAAATATCAATATATACAATCACATGACGGCCGTTCCGACATTCGCGATGATCTTCTTCCCTATGTAACTGAACCGGTTAAATACGATGCGCAGCACGGCATGCTTGATTACATATATGGGGCACAATGGGCACGAGGGCGATTAGAGTTTGGTGCTGGTTTTAACACTAAGCGTTTTAAGAACTACCGATACTTACCGGCGCCTAGTGATTTATCTTCGACTCGTTTTGATGACTTCAATGATCTATTACTGGAAGGTCAATTTACTTACCGCCCTTCCGATGTGAGTGCGTTTTTTATCCGAATAGAAAATCAAGATCGTACTTATCTCTATAATCGATTTGAAGGTAGCACTCTTGATAACAATACGAGCTATTTCTTTTTGGGATCGAAATTAGGCATCAATAAAGATACCAACGGTTCACTGATGCTTGGCTGGCAAAATAAAAGCTTTGCTCAAGCCGATCGTCCAACGTTTAGTGGCTTAACATGGCGAGGTGATTTCGCTTGGTCACCAGTAAAACGTTCAACATTTCGGTTAGAGACAAAACGAGAAATTCTCGACCCTGATGCCAAAAACGATTATCGCAAAGAAACGTATTACGATTTTTCATGGAAACACTTTTGGCTTAACCGACTGTACAGCGAAGTTAAGGCAAACTATTTAACCGACGAATATACCAGTGGTCTTCGAACCGATAAAACCACAGGCTATGAAACCTCTATCGGGTATGTCTTTAGAAATTATTTAACCTTTGTTACTGGATGGACAAAAGAAAGCAATCGCTCGACCGTCCCTATCAATGATTACGACCAAAATATTGTCTACTTTTCTGCTAATTTTAAATTGGATTCGCTATGAAAAATAAATTAAAAGCGTACTTATGCTTGTTTTTATTTGCCTTTGTTCCCCATGTTTATGCGGCACAAATTGATACAACACATTACCAACTGTCCCCCGGTGATAAGATCCAAATAAAAGTCTATGGCGAAGACAATTTATCGTTTGATGAAATCCTGATTCCTGACAGTGGCCAAATTAATTACCCTTACCTTGGCGCTATCACATTAAAAGGTCGTACCTTATCGCAAGTTAAAAATGAAATCACAAAAGGATTAAAAGGTGACTACCTTCTTAATCCTCAAGTGATGGTAAATCTGCTGAACTTCAAACAAATTTACGTGGGAGGTGAAGTAAGAAGACCTGGTGGTTACGAGTATCAACCGAATCTGAGTGTAGAAAAAGCCGTTGCACTTGCTGGCGGTTTTACCGATCGCGCTGACACGGATGACATCACCATTAAAGATGCTGACAACAAATTAAAAACTGACGATGCCAGTGTCAATATGGAAATTCAACCTGGCGATATCATTGTCGTTGGACAAAGCTTTTTCTAATTTTTATAGAGTTAAATTAATATGTTATTTAAATCACCAGAAGAGTTGGTTGTAAAAGACGAAACGATTAATTTCTCTAAATATTTTAATCGCATCAAAAATAATTGGCAGTGGATTGTGTTACTGACCGTGGTTTTCTGTACTGTCGTTTTTTTGAAGTCTCCATTAGCAACGAACTCTTATTCAGCAACATCAACATTAATGATTGATGCAACACCACTAAAACCGATTTCATTGCAAACTTTGCCCAATTACGATCCTACGCAAAAAGAATTTTATGCCACACAATATGCATTATTGCGTTCCAATGTGATTGCCGCAAAAGTGATCTCGAATTTAGATCTCACGAATAATGCTGCGTTTATGGGGACGGATGCATCACAACACGGTTCAATAAAAGCCAGAATTAAACAATGGCTGATTGATTTAAAACAGCCTTCTGATGGCAGTGTAAGTGTCAATGATAGTTTGACTCACACCACACCAGAACAATTAAAAGCATTGCAGATTTTTGCTAAAAACTTATTGATCACGCCTGTTGCTAAAACCCAATTAGTAATGGTGACGTACACCTCTAAAGATCCAACTTTAGCAGCCAATATTGCTAATGCTGTAGGTCAGGCTTACATCAATTATTATGTCGATATTAATGAAGAGACAAATAAAAAAGCCTCTGACTGGTTAACCTCACGCTTAACCGAATTAAAAGCGCAACTTAATACTTCAGAGAAAAAACTCACTGACTACTTAGCCAAAGAGAAATTGGTTAATACGATTGCGGTTGATGAACTTGCTAATAGTGAATTGATTAACTTAACCAATCGGTTAGCGGCAGTAACTGATAAACGCTTACAAACAGAGTCCCTTTACACCACACTAAGAGGTAATCGTCATCTTAGTTACAACCAAATAGATTCAATCAGTGAAATCTCTAATCACCCACAAATTCGAGACATCACTAACGCGGAAACAGATGCTGAAAATCTGGTTGCAGAGCTATCAAAACGCTACGGTCCTAAACATGAGAAAATGCTTGAAGCAGAATCTCAACTAAGAGCTATTCGTGCGCGCAAAGATCGCATGCTGACACGTTTAGTTGAAGGTATTCATAAAGAACTTGAAAGCAACCAACGTCAAGAACAAGATCTCACCGCTGAAATAAACAAGAAAAAAGAAGAGTTCCAATCACTTGCTGTTAAAAAGTTACATTATCAGTCACTTAAACAAGAAGTGGATACCAATAAGCGGCTACTTCAAGCTTTTCTTGATCGCCAAAAAGAAACTCTTGCAACAGATAACTACAAAGATTCTATTGCCCACTTTACGGACTACGCACTAAAAGCTTATCCGTCAGGCCCTAATATTAAAAAGAATGTTTTGATTGCAGGTATTGTTGGCTTTGGCTTAGCACTCTGTATTCTTTTTGCTATCCAGTTTTTCGATACCACGGTTGAATCATCAGAAGAGTTTGAACGTTACTTCGCACTCTTTTCATTAGGTAATCTCCCGTTTGTGAAACGTCTAGCGAAAAAGAAAGGTCCTATTGATGAACAAACGCTAAATATCAAAGAAAAACCCGCTTTCTTTGAAGGGATCCGTAACATAAGAACCGCATTGAATTTAGCATTAACCCCAGATCAACGTACCGTGATGATCACATCCGCATTAGCCAATGAAGGAAAGACTACACTTGCTGTTAATCTGGCACAATCATTAGCACAAACAGAGAAAGTGGCATTGATCCATGTCGATCTTCATAACCGTGGAACGGCACTATCAACACCGAAAGGATTAAGTGAGCTGCTCAATAATACGCTTTCTATCAATGATATTATGGCGAAATCTCACCTCGATAATTTGCTTGTCATTAACGCTGGTGAGCCCGTTTCCGATCCCCAAGAGCTGCTTTCATCATCGCGTTTTAATGCCATACTTGATGAATTAAAACAGCATGTTGATAAGATCATTATCGATACACCAGCAAGCCTTATTAGTAGCGATGCCTTAATTGTGGCAAAAATATCAGATGTAAATCTCTTAACTGTCGCTGCGAATAAAACCAAACGTAATGACATAGAGCAAGCGATACATAAGTTCAGTGCATATGGGATCAATATCGATGCCGTTATGATCAATAAAGTGATGTAACCGCTATTTAAAAAGGTTTAGCGGGCGGTTAACTCTCTGTTATTCGCTCGCTTTAAATAATAACGATGCTTGAAATTAAAAAAGATACTGCAATAGGTATTACTGCCTCTTTCCTTATCACTTCTGCACTGGTTTGGAATACCTTTCTAGGATCGGTGGCCGCCCTATTATTTATTCTTGTCGGTGGCACCGTTATTATATTCCACCTTCACCGAACATTATTAGGAATCCAATATAATTGGATGGTGATGGTCTACCCGATACTCGCTTTGCTTTCCGTATTATGGTCACAATATCCAGAAGCGACATTTCGCTCATCAATACAATTTATTTTAACAACTGTGATAGGTATTGCCGTTGCCTATAACATCAAAAAAGAACAGTTCTTTGTCGGCTTATCAGGCAGCGTCATTATTATTATGGCGCTGAGCTTAGTCTCTCACCGGGTAGAGACGAACGGTATGACAGGAGAAACCGTTTTAATTGGTTATCTTGGTAGTAAGAACTTTTTAGCACAAACCGCTTCGATTGGTTTTTTCGTGGGATTTGGTTTGTTTTACACCCTAGCTAAGAATAAAGTCGAAAAGATTATCGGGCTGTTGTCGATCGTCTTTTCTATTGCTGTCCTGTTAAAAGCCAAATCTCTGGGGGCGACAGTAACGTCTTTTGGCTCTATTTTTGCGTGCTTTTGTTTATATCATTTCTCCAATTTTGCGATCACCCAACGCGCACAAAAAGCGACCGTTAATCTGCTTTATTTGCTCGCTATGTGTGTCATCATTTTTGTCTATATCATCTTTGGCACTCCTGAATTTAACCACTTCATGATTGAAATCGGGAAAGATCCAACCTTAACCAGCCGAACACTAATTTGGGCTGAAGGGGATAAGGCCATTGCCCAAGCGCCCATTTTAGGTGCTGGCTATGATGCTATATTCCAGATTGGAAATCCGATCGGCGATGCGGTGTGGAAAATTGGTTTAGTACCACCAGGGGTGGGATTTAACTTCCATAACATGTTTATCCATTGGACAGTACATTTCGGTTATGTCGGCCTCACCATCTACCTTTTGATACTGGCACGACTGCTTTATAACATTCGTTTAATTGCCTGCGGACACTTTCAAAAAAGTGATTTCATTCCCGTTGCGTACTTTGTGTTTTTCATATCAAGAAGTGTGCTTGAAGTTGACTGGTTTGCCCAATTCACCCTCGCACATGTCATGTTTTGTTTTTGCTGGATTGAGCTAGAAAGTAGCGCTCACAAAGCAAAAAGATTAAATAATAAAGGTAATATTTCATGAAAACAGTGGCTATTTTTGGTGGTTCCGGTTTCATTGCTTCCCATTACATCAAGAAATTTATTGCTGAAGGGGTGAAGGTTTATTCGATTGATATTCGCGAGCCTAAAGTGCGTCACGATGAAGTTACTTACATAAACCATGACGTTAGAAACCTCAATGACTTAGTGATTGATGAGCCTATTGACTGTATTTACAACTTTGCTGCGATTCACACCACACCAGGGCACCCCACTCACGAGTATTACGAAACCAATATTGCAGGGGCTAATAACGTTTGTCAGTTTGCTGAGCGTAATAATATTAAAGAAATCGTCTTTACCAGTTCAATTTCGCCATACGGTCCAGGTGAAGAGCAAAAAGATGAAAATAGCCCATTAACGCCAAACTCAGCCTATGGCTACTCGAAAATGTTAGCTGAACAAATCCATAAAGCATGGCTTGAACGCAATAGTGAGCATCAACTGACTATTGTTCGTCCTGCTGTCGTCTTTGGCCCAGGTGAAGGCGGCAACTTTACTCGCCTTGCAGCAATGATGCGTAAAGGCTTCTTTGTCTACCCAGGTCGTAAAGACACCATTAAAGCCTGTATCTATGTGGAAGATTTGATCTTTGCCATTGAAGTGGCACGTGCAACAGACAATAACTTTGAATTATTTAACGGTGCTTACCCTGATCGTTATACCCTAGAACAAATCATAGAGGCATTTAAAGCAGAGCACTTCCCAGACGTTAAAGTCTATATGGTGCCAAAATTTGTGGTACTTGGTGCGGCTAAATTACTGCAATTGGTGAACTTTCTAAACATAGGTATTCACCCTGACCGCGTGATGAAGTTGATCCGCTCAACCAATGTTTACCCTGGCTGGTTAGTTGAAAACCACATAGAACTACCAGGCAACCTACAAACAGCGTTAACACGTTGGTCTAAAGACACTGACGGTAAGTTCGACTAATTACCGCGCCAATGCGGCAAGTGTTCTCACTTGTCGTATTACTTTCCAGAGAGCCTCTCTCTTAGATACCAACATCAAAGAACATCCCTATGTCTAAGTCATCCATATCCGGTATGTTGTGGCTGTTTTCCAGTAAGCTATTTCCGCCGATCATTAACTTCGCTGTATTTACTTATACGGCAAGAATACTGGCTCCAGAAGACTTTGGTTTAGTCGCCCTTGCACTATCCATCATCTATATTATTTCAAGTTTTCTGCCCTCAGGCTGGCAAAGCGCGATTGTTAAATACCACGAGTTTGGCAAGCGCGAATTTAGTACCATTTTAGCGTTTCTTAGTTTATCGGGATTCGCTTTTGCACTGATCGCTTGCTTTGTTATTTCCTTAAACCTTTTTAGCTTTCAGTCTCAGGTATTTAATCTCGCTTTCTATTTAATGGCGATAAAAATGCCCTTTGATGCGGCAGGTCATACCCTCACGTTTATATTAGTTCGTGAGCAAAAATACAAAGCCTTGGGCTACCGCACTATTTTAGGTGCGATGGTTTCAGCTTTGACTATCCTCAGTTTGCTTTACTTTGATTTTAATATCTGGGCACTGGTGTTATCACAAACTATTATTTCGATTTTCAACTTGGTTGCTGTCTACATTCCGACTCGTAAAATGTTGGGCTGGTCATTCCGCTGGAGCTTAATTAAAGAAACGTGGGAATTTGGTTTATATAACACCCTAATCACAACCGTTGAGAGCATTTCTACCCACTTTGAATCTTTTGTGATTGGTAGCAACATAGGTAAATACGATTTAGGCTTTTTCAATATTGCCAAACGCTTATCGAATATCATCAACGATATCTTAACTGGCACGTCTTATGACATGTCATTGCCGTATTTATCCAACAGCCAAAACGATCAACAAAGTTTACAACGGGCGATCCGCCAAGCTTTATTCATTACAGGGGCGATCACCTCTCCACTGTTCGTATATGGCTTTATCTATTCTGAGACGATCTTCAATTTCTTGTTCTCAGAAAAGTGGATCACCTCGGCAGGTTATTTTCAGTTTTTCTGTATTGCATTTTTGTTTATCTCTTACAGCATGATCAACAAAACTGCGATCATCGTAACGAACCGATCTCGCTTGTGGTTTAGAGTACAAATGATCATTGCGGCTATTTATCTGCCGACATTGTACTTTGCCTCAACCATTGATATTCATGCAGTACTGTGGAGCTTCTTAGGTGTTAATGCACTGTATTTCTTCACCTCGACCTACTTGGTGACCAGTGAAATTAACACCTCGTTTTACCGCTATTTAAAAAGTTTATGGCCTATTTACACCGCATTAGGTATTACTGCATTCGCTGCGATGAATCTGCCTTTAATGCCGTTTACTCACGAGTTTTTCAATTTGTGCTTTAGCGCCATTCTCTTTTTAAGCTGTTATATCGTGTTGTTGCTCCTATTCTCACGACACTTTTTATCGATTGATTTATCCAATAAAAAAATCACCTTCCGCTAGTGATTTCTGCTTTTTAACTAAGACTTAAAGGTTATATTTTGAGCTGTTTAATTATCATTCCTTGTTTAAACGAAGCTGATCATATTGGTGATCTTTTAACTCATTTTTCTCCATCATTAACAGACAACAGTAAACTGGTTGTGGTTGATGGTGGCAGCCATGACGGCACGCAAGAAATCGTGGAGCGTTGGTCTGAAAAAGATGATCACATTGTATTGCTTCACAACCCAGATAAGATCCAAAGTGCTGCTATGAACTTAGCGGTGGATCAATTTGGTGACGATTATGAATACTTCATTCGTATTGATGCTCATGGTCAGTACCCAGATGATTTCATTGCGTCTTTACTCAGTGAAGCAGAAAAACACCAAGCGGATTCTGTTGTCGTCAGTATGTACACCGAAGGTCACACGCCTTTTCAAGTATCAGCGGCTATCGCGCAAAACTCCAAATTAGGTAACGGTGGCTCACCACACCGCAATGCACAAAATGATGGTAAGTGGGTTGAGCATGGTCATCATGCACTAATGAAAGTATCGGCATACCGCGCGGTAGGAGGCTATGATGAAACCTTCATCGCCAACGAAGATGCAGAATTAGATAAGCGTTTAACCGATGCGGGTTACAAAATTTGGCTAACGGGTCAAACGGACATGACTTACTTCCCTCGTAAAACGCCAGAATCGCTATTTAAGCAATACTACAACTATGGCAAAGGTCGTGCCGCTAACTGTATAAAGCACCACACGATCCCGAAACTGCGCCAGTTGATCCCATTATCAGTGGTACCTGTATTACTCATGGCGTTATTGCTTAGTGAGTGGCATTTTATTTTTGCTCTACCCGCTCTATTGTGGATCGCCGCCTGTTTACTCGTCGGCGCGACGGGTAAGTCAGATCAGTTCCCACTCAGTGCTAAGCTTTCAGGGATCCCAGCCATGATCATGCACTTTGGTTGGTCACTCGGTTTTTGTGCAGCCTTGCTCTTCCCAGCCTTCAGAAGGAAGCCTGTTCATGATTGATCCTAATGTAATTACGATCGGTTTATGTACATATCATCGCCAAGAAGTTACCGACACGCTCGATAGCTTGGCGAAGGTCGCGATCCCCGACGGTAAACAAATACAGATCGTGATCGCTGATAACTCGGTGGACGCTAATTCAAAAGCCTTAATCGAAAACTACGCCAAGCAGTCGCCATTAGCGATTCATTATCTCCATGCGCCAGCCTCTAATATCTCAATTGCGCGTAATGCTTGTTTGGAGTGGGCACTCAATCATAGTCAATATTTGATCTTCCTTGATGACGATGAATTTGTGGTAGAGAACTGGCTAAGCGCCCATCTTGATACCGCACAACGCGAACAAGCAGATGTGGTGATAGGCCCAGTACGCAGTATTTACCCAGAGCAAGCACCTGAATGGGTGAAAGCGCTCGATTTACAATCAGTAAAAGAGCCAATCATCGCACCAAGTGGCAAGATTGAAACCGCCAACTCCGGTAATACCTTAATCAACCTTGATTTTATTCGACAGCACCCACTGCGCTTTGATTTGGAATACGGTTGCTCTGGCGGTGAAGATTCGATTTTCTTTCGTCAGTTAACGATGAAAGGTGGCACCATTGCCTTTTCTCAGCAGGCAGAAGCCTCTGAGCATGTACCACTAGCACGCACCGAGTATGACTGGCTGTATCAACGTCGTTTTCGTTGTGGGCAAACCCACGGCAAGATGTTACTACTCGATAACGCGAGTACCTTCAATCGCTTAAAACAGACATTCCTCGCTGGCGCTAAAGCAGGATTTAGTTATGTCTATGCGTTGCGCTTTATAAATCAAGAAACCAGCCAAAAGTATTTTTGGAAGTTGCGCGTTGCCCTACACCTCGGCGTGGTAAGTGGTTTATTAGGCAAACAGCACCTCACTCAATACGGTGACACTCACTGATCTTGTTCGTTTTTATTCGTGGCTAAATTATGAAAAGAGTACTGCTCACAACCTTAACTACGGGCTCACGTATGGCGACATTCTGCCAGTGTATTGAGAGCCTACAGCAGCAAAATATCAATGATACATTTAGCATTGATATTTTGGTTGTTGAAAACAATAAAACTCACAATCAAGCGGTAGTTGAGGCGATTGCTCGGTATCAGCACACCCCTTTTACTATCCATCATCAATTGGAAACTACAGCAGGTATCCCTTTCGCACGTAATAACGGGTTACGCTTCGGTCAACAGCAAGGCTTTGATTATTTGGCTTTTGTTGATGATGACGCAATTGCCGATCCAAACTGGATCCAAACGTTATTTGTCGCCTTACAAAATAATCAGGTTCAAGTGACTACAGGGCCACAATTTCCAATTTATCCTGATGACACAGCAACATTATATACCGCAGCCAAGGTTTACCATGAACGTAAACTGGCAGATGGTGCTGCGCTTTCTTGGGCGGCAACCAATAACGTTTTGCTTGATTTACACTTCTTTGCGCAAAACCAATTAGCGTTTAATAACCAGCTGATTTTCGGTGGTGAAGATAAGGCATTGTTCCAACAAGTTGGTCGTCATGACGGCAAGATATTATGGGTACAAAATGCGATCATTAGTGAGTTTATTAGCCCAGAGCGTCTTAATGTGAAATGGGCGCTCAAGCGTCGTTTCCGTATTGGTGCCACCGAGTTTCAAATTGAATCTTGCATTAACTCTCCTGCAAAAAGCTATGCTCGCTGCCTATTCAAAGGCTCCGCTTACTTAGCAAAAGGCGCACTGATGTTACTGCCGGATGCATTACTGCCAAGCCGTAGCATCCTCAATTCCTTAGGCGATCTTACCCATGGCTGTGGGTTCTTTTACGGCTTATTTGCCAACGTTAAAAGCTACACTTGATCTGACTTATTACGAGATTCTATAGATGGCAAATCCAATTCAAGTTTCCGTTGTCATGGCGGCATGGAACTCTGCTCAATTTATTACTCAAGCCATTGATTCTGTTTTGCAGCAAACCGACGTTGAGCTTGAAGTGTTAGTGGTCGATGACGCATCAACCGACAATACCGCGGAAGTTGTCAGCAAACATCCCGACCCTCGGGTAAAAGTGCTCACTAGTGAACAAAATGGTGGGCCGGGTGCAGCGCGAAATATTGGTTTTCAAGCGGCACAAGGTGAATGGATTGCAGTGGTCGATTCTGATGACGCGATGCAACCAGAGCGCCTTTCTGTCATGCTAAAAATGGCAGCGAATGATACCGACATCATTATTGATAACTTCTGTGAACAAACCGCAGATGGTGTACAAACAACACCGATTTATAACCGTGCTGAATTACCTGTTGGCGACTTCAGCCTTGCCCACCTCATTGCAACCAATTTAATGTTCAGTGATGTACATTCAACAGGTTATGTGAAGCCACTGTTTCGCAATGCGTTTATCAAACAACATCAAGTGCGATATTGGCCAGAAGTGAAGATTGGCGAAGACTATTATTTCTTGGCTAATTGCCTCGCTTTTGGTGCAAAAGCGCAAGTTGTCGATTACTGCGGCTATATTTATACCATTCGCGAAGGGTCTATCTCACGTGTCATTAATATCGAACATATCGATACCTTGCTGAAATATGACACCCAATTAGTTAATAGCTTTAACTTTGATGCCAGTGCGGTAAACGCTCAGCAATATCGCACTAAAAATATGAACACAGCGCGTAAATATTTAGAGATCGTTGCCAAGTTAAAGCACAAAGATCTTTCGGCATTTATCGACATGATTAAATATCCACACTCAGCATTATTATTATCGCTACCCGTAAAAAAGCGTCTCAATAGAGCACTTAACAAATAGGTTTGTCATGAAAAAAACACTTCTTGCTAGCACATTACTTTTATTTTCTGGCTATAGCTTTGCCGCGCAACACGACACTTCATCTCACGTTGTTGATAAACAACACAAACGTTTAATATGGGCGGATGAGTTCAATTCAGGTACACGTCCGAACCCTAAAGATTGGACATACGAAACAAAGTTTATTCGTAATCAAGAAGATCAGTACTACACCACCAGCAGTAAAAACTCGCGTATTGAAAATGGAAACTTGGTGATTGAAGCGCTGAAAGAAACCGTACCAAATGCAGATTACAATCCCAACGGCACTCAGTGGTATCAACAACGTAAAGACGCCTATTACACCTCAGCCAGTTTAACCACCGCGGGAAAACATTCTTGGGTACATAAACGCGTTGAAGTACGCGCAAAACTACCGCAAGGGCGTGGCACATGGCCTGCTATTTGGCTACTCGGCGACAACATTAAAACCGTTGGCTGGCCTGCATGTGGTGAAATCGACATCATGGAGTATGTTGGCTACAACCCACACTTTGCATACTCTACGACCCATAAATCGGATCGTAACCAGACTTTAGGTAACTCCATACCAGGCGTGATCCAAGATGACAAATTAGAAGATGGTTTCCACACTTACGCAACAGAATGGGATAGTAATGAAGTTCGCTTCTACTACGATGGTAAGCTCTATCATACCCAGCAGCGTAACGGTGAAGCCTGGCCATTTGATAAGCCAATGTACCTGATTTTAAACCTCGCTATCGGTGGTGGCTGGGGGGGACAGAAAGGAATAGATAACTCTATTTTTCCACAGGAATTTTTAATCGATTATGTTCGTGTCTACGATCTGAAGTAACAAACTTTAAAGTCGCAAATAATGAAGTCTTTCGCATTTAAAAAGAAAGGTGCTCTATTTGCTGATATATGCATTAAGTCTTTAATAATATAGCAGTATAAAACGTAATAACTTTATATACATACTAGGATGTACGATGATAAAAAAATGTCTCTTTCCTGCCGCAGGCTACGGTACGCGCTTTTTACCCGCAACCAAATCAATGCCAAAAGAAATGATGCCCGTAGTTAACAAACCCTTGATTGAATATGGCGTAGATGAAGCAATCCAAGCAGGCATGAACCGCATTTGTATTGTGACAGGTCGTGGTAAAAACACCTTGATGGATCACTTTGATAAGAATTACGAGCTTGAGCATCAAATCAGTGGTACTAACAAAGAAGAGCTATTGGTTGATATTCGCGACATTATTGATTCAGCGTACTTCACTTACATTCGTCAGCGTGAAATGAAAGGCTTAGGCCATGCGATCCTAACAGGACGTGAGCTTGTAGGTAACGAACCCTTTGCTGTGATACTTGCCGATGACCTTTGTGTAACCGATGAAGAACAACAAGGCGTGCTGGCGCAAATGGCTGAGCTTTATAAGCAATTTCGCTGCTCCATTGTCGCGGTTGAAGAAGTACCAGAAGAAGAGACACACAAGTACGGCGTGATTTCAGGTCAAATGCTACGTGACGATCTATTCCGTGTTGATAACATGGTAGAAAAACCAGAGCCCGGCACTGCGCCAAGTAACTTAGCAATTATTGGTCGCTACATCCTTACTCCTGACATCTTTGACATTATTGAACAAACAGAGCCCGGTAAAGGTGGCGAAATCCAAATTACCGATGCCCTAATGCAACAAGCACAAACAGGCTGTGTATTAGCATATAAATTTAAAGGTAAACGTTTTGACTGTGGTAGTGTTGAAGGCTATATCGATGCAACTAACTATTGTTTTGAGCATGTTTACAAAAAAGGTAAACATAAAGAGCTAGCCCAACAGAAAACTGGCAAGAAATAAACACACAATCCCGCTTAACCGCGGGATTTTTTTATCCATTTCACTGTGTTTTTACTCAGTATTTTTTGCTCATTATGATCCGCTGTGAAATACTAGTCGTTAAATAAAATAAAAGAATCATCACTGATATGGATAACATCGAAGTCAGGGGTGCTCGCACCCATAACCTTAAAAATATTAATCTAACGATCCCCCGCGATAAGCTCATCGTTATCACAGGGTTATCAGGTTCGGGGAAATCCTCTCTGGCTTTTGATACCTTGTATGCAGAAGGTCAACGTCGTTATGTTGAATCTCTTTCTGCCTACGCACGTCAGTTTTTATCCCTGATGGAAAAGCCTGATGTCGATCATATTGAAGGGCTTTCGCCTGCCATTTCCATCGAGCAGAAATCCACCTCGCACAACCCACGCTCAACCGTTGGTACGATTACCGAAATTTACGACTATCTACGTTTATTGTACGCCCGTGTCGGTGAGCCTCGCTGTCCAACCCATGACATTACGCTTGCTGCGCAAACTGTGAGTCAGATGGTCGACCAAGTCTTAGCCATGCCAGAAGGCAGTAAGCTAATGCTACTGGCACCTATCATTAAAGAGCGTAAAGGTGAGCACGTAAAAACGCTGGCGAACTTAGCTGCACAAGGTTATATCCGCGCCCGTATTGATGGTGAAGTTTGCGATCTTTCCGATCCACCAACATTAGAGCTACATAAAAAACATACCATTGAAGTGGTCGTTGATCGCTTCAAAGTTCGTGACGATCTACAGATCCGCTTAGCCGAATCTTTTGAAACCGCTTTAGAGCTATCAGGCGGTAATGTAGTGATAGCACCGATGTCCGGTGAAGAAGGTGAAGAGCAGGTATTTTCTGCCAATTTTGCCTGTCCACACTGTGGTTATAGTATGCAAGAGCTTGAACCACGCCTGTTCTCGTTTAACAATCCAGCCGGTGCCTGTGGTACTTGTGATGGGCTTGGTGTTCAGCAGTACTTCGATCCCGAACGGGTGATTCAAAATGGCGAATTAAGTTTATCTGGCGGCGCTATACGCGGCTGGGATAAACGTAATTTTTACTATTTCCAAATGCTTAAATCACTTTCTGAGCATTATAAGTTTGACGTTGAAGCACCCTTTGATTCGCTATCGAAGAAAATCAAAGAAGTCATTTTAAACGGTTCTGGCAATACAGAGATCGAGTTTAAATACATCAACGATCGTGGTGATATTACCGTAAGACGCCATCCATTTGAGGGGATCCTCAATAATATGGAACGTCGTTACCGTGAAACCGAATCTAACTCAGTAAGAGAAGAGCTCGCAAAGTTTGTTTCGACTAAGCCTTGTTCAAGCTGTCATGGTTCGCGCCTACGCCAAGAAGCACGCCACGTGTTTATTGGTGAAACCAACTTGCCACAAATCTGTGAAATGAGCATTAGCGGCGCACACCAATTCTTCGATGAGCTAGCTTTAACAGGGCAACGGGCGCAAATTGCAGAAAAGATCTTAAAAGAAATCAACGAGCGTTTAAGTTTCTTAATCAATGTTGGCTTAAACTACCTGAGCCTATCTCGTAGTGCAGATACTTTATCTGGCGGTGAAGCACAACGTATTCGTCTTGCCAGCCAAATTGGTGCAGGGCTTGTGGGCGTGATGTACGTTTTAGATGAGCCTTCCATTGGTCTCCACCAGCGTGATAACGAACGACTACTCAAAACCTTAATTCATCTTCGTGATTTAGGAAATACCGTGATTGTGGTTGAGCACGATGAAGATGCCATTCGTGCTGCAGATTATGTGATTGATATTGGCCCTGGTGCGGGTGTTCACGGTGGTAATATCATTGCGCAAGGTGGCGTTAAAGATATCTTAAAATCAAAAGAATCATTAACAGGACAATACCTCAGCGGTAAAAAAGCAATTGAAATTCCTGCAGAGCGAACACCGTTTGATCCCGAAAAAACCGTCAAACTACTGGGCGCTACCGGTAACAACCTAAAAGATGTCAATGTTGAAATCCCTGTTGGTTTATTTACCTGTATTACCGGTGTTTCTGGCTCAGGAAAATCAACACTTATTAACGATACCTTCTTTGAAATTGCTCATCACAAATTAAATGGTGCAACAACTGGCACACCTGCGCCGTATCGTGAGATCCAAGATCTAGAACATTTCGATAAGGTTATCGACATTAACCAAAGCCCGATTGGTCGTACTCCGCGTTCAAATCCTGCCACTTATACCGGTATTTTCACCCCTATTCGTGAGCTTTTTTCAGGCACTCAAGAAGCCCGTTCCCGTGGTTATAAACCAGGGCGTTTTAGTTTTAACGTTCGTGGTGGTCGCTGTGAAGCCTGCCAAGGTGATGGTGTTATTAAAGTTGAAATGCATTTTCTTCCCGATGTTTATGTCCCTTGTGATGCCTGTAAAGGAAAACGTTATAACCGTGAAACCTTAGAGATCCGCTACAAAGGTAAAACCATTGATGAAGTGTTAGAGCTTACGGTTGAAGATGCACGAGAATTCTTTGATCCGGTTCCCGCTATTGCAAGAAAGTTACAAACCTTAATGGATGTTGGTTTATCGTATATTCGTTTAGGTCAAGCGGCGACAACCTTATCAGGCGGTGAAGCACAACGTGTAAAACTCGCAAAAGAGTTATCGAAACGCGATACCGGAAAGACACTTTATATTCTGGATGAACCAACAACCGGATTACACTTCCACGATATTCAGCAGCTATTAACAGTACTGCATAAATTGCGTGATAAAGGTAATACCATTGTGGTGATCGAACATAACTTAGACGTAATAAAAACCGCAGATTGGATCATCGATCTTGGTCCTGAAGGCGGTAGCGGTGGTGGTGAGATCATTGCAACAGGAACACCTGAAGATGTAGCGAAAGTGAAAGGCTCACATACAGCAAGGTTCCTTAAACCGCTGCTAGGTTAGAATATGAAAACACGCTAGTATATGATAACAGGCTGATTTTATTCAGCCTGTTTGCTTATTCATACTCAGGAACAACCATGACAGTGTTACAACTCGAAGGTACCAGATTAGAAAAGAAACGGATTTCTAAACCATTGGTACGCTATTTCCTTGCAACAATCGGTGTTATTTTTATTGTTGCTATGCACTACTTCCAACATAATCCCGGCGGTTCAGGGCTTGAGCTCTCGTTTAACGCTGCAGTTTGGATCCCTTTTAGTTTTGCTATCTCCTTCGGCTTACTGGAAATTTGTCGCCAACAAATCTGGCGTTATTCACGCCTAACACTATTATTGTTTACTTGTTGTGTACTGCTGACTCTCCCCATTTTTTATTCCAATGCTGATGCAGGAGCGGCGTTTAATCGCTTGTTTACCTTGTGGGCTGGATTTCTGTTTTTTGTCAGCTTGCAGCAATTCGTTTTTACCCACCAGCAACGCCAACGTTTGTTATGGTTTATTTTAATTGGGGTACTCATTGAAGCCGTATTTGCGTGGTATCAATACCTTTGGATCCCAGCAAAGAACCCTATCGGCTATGACACTATCGCTAACCGCCCTTATGGTATTTTTCAACAACCAAATGTGATGGCGAGTTTTCTTGCAACAGGGCTTGTGATTGGTACGTATCTATTAGCACGTATTCCGCTATATCGCGGTAAATGGTCATGGCAACATGTCACTTTGCTGATAACACCTATACTAACGATTCCAATATTAGTGGTATTGAACTCTCGTACAGGCTGGCTAGGCGCAATTATCGGTATAGTACTAATGCTGCCGTATTTACGTCGCTTTGCCGCAAAACAAGCTCAACGTTTATGGTTGTTAATGATTACATTAGGGCTTTGTTTAGCATGGAATATTTCATCTACAGAGAATTGGTCACCAAAAGAAAACAGCACCAGTCTAGAAAGTTTAAGAGCAATCCACTTCCCACAAGCCTATGATATGTTTACTACTAAACCACTCACTGGTTATGGCTATGGAAAGTTTGAAGCAGCTTACATCACACAAACAGCGTTATGGCACAATGAAGATCCAGCACAACATGCAGGTGTTCCTAGCTTAGATCACCCACATAACGAGTTACTTTTCTGGGCAGACGAAGGCGGTATAGTCCCACTTATCGGCTTATTGCTTGCTGCATTTGCGGTAATGGTAAAAATAAGAAAAGCGCCTAATGGTACCCAGTTAGCCTTAATAGGATTGTTTTTCCCTATCGTTCTGCATACCCAACTTGAGTATCCTTTCTACCATTCATTAGTCCATTGGCTGATCTTTATCATACTGATATTTTGGGTAGATAACCTCACCACCAAATATCATCGCCAATCATTAAGCTACGTACTAGGGCTGAAAGTTTTCGCACTTATTGTACCAATTTTTATCTCTAGCTTTATGATAACGACCCTGTATTCAGGTTGGCAGTTAACTAAATTTGAAACCACTCGACCAGTCAATATTGAATACTTACTAAAGGTGAATAATCCATGGTCGTGGAAAAACCGTTTTGATTGGGATTTGCAGTTAACCCAGTTACAACTCGGAATTAGCAGTAATAAGCCAGCATTAATTGAAGACTATATTCAATGGGCAACCGAGAAAGCGAAAACATGGCCGCGACCGGCACTGTATCAAAACCTGATCCTCGCTTACGATGCCCTCGGCAATAAAGAGCAAGCATCACAAATCAGAGATGAAGCGCTGTTCTTATTCCCATCTTTAAATTTTGAGCAGCAAAACAGCGAAGCAAAGGCAACGTCTGCTGCTAAATAACTATAAAAAATGGCTACCCAATTGGTAGCCATTTTTATTTACTCATCAATAAATTACTTCAATGTGGTTTCTAGCACTTTTAAGCACAGCGCAACATTTTCACTTCTCGCACCATAGCCCATCAAACCGATACGCCACGCTTTACCTGCCAACGCACCTAAACCTGCTCCGATTTCCAAGTTGTAACGTTGCAGCAACTCATTACGTACCTCAGCATCATCAACGCCTTCAGGGATATAAACCGCATTGAGTTGGGGCAAACGTGACATTTCTTCTACCACAAATTGGATCCCAAGCTTTTCAAGCCCTGCTTTAAGCTCTTCATGGACATTTCGATGGCGCTGCCATGCATTTTCTAACCCTTCGTTTTGCAATAATACCAAGGCTTCATGCAACGCATATAAACTGTTTACAGGTGCAGTATGGTGATAGCTACGCTTACCTTCACCACTCCAATAACCTAGCACCAAACTTTGATCTAAAAACCAGCTTTGTACTTTGGTTTTACGTCGTTGGATCTTATCAATCGCCTTTTGAGAAAACGTTAATGGCGATAACCCCGGCGTGCAGGACAAACACTTTTGGCTACCTGAATAAACCGCATCTAATTGCCACTCGTCCACCAGCAAAGGAACACCACCAAGTGATGTCACCGCATCAACAATCGTTAAGCAATCATGTTTACGGGCAATTTCCGCCAATGTTTTCGCATCACTCAATGCGCCGGTTGAGGTTTCGGCATGTACAAAAGCAACAATTTTAATTTCAGGATCGTTTTGTAACGCTTGATCCACTAAATAAGGATCAACCGCCGCCCCCCATTCGTTATCCACAACGATAGCAACACCACCACAACGCTCGACATTTTCCCGCATCCGTTCCCCGAAAACGCCATTACGGCAAACTAGTACTTTATCCCCAGCTTCAACGAGATTAACAAAGCAGGCTTCCATTCCTGCACTACCTGGCGCTGAAACAGCGATGGTAAAGGCATTTTGGGTTTGAAAGGCATATTGCAACAATTGTTTTAATTCATCCATCATGCCGATAAATAATGGATCAAGGTGCCCTACCGTAGGACGACTAAGCGCTTGTAATACTTGCGGATAAATATCTGATGGTCCCGGCCCCATGAGGGTTCGATGCGGTGGGATAAAGCTGGTAATTGTCATTCTTTTGCTCCGTAAAGTCATTGTCCCTGTCGATATTTTTATGTGGAACGCGTTGCTATCTATTTTAGAGTATTAGAGCCCCTTCATTGGTGCAAGCGACCTATACCGATCCCATGACACACATTGACGAAATATCATATGTAAATAAATTGTCATATTCCATTTGACAACAGGGTGATGAATCTTATTCAATAAGATGATATTTTATTCAAGCACTTATTATTCAAACAGTACGACTTTAAACGGAAGAGGAGCGTTACCTAGGTATCATAATGACAGGACCCCATCCAATCGCCATTATGAGAGGGAGAGTAACGCCGAGGTATAACTGATTAGGGGATGAGTTATATCGGCTATGAAGGTTGAATCCTTCTAGCTGTCACCAAGGTCAATGATTGACATTGGTGGGGAGCTTCTGGGTGAGTGACTATTCACCTCTTATGCTCTCCTGACAGGATGTCGGGAATACTCCCGAAAAAATAGCCTACCTTGTGATGTGTTTACTATTTAGGGAGAAATTAATTATGGACAAGGCTGCAACACATTCAGATTCACTCACTGTCGCAAAATTTGGCGGTACCAGTGTTGCTGATTACACCGCAATGAGCCGAAGTGCTGCCATTGTTATTGCTAATCCAGACACTAAAATTGTGTTAATCAGCGCCTGCTCTGGTGTCACGAATATTCTGGTAGAACTTGCTAATGGCGTGAGCGATTCAACGACCCGCCAACAGCGCATTCAGACACTGACCCAAACCCACCAAGATGTTCTTGATCAACTTCAGCACCCAGAAAATATTCAAGACGCTATTTTCGGCCTACTTGATAACATCGCAACCTTAGCTGAACATGCGGCATCAACAACCTCTGCACAATTGACCGATCAAATTGTTAGCCATGGCGAGCTGCTTTCAACCCATCTTTTTAGTCAAATATTAGTCGAGCTAAACGCCCCAGCTGTACGTGTAGATATTCGTTCCATCATGCGTACTGATGATCAATTTGGTAAAGCGATCCCACAGCCAGAAACAATTAAGCAATTAGCGACTGAGCAATTATTACCACTATTAGACAATAATATCGTGGTATCACAAGGCTTTATTGGATCAAACAGCCAAGGTGTTACGACAACACTTGGTCGTGGGGGGAGTGACTATAGTGCCGCTTTAATCGCAGAAGCCGTAAATGCTAGCACATTAGAGATTTGGACTGACGTACCGGGTTTATACACTACCGACCCACGTATTACATCGGCCGCTAAACCGATCAAAGAGATCAGTTTTAGCGAAGCATCTGAAATGGCAAACTTTGGTGCTAAAATTTTACACCCATCAACCCTAGTACCTGCTGTTCGTCAACAGATCCCAGTATTTGTAGGTTCATCAAAAGCACCAGAGCAAGGCGGTACTTGGATCAGACAATCCGTTGAAGAAGCGCCACTATTTAGAGCACTCGCATTACGTGCCAACCAAACCATGGTGACACTCACGAGCTTAAATATGTTCCATGCATATGGCTTTTTAGCAGAAGTCTTTCGTATCTTGGCTGAACATAAAATCTCAGTTGATCTCATCACAACCTCAGAGGTCAGCGTTTCACTGACCTTAGATCAAACTGATACGGGTGGCGGTGCGCCAACGCTTCCGCTTCAAGTCGTTGAAGAATTAAGCCAATTATGTGTGGTTGACGTCGAGCAAGGGCTATCACTGGTTGCACTTATCGGTAACCAAATGAGTGATACGAAAGGCTCAGCCAAAGATATCTTTGGCGCGCTAGAAGATCATAACCTTCGTATGATTTGCTACGGCGCTAGCCCACATAATTTATGTTTCTTAATTAATGAAGATGAAGCTAAAGACGTGGTTCGCACACTGCACGCATCTTTATTGGAATAAGCTCTTTCTAACTAACCCAAATAAAGTTCCGATAAACAAAAAGGCGCATTGAGCGCCTTTTTTATTCACTATCGATTAAGCATTAAAGATTTGGGCCTAACCATTTCTCAGCTTCGATCAAATCCCAACCTTTTCGATCGGCATAACTTTCTAACTGATCTTGCTGGATCTGAGCAACCGCAAAGTAACGAGAATCAGGATGTGAGAAATACCATCCCGAAACTGCAGCACCAGGCCACATTGCGTAACTTTCCGTTAGTGCCATGCCAGTATTTTTCTCAGCATCAAGTAACTGCCAAATAGCACCTTTTTCGGTATGCTCAGGACATGCGGCGTAACCAGGTGCAGGACGAATACCTTGATACTTTTCTCGGATCAAATCGTCATTATTCAGATTTTCATCAGCTGCATAACCCCAAATATCTTTACGTACCATTTCATGCATACATTCAGCAAAGGCTTCCGCTAATCGATCCGCAACAGCCTGTACCATAATGGCATTGTAATCATCACCTTTTGCTTTAAATTGCTCAGCAATGTCATATTCACCAATCCCACCTGTTACCGCAAAAGCGCCAATCCAATCAGCCTTGCCGCTCTCTTTAGGCGCAATATAGTCAGATAAACAATAGTTAGGACCTTTCGGCTTTTTGGTTTGCTGACGTAAACCATGCAGCACAGTTAAAACATCAGTTCGGCTATCGTCTGTGTACACTTCAATATCATCACCGACATTATTGGCAGGGAATAAACCACACACACCGTTAGCTTTAATCATGCCTGTTTTCTCGATCTCATCTAAGATTTTATTAGCATCATTAAACAACTTAGTCGCTTCTTCACCCACAACTTCATGACGAAGAATCGTTGGGTATTTACCACTTAATGACCACGTCATGAAAAATGGCGTCCAATCGATATACTTACGAATTTCAGCTACAGGAAAATCAGTGAAGGTGTGAACACCGGCTTTTTTCGGTACTGGCGGCGTATAATTTTGCCAATCAATATTAACCGCATTAGCACGTGCTTCTTCTAACGAAATAGGTGCGGTACGTGGTTTCTTACGCGCATGTTGCTCACGTACCACATCGTACTCTTGGTTTAAACGCTCAACAAACGCTGGCTTTTGTTCATCAGACAATAACGCAGAACAAACACCTACTGCGCGTGATGCATTAGATACATACACTACTGGCTGATTGTAGTTTTGCTCAATCTTAACCGCCGTGTGGGCTTTAGAAGTTGTTGCACCACCGATAAGCAAAGGGATATCAAATCCTTGTCGCTCCATTTCTTTGGCAACATGGACCATTTCATCAAGCGATGGCGTGATCAAACCCGACAAGCCAATAATATCGACGTTTTCTTCTTTGGCGACTTTTAGAATTTTATCGCATGACACCATCACCCCAAGATCGATGATCTCGTAGTTATTACATTGCAGTACCACACCAACTATATTCTTACCAATGTCGTGAACATCGCCTTTAACGGTTGCTAGAAGAATTTTACCGTTGGTTTGTCCAGCTTGTTTTTCTGCATCAATATACGGTTCTAAATAGGCAACCGCTTGTTTCATTACTCGAGCCGATTTTACGACTTGCGGTAAGAACATCTTACCTTCACCAAATAGATCACCAACAACGTTCATCCCAGCCATTAATGGGCCTTCGATCACTTCGAGTGGTTTACTGGCTTTCTGACGAGATTCTTCAGTATCTTCAACAATAAATTCGGTTATACCTTTAACTAGCGCATGCTCTAAACGCTTTTCAACTGGCCATCCACGCCATTCTGCAGCGCTGCGATCTTCTTCAACATTACCGCTATCTCTGTATTTAGCGGCAATGTCTAATAAGCGCTCTGTACTATCATCACGGCGATTAAGCACAACGTCTTCAACCGCATCGCGTAATTCATCAGGCAAATCATCATAAATAGCAAGTTGGCCTGCGTTGACAATTCCCATGTCCATACCGTTTTTAAAGCAGTAATACAGGAAAACAGCGTGAATGGCCTCACGTACCGCATTGTTACCACGGAAAGAGAACGAAACATTCGACACCCCGCCTGATACCATGGCATACGGCAGTGTACGTTTGATATCCCCTACCGCTTCAATAAAATCAACGGCGTAATTGTTGTGCTCTTCAATACCGGTCGCAACAGCAAAAATATTAGGATCAAAAATAATATCTTCAGGTGGAAAGCCGACTTCATCAACCAACACACGATAAGCATTAGTACAAATTTCAATTTTACGTTCGCGAGTATCCGCCTGACCAACTTCATCAAATGCCATCACGATAATCGCAGCACCATAACGACGAAGTAATTTCGCTTGAGTGATAAAGTTATCTTTACCTTCCTTCATCGAGATAGAGTTAACAACAGGCTTTCCTTGTACACATTTAAGCCCTGCTTCTAACACTTCCCATTTAGAAGAATCGACCATAATAGGCACTTTCGATATTTCAGGCTCTGTAGCACAAAGGTTTAAAAAGCGTACCATTGCAGCCTTCGCATCAAGCATCCCCTCATCCATATTAATATCGATGATTTGAGCCCCAGCCTCCACTTGCTGACGAGCAACCTCTAATGCTTCATCATAAAGCTCTTCTTTGATTAAGCGCTTAAATCGAGCAGAGCCTGTCACATTGGTACGTTCACCAACGTTAATAAATAAGGTATCAGCATCAATCGTTAACGGCTCTAACCCTGATAAACGGCAAGCAATTGGAATATCAGGTAATTGGCGAGGTTTAAGATTTTGAGTCGCTTCATACATATGGCGGATATGTTCTGGCGTAGTACCACAACAGCCCCCCACCATATTGAGAAAACCACTTTTCGCCCACTCGCGGATATGTTCCGCCATTTCTTCAGCTTCAAGATCATATTCGCCAAAGGCATTGGGTAAACCTGCATTTGGGTGAGCTGAAACAGCACATTCTGAAATACGCGATAACTCTTCAACATACTGACGTAATTCATCAGGCCCAAGCGCACAGTTCAAACCAAAGGAAATTGGTTTAACATGACGTAATGAGTTATAAAACGCTTCCGTTGTTTGTCCAGAAAGAGTACGTCCCGAGGCATCTGTTATGGTGCCTGAAATCATCACTGGTAGTTCAAAACCCAACTCTTCAAAAACCCCTGAAACGGCAAAAGCACAAGCTTTAGCATTCAAGGTATCAAAGATAGTTTCAAGCAAGATAATATCGGCGCCACCTCGAATTAAGGCATGTGTCGATTCAGAATAGGCTTCAACTAGTTCATCAAAGGTAACATTACGATAGCCAGGATCGTTAACATCAGGAGAGATAGAGCAAGTACGGTTTGTCGGTCCTAAAACACCGGCAACAAAACGTGGTTTTTCTGGTGTTTTAGCGGTCCATTCATCGGCAGCAAGACGAGCGAGACGCGCTGCTTCATAGTTAATTTCCGCGCTCAACGATTCCATGTCGTAATCCGCCATCGCAATCGTTGTAGCATTAAAAGTGTTGGTTTCTAGAATATCCGCCCCAGCTTCTAAATACGCGAGGTGAATATCTTTAATCAGCTGGGGTTGGGTTAATACTAAAAGATCATTATTCCCTTTTAGATCAGAATGCCAATCAGCAAATCGTTGACCTCGATAATCATCTTCTTCCAATTTATAACCTTGGATCATGGTGCCCATGCCACCATCAATGATCAGGATTTGCTCTTCCAACCGCTTATGCAGTAATTCCTTGCTGTTTAACACGTCACTACATCCTTATAATCCATTACAGCTTTGTAACATCCTACCACACTTCAATTGGGGATAAAGAAAGCTAAATATAATTTACACAACAAAAGCTTTTCAAAATAAAACAAATTATCAGTAGCCATTAATTACTGATGGTTTTACTATTTCGTCACAAGTTTTCTAACAACCCACCAATCTAGAGGTTACGCATGTCGGTCTATAGCACACTCTGCTTTCTGGCTGCAGCAGCAATGCTTATTGCTTTTGTAAACAGTAAAATAGGTAAGATGCAAACAACCATTGCCATCACTGCAGGATCATTAATCCTGTCACTATTGATCATCATTGCGGGACACAACGGTTGGTTCCATCTTGAAGATGTTGCCGCGACTCAAATCAGCAAAATAAACTTTGAAGATTTCCTATTAAAAGGCATTTTAGGATTCTTATTATTTGCTGGCGGCTTAGGTATCAAGTTACCCCATCTTGAAGATCAAAAGTGGGAAATTACCGTATTAGCACTGGGCGCCACTTTATTCTCCACCTTTTTTATTGGCTTCAGTTTATGGGGTATCTGCCAGTTAATCGGAATTCAACTAGATCTGATTTACTGTTTACTCTTTGGTGCATTGATTTCCCCTACCGATCCTATTGCTGTATTGGCCATCGTTAAGAAAATGAATGCGCCTCGCCGTATTTCGACTCAAATCGAAGGCGAGTCTTTATTTAATGATGGGTTTGGCCTCGTTATCTTCGTCACCATGTTTACCATTGCTTTTGGTGATACCGCACCAACAGTGATGGGCGTAACCCAGCTATTCTTACAAGAAGCGATTGGTGGCATTGCTTACGGCTTTATTCTTGGTCTAGTTTTCCACTACCTCATTAGCTCAACCAATGATCACTCTATGGAATTACTGCTTACTATCGGTATTCCAACCGCAGGTTATGCTTTAGCAGAAGTTCTTCATGTTTCAGGCCCACTTGCTATGGTGGTATCTGGGATCATGATTGGTAACTGGACCCGTTATATTGGCTTTTCAAAAGAAAGTGAAGAGCACCTAGATCACTTCTGGGAATTGGTTGATGAATTCCTAAATGGGGTCTTATTCCTGTTAATTGGTATGACCATGCTTGATTTTAGCTTCCACCAAGAAGACTGGATCCTAATGATTATTGCCGTACCTTTAGTTCTTCTAAGCCGTTACATCAGTGTCAAACTGCCATATATGGGCTTCAATCGCTACCGCCAGTACAATCCAATGTCAGTCAAGATCCTCACTTGGGGTGGCTTACGCGGAGGTTTAGCACTAGCAATGGCAATGGCTATTCCTGCTGGAGTCATGGTAATTCCAGAGAAGGGGATCGATGTGCGAGAAATCATCCTCGTAATGACATATTCAGTGGTTGTATTCTCGATCCTTATCCAAGGTTCAACCATTACCCCATTAATTGAAAAAGCCAAGCTTTGGGAATTAAAAAATAAATAAGTAATTATTCCACTAACAAAAAAGCCTGCACTTCAATGCAGGCTTTTTTATTATTCGTCTTTCGTAAAACTCGCTTCGGAGAAGTGCTCTAAATCGTAAGGCGTTTGCTGATATACACAATAGTTTAGCCAATTACTAAATAGTAAATGACCATGACTACGCCAACTCGCAATAGGTGCATTCGAAGGATCATTCTCAGGATAATAGTTCACAGGTACTGCTGGCTCCATCCCTTGTTCGCTATCTCGTACAAACTCATTATGCAATGTATCTACATCATATTCAGGATGCCCCGTTACGAATACATTACGTTTATCTTTTGTTGCTGCTAAATATACTCCAGCCTGCTCTGAAGTCGCTAATATATCAAGATCAGTATGCTTGGTTAAATAATCAGGAGAGAAGTCAGCATAGCGAGAATGGGGGGCAAAGAAAGTATCATCAAACCCTCGTAGTACCGGGTGATGACAATCATGAATTCGATGTTGATAAACACCTGATAATTTCTCTTTTCGTGTACGCTTCGGCAAGTCATAAAGCAGTTTTAGCCCAGCTTGAGCAGCCCAACAAACAAACATAGTTGATGTTACATGCTCTTTTGCCCAATTCATGATGATTTGAATTTCTTCCCAATAAAGCACATCTTCAAATTGAACTAAACCTAACGGCGCTCCCGTTACAATCAATCCATCAAAATTACGTTGCTTCACCATCTCAAACTGACGATAAAAAGTATCTAAGTGTTCTTGAGGAGTATTTTTTGTTGGACGATTATCGATTCGTAATAGCTCTACATCTACTTGAATTGGGCTATTGGATAATAAGCGTAAGAACTGTGTCTCTGTCTCAATTTTTTTTGGCATTAAATTTAATAATAATACCTTCAACGGACGGATCCCCTGGCTAGCAGCACGCTTCTCTGTCATCACAAAGATATTTTCACTGCGCAGAATATCAGTAGCAGGTAGGCGATCAGGTATTTTTATTGGCATCTTTGTTGACTCCTTTCGACACAAGATGTTTAGCCGTCTAAACTTCCATCAACGTTATAGAAAAAGAAAGGCAGACGCAAGTTTAGTGCAAAATAATAACATAATAGATAAATATAGAGATAAAGAGATATGGGAAATATGAGGGCTTATAAACGAGAAAACCCAGCCGAAGGCTGGGTTTTAAAATAAGATTTAGCGATGTCCTACTCTCACATGGGGAGGCCCCACACTACCATCGGCGCTACAACGTTTCACTTCTGAGTTCGGCATGGGATCAGGTGGGACCGCTGTGCTATGGTCGCTAAACAAATAAATGGTGCTAGTACCCAGATTTGAACTGGGGACCTCACCCTTACCAAGGGTGCGCTCTACCAACTGAGCCATACCAGCACACAAAGCTTGTATGAAAGCTGCTTATGCAACATTCTAAATTTGAAGCCTGGCGATGTCCTACTCTCACATGGGGAGACCCCACACTACCATCGGCGCTATTACGTTTCACTACTGAGTTCGGCATGGGATCAGGTGGGTCCATAACGCTATGGTCGCCAAGCAAATTCGGTTTATTTATTGTCGTCGACAATAAATAGCAATCTGGGAAAATCTAACTAGTGTTCTCTACACGTTCAAGTGTACTTGGAGTCCGCGTTTCTCTTGACGAGATAAAAACCCCTTGGGTGTTGTATGGTTAAGCCTCACGGGCAATTAGTATCGGTTAGCTCAATGCCTCACAGCACTTACACACCCGACCTATCAACGTTGTAGTCTTCAACAACCCTTTAGAGACCTTAAAGGTCTAGGGATGACTCATCTTGAGGCTCGCTTCCCGCTTAGATGCTTTCAGCGGTTATCGATTCC
>NZ_PYNU01000029.1:0-51054 GCF_003026075.1 Photobacterium sp. GB-210 | reverse complement strand
TGCTGCCTCTAATTTAAATTCAGCACTAAATAATCGTCTTGTTCGTTTTGTCATGATGTCACCTATCCATGTTAAGAGGTGATGATATCACCTCTGAGTAGGTGGCCAAATTTAATGTACCACTACACAAATACAGTCATCGAACAATCACACATAGTAGGACGCGTCCTACTACTTCCCATTATTCAGTTTGCCACTGCTAGTTGGTAGGTATTTGTTACCTGAATTTAATCGTTCTAAAACGCACCATTCATTTTAAATTATTTTATCAATCTTTAACTTACTTAAGTTTCATAACTTACGTAACCTTTAGCAGGAGTTCACAATAAATAATAATGAGCGCTGTTTTATTCGGTTTTAATGAATGGTTATTACTGTTTTTTTATGTAATTTTTGCATTAGAAAAACTAATCAAAAATTATATTATTTCTCACTTTTAAAAGCCGATTAAACTCCTATAATGCCCCACATCGAAACGCGACCCACGCCTTATAAATACTGTGTTTAGGCAAGGTTGTACGTTATAAAAAACTTGCTTTATTAAGGAATTCACAATGTCACGTATCATTAACAAAGTTGTTAGCTTATACACTCCAGTTTTCGCTTCTATGTACAAAGCGCAAATCAAATAAGCGTTTAAAGAATTTAAAAAGGGCGTTGAAGGTAACTTCAACGCCCTTTTGCTATTTTGTTAATAGATAGCTCAAAATGTGCCACTTGGTGCTTAATTTTTTATAAGTGCATCACCGATGCTCTCTACTGCTCAATAAAGATTTATGTCGCAAATAATTAGGACTTTTACTGGTTCTTTCACACATTTCACTAGATTTGCGATAGAACCTATTTTAATAAGCCCAAATTTATTGGACTTACGTTTAGATTACTTTAGATTTCACCTTGCCACTCAGGAGTCATTGCTTTTAATGCCATCGAAGCTCCACCACACTCGTAAATAGGGTAAGATTCTCTAATACGTGTAATATTAAAATACGCATATAATTTAAAGTTTTCTCCATCTTTTAAATATACGCCGTATCTAAGGCCATCAGTTACTATGAGTCTTTTACAGTTTTCTTTTCCTTGAGCATATCCTTCTGCTTGTGAAATGGCATTTAAGCACGAGTTACCTTTTCTTTTTGCTTCAACAACAACATCTAAATTAGAGTCATTTCTCGGTAAACGTTTAAATAGTGCAATATCTACTTTATTCCACTCAATAGCCATTTTTTGAGGTGTCCAACCGAGGGCTCTCAATAGAGGTACTGCAAGGTAGGCAACCGTTTCAAATTCTGAAGGGTCTTGGTATTTTTGATACCACTTAGCAATTCTTATTAATTCATCAATTTCTTTGGTTAGTACATCAATTGAAGTGCTAGATACACCGTAATCAAATAGTGATTCTGATATATTTTCAAAACAGATATCTTTTTGAACGTTAACCTGTGGTAGTTTTGTGAGTGTTGGTAGACTATCAAAATCTAATTTTAAAGAGTGTATCCAGTTGATGACGATATCTGATGTAAGTTCTTGTGTTGTATCGCCTAACTTAAGTGAATAAGTATCAAAAGTTTCTGGATTTTCGTTATATTTCCATAACCATTTTACTCGACGGATATGTTGCAATCCCCATCCGTCTACATCGCCAAAGTTTTCATTATATTCATAGTCGCCGACTACCATACCTACACCATAAACTTGTGAAGTACCTAGTCTAAGAACAACAATATCTCTGTCTATGATCGTTTCGCAAAAGCGCTTTAAATTGGTAATCTTTCTCGATGACCATTCATTTTTTTTTAATTTTTCAGCACAATCAGGCCAAGCTCCTTGATAACCAGGTCCTGTAATAATTACATCCCATTTAAGACATAAATCTACATAATCTCTATCTTGGTCACCTGCAGCGTGTTGCCAATATTTTATTGTTCTAGTCATATATTTCGATAAGTGGATTGTGATTATTATTGTTAATAACCCCTGAGAGTAGGGCTTATTTGACCGTATGGTTATTTATGCGCACTAAGTGCTGTTAACGGCTCTATTAATAATGCGGTTAAAAAACAGAGAATGACTCCCAGCTGAGAGTCGTTCTTGTATCTAAATTTCTGTCGCATATGTCGCTGTACTTGCTTCTTTCCATCCATTGTCAGAAATAATTTCTTTTGCCTTTGCATCAGCTTCATCCTTCGTTTTAGCTTTAACAGTGACAACAAAGAAAAAATCCAAGCCATCCCTTTCAACAGACTCAGACCACTGATTGTAATAATCCCTAGTATTTTCGCTCCGCCTCTTAATTGAACGTTTATATAAAGCACGTCGAACATCATCTGCGGTAGGCTTTGGATTCTTGATTAGCTTACGGTATCCCTGATTACCAGTGGAATACGCGACCCAAGTTTTTGTATTTAGACAGATATTTTTTTGATACATATATTTAATCCTGATTTAAAAGAGAGAAACAGATAAATACGCTTTACTCATTGATTTATAAATATTGAAAAGGATAAAGAAATATCGATATTTAATAGATGATGGTTAAATCGATCCGATATGCGGTAACGACCAGATATCGAAATACCGCCTCGATGGGAAGTATTTTTAGTGTCACTTATCCTAATAACATAAAAGTTGCGATTTGTTGTGAATCCAGAAAAAAAGATCGTCTATTGACGATCTTTAATATCATAAACACTTAAAGCGAATTGTTGCTTTTGGGTAATTGCCTAAGATAAATGGCCCTTGGTTTTCGTGAGTATCTAGTACCTCTAAGCTTTTATCTAAGCTTTGACAAAACTTGTTAGCTTGCTCTAGTACTTCTTGTAGTAACGGTTCACTACCCGATGGAAAAGCCCCTTCCTGACGCGACATAACATATTGATCTTGTCCTGAAGGTGTTGGACCCGTAGTTGTTGTTGCACAACCAGCTAGCCCAAATAAAGCAAAAGTAATAAATAGTTTATTCATAATAAAATTCTTCAATAAAACAAAAGCGATATTAAGCTTATTGTTATTTTTTTCAATGTTTTATCTATTTTTTCATATGCTTTGTGGGATACCATTTGCGGACACTCCGAGGATAAGGCTCGCCAGCGAGACGCGACATTCATTTCAAACCATACCCTAACACCATCACGTTAAAACGCCTTCGTGTGAAAAGCCGCAATGCAAGCATCGTTCACACCAAGACAACGTCATGGTGTTGTCGGGGCGGTTTTCCATTCATTTTGCCGCTGGCTAGCTTAGGAGCTTGTTTCCAACCCCTATCCCCAATCTTGGGGAAGTTTACGCTCGCGCAAACAAGAGCCGTTCGCACCGTAATGGCTCACGCTCCTAGGTTTAACTGAATTGGTTTGTGGTTCGCCATTACCGTGCGTTTGGGTATCGTGGGTGCTGGCGCTTCACAATTACGGCTACTTGGTGCCTTTTGCTGGCACAAAGCAGCCTTAACATAATGGTTTTTATACGCACTAACCAATTTTAGGTAATCTTAGTGCCACAGTAAATTTGGCATAAGGGATATCATTAATAATCTAATATCTAGGTAAAAGCCGTTTAAACCTCAACAGTTTTATTCCTTTGTATAGGTCTTATATATATTTACATTAGTTACTTTAGTTGTAACGCTATAACCATGATTCATTAAACGATTATCAATATAAAAATACGAAATAGCACTAATAACCACAGCTATCGCACAACATAAAATTAACATTTTATTATGTTGTTCCTTTTGCGTGTCAGTCCAACTATGTGCTGCTACTTTATTTGTTTTGATAATAATAAACATGGCAAGCCACAACCAAACAACAACACCAAATAATGATATTCCGAC
Source organism: Photobacterium sp. GB-210 (assembly GCF_003026075.1). NCBI lineage: Bacteria > Pseudomonadati > Pseudomonadota > Gammaproteobacteria > Vibrionales > Vibrionaceae > Photobacterium > Photobacterium sp. GB-210. The sequence goes on along the minus strand of NZ_PYNU01000029.1, from coordinate 47,222 downwards.
AAGCGGTGCGCTTACTGAATATTTAATGATATTCGTTAATGAATACGCATTAAAAAGTGCGGTTATCCATGAACTAATGAACCAGAAACACCCAGCACTGAGTAGTAATGTTATAAAAATAAACCCAACTTTATTTTTTAATGATATTTTCTCATATTTGTAATTTTCTAAGCGCACTTGTCAGTTCTCCTGAAACATTTTTCACTTCAAATAATGGGTCCAGTACTACACTAAGAGCTATGGAAACAGCGGCAATAATCACTAACGGTAAAACTCCAGTACCTCCAACAATCAATCCAACTATCAGCTCTGCACCATAAATAGATAATGCGGTTTTTATAAAATCAGCGCCTACATTCCCGAACCAATCGTAAAAATCGGTCTCATCGTTAAAAATCAGATCATTCGTATTTATCGCGGCTGATATAATCATGGTCATAGCACCGGCTTTTATACCTGCACCTATACGCTGTTTTGGGGCTAATCCTAGCTGTACTACTTTCGGGTTATCTATGGCATAGGTCTTCGTTCCGTTCACCTTAATACGCATACCTTTAACCATCACATGGCGTAACATCTGATTGCCATTATTTCGAGTTGATATTGACACACGTGTTTTCCCATTGATCACGGAATATCGTGCTGTTACACCAAAATCGCCAAATGCTTGAGTCAACATAACAGCGCCAAAACCTGTAGCTAAATACTCACCCCATGTTTTAACTTTATCTATATCTTTCAAAATCAATGTCGATGGGACTTCACCCTTTTGGTGGTATCGTTCATCAATCATGTTTTTTATGGAATAGAAGGTATCTTCTTCGGTAAGAATCAATACAGATTGGTGATTCTTTTCTAATTCTTCTTGTGTTGTACATTGACCAATGAATAATCCATTACCTGAAATATTATTCATCAGTTGCTCATGCTTCAATGAATGTTGATTAGCCTCAATACGAGCTAACGTATCCAGTGTTTTTTGCGCCCTAGCTTCTTTAGCCAATTCGGATTTATTAGCACGTTCAGTCTGTTTGACTAAGCTGTCATGACGATTAAGCTCAGTAGGCGGCGAGAGCTATGTTAGAGATTTAGCCATTTAAAAATAGAAAGTTTATTGAGTTTGAATCATTGTAAATAAAAAAGTGGCTAGGCAATAATTTGCCCCAAATGGGCTCTATTTAACATATTGTATGTTTTATGCGAAATGTTACGTGCCTAACTCCAGCAAGCTGGCGGGCACTGGGCACAACGCATAAAACAGCAATTATGTTAAATTTTCCGCGCTCAGTTTGGCATCGGTGATCGCTTTGGCCACAAGCCAACATCAAAACTGTCTAACGAGGGACGTTCGCCAGTAAAATACGAAATATTTTTATTAAAAAGTGTCGATAGCGTAATCAGTGTATCTAGTCGTGGTCGTGTTTTTCCGTACTCTAAATCTAAGTAGGTTTATCTTTCTATTTTCATGTGTTTAGCGGCATCGACTTGCGTCATGCCATGCTCTTCACGGACTTGTTTTAGCAAAAAGTGAAATACGTTAGGGGTGTTCACTATTTTAGTTCTTCTATGTTTTTATACGTCGGACCAAGAGATTGTATCGCTAAACGGGAAGTTGAAAAGTAGGGAAAGTGGTTTTTCGTATAAATGGTGAGGGTGGAAAGTTGCCACTAAATAGATGATATAACGCTTTGTGTTTAATCGTTCTTCATTACTATGAGTTAGAAAATAGGGTTCTGTCGCAAACTTTGGGCTATTTTATTTGTTGCTAGGTTACTCAAGTTGATTATGCCGCTATCAGATTTCTGTTCGTCAAAGCTATGTTTTGCCATTTGCCTCCTTCAGCTTCCACCTCACGATAGGCTCCTTGTATAGGCTAACACCTCCCGCTCGACAAGGTGTGTAGAAGTCTTCATCTCTTAGGTTGACATCATGTTCGGCGCATAACGAAAAAGGCCAAGTGCATGCACTTAGCCTTTATTAAAAACCATCAACGTATTTAAGACTAAATAGTTAGTTAAGTGACATCGTCACACGATTTATCGATAGCGGATCTAATGTTGGCTTAGGTAGTTTTAGTGCTTGTACTGCGCTTAAACCTTCTGAAGTGATCCCACCTTCATATTGTGGCTTAGGCTCACCAGGAACAAGGTAGGCTTTTGAACCTGGGTTCCATGCAGCAAAAAAGTCCGACAGATCTTTTTGTGCTGCGTAAGAGGCACATAACATCAGTTGATCACCTTTGCTTAATCCATTTTGATTACGACAAACGTTATTGGTTGGTAATAGCGTGTTGTCTTCTTCATTATTACGCGTTAAACGATGCATTAGCTTGATCAAATCCCAGCCTTTTAGTCCGGTTACAGTATTCGCGTAGTAAGATGGCAAAGGTGCTTTGATAGCGTTATTGATATCAAACTCTTGCTCTGCCCATTCTTTTAACTGAGCAAACATCAGTAAACGTTCACCGTTACCGCCAGCAGCCCATGCATGTCCTTGCTCTAGGCGGACAAAGTCAGGTGCCATTTTGATATCAGCTTCGACACGGGACATTTTACCGAGGTATTTATCCTGCATGTAAAGTGCCAGCATGTTGTTCACCACTTCTGTAGCACCTTCCACATTAAATGGTGCTTCAGCGGCATTGTGACCAACCTCGTGCCATAACAACCAGTCATTTAATGGTGTAGTTGATAGTGATGTTGATGTTTTATTAAAGCTGCCGTTCATCATTGGGTAGCCGGAGTGGGCTGCGCCAATAGAAATAGCGATATCGTTTACAAAGTGGTGCTTGTTATTTGATCGCGTGCTATCTGTCGCTTTGCCATTATGACCATTTCCTTCTCCAACCGCTTCATCACGAGCGTAGAAATCATTGATATCTGCGGAGAACAAATCAAGTTCTGCCGCAAATTTGGTTCTATCACCACCATAATTGTTTGCTGTTAAATTCTTAGCGGCAGCGGTGTAAATAAAGGTATTCGATTCAATTTCACCAATAGGTGCTGGTGAGCTTTGATCGTTAACCCATTTATCGACCTTAAACCAAGGGGCGTTCACCGTACCTGAGAAGTTTAATGTCACAGGATTGGTTTCATTACCTTGCACATATACGAGGCCGCCATAAGGCGCTGTAAAATTAGCTGTTGCATTGGGTTGTAGAGTAAAGGTCTTGGTCATACGAGGCGGACGCTTTAAACCTAACTCATGTTTTTCACGACCTGTTAAATCATCTGCCAGTGCAACGGTTACTGTGATCGGATTACTATTACCGGATGCCGTGATTGTCATTGGTTCATGTGCAATTGCCCATTGACCCGTAGCTTGACGGTTTCCTGCAAACCAAGCGGCAGTGTTATTGCTTAAATCAACAGTGATGCTAGTGCTACCACCACTTGTTGTAACTTCACCTGGGTATTGGCGAACATCTGCTTTAATATCAAGATCGAAGTAAGTTCGACCCAACATCAAGCGTGTTAGCGGTTTTTCCATGTAATTTAATGGGTAGCTTGGGTTCATCCAGCCTGCGTATTTACCTACGTTTTCTTTCTCTGCGCCATAAACCATGTTGTTGGCTTCAAGACTTTGCTTTAGCGCATCACTACAGGTGGTTTGCCCAGCAGCGGTATCACCATAACAGTTTAGGAACTCAGTAAAGCGTTCAAAGCCAAGTTCGTCTTCTTTACCAGATTCAAAGCGATAATCGAGATCGTTCCATAACCATACTGTCATGTTTTGGTAGATACGATTAAGATCAACACTGCTTAAGCGTTCACCTTGGTTGCCTCTAGTTCTAAAGTACAGTTCGTGTTGGTATAAACGTTCGATATTAGTACCAAGATCTGCAGCTTTAATCATGGCCTTTGCTGTCGCTTCATCTAGCGGAAGTTCTTTGTAAGCAGCACGATTCATGGCTCCAATAATTGGAACACCATTTCCTTGACGATACTCTAGACAGTTAATCTCATAGTGATAATCCGTTAGCGTACATTCTTTGACATTGAACTCGTTAATAATTTGCTTTTTATCTGCAGTGATCTCATCTGGCGTTCTTTCTTTGCCATCTTTGTAGGTATCAACGAATGCCAGTAATTGAACATTCTCGCCTTGTGCGTTTTGAATTGTCTTACGGGCGACTTCTAACTGAGGTTTATCGTCAGGCTTTTCGTTAGTAATAAAGTCCCAACTAACAGAACCATCAGAGTTAATGGTATAAGGCAGTTTAATATTACCTGTTGTTTCGTCTTTACTAGCAGCATAGCGCTCTAAGACCCAGTAACCGTGTTGACGTTGAGAACGGACGCGATCAGGGTAGCCATAACTTGGGGCATTACCACCTGCGGTTGATTGACTATTAATGGCTAATCCTGCACCGTCCAGTAAACGAGTAAAGTCATCGTTCACACGTTTAGTAATACTTTCCATGATCAAGATATTACCGCCACGCTCTACATAATTGAGTAGATCAGAAACATCTTGTTGCGTTAGTTTAGGTTGTTCGGTGTTGGCTAAAGAAGGGATCTCACCACTGATTGATACACTATTTTCGTAGCCATTTAGAATTAACAACGGCATATCAACGGGATCGATACCACTAAAGCTTGAAAGCTGTTGAGCTGTCATCTTAAAGCGAGGATCAATAATAAATGGTGCTTTATTACCAATTATTAGGTGTCCTGAACGGCGGAAATAAACATCAGGAATATTGGTACCAATGTTGATTGGTTCTACTGATGCCGTGTATTTATCACCAATTAAATAACGGAAGGTATTGGAGAAGAAATTCGCCATATCTTCGGAGTCTTGGGTGTTATTCCAACATGCTCCGTTGTCACTTACGCCGTTATCCCAACTATAGCTTTCAGGGCACACCAGAATCGTGTTGTATTTGCTGTTACCTAGCAACATAACTTTACCTGCACCTACTTCACCAATACTGATAAATGGCAGATTAAAGGTTGCAGTGTTACCACCGACTAAATCTGGTTTGACTGTTGATGGCGCTTCAGTAATGTATGCAAGAGAACGTTCATCCCATGCTTTCTTCTCACCAAAACGTAGCCAAAAGTTATTATCGTTACGCGGCATCAATACAGGAAATGCTGCATTCGAAATGTTGATTGCACCTTGTCCACGAGGATAACCTGGACTGCCGTAGTACCATGTTTCGTCACTAAATACGTGGAATTTAGTGACAGGTTTCCAGCCTTCTGACTGCGCATCAACACCGGCCCCCCATAGCTTTAAAATATTCGCTTGAATGTTACCGCCAGCATCCATCACACGAGGAAAAGATAAGCTTGAGATACTGCGTGTGGCACTACATTTACCTTCACAAATCGCGGTGTCGATATCTAGTGCTAAACCTTGGTTAAATTGTTTATCAAACTCACCATCAATAGGTGTTGGAGTCCCAGTGCCGTTATCAAGCATCACAGGCTCTGACAGTGATAGGTTAATCGCTTCATTGATGACGTTCGGGTACATGGCAAATACTTGGCGCACACGATCGTTGATCACAAGCTGTGAATCATCATGAGAGTAACGTTGCAATAAACGTTCAGCATTACGGCCTAGGTGCTCAGCGCCTAAATCTGCAATGGAAAACTGTGTTTTATTGGCTTTGATTTCACCTAATTCAAAGGTATCGATACCAAAAGAGACAGTTTCACCCCAGTTGAATGAGAATTTGCCTTGTTCATCGGTAATGCCACGAGATGAATGGCTGTAGTACTCAATACCTTGTACTGGATTGTTGTGACTATCAACCAGCGTACCTTGAGATAGGATCACCTTTGTCGGTTGATAAACCAAGTTTGCCTCCGCATTGGCAGAAACAAAATTAGAATTTAGATCGTCACTTGTACCAGGAGTGACTTCTGGTTTTACATCAGGTTCATGAGTAGAAGGTTTGCTATCCGCTTCGGTATTTTCTTCGACTTTATCGGCTAATAACTTGTTAAACTCATCTTTACTTAAGGTCTGTAATTCTGTGGAGTGATACAAGCTGTTAAAACGTAATTGCTCAGCAGAAGATAATGACAGTTCAACTACGCCACCGATAGCAGTACCACTTTTAAGCAATAGGCTTCGAGTGTTATCTAATGCATTTTGCAGTTCAATAGCATCTGTGATCGCAACAAAACGATCTGAATCCGCTAAGTTTAAGCGCTTAACTTTTTCTAGTGCTGTGTCTTTGGTGATTTTAAGCTCGATATTGCTAAATGTTGCAAGCTCAACAGCACCGTAATAACAACTGACAGTATCGCCATTGTTAATAATCAAGCTGTTTGCGGTTTCACCATTACACAGCACACTGCCACCAAAGATAAGATCACTATCTAAAGCAAAAAGTGCGGTGGCGGTTGGATCTGGCTCTACTGGAGGGATGACTTCTGGATCACCTGTTTCAGGATCAACAACTGGTGGCGTGATTTCTGGCTCCGTTGGTGGTTCAACAGGTGGCAGTGGGATCTCAGGGTCGTCAATATCTGGTTCTGGAAGTGGTTTACTCGGCAGAATTTCGGTTGGAGGAATAATGGTTGTGTTAGATGTATCATCACCATGACAACCCACCAATAAAATTGAGGAGCTAATAGCAACAGCAATAAGTTTTTTTTGCATGAAAGCATGACCTAAGATAGTGATTTTTTTGCTGTTTTATATTGTAATAATCAAGTTGGCAACTTGATTTATGTCTCTGCTTACAACTTGAAACAATTATAAAAAACAAGCTTTATGGGTATACCCTAACGAAACCACCTCCCACAGCCTCTCAATCCTTCCCACTTCATTTGTGAAACCACCTATACTAAACTGTTTTTAGAAACCAACTTAAATTAAACCAGTTTAGGGGAAACCATGCTGATCCGTGCTTACCTTCGTGCCTCTACTACCGAGCAAGATGCCCAACGGGCAAAAGAAGAACTCAAAGCCTTTGGCGCCAAATTTGGAAGTCGTATTGCTGGCTACTACATCGAAAACCAATCTGGCACCAAGTTAGAACGGCCAGAACTCAACAAGCTGATAGATGACAGCGAAGCCGGTGATGTGTTGCTGATTGAAAAGATGGATCGCCTTACTCGTTTACCTTGGCTTGAATGGAAAACTTTAAAAGTACGTATCATGGAAAAAGGGTTGGTGATAGTGGTGGTAGATCAGCCTATGACGCATGCGGTGTTCAGCGCAGGAGAGCAAAACAGCATTACCTTAGCCTTAACCGAATTTATGTTGGACTTGGGTGCAGCGATGGCCCGTGATGATTACGAAACTCGCCATAAACGCCAAGCGCAAGGCATTGCGAAAGCAAAAGCGGAAGGTAAGTACCGTGGGCGCCGTGTGAATGAGTCACTGCATCAAGATATACGAGATCAGTTAAAACTTGGGCGGAGTTATTCAGAAATACAGCAGAAGTTAGGGTGTAGTAGAGCGACTATAGCGAGGGTGGTGAAAGAGAGTTAGTTTTGGTTGTTGGTAGTAATATTGGGGATGAAATTTTTTGCTTTGATTGGTTGCGTCCTTAACCAAGATTCAATGCCCATTTTAGCCACAAGTGATGCTGAAATGATGCAAAAACAGGGCTTAACGTTCTATTTTATATAAAAGAAGTATGAGCTGTTGATTGATAAAGAGTTAGGATTTCAATAATCTAACGATTAAGTTCATATTAGTACCCAATTAATTTTTGTGTGTAAGTGCTTGGATAAAAACTGTAAGAGTAACCACCTGGCGAAGTAGCAAGACAGGGAAAGATAAACATCAATAAACCCGAATAATTTTATTTTTATACCTCTTAGTTTTATATTGTTAACGTTCACTATAAAGTGGTTAGGCTATTATTAATTGCCACTATATTGATGAAACTTAGATTTAAAACCTATAAGTGAGATCTATTTTTTAGATATTCTAACTAAACACTCTCGAATTTCTAACTTTTTATAATATAAGAGTGGGTATATATGCTAAGAATTAATAATATAAAATTAAAGTTTTATAAATTTATTGTAATGTAAGTAAAGACTTAAATTTTTTTTGATATAACTCCATAAAAAAAACACACACATTTATCTGTTTGATAAATGTGTATATTTTTATGTGATTAACTTAATCACTGAATTTTATTTAAATGTATATTTTGAATTTTATTATAATAAGCTTCATGTTGTTTTGTAGCAGCCATGTGTTATCAAATGAACTTCCTTTAGGAAAAGCAAGTAACTTTGGAGCTTATGTTTTCGGAGACTTTATATCAGGTAGTGGTAATTCCGATGGTGCGATAGCTGCAGGAGGGGATCTTTAACTTGGAGGTTATAGTGTTGCTACTAATCCGAATATCAAGATTTCAGACTACTCTTTACTCGTTGAAGGTAATGCAAAGTTTACTACAGGACAAATTTATCGAGGAAATATAAGAATCCAAGGTGATGACTACCTGAGTCAGTCAGTTATTGATGGCTTACCAGAAATTAGTTCATTAGAACAAGGCGAGCTACCTTTTTCTATTATTGCTACTCAGCCTAATTATCAAATGATTTCTGATTACTTAACTGAATTTAATACTCGTGGTACCACAGAATCTAAGTGGGGCGGGTTATATTTTATGGGGTATAAAAAGTCACCTATACAAATTTTTAATATTGACGGAAATATATTAGGACAAGCACATATTCTCTGTTGCTGGTTTAGCTGAAAATGCAACGGTTATTTTTAATATTAGTGGTGAAAATGTTACTTTTAAAAATGCAGTTTTATTGATGAAGAAGATTATGATGACGTAGTAGTAGGAGAAGCTGAAGCTAAGAGTGGTTTTAATTTACTGCTAATATTGTAAATAAAAATTTTGGTGGTCAGGTGTGTACAAAAACTGATTATTATAGTTATTAATAAGGTAAAGCTGAATTTAAGAGTGAAGTACAATATAAAGTAGAAGTTTCGGGGATATATAAGTACCAATATCAAAAACGATGTCTCTGTAACATTTGGCAGATCTGGAAGTGGAGGTACTTGTGATTAAAGTTAAATTAGATTATTTGTTTCTGGTATGTCTATTAAGTTCTTCTTTGGTCTCAGCAAAAGGGCAGAAAGAGTACTTTGTTGTGGCAAGTAGTGCTTCTGGAGAAAATACATTTATTGGTAATATTTATACAAATAATGATTTTTCAGAAACTGAGCTAAAAGCTACAGCCAATAATGACAATAGCTTTAATACCCTTGAATATTACTACACATTAGGAAAGAAAAATAATACAGATAAAATAAAGCAACTGTCTTATTCTCAGGACGGTTCTTTAACTTGGATGGATAATGAGTTAAAAGCGGTTCCTGATAAATTTTCTGGATTTAAAAAGCTGTATAAAGTTGAAGCAACAAAGCATCTTTATTGGGGGGGATATGAAATTTATGTCGTTGATTGGTTTACTAATAAGGAAAAAAAAGTGATGAGTTGGTATGATGCTATTTATTGTACCGAACGAAGTAAATGTTTTATTAGTAATCTGATGATTAATGGAAGTGAACGAAGTAGTATTTATGCCGAAGCTATTAACCTTATCTACCAACGCCCATTATCAACAGCAATTAAATTATCCTATAGTATAAATATACTTCCTGATGAAAATCAAATCGTGACTAAAAGCCCTCTTAATTTGTCTTTTAATATTGATTGGTTGAGAGAACCTTATGAGATTTCTTTAAAGGAAGTAAAAGAAAAAAACAAAAAAGAGAAAAAGTTATCCAGAGTTTCTAGTTTTTTATTAACTCTCTGGAAGTTAAACTTGGGTATTGATTCTCCTGAGGCTCAAAAAACAGAGCAAGCAAAAGCAATAAATGAAAATTGGATAGATTTTAATCCTAGCAAAATGTTCACAATATTTAATAAAAATATTGAAAGTCAACAATTAGAAAAAAGCTATTATATTCCATCTGCTTATATTCAAAAACTAACTAATATGGACTCATACTATGTATTAGGGTACCTGTATGCAGAAAACGAAACTTATATAATTGGTAATAGCATAAATAAAAATAATGTAGAACTTTTGGTTTTTTCTATTAACAACGCAGATTATAAGCTTAAGCAGACGCCTGAAAATGATGAGCTTCATACTATTATACAATCCTCAATTTTTCACAAAAAACTGGCTAGTTTAATTGAGGGAATTTGAATAGCCACTGAGTTTGTGGACGGAAAAAAAGCCAACAATTGAGATCATGGATAGGGAAACACCAGAAAACAACCAACGCTATTTCACTGAATAGATGGAGCCGAAAATGCTCGGTGACCAAAATAATGGCCACTTTTTTGTAGCTTTAAACCTTCATCTCATTGGTTAGCACTGTCGCTATTATCCTGTAATGCTTTAGGTGCTGATGTCGAGGCAGAGGTAAAATTGCAATAACTGGGAAGGTTGCAGGTAGATATCAAGAATGGACTGAAAGTTTAGAAACTGGTTGTGGAAACTTTGGAGTAGCGAAGAGTAAATTGGAACAATACGACTGTTGTGGTTAGAGGTATAGGGATAGATGGTAATGCCGAAGAAAATGTTCAAATAGACATCAAACTATCTGCAAAAACAGATACGTGTGGTGAAAGTAAGTGTGAACTAGAAGCGGTAGAGGTTACTACAAAAGCAGAGGCTTATGTATCTTTATAGGTATGGTTATTGAAGTATTCCGCTACATATAAACCTAAACCTGTCGTTCTTAGTGAAGGTTATAAAGGGAGTTGTGCTGGATGAAAATAAAAATAAAATTTTTTATATTAGTGATTATTGCTATTTACAGTTGCAAAGTTTTTGCTGCTAAATTGGAATTGCTACCAATTACTTATGACTCCCATAATAGTAGCTTTATACTTTCTGAGTTTGCTGAGGATACGATTGATGGTAGATTGCTAAATCTATCAGATATAAAATCACCTAGAACAGCAGAGCAATTATTAGCTAAATATTATTGGTTACTTAAAAATGGGAATACTGATAAAGCTTCTTCTTTGTATTATATTGATGATGGTAGTCAGGAAGAATTTATTAAAGCTATAAAATCAAAAAAGTTGAAATTAGAAGGATTCAAAAACCTTTCAGAAGTAAAAATTAATCATATTCAGCGCTGGAGTTCATTTGTTTATTTATGGGTCACTTTTATAAGTGATACTGGACAGAAATTTTCTTTGAAAGAGAAAGTTAATTGTACTTCTGAATGTAAAATTGTCTTTACACGTTTTTTGGAAAAAAATGAAATTGACGAGTTGTTAGAACTCAATTTATTTACATACAAGATGCTGGAAGGGAAAATATATAGGAGAGTGAGCCAAAGCGACTTAATTGACTTTACTAAAGTGACTGTAAATCATCCAAAAGATTTAGGTGGTGTTAACAAAACCTATCCCATGTCTTTTTATCTTAACTTTGATAAAACTTATAGCAAAAAAATTATATCGAGGAAAGATGATTGCAATATTACTTATAAAAGTAATGTTGAACTAGCAATGTGTGTTTTTTTAAATAAGTTTGAATCTATTAATGTTTTAGAACCGGAAAAACTTGCCAAATTTATCTCAGAGGTGAGAGGGATCTCATATAGAGAGGCTATAGTGGTTATGCGTTATTCTGGTAAACATATTGAAAAAAAATTCTATCAGCCAAAGCCCTTTATTCAATGGGTAACTAGCTGGTCTGCAGTGAAATTACTCGGAAGTCTTGAAAATGAGTCCACATATTTTTTGTTTTTTAAGCCTAAATTTGAAAGTGGGCGTGAAGGTCCTATTCAAGTTGTAACTTTCGATAAGATAAATGATCCTAATTATTCAACTGCTATATATGGAAACAATGGTGAAGATACGTATTTATATTTTCAGAATGAAGTTTTTCTAACTGAATTATCCAATATTATTGGTGAATGATGAGAAAGTTAAAACTCGCTGGCAAGTTTACATATTATTATTAACTTTAGTTGCTTTTCTTACTCTTTTTAAGTGTGAGTAAAAATTACTAAACATATTTCACTACCACAATGTCTTTAATGTGGATGTAGGAGCTCTCTAGATCTAACTGTTTTACTTCGGCATAAATCAGGCTTGGGGCACCTACGCCCACTTTGTATATCGGTTAGGCCGTTTTCGAGTGTTAGTTCGCCACGGTGATAGAAGGGCAATAACCTGTAATCATATTGCCATCCTCGAACACTGAATAAGCTATCAAGGATGGCATATAATAGTCGCTGATTTAAACTTTATTAAAACTAAGTATTAGCGAATTAAACAATCGTCGATTGATTACGACCATTATGTTTTGATTGATATAACGCATTATCACTAACTTTATATGCTTCACTAAATGATAATGTGTCTGACACAGTACCACCAATTGAAATAGTGACAGCAATGTTATGGATAGGGGATACCTGCACAACATGTCGAATTTTTTCAGCTTTTAACTTCAATTGTTCTTTCGTCATTGACGTAAAGCTTAGGATAAATTCTTCTCCACCCCAACGGATAGCAATATCACTTTGACGTATGCATCGCCCCAACCTTTCTGCTAACTTACGTATCACTTCATCGCCTACTTCATGACCATAGGTATCATTAATTGACTTAAAGTGATCAATATCAATAATCAGTAAGCAGAAACCTTTTTGAGCATGTAGTTTTTTCTCATAGTAATCACGTCGATAGAAGTGGGTCATGAGATCTCGTTGTAATGAGAACTTTCTCATTTTTATTTTTGCGGTTAACCAGTAAATAAAAAAAGTTAATGATAATGCAGGTATTAGTGAGTACTTTAAAATATTAAATAAGTTAACTCCGACATAAAAAGGGTCTTGGCTTGAGCAAGGTAAGAGTTTTTTAATGGAAAAGTCATACTTTGATGGATTCGAATAAAGTACAGTTTTATACTTATTATTATAAATCTTAAGTGCATCATTGAGTATATTGTTTTTAATATCAATAGCTAGTAATGCATCTAATTTACGGTTGTTATAAATTGGATAGTATAATGTTCTGATTGCTTGGTTTGATCCATCTTCTATATATTTCTCTGTCATTTTTATATTACAGCCATAAAAATAACTATAGGTTTCACCTAGGCCTTCTTTATCTATAATCCTTTTGATGACAGAATTTTTCTCATAGTTTTTATAAGATTCTAAATATTGTCTACGTGCGGGATCAAAATGCGCATGAGTTGCTGGATTATCAAAAACAGCGATTGTCCAAATATTGTTATCTGTTAGTTGATCCAGTTGATCACGAAGAAGGTTTATCCCTTTAGATAAGTTTTTCACTTCAGATGTATGGTTTATAACCACGGAAACACCATTGAAATACTGTTGGCCTTTTGGGATAAGTCTAGTATCTGTATTGTTGTAAAATGAACTAAAACGACGGCTTACAGAATATACTGAATTTATTGTCTTGAAGTATTGCTTATAAAATTTCTCTAAATGATAGGCATTATAAGCAAAATATCCACATGATATTATCGTAAAAAATAGCACGAATGGCTTAATAAAAGTAATTAACGTTTTGTTTTTATGTGTTATTTTATCGATCATTGCAATGTGAACACGAGTATGTAAGGGTTATATTTTCACATTCTAAATATATAAAGTAAATTTTATTTCTCATATCTTTAATGAATATATTTCATGAGAATGACAAATTAATTTTTCGTCGTTGTTGGTAAATATTAACAAGAGTAATTAAATGAGATTAATGTTTGTTGTCTGAAAGAGGATAAATATAAAAGGACTTGGTGAAAAAAATCAATATGAAATTAGAATTATAGTTTTCTATATTTAATTAAGCTATTCAATGGCCTATTTTAAATTCAAATAGAAACACTTTATTCCTGAATAAGCAGTAACAGCAACAGCAACAGCGACTAGTGAAGTATCTCAACAATAGGATAGAGTCCGATCATTTACCTATTAAGATTATTTGCAACAACCTCTGGTGACTCAAAACATTCTTTACCTTGTGTACGGTGCTATTGCGAACCTTACAAAAATGTAAAGTTCATGACAGGTTGGTGTATAGAACCTTATGTATTCTTTCAGCATCAAAACAAACATAAGGTTTTCAACATGTCTATTAAACGTATTTCTTTATTCCTTTTACCAGCAGCATTGTTATCAACATCAGTTTTAGCTGAAATGCCAACTCAAGGTTTTATACCGTCAATGGCAGTACAAACTCAACAACAAGGATTTACTGGACCAAGTTACGGCTTAAACACAGTGAAGGCTGTGCTTGATGCTGGCATGTTCAGTGATGATACACCGGTGGCACTGACAGGAAATATTACCCGCTCTTTAGGTGGTGAGCATTACACATTTACTGATGGTACTGGCTCTGTCACGATTGAGATTGATCATGACAAGTGGTTCGGCATCCAAGTTACACCGGAAACGAAAATAACGATCTCTGGCGAAATTGATAAAGAATTTAATCATACTGCTATTGATGTAGATTATATTCGAATTGCGAGTTAATACGCTCTAGATATCACGATAATTTCACAATTGTTGAAATGGTATAATCTCCTCATTAGTTACAGATAGATAAAATGAAAAAGTCAGTATTGCTTTCGTTAGCCCTCCTAAGTGGTAGTGCAGTGGCTTCGCCTTATATGGGTTTGGAATATGGTGCAGCATCAGTAAAACACGATTACCAAACACACTTTCTCGCTGATAATAAAACGGTTGTAGCTAGTGATTCTAGCTCTGTGTTCGGTGGTTTTATTGGCTATAAAACAGAAAACAATTATGGTCTTGAACTTAGCTATAAACAGTTTGATTTAGACGGGGATAGCAGTCAGTTACTTCTGTCTGATAAACCTGGATTTATTTTAGAGCGCGAGTGGGAGTCGGATTTATCGGTTAAACAAATTAGCCTAAAGCCTGTGATGTTTTACTCATTATCTGAAAACATACAGCTTAAAGGCGGTCTTGGTTTAACGTATAGCCATTATAAATACACCTCATCATCTCATGATGAATATGAGCACGTATTAAATGATGACATTGAGATAAATCTACCTCGCTCTGGTGGTGATAATAAAAAAGACAGTGCGTTAGGTATTGTTGCAAGTGTTGGCGTTGATTATAACCTTTACCGAAATATTCACATTGGTGCGGCAATGGAATACTATGTAGATAGCATCGCGAATGGTGGCAATATTACGGTAAATACGTCGTACTTTTTCTGAGTATAAGCCTACCTCTAAAATAATTGCAGTGAGCGATGTTGTTAAAGCGCTCACTGCTTTTCTGTATTGATCTAGTTCATTTATTTTTATTGGACAGCACGTTTAGTGAGTCTGATTATATTACCGAGCGATTATTATGCGTATCTTGCTTGTTGAAGACGATATCAGTTTAAGCCGTTATGTTGAGAAAGGCCTCCAAGAAGCCGGACATAATATTTTATGTGTTGATGATGGGAGACATGCATTATCGATATGTCTCACGGAACAATTTGATATCGCGATTGTAGATCGAATGTTGCCAGGCTTAGATGGACTCGCGCTTGTTAAGGCATTACGAGCATCAAAAATAACCATGCCCGTATTATTTTTAACCTCGCTGGGGGGGATAGATGATCGCGTTGATGGATTAGAGGCAGGAGGCGATGATTATTTAACTAAGCCATTTGCTTTTTCAGAGTTATTGGCACGCTTGTCTGCGTTATCTCGTCGTTCACATCAGTTGCTAGAAAAAGCCACTAACGAATTGCACTATGCTGATGTTTCACTGAATTTATTTGATCATACCGCATGTCGCCAAGGGCAAAACTTACAGTTACAGCAGAAAGAGTTTCGTATTTTGGAGCTTTTTCTTCGTCATCCAGGCCGTGTGATCACACGAACTATGTTACTTGAGCATGTATGGGGATTGTATTTTGAGCCTCAGACCAGTGTAGTAGAAACACATATCAGTCGCTTGCGTAATAAATTAGAAAAACCGTTTGGCGATCAGTTGATCCATACCGTACGTGGGGCGGGTTACAAATTAGAGTGCAAAAAATGAGAAGCGCAATACTGCCGTTAATGGTCGAACGCATAAAGACATTTTGCGCTTCGCATCCTTGGTTACGTCATTCTGCGATTCAACAAGGAGTAATGTTTGTTACCGTCTCTATAGTGAGCTTGCTACTGATATCAAGTATCACGATTTCGTATGTTGATTATCATTTAGATGAATTAAATGACGAGATTGAGCAAAACATTGAAGCCTTTATGTATGGAATGACAACTGAAATAGACAAAGAACCTATTGATGAAGATGATGTTATCGATGTTTTAGTCACAGGCTTTACCTTATCTGGGATACTCGTTGTGCTACTGAGTGGCGTAATCGTCACTTACATGAGTAAACGTAACCAAGAAAAAATTGACCGTATTGAACATGTGTTAAAAATAGCATCAGAAGGCAATTTATCGGCAAGAACCACCGTTTCTCGGCAAGATAATGATCTGGATCGTATCAGTTATTCGGTGGATGAAATGCTCTCTCACTTACAAAGTGTTGTGGCGGCAATGAGCGATATTTCTGCCAATATTGCTCATGAATTGAAAACACCTATCACACGTTTGCAGTATCATTTACTGACTCTCGATGAAATGCTGGTTCAACAAAATACAGTTGATAGCCATCATTTATCTGAGCAGTTAGCATTAGCTGTCAAAGAATCTACTCGTTTGGCTGATATTTTTGATGCGCTATTGCGGATTTCACAGATTGAGTCAGGTCAACGTCGTCAACGATTTGAAACTGTAGATATTGTTGATGTAGTCAATATTATTGCGGATATCTATGTCGATGTAGCAGATGATGCAGGGATGGTCTTAAACGTTCATACGCCAAAGTCTCCGCTTGTTATTCAGGGTGATCGTGAATTGTTGATCCAGCAACTGGCTAATTTGGTGGAAAACGCATTGCGTTATTGCCCTAAAGGAAGTGAGCTTTCTCTGATTTGCCGACAAGAAAATGAATCCGTGATGATCGCGATGAAAGATAATGGCCCTGGTATTCCTGAATGCGAAAAAGAGCGAGTGTTTGAACGATTATACCGGATCAATAAAGCACGAAATGATGGTGGTTTAGGCATAGGGTTATCTTTAGTTAAAGCGGTAGCTGAATTACATAAAGGTGACGTAAAACTTTATGACTGTCATCCTGGGCTCGGTGTTGATATTCATTACCCTAAAGAAGAGTAATTTCCATTCACTGTATGATATTCAAAAAGGCCGATAAATATCGGTCTTTTTTGTATCAAACATTTAGGCTAGGTATAAAGATGATTAAAAATCAGAAATAAAGATGTAATTTTTCACATTCTTTTTAATTATTTTATCACTAAGTATAAATAGCCGTATTTTATGTATCATATAAATAATTTTAAACCTGATTAAATTTGTATTTGCCATTATTCAGTTATTGATGCTCTACATCTTTAGGTATGTTAGGCTCTTGATAGTCTCCCCTAATATCAGCAGACACTATTTTAGCGTTCCACTTATTATTAATCTGCTTTGCTACAATAGCGAATTGACCATATGTGGTACCGAATGAATGGTACTCTAGAGGGATATCCATACCGTCTATATGAAGTGTTCCTTTGATGTCCGTTAGTAGGCAATTACTCCTGTCATAAGGGGGCTGTTCCTGCTTTAACGATTGGGGACCTATATTATAAATATAATTAGGACTACATTCTGAAATTATTTGATAAAAAGTAAGTTTATTAATAGTGCCTAGTGTACTGTTTAAAACCGTATATTTTGGATAGGCGAAGGATGGAGCTGAAAATAGTAAAAAAGGGAGTATTGCTAAAAGAAGTTTTTTCATCACGTAGTATCCTTAACATCGATTATAGAATAAGTGACACGCGCTATGTATTTGTAAAAAAGTATATCTCTCAAGTGATCTGGTCGCTTATAAGTACATATATAAAGCCGCCAAAGAGCGGCTTTTTATTTTCCATTTGTCGTTATTTAGTTATTGAGGATTATCATCATATTGAGGGGTATCATCACTATTGTTATAGTTACCCAAAATATCGGCGGATACTATTTTTGCTGTTACCTTATTATCAACACGCTTCGATACAATAACGAATTGGCCATATGACGTACCTGATGAATGATATTCCAATGGTATATCTTCGCCATCAATGTGAAGTATTCCTTGGATACTCTTAAGCAGGCAAGCTCCCCTGCCATCAGAATCAGGCGTTAATGACCAGGGTGTTAGATTATCAATATAGTGCTCACCACAAAAAAGTCCGCTCATTTGTTTAAAGATAAGGTAGTCAACAGTACCTGAAGTACTGTTTAAAACCGTATATTTTGTATAGGCGAAAGATGGAGCTGAAAATAGTAAAAAAGGAAGTATAGCTAAAAGGAGTTTTTTCATCACGTAGTATCCTTAACATCAATTCTAGAATAAGTGACACGCGCTATATATGCGCAAAAGACATACTATGTGTTCGGTAAATAAGTGACCGATCAAAATGACTCATTGTTGCGAATGTGAGACAGCCAATATTAGGTTTTTGAACCAATCTATGTTTTTTGTTGATATAGCCAAAGCGATGGGTATCGACACGGCAGCAATGACACAAGAGCAAGCAGTGAATGTAGCCCTTGAAGTCATTGATGTGCTATCTGAAAAGGTAGGGAGGAAACAACGCCTAGCAGATTTGGGTGTAACTGAAGACAAGCTAGCGTTCATGGCGTAAACGATGCGTGTTGTTTGGCCACCCCATACAAAGTGAGCTTCGAGGAAATCGTAGAAATCTTTAAAGCATGGATGTCATTAGCAATACCCTCCCAAAAGGTTGCTATCTTCCAGACTTTTTTATTCCGGTTGAGCCGTCGCCTCTTCAGTCCTGTCAGTGGAAAGCGTCACATAGCGTTGTTGCAGCTCCGCCAGTAACTCCAAGGTGTCAAATTCATCTAAAGAAGGACGATCACCAGCAAAGAACATAATGCTTTTATTAAACATCTTTGATAATTCTAAAAGTGTATCTAAGCGTGGTTGTGTTCGACCATTCTCTAAGTCTAAGTAGGTTTGTCTTGCTATCTTAAGGTGTTTTGCAGCATCGACTTGGGTCATGCCATGCTCTTCACGGGCTTGTTTTAGCCGGTGGTGAAAGATTAGGAGCTCATTCATTCTTTTATTCTTCTAAATTTAAAACGCCAAGATTGTATAGATAAACGATAAGTTGAAAAATAGGTGAAAGTGATTTTTGTGTCATTCAAAGTGAGTTTGGAAGGGGGGGCACTAATCAGAATGTAAAAGTTTCATGTTTAATCGACTAATTATGATTTTTCTTTGTAATCATCTATCGCGATTTGATTTTGACTCGTTTTTGAGGTAGAGAGTAGCCTGTTCATACCTTGAGTAGATTGTTGCTTACTCAAGGCTTTCGGAAAATGATTTAAGAAAAACGCAGTGACTTTGGATTAACGTTTCTGATTTTCTGCAATTTAACGCTTTTATCTTTTATCCTTTATCTTTATTTCTTTCTTCAAAAAATGCTCTAAAGTCGAATTTAGTACAATTTCCATTATCATTGCTCATTAGTGCAGGGTTACTCACGAGAACACAATGCTCATTATCGCTTACTGAGTCTTTTTCACTATGGCTACTGCAACCCATTAACACCAATATTAATGTGGTTAGCGTTATTACTTTTTTCAATTCAGACGCCTTACTTTAGATATTGCTTATTATAATAGAAATATGATCAACCTTATGATTATATAGAACTTAAATTCAAGATAATACCTAAAAAGTATATTTTGTTTATGGGTTAAATACGATGAAATCTAAAGGCTATTTTATTTTCTATTATATATAGCCGCGCTATTGATTCATTTATTAACTTTTCATTAAGGCGTTATCTAGACAAGTTAGTGCTCTCGTCTAGGTAATCTCTCTGCTCCTTTATTTTGCTTGAATCTTACCTGCTATACCTTTTTTAGATACGATTTTTTGCCACATTTCTGACATGTTTTTTTTATAAAAGCGACACAAAAAATTGCCACGCTATGAGCATTATTTAACTAGGACTCAATAGCATGGATAATATTATTGAAGTCAAAGCGTTGACAAAAACGTTTGGAAATAAAAAAGCTTTAGATGGGATCGATTTCAGTATTCATCATAAAGAAATGACGGCGCTCTTAGGCCCTTCGGGATCGGGTAAATCAACATTAATGCGCCATTTAAGTGGCTTAGTCTATGGCGATAAAGATAAAAATAGTGAGATCCGTGTTTTAGGTGAAGTGGTCCAAGCGCATGGTCGTGCAACGGTAGATATTCGACAAAGACGCGCCCAAGCGGGGTACATTTTTCAACAATTCAACCTTCTTAATCGCCTCACTGTCCTAACTAACGTATTAATTGGTGCCATGAGCCATACACCGTTGTGGCGTACTTTAAGTGGGCGATTTAGTTTAGAACAAAAACAGCAAGCGTTGGCGGCTTTAGAGCGAGTTGGGATGAGTGATTTTGCCTATCAACGTGTTTCGACTCTTTCTGGTGGGCAGCAACAACGTGTAGCCATCGCTCGTGCCTTGATGCAAAAAGCGAAGATCATTTTCGCTGATGAACCCATTGCTTCATTAGATCCAGAGTCTTCTCGTATTGTGATGGAATTACTGACAGACATTAACCAGCGGGAAGGGATTCCTGTGGTTGTTACTTTGCACCAAGTCGAGCATGCCCTTAAATATTGTAAACATGTCATCGCGTTAAAAGAAGGCAAAGTCTTTTATCAAGGTGAAAGCGCAAGTATCAGCCAACAAGAGCTTGAACAGCTCTATAGCTATCAACCCAAAGTCAATATTGATGAGAGTGAACCTCTACCACTCGCGTCAATAGAAACCCATTCCACCCCTTTACTACGTTAACACACAAAGGATATTGAAGATGTTACGAGCACTAAAGACGATGGTTTGTAGTCTTGGACTACTTACAGCTGCAACAGCGATCCCCGTTTCTGCTGAAGAGCAATTGGAATCGCTTAATTTCGGTATTATTTCGACTGAATCACAGCAAAATCTCAAAACAGTGTGGGACCCGTTCCTAAAAGATATGAGTGATAAGCTGGGCATGGAAGTGAAAGCGTATTTTGCGCCAGATTATGCAGGCATTATTCAAGGTATGCGTTTCGATAAAGTTGATGTCGCTTGGTTTGGTAACAAATCAGCGATGGAAGCGGTTGACCGAGCTGGGGGCGAGGTTTTCGCGCAAACGGTAGACTCCGAAGGTAATCCTGGTTATTGGAGTTTATTGATCACCCATAAAGACAGCCCAATTAACAGTGTTGAAGACATGATTTCTCAGCGTGCGGAGCTCGCGTTTGGTAATGGCGATCCCAATTCAACATCAGGTTTTCTTGTACCGTCATACTATGTCTTTGCAAAAAATAACATTCAACCGTCAGAGTTTAAGCGCACGTTGAATTCTAGTCATGAAGTGAATCTCTTTGCTGTTGCAAATCAGCAAGTGGATGTAGCGACGAATAATACCGAAAGCATGCGCCGTTTCGAGCTTACCAATCCAGAAAAGTTTGCCAATATCAAAGTGATTTGGCAGTCACCACTGATTCCATCCGATCCTATTGTGTGGCGTAAAAATCTCCCTGATTCAGCAAAAAATGAAATTTACAGTTTTTTCATGGATTACGGTACTTCTGGTGATGAGAAAGAGCTAGCCGTTCTAAAAGAACTCGGTTGGGCTCCTTTTAAACCATCGAGTGACTTACAGCTGCTACCCATTCGCCAGCTAGCGCTCTTTAAACAGTTAAATAGCTTGAATAAACAAACAAGTTTAACCAAAGAGCAAGCGTCAAAATTAGAATCAGCGAAGAGTAAGCTTGCTGTTCTAAACCGCCAAATGAGTGCTCTTGAAGCAATGGAATAGCGTCGCATGGGCTGGAGGCGCGAGTTTTCCAGCCCTTTGCTGCCACACAGTTTTTAATGGATAGATGCAATGAGCCGTTCAACTCAAAATATCCCAATGGGTCCCACTTCTCAATGGAAGCGCTTTGCAATCATGTTATTGGTTGCGTTTGTTCTTGCTTGGTCTTGGCAAGGTGCAGAAATGAATCCAGTTCAATTAATAAAAGATTCTGGAAACATGATTGAGCTAGGGGCGGATTTTTTCCCGCCAGATTTTACTTACTGGAAACTTTACCTCGAAGAGACCTTGATAACGATACAAATTGCATTGTGGGGGACGATATTAGCCGTCGTTATTTCCATCCCATTTGGATTGATGTGCTCAGAAAATATAGCCCCTTGGTGGATATATCAGCCAATGCGCCGCTTGATGGATTCTGCTCGAGCAATCAATGAAATGGTATTTGCAATGCTATTTGTTGTTGCTGTTGGGTTAGGACCTTTTGCCGGCGTACTTGCGTTATTTGTACATACCACAGGGGTACTTGCAAAACTGTTTTCTGAAGCGGTCGAAGCGATTGATATTGGCCCAGTAGAAGGCGTTCGTGCGACAGGTGCCAATAAAATTGAAGAGATTTTATATGGCGTTCTTCCTCAAGTATTACCGCTTTGGATTTCTTTTACGTTATATCGGCTTGAGTCGAACGTTCGTTCGGCCACTGTGGTAGGCATGGTGGGTGCTGGTGGTATAGGGGTTCTGTTATGGGAAGCGATAAGAGGTTTTCAGTTCCAACAGACCGCTTGCATTATGTTGATCGTCATTGTCACTGTGAGTTTGATTGATTTTGCCTCACAACATATCCGAAAAATGTTTATTTAATATTTTTCATAACTTGTCTAGATAAGTCACCCGTGATGCTGAGAGATTGATGATGAGAGTGTATTTGAATATTGCGAAACACTTAGAAGAGGATGTTCGCCGCTACTTTCAAGCCGGTGACTATTTACCATCAGAATCAGAACTTGCTAAACGGTTTAATGTAAATCGTCATACCGTGCGTCGTGCGATAGATGAGCTGGTGTTTAATGGGATGATCGAACGCCAACAAGGACGAGGC
The DNA here is from genome assembly GCF_003026075.1 of Photobacterium sp. GB-210. Taxonomy (NCBI): domain Bacteria; kingdom Pseudomonadati; phylum Pseudomonadota; class Gammaproteobacteria; order Vibrionales; family Vibrionaceae; genus Photobacterium; species Photobacterium sp. GB-210. The sequence goes on along the minus strand of NZ_PYNU01000029.1, from coordinate 24,193 downwards.
AATATGGTGGTTAGCCAACCATTCGAGTACCCATTACATGCTGGGGCGCATTTTACTGATAATTTGTTGGAGCAGGGCAGTTTACCGACGAGTCGAGTGATCGAACGAGGTTTAACTCGCGCCAATGACAAGGTGGCTGCTCTCTTTGGTGTCTTACCTGAGTCATCGATTATTAAACTCACCACATTAAGAAAAATTGATGGTGTACCAGCCAGTGTGATTGACCATTACCTCTCTGATGTGAACTGGTGGCCTGCTGTAAAACATTTTGAAGTGGGATCGCTTCATCACTATTTGAGAGACAAACTAGACGTTCAACTGACGAGACGTTCGACGCGGTTGAGGGCCGTTATGCCCACCAAAACGGATTGTCGTCTACTACAACTTCCTAGCAAAACGCCAGTTATGGCATTTAAAACCACCAATGCCTTAAAGGGCACTGATCGGATCGTGGAATTTTCATCTTCACATACGCGATCGGATTTGGTTGAAATTGTTTTGGAGCACTAAATGGAAACGGAACAAAGAACGCAACGACAAAAGTGGATGGCTGTGTTAGCTCGATGCGATCATCGTGCCTTAGCTAACGGTTGGCAACAACTTGGTTTAGATCCGAGTTATCACTTTGTTCGAGAACCTGAGATTGGTCTAGCCCAAGTTCGCGCAAGAATGGGTTCAACAGGGAGCCAGTTTAATATCGGTGACGTTACGATGACGCGAACAGTGATCCAACTTGATAGTGGAGAGCTAGGGTATAGCTACATCACAGGTCGTGATAAATCTCACTCTGAGATAGCGGCTGTGATTGATGCCCTAATGCAAACATCGATGCAAAGCGATCTCCATCATCGGCTCATTAACCCGTTAAATGCCGACATTGCGAAGCAAGAACAGTCTCGGGCTCAACAGGTTTCCGCCAGCAAGGTGGACTTTTTCACCATGGTGAGAGGAGAAGATGAATGAGCCAGCTAGTAAAAGGATTTGATTGTCCAGTTCATGACGCTCAGCAGACTTTTCGTTTATTAATGGACGCAATGGCTAAACCTGGTCTCGTGGTTGAATTACCAAGTGATGTACGTTTTGGTGGTGTTAGCAAAGCCGCAACACAGTTAATGCTTACTCTGGTGGATAACTCGACGCAAGTATTTATGTCTTCGCACTATTTAAATGATCCGTCTTTCATTGAGAATGTCCGTTTTCATTGCGCCGCTTCTTTTACACAAATAAGAGAGCACGCTGATTTCGGGTTGTTAGCAGGTAACGAAATAACAACGTTAAACGGTTTTTCTAAAGGCGAAGAGAATTATCCAGACAGAAGTGCCTCCCTCATTATAGAAGTGGACTCGTTACAATCTGGTATTGAGCTGTCGCTGACAGGCCCCGGTATTCAAGGAAAAAACACGGCCTATATCAATGGATTATCAAACGAATTACTTGCAGCGGTATTGAATGGGCGAGGGGTATTTCCGCATGGCGTGGATCTTTATTTAACAAGTGGTCGCCAAGTTATGGCGCTACCTAGAACAACGCAAATTCGATTAAATAATAAAGAGGATACGCTATGTACGTTGCTGTAAAAGGTGGGGAAAAAGCCATTGCCGCCGCACATCGGCTTCAAGAGAAAAAACGTCGCGGTCCAACCTCGCAACAACCTCTTGAGGTCGCTCAGATAGCTGAACAGTTAGCTGGCGCAACAGACAGAGTGATGACAGAAGGCAGTGTTTACGATAAGGAGTTGGCAGCCCTTGCCATTAAACAGGCCGGAGGCGATTTAATTGAGGCGATATTTTTACTTCGAGCTTATCGCACAACACTGCCAAGATTTGCTGTTACTGAGCCGTTACAAACGGAAAGTATGCGTATTGAGCGTCGAATTTCAGCGGCTTATAAAGATCTCCCTGGGGGGCAGATACTGGGGCCAACTTACGATTATACCCACCGTTTACTTGATTTCACGCTACTGGCTGAAGGTGGTGAACAGGCGCATATCTGTAGCGAAAGTGATGATAGAGAACAGCCGCTGAATAACACTGAAATACCAGCGTTAAGCCCCCAAGTCCTGCAGATTTTAGAGAAACTAGAGCTGGCAGTACAAGAGTCTGATAACGGGGAATCACCGGAAGATATAACCGTAACCCCACCTGCTTATCCTGCTAATCGAAGCGCAAGATTACAACAATTATCACGATGTGATGAAGGGTTTTTACTTGCGCTGGGGTATTCGACACAACGCGGTTATGGACGTAATCATCCTTTCGCAGGTGAGATCCGTTCAGGCCAAGTGACATTAGAAATTATTCCTGAAGAATTAGGCTTTGCTGTCGAAATTGGCGATATCGAATTGACAGAGTGTCAAATGATAAACGCATTTACAGGGAGTAAGACTGAAAAAGCCAAATTTACCCGAGGGTATGGAATTAGCTTTGGCTTTTCAGAACGCAAAGCGATGTCGATGGCACTGGTAGATCGTTCACTACAACATAAAGAGTACGATGAAGAGCCACAAGGTCCTGCTCAAGACGAAGAATTTGTTCTGTCACATGGCGATAATGTTGAAGCCTCCGGTTTTGTTAGCCATTTGAAACTTCCTCACTATGTTGATTTTCAATCTGAGCTTGAATTGATTCGAAAACTACAAAAAGAGTATGACGAGCAACAGAGTGAAATCATCAAAGAGGGCCTTCATGATGTTTGATTCAAACCAAACCGGTGGCTACAACTATGGCTACTTAGATGAGCAGACGAAAAGGATGATACGTCGAGCACTGCTAAAAGCGATTGCGATACCGGGTTATCAAGTTCCGTTTGGTGGCCGAGAAATGCCGATGCCTTATGGATGGGGTACGGGAGGTATTCAAATTACAGCGGCGATAATCGGACAGCAAGATGTGCTTAAAGTGATTGATCAGGGCGCTGACGATACGACCAATGCCGTTTCTATTCGTCAGTTTTTTAAAAAAGTGGCAGCGGTTAAAACGACCGAAAAAACCAGTGATGCGAGCTTGATTCAAACACGTCATCGCATTCCTGAGAAACCGTTGAATGAAGGGCAGATATTGATTTATCAAGTTCCTATTCCTGAGCCATTACGTTTTATCGAGCCACGTGAAACAGAAACACGGAAAATGCATGAATTGGAAGAATATGGTGTGATGCATGTAAAACTGTATGAAGACATTGCACGATATGGCCATATTTCAACGTCTTACGCTTACCCTGTTGAAGTGAATGGTCGATATATTACTGATCCTTCTCCGATCCCCAAGTTCGATAATCCTAAAATGCATCAAATGCCTGCTCTACAACTGTTTGGGGCTGGCAGAGAAAAACGGATTTATGCCATTCCACCTTATACCGATGTGAAAAGTCTCGATTTTGATGACTACCCTTTTGAAATTCAGCAATGGGATGAACCCTGCAGTATTTGTGGCTCGACAGATAGCTTCTTAGACGAAGTCGTAACCGACGATCAAGGAGGGAGAATGTTTGTCTGTTCAGATACGGATTATTGCCGTGAACAACAAGCACTGCAAAAGAGTAAGGAGACGACATTGTGTCTTTAATGGATATTGAAAAGAGTCAGACTGAGACGGTTGTGAATCAAACCTGTGATGAATTACGACCTCTGCTTAAAGTGACGCAGCTGACGAAATTGTATCAAGCTGAGAAAGGCTGCCAAGAGATCGATTTTGAACTTTGGCCAGGTGAAGTACTGGGGATTGTTGGGGAATCAGGCTCGGGAAAAAGTACCTTACTCCGCGTTTTATCTGGCCGTGAAGTACCTGATAGTGGCGATGTTCAGTATCAAATTGACACTAATCATAGTGTTAGCCTGTTTGGTTTGTCTGAAAGTGAACGTCGTCGTTTGTTGCGCACAGAGTGGGGCGTGGTACATCAGCATCCAATGGACGGTCTTCGTTCTAGAGTGTCTGCTGGTGGCAATATTGGCGAGCGTTTAATGGCTGTTGGTAACAGACATTATGGGGATATTAGAGCACAAGCGATTGATTGGCTTGGGCAGGTTGAAATCCCCTTAGACCGAATTGATGATATGCCTATTACGTTCTCTGGCGGTATGCAACAACGGTTACAAATAGCACGAAATTTAGTGACGCATCCAAAGTTGGTATTTATGGATGAACCAACCGGTGGACTAGATGTATCGGTACAAGCCCGACTTCTTGATTTAATTAGAAATCTGGTTGTTGATTTAGGGTTGTCTGTCGTCATTGTAACGCATGATCTTGCCGTTGCTCGTTTGCTTGCTCATCGATTAATCGTGATGAAAGAAAGCCGCATTGTTGAAACGGGGTTAACTGATCAAGTATTAGATGATCCACAGCATCCTTACACGCAATTACTCGTTTCATCGGTATTACAAGGATAAGAAGCATGATGAATACTCACAATAACAAAGTAATGCTTCGGGTTGAAAACATCAGCAAAACGTTCGTATTGCACAATCAAAGTAGCGCGCGAATATCTGTCCTTGATAACAGCAGTTTTCAGGTAGAAAGTGGTGAATGTGTGGTGTTACTTGGGCATTCAGGCTCGGGTAAAAGTACACTTCTTAAAGCGCTCTACGCCAATTATTTAGTCGATGCTGGGCACATTCTTGTTCGCAAAAATCGAAATAATAATGACTGGGTAGATCTCGCCAATACGACACCTAAATCGATTCTTGAGGTAAGAAAGCATACCGTAGGTTGGGTGAGTCAATTTTTACGGGTTATTCCTCGTATCAGTGCATTAGATGTGGTCAGCCAGCCTTTGATTGATTTAGGTGTCGATAAAGATGAGGCGCGTGAAAAAGCACAAATCCTCCTTCGTCGGTTAAATGTACCGGAAGCACTTTGGCACCTTGCTCCAGCGACGTTTTCTGGCGGAGAGCAGCAACGCGTTAATATCGCACGAGGGTTTATTGTTGAATCGCCTATTCTCTTACTTGATGAACCTACCGCATCATTGGACGAGAAAAACTGCCAAGTTGTCGTTGAGTTAATTTCAGAGGCTAAGCATCGTGGTGCCGCGATTGTTGGTATTTTCCATGATGAGTCAGTTCGTAAACGCGTAGCAGATAAGATTTACGATATGTCCACGGCACAATTGAGTGAAATTGATCATTAAAAAGGAAGTCATGATGATTATTACCAATGTACAACTGGTATTGGAAAATGAAGTTATTAATGGTTCGATTGAGATCAAGGATGGTTTGATTCGAGCAATGTCAGATTCAAGCAGCCAGCGACCAGAAGCAATTAATGCAAATCAAAGTTTTTTAATGCCGGGCCTGATTGAGCTTCATACCGATAATTTAGAAAAATACTTTACCCCAAGACCGAAAGTCAATTGGCCTGCATTGTCAGCAATGGCAGCGCATGATGCTCAGTTAATTGGCTCTGGTATTACGACTGTTTTAGATGCGATTGCGGTTGGTGATGTGCGTGATGGAGGACACCGACAGGAAAACCTCGACAAAATGATTGATACCATCATCGAAAGTGGAAAGTTGGGGTTAAATAGGGCCGAGCATTTTGTGCATATACGATGTGAGTTACCGCATTCAGCGACAGTGGAATTGGCAGAAAAATATCTCGACTTAGAACAGATCCACATGGTGTCGTTAATGGATCATTCTCCCGGCCAACGTCAGTTTGTCAATATCAACAAATACAATGAATACTACCAAGGTAAATACAACCTAAGTGATCAGCAAATGGCAGAGTTTGAGCAATATCAGCGAGCTCAGTCTCTACAGTGGTCAGGTACTAATCGAAAAGCGATAGCCAAATTGTGTCGTGAAAAACGCATACCTTTAGCAAGTCATGATGATGCAACGTCGTTACATGTCGAAGAATCACATTCACTAGGAATGGTATTAGCTGAGTTTCCGACGACGATTGAAGCCGCTCAACGCTCTCATGAGCTTGGATTAAAAGTGATGATGGGAGCACCAAACGTTGTACGTGGCGGCTCGCACTCAGGAAATATTGCGGCACATGAATTAGCAACGCTGGGTGTATTGGATGCGCTGTCGTCTGATTACTTTCCTAGCAGTTTGCTTGATGCTGTTTTTAAGTTAGCAAGCGATGAACGTAACGCGCTTGATTTAGCATCAGCGACGCGCCTAGCAACGGCTAATCCAGCGGCGGCACTCAATTTGACGGATAGAGGGACTATAAAAGAAGGGTTGAGAGCTGACTTAATGCTTGTTGGTCGTAAAGCTAATCAAGCCGTGATTCAACAAGTATGGCGCCAAGGCAATCGGGTTTTCTAGAGGAGAAACAGTGTTGGCTAGGTTGTTCTATATATTAGGTGCATCTGGCGCGGGTAAAGATTCTCTTATCAATGCGGTTCGAGAAAGTTTAAGTGAACGATTGATGATCGCACATCGATATATTACTCGACCTGCATTTATGGGGAACGAAAATCATATAGCGTTATCGGATACCGAATTTGATTTACGTATAAATCGTGGGCTATTTGTCATGCACTGGCAGGCGAATGGTTGTCGATATGGCGTTGGCAATGAAGTGGATGATTGGCTCAATAAGGGATTGGATGTCATGGTTAATGGCTCCAGAGCTTATTTAGAAACCGCCAAGGCACGCTTTGGTGAACAACTTCAAGTGGTGTGGATCTCAGTTAGCCCTGAAGCCCTAGAGCAACGGTTACAGCTTCGAGGGCGAGAAAGTGAAGAAGAGATAGCACAACGGTTGGAGCGCGCAGTGGCTTATGACGCTGTAAGACCACCATGTGCAATTGTGGTTGATAATAGTGGCTCTCTTCAAAGCAGTACTGAGCAGTTTCTTGCTCAAATGAAATATGCTGTATACGAGTCTTAATCAAAAAACGTAGTGGTGTAATTATGTTATCACTGACATTACTTGGCACAGGTGCCGCTGGTGGTGTTCCCCTATATGGTTGTCATTGTTCTGCATGTGAGGCTGCAACCCATGATCATCACCTCGAAAGAAAACCCTGTTCGGCGATGATAGAGTGGGGAAATGAGCAGAATAAAAAGCGTTTGCTTATTGATGCAGGCATCATGGATCTTCATAAGCGTTTTTCTGTTGGTTCATATATTGGCTTTTTGCTCACTCATTTTCATGTAGATCATGTTCAAGGCTTGTTCCATTTACGTTGGGGGAATGGTGGATTAATTCCTGTTTGGTGCCCTGATGATCCTTTAGGCTGTGCTGATCTACTGAAGCATTCCGGCTGTTTAGATTTTCGTCCGTATCTTCAGCATGGAGTACCTTTTAATGTTGAAGGGTTGAAAATCACACCACTGTCGATGCAACACTCCAAACCTACGTTTGGGTATCTGTTTGAGTGTGATGGAAAGACAGTCGCTTACTTAACAGATACCGATGGTTTACCTCTGGAGACTGAGCAGTACTTATTGTCAGTAAATAAACTTGATGCATTAGTGCTAGATTGCTCTTTTCCACCGACATTAGCACGAGGTAATCATAGCGATATTGATACAGCCTTTGATGTTTATGAACGCCTACGACCAAAGCAATTTATCATTACCCATATAGGGCATGAATTAGATTGTTGGCTGCAAGATAACCAAGTCCCTAGCTCGTTAGTTATTGGTGGTGATGGGTATAAAGTGGATTTGATGTAACTGATTGATTAATAAAATAGAGCATAGCTTTTCTTATTAATGTTTTGTATCAGGATTATCGAGTTAGACTATTACTCAATGCAGGGAGAGTTCGAACAATATATAAGAGGGTAGAGGAAGAAGGGGCGACTCTTTTGACCGTGAATTCATGCATACAGAATTTGCGAAAAAGAGATAAGCGGCCCCTTAAGAGCCACTTCAATTTTTATCTTTATCTTATTTTTGTAGCGCTGCAATTGCTGCGTCGTAGTTAGGCTCATCAGTAATCTCTGCTACAAGTTCAGCATGGATCACAAGACCTTCCTCGTTTAGTACAACAACAGCACGAGTCGCTAAATCACGAAGTGCGCCTTCAGCGAGTTTAACGCCGTATGCTTCTGCAAATTCAGGGCTACGGAATAGAGAGGCCGTTTGAACGTTCTCAATACCTTCTGCTGCACAGAAACGACCAGTAGCGAAAGGCAAGTCAGCAGAGATACATAGCACAACTGTATTTTCAGTGTTTGCGGCTTTTTGATTAAATGCTTTTACACCAAGAGCACAAACCGGTGTATCGATGCTTGGGAAGATATTTAAAACAACTTTTTTACCTTTTACTGAATCAAGCGTGATGTCAGAAAGATCAGCGCCGCAAAGGGTAAATGCTGGTGCTTGAGTACCTACAACAGGGAATGTACCTGCAAGTTGAACAGGTGAGCCTTGGAATGTTACTTGAGTCATTTTTTACTTTCCTTTTATATAGCACGCAAATGGTGTGCAACTTTTTATTCACACACTATATACACAAAAGAATAAATTAATAGTGGTTAGTAGCATATTTAACCAAGGTCATACCACTAAGTAATTTTATTGTCTTTTCAGTTGCATTTACATCGAGGATAAAACTGATTATTTAATCGCCACAATTCAAAAGTAAAAACGCGATGTTGACTTAATTACTTTTTTGTAAGTGCATCAGATGTCGCGCTTTGTTGAAATTGTGATAACAGCATAAGTTTGAGCGTATTTGTTAAAGTTGTTGCGACTTTTACAGATAACGTAACTGAATGGTTATATCTTGTGTTGCGAGATGACATATTCAGTTCGAACTATCAATGATGAGATTGACAACATTTGTTGATAGAGATCCACAACTTGCGTTGAGACAATAAGAATGAAAAAAATAATCCTATTAGCCGTTTGTGCCATGTTTGGCATTGCCGTTATGGCGAGTATGGCATCGACCTACTTTATATCTAGCCAAAAGATAGACAATATCATCCTCGATAAATCTCAAATACAGGCGGAATTCTTAGCCAAAAATGCAGGGTATATTCTAGAAAATTCCGATACCCCTAAAAAAGATCTTCAAGCATTAGTCGATGATTTGAAACAACGTTCTGATGTTAGCTATGCCATTGTTATCGATAATAATGTTACAGCTGTTGCACATAGCGATAAGCAAAAGCTAAACAAAAAATATGATGATGCGTATACCGTAGACGGCGCGACAAAAGGCGTCCAACAATATTCCAAATGGTATGCCGATGTACAAAAGGTATGGGTGTTCGACATTATGGCGCCAATCTATGTGAATGGTCAGCTTTACGGCACATTTGATATTGGCATTCCCATTACCGAAGTAAGCCAAGCAACCAATGGCATTATCACTTACCAGCTAGGTTCGATGATTGTGATCTTCGTACTTTGTTTAATAGTGCTATCTCTACTGCTTAATAAATTAATGCGCCCACTATCGGTACTTAAAGATGCATTGCATGATATCTCGCAAGGTGATGGTGATTTAACGGTGCGCTTACCAATAAAAGGTAATGACGAAGTTGCCCAGATCTCGTCAGCGTTTAATGTATTTGTGGAAAAAGTACATGGCATTATTTCCCAAGTGGTGAATTCTGGCGTGGAATTAAATGGTTCTGCCATCGCACTACGTGAACAGTCACAGCAAGCACTCGCGAGAGGACAAGAGCAAAATGAACAAACCATGCTCGTTGTGACATCAATGAATGAAATGATTGCCACGGTTAATGAAATTGCGTCTAACGCCGCGAACGCCGCAGATGCAGCAAGTATGGCAACCAATGAAACCCAAGAAGGGTATAAAACGCTACAACGAACAACAACGGCCATCTCTAACCTTGAAAATGAGATGAACAGTACTTCAAATATCATTGTTAGCTTGGCGGATAATACGCAATCTATAGGTACGATTCTTGAAGTAATACGTGGGATTTCAGAGCAAACCAATTTACTGGCATTGAATGCCGCGATTGAAGCAGCAAGGGCGGGTGATGCAGGACGCGGGTTTGCAGTTGTTGCAGATGAAGTACGTAATCTTGCAACGAAAACAGCCCAATCAACAGATGAAATTGATGCCATGATCCACCAGTTACAAACAGAAGCCCAGAGCGCGGTAGGCTCAATGAGTAACAGTAAGGCACTGATTAACGAAGGGGCAACCGAAACAGAACATGCGCGACAAGCACTTGAATCTATTTCACAGCAAGTCACCACTATTTTAGATATGAATACCCAAGTGGCGACAGCCACTGAGCAGCAATCAACAGTGGCGAATGAGATTAACTTGAATATGGATACGGTGAGTCACTTAGTTAAACTTGGTTTGAACGCCAGTGAACAATTAGAGGCATCCAGCCAGCAACTAGCAGACTTATCGCAAACGCTGGATAAGCATGTAGGGACATTCAAAATATAATAATGATGCTTGGAAAAAGGCGACGTTAGAGCTAATGCCATTTGTGAAAAGCGAATGGCATTTCTTTTTTGTAAGCTAGATATCTAATAAAACTTGCTTTTAGAATAATGCCTAAACATTATTAAAACCTTAGCAAAATTAGAATATTACTGAAATTTCAATCGTGAATATCAATAACTTACAGTATGATAAATTTACCTTGTTTTCAGAGCTATCATCATGTCTAAAACCATTGATTTTTATCACCAAAATGCACAAAGCCTGAGTGAGCAATATCAGTCGTTAACCTTTGAGCAAGTACATAAAAATTGGCAAGCGCATTGGCCTGTCAGTTCATCGAAAGATGCCTTAAAAGTGCTTGATATTGGTGCAGGGGCTGGACGTGATGCGCTATGGTTTGCGGAGCATCATTGTGATGTCTATGCAATAGAGCCAGCACAAGCATTACGAGAACAAGGTGAAAAATATACTCGGCAGTATGATGATAAAATCACTTGGCTTGATGATCAGCTACCCGAGCTACACAGTATTGTAGAGCTTGGTATGCGCTTTGATTGTATTTTGTTATCTGCGGTCTGGATGCACCTTTCTTCTTGTGCGCGTGAGCGAGCATTTCGCAAATTATCTAACCTATTGGCACCGAGTGGAAAGCTAGTGATCTCGCTGCGTTATGGTGATTTTTCTGATTCTCGCAAAGCCTATGATGTCAGTGTTGAAGAACTGGAACAATTAGCCAATAAACATGCCTTACAAGTTAACTTCATTTCTGAACATGATGCCGATGAATTAGGTCGTAGCAGTGTGCAATGGCAAACCGTGGTGATGCAGTTGCCTGATGATGGTACGGGTGATCTGATCAAGGTTAGGCAGATCATTGTTAATGATGCTAAGTCTGCCACGTACAAGCTTGCGTTACTTCGTACTCTTCTTCATATTGCTGACGCCCATCCCGGTGCTGTTCTCAGCCGTGAAGATAATAAAGTTCGATTGCCATTGGGCTTAGTGGCACTTTATTGGATACGACAATTTAAACGCTTAATCGATATTGATATTGATGGCTTTGGTATCCAACAAAGTAGCGACAGTAAAAAAGGCTTAGGCTTTGTAAAAGAGCAAGGCTGGAAAAAACTGACACACCTTAGTGCAGATGATTTATCTATTGGGGCGATGTTTACGGGTGATGAAGCTAAAGCACTCCAAACAGCGATCCGAGATAGTTTGAAAACAATTCAAGATGGCCCTGTTACGTTTATTTATCAGGGAGATAAAAATAATACGTTATTTCAAATGGAGCGTGAAAAAGTACGTACAGCAGATTGCTTTGTACTTGAACTAGAAGCGTTAGCTGAATTTGGCTATTTCGTGCTAGACGAAAGTTTGTGGGAATGTTTGCGATTATACAGTAGCTGGATAGAGCCATTAGTCGTGAATCAATGGATAGCGGAAATGCGTCGTTATAAGTTAAATGAAGCGCGAGATATTCCGCTACAAACTTATTACGACTGTCTAAAATGGATTGATGAAAGTCATGACACCCGAGGTGTACGCCAGAAGATCATTGCTTTACAGCAAAACGGTGTAGAACTGGAAAGTGTATGGAGTGGTAAACGCTTACAGCCTGATTATCAGGTAGATCATTGCTTACCGTTTGCTTATTGGCCGAATAATGATAAGTGGAATTTATTGCCTGCCAGTAAAAATGAGAATAACCAAAAAAGGGCACGAGTGCCGACAAGACGCCGTTTAATTGATTCGAGAGAGCGTATCGTTAATTGGTGGCAAGTAGCATGGCAAACAGAGCAAGAGCAAAAACGTTTTTTTGATGAAGCGGTATTATCACTGCCTCATTTACCGTTAGCGTGCCGTAACTTTGATGATGTTTTTGAAGCGATGGGTTTGCAAGTTAATGGTGTTAAAAGTCGTTTGCTGGTCGGCGAGTGGTAAAACTTATGGATATAAGTATTAACTTTGAGTTAGCTAAATGATCAATGAGCTTAATGGGAATTTTATCTAACTTACCTAGAAAAAACGTCATTTTAAATAATTGCTCTACAGCTATTTTAGGAAGATACCTTGAGAGTGAATACAGATTTATTTAGTTTATCGGCAGAAGTTCAGGCTGAAATTAATGAGCGCCACGAATATGAACAAGAATTAAGTCGTCGACATTGCTCTTACGTTCATTTTATTGCAGAAAGCATCAATCAACCTGATTCTTACCGTTCTATTGATGATCCTGAATATCGAGAACCGACACCGAGTGAAATACGCGAGGTATTTGAACATTTAGCGCATGTTCATAGTAAAGGCATCGTGACAAAAATGCTGGGTATAAAGGGGAAATCGAACCCTATGCGAACAATTAACCGCTGGATAGATGGAGAATCGTCAATTCCTTATCCTGCTTGGCGATTACTGCTGATTCTTGATGGCAGAGTGGTTCAAACAAATAGGCTTCCTACTGAAATAGGAGAAAAGCCATGGAAGAAATACTATAAGAAAGTATGAAGATCTTTTATTTGATTTCAGCGTTTGAATATTTTAGTCGTTATATGTGTAAGAGGAATTACACATATTTATATAATTAAAACTAGTTCGAGAATAAATGATTAAAAGACAAGTGATGGAAAATATTTACCCCATCACTAATGTTTATTATTGTTCTTTACTGCTTTTCTCGGCTGTTTCCATTAATTTCATCGAGTCTTTGTAATCGCCAAATTTTGTTGGCTCTGTTAATTTTAAATCTTTTTTCATTGATGTACTGAAAGTACCGTCTTTTAGGATAACAGACAGTATGCTGTAGGCTGGAATAGTGACTTTGTTCGCACCATCAAGATCTTGAAGAAAAGCACCCGATTTCGTGTAAGCGATAAATTGTTGGGTATAGTCTTCAGTGCTGCCATGCGGTAGGCGAAGGTTAATAGTGATCATAAGTGTCCTTAAATTTTACGTTATTTGGGATATGAATAAACGTAGAGATTGGCTGATTGAGTAAGGTAATGTTTAAGAGATAAATTTCGCACTAGCTGTTGAAATGTCTTTCATCTGGCGACATACCAAGATTTAATGTTTGGTAGCATTTGTGTAGATTTAAAAACATACCTTCCTGCTCAATCTCTTTCGTCATTAGCTCTCGTAAGCTTTCTAACGTGTGGTTATCTTGTACTTCTATCGTGTAAATACCTGTTTCACCCATGCGCTGTTTAGCCTTTTTTGAAGGTTCATTAGCTATTTCTACTTTGTGAATTTTGACACCAAGCTTTGACAAAAAGGCTGGCATAGTCGCAGTACCGCAAATACATTCAGATCGAAAAGTCATTAGTTTCATGGTGTCGGTACTCAAAAGTAAAAGTCAGTCGAATGTTGAAACGCTGTATAGAGAGTGGATAGGAAGCTTACGGCTTTGAAAGATAGTAACAATTAAGGATAGTTAATTTTTATTATGATCCTGATTTTATACAGCGCTCTGCGCTTGCAAAAAGGTTATTACATATCGTCTGTTGTTTGTTATGTTCAGCTGTTCCTACTATTAAGGAATCCAGTACTTCTTTGGCTTTGTGGTAGTCTTCAACGATAAGAGCAAATCGATCTTCAAAAGCATTCTTTCTTATTTTTTTTCCAGGTTTCTTTCCAGATTTACGCATCATGATCTCGCTATATTAGAGGTGTAGTGCAAAGACAATCATCTAACTCAGTAATGAAGAAAAGATATTGCAGAATAGATGTGATGAATTAAATGGAAGAGAAACAGAGAAGCTTTTAATGGAATATTTAATTAATCGTTGTTTTGCATCGGCTATTGTACAGGTTATTCAAATAATAGATATAAAAATAAATCCAACAATAAAATGTGTTTTAAATCAATTGCTTGGTTTTCATTTTCTTATTTTGATAAAATAAACATATACAGCCTATCGATTTAGTGCTCTACTGTAATGGCTCTGTTGTTCAGAGTTATTAATGAAACATCAAGTAAAAGTAAAACCCTCAGAATATCTTCGTTATTGTTGCCATCCTCTGTGTTTCCCTTAGCTTCTTCGTCACATCGATAATTCAGACTCTTAGTACTTCGCATTTGCGATATTTTATGAATTTATTTAAGGGACACATTATGTCTAATAAAAATACTGGTTTAGTAAAATGGTTTAACGAAGATAAAGGCTTTGGTTTTATTACCCAAGACAATGGCGGTGCAGATGTATTTGTACATTTTCAAGCTATCGTTTCTGAAGGTTTTAAGACATTGATGGATGGCCAAAAGGTTTCTTTTGATGTCGAACAAGGTCAAAAAGGTCTTCAAGCTTCAAATGTCGTTGCTTTATAAGACTTTCTAAAGGGTAGCATTTTATTGCTGCCCCATTATCGAACACTTAAAAATATTGCTTTTATCATTATTATATTTGTTTCTATTATTTCTCGATAAAGTTTAGATAATAATTAAATAATAATCATAGTAATAACTTAAAATAAATAGGAAATATAAATGTCAGTATATAATATTATGTACATTAATGATTTAGATAAAATAATTAAATCTGAAACTGTTTTTATGAAATGTTTAAGAGGTGCGAAAGTATCATCTTCTTCATATGCTCCTTTTTTCACGGTAAAAATTGAATTGAGAGATATTGTCGGAAAATTATTAGCGACTAAAGAAAATAATGCTTGGGTTAATAATGATAAATAGACAAAAAACAACCAAAAAAGAGTTAGAAAAAGCACATCACTTAGGTGTGGTTAGAAGAAGAATTTAAGATGTAAGTAATATAGTGCTATTGCTTTCATGGCTCATTCCTTTGATATGTCTTTTCTAATTAAAATTTAACATTCAATATCGCTATTCCCAACGCCTAATTCGGATAAGCCATTATTTTAAATTGCTTATATTTCGCTGTAGTTTAGCGTTACTAGCCAGTTAAAATAATGACATTATATCGAGCTTGCCGACACCCATAATACCATTAAAAAATAGTGGTATTATGGGGTGTAATACCACTAGTCATCATTGTTAGAATATATCATCGAGAAAAAATACTATTAATGATATTTATTAACCAAGTCAATAACATCATAAAATAAGATGAAACTGGGTTTGATGAAGATTCATTATTTGGATGAGATGTCGTTGTTTCACTGTTGTCGGTATCAGACGATTCGTTGATATCTTCAGTCGTATCAGGTTGTTCATCATTTGGCGTAACAGATTCACTATTGTTTTCAGGTTCAATAGGTTGATTGAAGCTCACTGATACCACAACACCGGGTCTATCACTGAATAAATAATTATATTCTTGACCCAATAAGGTAACCACCTCCCCGTTATCAATTAGTGTCCCACATCGTAGAATATCGAGTGGATCATTTTCTCCATCGAGTGAGCTACACAAATTATGTTGCCAGTTTTCGTTATCAAAGTAATAAAGTACGTTTGAATAAACTCGACCATCAACAGAAACTTCTAGATTGACCGATTCATAGGATGAAATGTCATATTGTTCGGGGCTGAATGAATTAACTTGTACCCAAGTAGTCGCCTCAGTTAAATTATTAATCTTTTCACAATTACCGCATCCTAATTCAAAATTAATTCCCTGTTTCAGTTCTTTAATCGCATTGAACTTTCCATCTGAGAAATCATTTAAATGAGTTTTTGAGATGATTTGAGATAACATAATAGCAGCATCATTTCTTTCAACTACTCGTGGCGAGTAACGTTCAAAGCCCAATAATTTTGCGGCATCAGATGCTGTAATTCTAAAATCAGGTAATGTAAACAAAGTATATTCATCATACATGCCTTTTTTCAAATAATAAGTTACTTCACCCGTGTCAGAAATATGTATTCCTGCAGTTATCCATCCCGATAATGGTTGATAGCTATTTAGAAACCTCACATCAAAGTTAACTTTTTTAGGTATTCGGACATGAAGCCTATCCTGATAAATCCAAAGCCCCGGATAATGATCTTTTAGTTGATTATTATTTAATCTCTTCACTGTTAGTCTAAATGATGTAACTTGAGAAGCCTCGCCTAAATAGAGTTGTCCATAAAAGTAAGGGTTGTCTTCTTTTACCCAAGGTTGACCATAAAAGAAAAAATCATCTTGTCCATCATCATCAGAAACAGCATATATATTGCTTTCTGCCGCTCCAGGATGTAAGGCATACCATGCCTCATTCCGATTTTTACTTGCAAACACTAACGCATGTTGTTCAGTGTTCGGAACTGTTTGAGAAACAATATATTCAGGAGCACCTCTCTGAGTGCCTGATAAACCAAAACCTTGACCAGCCCAGCCCTTAGAATATGAAAAAGAATCACCTATAAAATCTGTTGAGTAATCAACTTCTGTGATTTGTGTTCCGGCAGGTTCGTTTTTAAAAGAATCGTATGATTGAGAATAAGATAAAGAAGATAGGGCGAGTATTGGAATTGCAATGAAAGAACCACGTAAACTAAAAAGCATAATATCTCCAGCCTTAAGATAGAAAAATTAAATGCACCAAAAAATCAGACCGTAGATTTTAAAATATAATTTCAAAAATTATTAAAATTAATTATTAATATGAAAATTGAAATGTATATTGTCATAAAATAAAGACATTAATGTAAGTGTATTAATATTATAATTATTTCATATTTATATGGGGATTTAATCTTCATTGTTTTTTCTAATAGAAAATTGCGTCTCTTATATAAATTCTATATGTAATAAGTGTTTATTTTAAAAATATTTTTCTTAACGTTTATAAATAAAATCAAGTTATAGAAATAGCCCTATAGGTCAATTAAATTGATTTATAAGACCATTATTTTCAATAAAGCAATGTGATTTACAATATACCAAGTAGCTTTTTAAGTGCTGAAAGGTAGCGACGGCTAACGGGAAGTTCATACCCTGTTTTTGTAATAATTTCAGCTAATCCATTTTCTAATAACTTAATTTCACTGATCATTTTGATATTCACCAGATACTGACGATGACAACGCACCAATGGCGTTTTTTCTTCCAATGTTTTTAAGGTGAGTTGTGTGCTAGCAGTTTGATCATAGGAACGTACTTGTACGCCACTGATATCGCTATAGGCACATTCCACGGTGTCGGTGGTAAGAATCACAATACGGTTATGACCAATGCAGGGGATTTGATCGAGCTTATTCGGTGCAATAGCGGAGATGGCTTGTTGAGGCGTTGATTGCTGTATCACTTTATGTAAACGACTCACTGTTTTGGTTAAACGACTTGGATTAACTGGCTTCAATAAATAATCAAAAGCATTCTCTTCAAACGCTTGAATAGCATAATGATCGTAAGCGGTTACAAACACCACATAGGGCATAGTTTCAGGATCGAGCATGCTTAATAGTTCAATACCTGTTACTTGTGGCATTTGAATATCAACAAAGACAATATCTGGCTTTAGCTCATTGATTTTCTTTAGCCCAATGATAGCGTTTGGCGCTTCACCAATCACCGTAACATAGCCTGTTTCTTCCAATAGTTCTGCCAGCTCTTCACGGGCAAATTGTTCATCATCAATGACAAGAGCAGTTAACATCCAAGCTTACCTTTTATGTGATTTGCTGTACTTATTGTGCGTTGGGGATAATAAAACTTATTTGGGTAAATTGGTGCTGTGTGCATGTGATTTTTAGCGTTGAATCACGACCAAATTGATTGGATAGGCGTTTATCTACTATCTCCATTCCCAATCCGACATGGGTATCTGCTGGTGGCTGATAACTTCCTGCATTATCTTCAACCGTGATTTCGTAGCCCAATGGGTGAGGTTGGCTATAAATCTTCACTATTCCACCTTCTAACAGTGTAGAAATACCATGTTTGATAGCGTTCTCTACCAGAGGTTGAAGCGTAAAACTGGGCAGTTTGGTATCAAGTAATTCATGTTGAATATTAATGTCGACATCAAGACGATCCGTAAAACGGGCTTTTTCTATAGTGAGGTAGGCGTTTACGTGTGCCAACTCTTCTCGTAGCGTCACGGTGTTAATATTTTGCTTTAAGTTACTACGGAAAAATTGCGATAAGTTTTGTATAAGCTTTCGGGCTTTATCTGGATCGCGTCTTGTGATGGCACTGATGGTATTAAGGGCATTAAACAAAAAGTGAGGATTCACTTGCGCATGTAGCAGTTTAATTTCGGCTTGTGATAATAAGGTTTGTTGCTGCAAGTAATCACCGTAAAGAATTTGGCTGGATAGTAGCTGTGCAATACCTTCTGCCATTGACATGTTAGCGGTTGAAAACAGTTTACGTTTTGGCTCATATAACTTAATGGTGCCGACAACTTGATTGCCTGCGCGTAGTGGAATGATAAGCGCCGAACCAAGCTTACAGTCATGGGCGAGAGAGCATTGATAAGGGGATTCACGACCATCAAGGTAGATGATGTCATTTTGTTCTATCGAATCTAAGGTGCTTTGTGAAGAAATAGGGGTGTTTGGCTTATGGTGATCATCCCCGATCCCCACAAAGGCTAAAAGTTTTTCTTGGTCTGTGATCGCAACGGCACCGACCTTGGTTTCTTCATAAATAATACGGGCGATCTTATTGGCATTGTCACTGTTAAAGCCGGTACTAAGAATACCGACCGAGCGATCTGCAATGGTTAAAGCACGGCGAGAAAAGGCCGCTGAGTATTTTTCAAATATTGTTTTACGATCTTGCAGAATACTCATAAACAGTGCCGCACCAACGGAATTGGCAATGATCATTGGAACGGCAATGGTAGAAACGAGCTCATAGGCTTGGTCAAAAGGTTTGGCGACAGTGATTAAGATGATCATCTGCACTACTTCAGCAACAAAGGTGACACCAAATACCATGCAAGGGTTAAATAACAATGCGCCTTTGTTACGTTTAAGCAGGTAAACATGGAGTAAGCCACCAATTAAGCCTTCAGCAGTGGTCGAAATGGTACAGGCAAGATCGGTAAAGCCACCAAGAGTATAGCGATGAATACCGCCCGTTAAACCAACGGCAAAACCCACCACAGGGCCACCAAAAAGCCCACCCATAACGGCACCAATAGCACGG
Source organism: Photobacterium sp. GB-210 (assembly GCF_003026075.1). NCBI lineage: Bacteria > Pseudomonadati > Pseudomonadota > Gammaproteobacteria > Vibrionales > Vibrionaceae > Photobacterium > Photobacterium sp. GB-210. The sequence goes on along the minus strand of NZ_PYNU01000029.1, from coordinate 4,782 downwards.
GTGTTCGCAATTGCATCGTCGATATGTAAGCCGAAGTAGGTACCGAGAATACAAAAACCAGAAAATAGCACATAACAGATTAGCTTATGGCTTAAACGAGAAGAAATGCTCAACAAAGGCAAAATAATGGGGGTCTTACTCAGCATATAAGCCAGTACTAAGTAAACACACATTTGCTGTAGCAAAGAGACTATCAATTCCATATTGGAGCTCATGATAAAAATAATGCGCGATTGTAAGGTAAACAAAAAAAGCCTGCGGTGCGCAGGCTCTTAGATTGAGGAATCAAGCAAATTAATGTTTGTGATTATGCTATTTCTGACGTTGCTTTTATTTCTTCCTCATCGGCAAAGTCAGTATCACCTTTTCCTTTCGATATCTTTATTACGTAACCTGTTACGAATAGCGAGAATACAATACCTACGATAGTTGAGATCTGCATTGGTAAGCCGAAACCTAATGTGCTGTTATTTAAAATGAAGGTCACACATACCGTTGTCATAAAGATGGCTGGAACGGTAGTGATCCAGTGCAACTTATTATGGCGAAGCAAGTAAGCAGAAGCCGTCCAAAGCATCATTACAGCTGTGGTTTGGTTAGCAAAGCCGAAGTAACGCCAGATAATCCCGAAATCGACTTGGGTTAAAATGCCACCTAATACAAACAATGGAACAGCCATAAGTAGACGATTACGCAATGTTTTTTGCTCAACATTGAAGTACTCAGCTAAGATCAAACGGCTTGAACGAAACGCAGTATCACCAGAGGTAATAGGTAGAATCACAACACCTAAGAACGCCAAGATGCCACCAAACGTACCCAGTAAACCAAAGGATGCACTGTAAACTACGTTACCCGGACCACCACTTTTCACCGCTTCAGAAAGTGACTCAAGCGAGCCGAAGAAAGACAGAGCAATAGCACACCAAATTAGCGCAATCACACCTTCACCGATCATCGCACCGTAGAATACGAAGCGGCCATTTTTCTCATTGTGCATACAGCGCGCCATTAATGGCGATTGTGTCGCATGGAAACCAGAGATAGCACCACAAGCGATAGTAATAAACAATGCAGGCCATAGTGGCATGTCATTCGGGTTTAAGTTAGTGAACATTTCGCTCACTTTGAAATCACCCATTACGGTATGTTCACTAGAGAACGCAATGGCTGCCATTAAGCCCACAGACATGAAAATGAGAAGAGCACCAAATAATGGGTAGAAGCGACCAATGATCTTATCGACAGGCACAATCGTTGCCAGAATGTAGTAACCAAAAATAAGCACAACCATAGTAGTTACATTAACGCTTAGGCTGGTTTGGTCGTTGATAAGGTTAGTGATCATATCGGCAGGAGCAGAAACAAAGACCACACCGACAAGCAAGAGTAGAACAATGGCAAAAAGGTTCATAAAGTGTTTTGCGCCATTGCCTAAGTAACGACCTGTAATGCTCGGTACTGATGCGCCGCCATTACGGATAGATAACATACCAGAGAAGTAATCGTGAACAGCACCTGCGAAAATGCAGCCAACCACAATCCAGAGCATGGCAGCAGGGCCATACAGCGCACCCATGATAGGGCCAAAAATAGGACCAACACCGGCGATATTGAGTAGCTGGACGAGGTAGACACGCTTTGTCGACATAGGAACAAAGTCGACACCATCTGTTTTGGTATGTGCAGGGGTTTTACGGTGTTCTTTTATACCGAATACTTTCTCTACGAAAGCACCGTAAATAAAGTAGCCACCAATAAGCGCGGCAACACAGGTCAGAAACCACATCATAGCAATTGTCCTTAATATTGTAGGGGGAAGCTAGGGTGTATGGTATTGGTCTTTTTAGTTAGCTGCATTTAGTTAATAGGTCAGTGGCAGGATAGTGTGATGAGTGGTCGCTATGAAAGATAAGTGGTTTTCGTCATTGTGAAGAAGAATAGAGAGGGAATAAATGATCATTTACCTAATTGTTCTATTTAACTGTCATAGATTAAATGCTCTCTTACCTTTAAGTCTTGATTGAATTTTGTACTTAATCATAACTGAGATCAGAATAAATCTTTTATGTTAGCTTAATCTAGCCGTTAATCAGGTAACCTAATGTGATATATAGATAAGTTTTTTATATTTAATTAATTGTGCTCACTTTAAAGTGAATATCATATAGTTTTAAAAAACGTACTCCAATGCTTCACTATATTAGTTTGAATCATTTAGTGCATATTTGTATTAAAGGAATACCTTTGTCTCGCCAATTATTTCACTTATTCCGTTACTCTTTTCTTCATCAATATTTGCGACAGGATTAAGTTTTTCTGAATCATCAGCAACGAATACTGCGCTAGCTGCGGCTAATGGCGCTATTGCATTGGATGCAAGTGTACTTGCACTGGCACTTTCAAGTATCACCCAATTGGAATCTAAAGAGATCACCGCTGAGATTACACAATATAGCGTGACATCAGATTATGAAATATTTGGTAAGGTGTCTGAGTATAAAAAGAAACATCCAATACCATCATTCTTTATATCATCGCCATTAAGTCATAATTTTTATGCTGGATTTGGTCTTTATAGTCGAATTGCGGCTGATATTTCTGTTCCAGCCATTGGTTCGAGTTTTCTTCCATTATTTTATGAAACACGGGTTAGTCCAATTGTGTTATCTGCTGTACCGACATTAGCGTACCGCTGGGGAACATTGAGCATTGCAGCAAGTGTCGAATACATGCATGCCGAGTATGAGTTAGAGCAGAATCGTCGACAATTTGGTCGTGATAAACATAGTCGATGGGAAGGTAATGACAACGGTTGGTCTGGATCTCTGAGTCTAACTTGGAAACCAAGATCTGATTTAAGTTTTGCGGTAAAACATCAATATGGCAGTAATTTTGGCGATCATCAGGCTAACTTTGATCTCCCTGCTCAAACGCGTTTTTATTTTTCTTGGTTACCGACCGAAGCATGGACAATAAATGTTTCTGTAAGTGAAACTATGTGGGAAGGCAAAGGTATTCATTACAGTGAATACAATGACCCATTTGGTTTACTTGTGGGGGAGAGAAATAGCAAACGTGTCGCATTATCGAGCAGTTACCAATGGGGTAATTGGTTATTTATGGCTGGCTATAGTGAGTATGAAGTGATTGATAGTTTAGGTGGTAAAGATAAGCGATACCGTCTTGGAACAAGCTATAAATTCAATAATAAATGGACAGTTACTGGTGCATGGCTTCAAGAGCATTACATACCGAAAGAATACTATACGGGATCTACTCGCCTTGTCTCTGTGAAAAATAACGGAACGGCGATATCGGTAGCTATAAACTATAAGTTTAGTTAGGCGAATTTTATTATCACCACCGAAACTCAGATATTATTAATATATTCTCTGGTATCGGTGGTGATATTACTTTACATTTTTCCTTTATTTTATAAATTGATGCTAATGTATGTAATAAGACCTGTAATTCTGCGATATAACTCCCTAAAAAAAGCTGCTGACTTCCTATTTATTTACTAATTAAATCTGCTGATGTAACTTTAAAATTCAACGTGTTTTTTTGATTTATTATATTTTAAGTATATATATTTTATGTCTAGTCAAAAATTAGAGATGATGATGCGATTTTTTTGTATTTTATTTTTATTTACTCCAACTTTTTCTTATTCTGAAAATATAAATGTAGAATATAACATCCCAATGTATCTTGGTACGGATAAATATAATGATTTCAGTGTAGTTGTTGATTATAAAGTCGTTAATGGTGCTGTAGATATAAAATCTAATAACGAGTTTAAATTTCCAGGTAAAGAGTTTTTATCTAAAACGATCAGTAATTTTAAAAATAAAGAGATGTTTTATGATTTCATCAATAAAAACAGAAAACAAAAATATTCGGATGAAATGTTTTCACTTATTTATAGAAATTCTTCTTGGTTGAGAGAGTCGAATTCAATTTTACTAGAGGGTTATAGTCAAATTGGTGACTTTGTGTTTTATGTTCTTTCTGTAGAGGGAAGTAATAAAGTTATCTCTTTAGAAAAAACGAAGCATGGTTATCAATTTCCAGATGTTAATGAAAATAAATACTCGTATATTATTCCATTGTATGCATTGATTAAAAAGCATGACAATAATTTTAAAAATAATAATATTAACAAAGATTTCAAACGAAACTGTATAGTTAAAAAAATAGAAAATAGTTGTAATCTATTTCTTATTGCTAATGTTGAAGTTTATGAGAATGAGATTAAAAGTGAATTGTTGATGAACTTCTTTGACGATGCAAGAGGGTTACAGGGTGATGATAGTATTGATAAATTATTTTCATCAGATTTTCTTAGTCATAATAAAGCATCTTATTTATCTAATTTGTTAACCTTGAATCCAATGTTATCTATTGAGTTAAGTAATAGTATTATTTTTTATTTTGGACACGTCAATTCAGAAGGAATAAAAATTTCAAAAATAGTTAAATTCAAGAAAGAAAATAACAATATTTATATTACTGATAGCAATAGGTTTAATCTAGTTGATTCCACAATCTCGGATAGTGATTTCATTCATTCACTCTTAAATAAATAATTGATTCAAGCATGAATCTTTTAAAGTAAGATAAGAAAATCATCACATAAGCTATGTCGTTTTGTGTAGTGGTCAACAAATACTAGCCACGGTTTTAGAGGTTAACCAATATAATCGTTCTGATTCATTCGGTGTTAATCCGCCATTATATTGATGTGGTCGTAATTGGCTGTAATAACCAATAATATAT
>NZ_PYNU01000028.1:0-51189 GCF_003026075.1 Photobacterium sp. GB-210 | reverse complement strand
TTAAGGTCTCTAAAGGGTTGTTGAAGACTACAACGTTGATAGGTCGGGTGTGTAAGTGCTGTGAGGCATTGAGCTAACCGATACTAATTGCCCGTGAGGCTTAACCATACAACACCCAAGGGGTTTTACTTCTCATCAGAGAAGCATCGGACTCTACAAATACTTGAATGCGTATTGAGAACAACTAGTTAGATAATTTCCAGATTTAGTGTTAGGTCACATCGCTCCTTGCCATCCATGGCATCGCGATATTAGTGAATCCTTTCACGTCGAATTTGCTTGGCGACCATAGCATTATGGACCCACCTGATCCCATGCCGAACTCAGTAGTGAAACGTAATAGCGCCGATGGTAGTGTGGGGTCTCCCCATGTGAGAGTAGGACATCGCCAGGCTTCAAATTTTAGTTTTTGTTGTTATAACAAGAACGCTAAAGAATTTACTTAGCAACCATAGCGCAGCAGAACCACCTGATCCCATGCCGAACTCAGAAGTGAAATGTTGTAGCGCCGATGGTAGTGTGGGGTCTCCCCATGTGAGAGTAGGACATTGCTAAGTTCTAAATTGCATTATGCTGAATAGACACGCTGCGGAGCGGTAGTTCAGTTGGTTAGAATACCGGCCTGTCACGCCGGGGGTCGCGGGTTCGAGTCCCGTCCGCTCCGCCACTTATATTAAGCCCTAGTCGAAAGACTGGGGCTTTTTTACATTTTGAATATATGAGTTAAATGTATTTGAGTGAGTTGGCAGTTCAGTTGGTTAGCCTCTTTATTGGAGATCTTAGCGGCCTGTCAGACCGGAGTCGCGTCCGCTCCGTCACTTCTAAAGAAGCCCTGCTTGAAGTCACAGGGCTTTGGTTTTACTTAGTTGTCATTGAAAATAGTTAAGATGATATGAGACCTCCTTTCCTACTTTATCTGAGCTTTAATAAGTGAAGCTCTGAGCGTTGGTAATACTATCGTTGTTGGTTATATTTACCTCCTTGCTCTTATTCAATGTTATGCCTTAAATTTGTTCATAGAGACCTGTATGTAATATCTCCTTTTGCTGATTATCACTACGATCACGACGATATGCACGGTAACGTGATGCTAGGTAGGTAATGAGAGCTGAAAAAACAGTATAAGCCACTAAGAAAGTGATTGGTGAATGAATAACGTTGTTAGAAAAGACCCAAATAACGCCACTGATAGTGATAGCTAATTTTGTCAGTACAGCAAGTACAAGGTAGCTCATGACATATTGAGGTTGGCGAATTGCCTGATAAGCAATGAAATAGCTTATTCCAACTGCGATAATGGCAAGGCTAAAACCCACTGTAAATGAGTGGAAATGTTCGGTGAAAAGTATGGCTAAAACGATAGCTATGATACTAAAGATAATCTTTTTCATACCGATTTCCTTGAGTGCGATAAATTTAACGCCTTTTAATCATGGACCTCAAATCGATATTTTTATGTGATTGGGCTATCTATTTTTATTTTTAGATGGGGTTATTACTGTAAATGGGCTCGATATCAAATTTTTATATGGAGGTAAATAGAATGGCAAAATATAAAAGAAAAGGGTAACTGAATGGTTACCCTCTAGCAAAGATCAGCGGTGTGATCTGCTAAAACAACAGCTATGTTTTTTAAACAGAAAGGAATGCTTTTAATTGAGCAAGTACTGCTTCTGCCTGTGGTTGATCTTCCATTTCAACAAAAATACGGAGTAATGGCTCAGTACCAGAGAAACGTGCAATCGCCCAACCGCCATTTTTAAAGTAAACTTTAGCGCCATCGGCATAGCTTACTTTTTCGATTTCATAGTCAAAATCAGGCAATGCTTTTTCTACATAGATCTTGTTGTACAGACGCTCACGTTCAGCAGGTTTAAAGGTACAATCGCCTTCTGCTGTGTAGGCATAGCCAAAGCGCCCATAGATCTCATCAAGTAATTCAGACAACTTCTTACCTGTCACGCTGATCATTTCGACCAGTAAGCTTGATGCAAATACACCATCTTTACCTTTGATATGACCACGGATTGTTAAACCACCTGAGCTTTCTCCACCAATGAGAGAATCATCAGCTTCCATTTGTGAGCTAATGTGCTTAAAGCCTACTGGCACTTCAAATGATTTCTCACCATAAGCTTCTGCAACTTTATCTAAAAGGTGGGTGGTTGCGATATTACGTACTACCGATCCTTTCCAGCCTTTATATTCAAGCATGTAGTAATAAAGTAGAAGTAGTACTTCATTCGGGTGAATAAAGTTACCTTTCTCATCAATAATACCTAAACGGTCAGCATCGCCATCAGTACCAATACCGATGTCATAACCTTCGTGAGCGACAAGATGCTTTAAACGGTAAAGCGTTGCAGCACTCGGCGATGGCATTAAACCACCAAAACCAGGGTTTTCACTATCGTTGATCACGTCAACATCACAGCGAGCACTGATCAGGACCGTTTGCAGGGCATTTTTTGCCACTCCAAACATAGGATCGATAAGAACGCGAAGATTCGCTTTTTTAATCGCTTCCATATCGATGAAATCAATAATTGAATCAACGAACTCGTTCATTGGATTGATGATTTCAACTAACTTATCGTTTTGTGCTTGTTCAAAGTCAACACGTTTTACATCCGCATCGGTTAACACTGCGATTTGTTGTTCAATCTTTTGAGTAATGATTTCATCCGCATCACGACCGCCTTCAATGAAGACTTTTATGCCGTTGTAATCTGCTGGATTGTGTGACGCAGTAATACAAGCTGAATATGTCGCACCTGTTTGTTTTGCTTTAAACATCACAACAGGGGTTGGTACGAACTTATCGATGAAGCTACATTTAATGTTGTTACCCGCTAAAACTTCAGCAAACCACGTTGCTGCTTTATCGGATAGAAAACGACGGTCGTAACCAATAATGAAACCATTTTCAGTGACTGACTCTTTGATCATGATGTTAGCAAGGGCTTGAGCTACTAAGCGTACATTTGCTTGAGTAAACTCTTCACCAATGAAGGCACGCCATCCACCTGTTCCAAACTGAATCATGGAGGAACTCCTATTTCTCTCTCAAATAAAAAGAGGGAGGTGAATTCACCTCCCTAACCGTTTTAGCCCATTACTACTGTAACAGTATTGGTTGTGCCTTCAGCTTGAGGAGCGATTGCGCCTTCGACTGTTTCACCGTTTAGCGTAATAGATTTAACGCCTTTACTTACCCCATTTGGGTTTTCAACTTTAATGTTGTAAGTCGCGCCACGCCATTCACGAGTCACTTCAAAACCAGGCCAGCTTGTTGGAATACAAGGATTAACAGTTAGACCTGCAAAGCCTGTTTGTACGCCTAGGATAAAGTTAGTTACGGCAAAATATGCCCAACCAGATGTACCTGTTAACCATGGGTGGTTTGCACGACCGTGATCTTGGTGATCACGTCCCATGATGAACTGAACGTATGAGTAAGGTTCTGCAATACGTTTTTCAATGATGTCGTTTTGGTTGTATGGGTTAAGTGCATCGTAGAACTTCATTGCACGATCACCACGACCTAGTTTCGCTTCAGCTACCCATGCCCATGGGTTTGGATGCGAGAAGATTGCACCGTTTTCTTTCACGCCTTGATATACGCGCGTAACGAAACCGATATCATCATTAGGGGTTGCGAATGATGGTGCATTTAGGTGTAGACCGTATTCAGAGAATAGGTTTTCATCAACGGCATCCATTGCTTTCTCACCACGATCTTGTGATGCCATACCAGAAAGCACAGCTAGAGTATTTGACTCTAAGTGAATACGACCTTCAGTTTGTTGCGCTGTACCGATCTTGTCACCGTCTTTTGTTAGACCACGGATGTACCAGCCACCTTCGTCATCCCATAGGTGTTGTTCACACGCTTCACGTACGTTTGCTGCCATTTCAGTGTATTTAGCAACATCTGCGTCTTTACCTTGATGCTTAGCAAGCTCGATGAATTCTTGTAATGCCCAGAAGTGAAGGAATGACACCATTGCTGACTCACCGCCACCAAGGTTTAGACAGTCATTCCAGTCTGCACGAAGACCTTTACAGATACCGGTTCGGCCTACGTATTCTGCTGAGAAATCGAGTGCGGCTTTCATGTGATCATAAACAGATGCATCACCGCCATCAGCGTATGGGATCACTTCGTCAATGAAGCTCTCTTCACCTGTTTCTGTTACGTACTTACAGATTGTTGGTACTAGCCATAGGTGGTCATCAGAACAGGTATCTTCGATACCGTGGATCTTATCTGCATCACTTGGGGTTGGAACAACTGTTGGTGATTTTGATGGCTCAACATCAGCCATGTCTGGATCGAACCAATCTGGATCAAATAGGTGTAGGCCGTAACCCGCTTTTACTTGACCACGTAGTAAGTCAACAAGACGCTTACGAGTCATCTCTGGGTTTGAGTGAGGAACAGAGATTGCATCTTGTGCGGTATCACGGTAGCCAAGACCAGTACGACCGCCCACTTCGATAAATGATGCGAAGCGTGACCAAACCACACATGTTTCAGCTTGGTATAGAGTCCATGCGTTGATCATGGTATCTAGGCCTTCGTTCGGTGATGTCACCTTGAACTTGTTACAACGGCTGTTCCAGTGTTCTTTAATTTCAGCAAATGCAGCATCGACTGCAGCGACATCTTGGTATTTTTGACGTAGGCGTTGACCTTCGTTTTTACCGACACCTAGGATGTAGCTAAAGCGCACTTCTTCACCCGGTTGGATAGTGAATTGCTTGTGTAGTGAGCCACAGTGGTTGTAACAGGTTTGTACGTGGTTAGAACAACGTCCTTTTTCAACCGCAATAGGGTTAGCTTCATCACGGTAAGCACCAAGGAAAGTGTCACGTTGACCATCATAGCTATCAGGATCAAATGTAGAAGCTAGGTAGTAGAAACCTTCTTTCTCATTGGTGTTGTAGTAAAGATCATATTCAATCACGCCGTCTTCATAAGATGTACCGGCTGAGTACAAGCTCATCTGGTGGTTTTGGTTATCAGATTGAATGTGGCTGAAAGAGAACTCAACAAATGAGAATGCACTAATAGTGCGCACTTCATCTGTCGTGTTTTTAATCACAACATCCCAAACCTCTGCATCTTCGCCTTTAGGTACGAATAATGTTTTGGTTGCTTCGATGCCGTTGTAATCACATTTGAACTTAGAGTAAGACAAACCGTGACGCACTTCGTAGGTTGCTTCATCTAGGCTTTTTGCTACTGGTTGCCATGAAATTGACCAGTAATCACCTGTCGCATCATCACGAAGGTATACGTAGTGTCCTGGGCGATCAAATGTCGCATTAGGACGGAATTTAGTTACGCGATTGTACTCTGGAGATTTGTAGAATGAGTAACCACCTGCGTTTTGTGAAATTACTGTACAGAATTTCTCTGTACCTAAGTAATTTGTCCATGGTGCTGGGACATCAGGACGAGTGATAACATATTCTCTGTTGTCGTTGTCAAAATAACCGTATTTCATTGCTTTTTAATCCTTAAAAAATTTCACTCTACTGTGCGTGGTTATTCACAGTGGCGGTAATTAATACCTGCCTTGTCCAGGTAGCTAAGTTGACCTTTTAAACGTGCTTTGAAGTCATCCCAGTTACGATATTTAGGGTCGCTCCAGCAAATCTCCGAGACTGCCAGTAAGCGGGGGTAAATCATATATTCAAATCGGCTTTGGTTATTTACTAATTCTGACCAAAGGGCGGTTTGAATGCCTAAAATGTGCTGCCGCTCAGAGTTTTCCTCGGCGAGATCACTGAGTGGGTAATAATTGTAAACTTTATCGAGGGGTAACTTTCCAGCCCAATCAACACCTGCTTCATCTGCCGAGTAGCCTTGAGCTAAATCTAAGTACGTCGCTTGTGCTGGCTGCATCACAATGTCGTAGCCTTTTTGGATACATTCCAATCCAGCCTGTTCACTTTGCCATGAGAAGATGATGGTATTTTTACTGACCTTCTCACCATGGGTTGCTTCTTCCCAACCCATCATGCGCTTACCTTTACCTTCTAGTACTTCTTCGGCAAAACGTAATAGGTGCCCTTGCAGTTCTTTGGGATCGTGATAGTCATGCTCTGCCATGAATTTTTGGCAAGCAGGGCTATCTGTCCAAACACCGACAGGGACTTCATCTGCACCAATATGAACGAAAGGTGCGGGGAATAGATCGCATATTTCCGAAAGTACATTGCTAATAAAGCTGTAAGTGCCTTTTAGTGCAGGCGATAAGATGTTGTCGTTATAGTTTTGAATGCTGCGATAAACAGATTTATCATCTGGATCAATCAACAAATCAGGGAGTGATAAAATAGCAGCACGACAGTGGCCAGGGATATCTATTTCCGGAATGATCATGATCCCACGATCAGCGGCATACGCAATGACATCACGAATTTCTTGTTTTGAATAAAATCCACCATAGCGCTGAGCAATGTGGCTAAATTGTGGAGCGATCACTTCATTTGGACCACGCCAAGCACCGATACGGGTGAGTTCAGGGTAGGCATCAATTTCAACGCGCCAGCCTTCGTCATCGGTTAAATGCCAATGAAACGTATTAAATTTGTAGCGTGCTAATTGATCGATAAGATGTTTTATACGCTCAACAGGGTGAAAGTGGCGACCACAATCGAGCATCATACCGCGATAACCAAAATGCGGTTTATCATTAATATCTACCATTGGGATCTGGTAGGTGCTATCAGCTTGATGCGATGGTTTACTTGGTATTAATTGAAGTAAACTTGAAGTTGCGTAGACAAAACCAGATGCTGAATTAGCTTGGATCCAGACGTTATCGTTTTCAACGAGTAAGCGATAGCCTTCATCTACAAGGTCTTTATTTACAGTATAATGAATGTTGCCTTGCTGATTAACCGGCACGTGTTCATTCAATAAGGTATTGAGTTCTGCTTGTAACCAATTTACTGCACCTTGCGCTAATGTTGGTGGTGTTGAAATGGCAGTATGTTGATTTATATGAAAAGAGCCCTGTAGTTGCGTTATCTTGCTAGGTTTAGGGATCAAAGCAATATCAGCCGCTTTAACGGGTAGCGGTGTGTTGTAGCGTTCAACAGCAGGTTGATCAAGATTGATAGTACTGATGTCGACTTTTAACGGCTTAATGTACTCAGCGGTTGATGCTAATGAGATAAATGCATCTAAAATACCGTCGTCATAAAGCGTAAATGGTGCAGTACCGACCGTGAACTCGGTATAAAAAAGACCATTTGCAGGTAAATTGTCCGTGGCTGTTAATGTACAGTAACTCCCCGTTTGGCTGATAGCGCCTTTGCTTAACGTCTCGGCTCTAACGAAACGATTAAACAAAAAATGTAATGACCAATTTTGTAGTGGAGTATCGGTTAAATTATGTAAGCTTAATGCAAAACGAGATTCGTTTTCTTTTTTATCGATTACAGTTAAATCAAGGCGGTAACTCATCATTCCCCCTTAAAGTTTATATAAATCGTGATTACTACGTGCCATAGCAATCGCGCCATCCATAGCATCACCTTGTGGTGTTGCTATACGTTGCTGCATAGGTGGTACTAACCATGCATGAATACGTTCTGCAATGCTGCCCATGAGGCAAATTTTGTCAGCGCCACGCACAACTAATGCATTCATCCACATTTCTATATCGCGCGCTGTTTGCGATAGCATATCTATCGCGAGTTTATCGCCTTGTGCTGCATGGGCAAAAATGCTCGGTGAAAATTGACCATAATCACAAGGACGCGCTGCTTTTGACCACAATACGATATTGTCGATATCATGATTAAAATATGTGAGTACAGAGCGAGCAAGCGGTGTTTGTTCAACAATACCATCAACACTTAATAGTACTTGTTGAATCAAACGCAGACCCATAACAGCACCGCCGCCTTGATCTGAAATCGGGAATTCACGACCGCCAACCACATGCTGTTGACCATCTTTTAATAAGATCCCACAAGAGCCAGTACCAGCAATTAATATCGCGCCATCTTTACCTCCCCAAGCACCTAAACAAGCACCATACGCATCGGTATTTAATGTTATGGCACCGTAAGGGTGAGGCTGTTTCATGAAGTTATACCAAGCCTCTTGTTGTTCAGCGCCTGCGAGTGCTAGGCCTACTGACATATAACGAAAATGGCTATTATTAAGATTTGCTTGGCTTGCCGCAGTTGCTATCGCATCATTGATCGATGCCATAGCAACGCTACTGCCTAATAGAATATTCGCGCTACCCGTTTTTGCTTCACCTAAAGTATTACCATCGAGATCACAGATGCGTGCACGGCAAGATGTACCACCGCCGTCAATGCCAACTAAGTAACGAATATCAGCCATGGCAGCGCTCCTTAAATTGCATCGTAATTGCAAGTAAGTACCAGCCGCCATGTGGGATCCATTGCTCACCCCAGCGCCAATTTTGCAGCATATCGTCTTTTTGACCATCAGGGTTGAATGCGATGTCGTCTTCGTTTTCAAAGCCTGAAGTGATGCCGTTACAAACACCGCCTTTGGCGTTACTGAATCCTAAGTGAGGTAAGTAATTTGGGTTGTTATGACCATGACCATCTAACATACACATGTCATACGGGTTTAAACCGACTATCCAGTCAAGCGAACGTTGACCAAATTGCATTAAGCCTTGACGTAATGTTGGGTCTTGAACATAGTTCTGTGCCATAAAAGCCATGGTTGCTAATGACGCGAGACGTGCATTTTCGCCTTGCCACCAGTAACCTGACTCATTGTTATGGGCAATAAAGAAAGCTGTTTTCTTTTCACCATCGACAGCTTTAGTGTATTGGCGAGGGTAGTGAAATGGGTTATTTACTTCTTTTGTAATCGCTAACTCAAAGTTCAGCGCGTTACATAACACTTGTTCAATTGGCTTTTTGAAATTGGGATCCGTTTCTGCACTTAAATATTGCATCAGAGCAATGGCAGGAAGGCCTGCTTCAGCGGCATGGAAATAAGGACGTTCCCCGTTTTCAGTCGCAGACCAGAAATATTCAATATTCTCATCTGACATTTGACGCTTAGCCAAACGTACAGCCCACTCTCGCATTTCGACTAAATAGCGATCTTGGTGAGTACTACGGAATAACTCAACGGCGGCTAATAAGGCACAATACTCATCAATAATGTTTTCCGTACTATCGTTTAAGTATTCAGTATTGTGTTGTTTTAAATGCCAATAGCCAAGTTCAGCCGCTTGAAGGTAACGCTCGGTCTCGATGCCAGTAAAAGCCCCTAAGCGAGTGCTTGATTCTAGTTGAGCAATACGAGAAAGCGCTGCTAATGCTGCAATGGTAACCCCACCACCTTGACGGAAGCCGGCTTGATAATCGTCTGACTTGATGCCTTCTTGAGTTGAATAAGCACAAATGTCACGTTGTTGCGGGGATTTGCTCCATTTGTCGAATACCGTCATATAGAAATAGCCCTGCGCGTGTTGCATGCGCAGTAAGAAATCGGCACCGAAAGTGGCTTCTTCAAGTAAACGTACACGAGTAAAGTCTGCAATATCGTCTTGCTGATCTAACTCTTCATAGGCTTTTAGCATGTTCCACACAATCATTGGGGTTTGTTGTGGATTTAAAAAATTACTAAAAGATAAATGGCTTAGGTATTTACTTACATCGCCTGATGCATCATACCAACCACCGTGAACGTCTACGGTTTGATCTGAATTGAGTACAACAGCATTTTTATCAGCTTGATCGAAAATACCGCTGCAACGTTGAGATTTAAAGTAGTGAAGAACATCACTAAAGGTTTGTTGCATTAACACACCTTCAGCAATGGTAAAAACAGTTGATTCGCTGTTTGCGTAGCGAATACGGAACTCACCAAGTTGTTGGCAAGAAGAGAAATCAATAAGGTAAATATTACCGGTATGCCATTGTGCTATGTTGTCATAGGCATGTAATGGCAGCTGCATGATAGTGGTGTTCGTCTGGTTACAAACAAGTTCTGCAGTACCGGTTAAAGTCTGAGAGTTGGTTTGTAATAAAGCGTGTTTTACGTTGAAACGCTCATAGCCCAGATGGTTAGTTAACAGCTGCATGGATCCTCCTAGTGTCGCCAAATAAAGGTGGTTTCAGCATTGTGAAACCACCATTTAACAGCTAAGGCGACCAATAACGCAGATAAGTCGTTTTTAGTAACGAGCTATTATTAATTTTCGTATAAGTAACAACGTACAAAGTGATTGTCAGATAATTGAGTCACACCTGGAAGTTTTTCACGGCACTTATCGGTAACGTGAGTACAGCGACCTGCAAATGGGCAACCCGCGCTTTCTGGCGTCCATAGCGGGATCTCGCCTTTATTACCTTTTAGTTTTTCATGAATAGACTTACTTGGATCGGGAACTGCTGATACAAGTAATTGGGTATACGGGTGTTGTGGATCGTGAATGATCTCTTCCGTATCGCCCCATTCAACCATGTGACCAACGTACATAACCGCTAGATCTTCAGCAATGTAACGTGCTGTTGCGATATCGTGGGTGATGTACAGTAGTGCCATTTCACGTTCAAACTTCATTTCTTCCATCAGGTTTAGTACACCTGCACGAATAGAAACGTCGAGCATTGATGTTGGCTCATCAGCAAGTACGACTTCAGCACCCACCGCAATGTTACGCGCTAAGTTAACACGTTGACGTTGGCCGCCAGACAGCTGGTGGGGGAATTTCGCAGCTGTCTCCTTTGGTGGGATCAAGCCAACTTGTTCTAGTAGGTTGTAAACCGTTTCTTCTAGCTCTTTTTTATTGCCTGACTTCACTTTGTTGTGGATCAGTAACGGACGAGCAATATGGTGGAAAATAGTATGAGTAGGGTTTAAAGAACCGAATGGGTCTTGCCATACCATTTGCACACCTTGGCGGTAATTCATTAAGTCATCATGTTTAGTGATTGACTGGATATCACGACCAAAATATTCAATTGTGCCATCTGTTGGCGCGTACATTTTTGCAATCATTTTCGCAGTCGTTGATTTACCAGAACCTGATTCACCAACAACTGAAAGACCACGACTTTTGTACATTTTGAAAGACACGTCGTTGATTGCACGCATCTTTGATTTCTTTAATGAATTACTGTTAACGGAAAAATCTTTAATTAGATTTTTACCTTCAATAATTGGATTTCCGACAGGTTTGCTCATAATGCCTCCTAAATACTGCCTATTATTTTATTAACCACGTTTAGTGAATAGGTGGCAGTTTGATAAACGTCCTGGTTCAATTTGTGTCAGCTGGGTTGGTGTTTTAAAACAAGCATCGGTTGTTTTGCTACAACGTGCTTGGAAACGACAACCTTGTGGTACTTCTAGTAAGTTCAATGGGTTACCAGGAATACCTGTTAACTTTGTTTTTGGACCAGTTAGAGGAGGGAATGAGCTACCCAAGCCCTCAGTATATGGGTGGAACGGTGTTTCTAGAATTTGCTTAGAAGGGGCAACTTCAATTAATTCACCTGAATACATGATGCCGATACGGTCAGAGAACTCGACCATTAATGACAAGTCATGAGTGATGAATAGGATTGAGAAACCAAATTCTTCTTTTAATGCGTAAATCTTTTGTAGAATTTCACGTTGAACCACAACATCAAGTGCTGTTGTTGGTTCATCCATGATGATCATCTTAGGATTTAGCGCAAGAGCAATCGCGATAACCAAACGTTGACGCATACCACCAGAAAACTGGTGAGGGTAATCACGTAAACGGCTAGGGTGGATATCAACGATTTCTAATAGGCCTTCAGCACGGCGAACTGCTTGCTGACGAGACATATTAGTGTGGCGCATGATTACGTCACAAAATTGCTCTTCCATGGTTAATACAGGGTTCAAAGCGTTCATTGCACTTTGGAACACCATCGACATTTCGCTCCAACGGAAGGCTGACATTGCCATATCCGATTTCTTTAAAATGTCACCATGGCCTTCAAAAATTACTTCACCACCGGTAATGAATGCTGGCGGCTTATGCAGACGCATCAGTGAGAAGGCAACAGTGGATTTACCACAGCCTGATTCACCTGCAAGACCGAATATCTCACCTTTACCAATGTCAAAGCTGACATTATTTACTGCGCGAACATCACCGGCATCTGTAATGTAATCAACACACAAGTTACGAATTGAGATTTGTGGATTGGTCATTATTTATCTCCCCCTTGTAGGGCTGGCTGAGGAGCGTCCACAGCGTTTGCTTCTTTTTCTTCTTTTGCATTCTTAGCATTTTCTTTTGCTAAGTTTTTCCAGCGGCGCATGCCTTTGTGTGAACGTAACTGCGGGTTGGCAATTTCATCAACAGCAAAGTTAAGCATCGCAAGACCGATAGCAATCAGTGTTAGTGCAACACATGGTGCTAATAGCTCCCACCAAGCGCCAACTAACATTGAAGATGATGTTTGTACGTTGTACAGCATCACACCCCAGCTTACTGAGTTCGGGTCACCTAAGCCTAAGAATGACAGTGTTGCTTCAGTCATGATGGCAAGCATTACCGAGCCGATGAAGCTTGCACCAACGATTGAGATTAGGTTCGGTAGAATCTCAACAAAGATAATACGCCATGAGGATTCACCTAATACTTCTGCTGCTTTTACAAATTCCTTTTCACGCAGTGATAAGGTTTGCGCTCGGACAACACGTGCGCCCCATGCCCAGGAGGTCATGGCAATAACCACCGCAATGGTCATTGGACCTGTTTGACCAATAAAGGCTGCGATAACAAACAGTAAGGGGAGCTGCGGTAGAACTAACATGATATTCATCGCAGCGGTTAAGACTTCATCGACTTTACCGCCAAAATAACCTGCTGAAATACCAATGATGGTTGCTAGGAAACACACCATTAAACCTGCACCAAAACCTACCGCTAGTGAAGTACGCGCGCCATATACTAGCTGAGACCAGATATCACGACCCATACGAGATGTGCCTAGTAGGTGCTCTGCATCTTTGGACATTAATAGACGACGCTTGTTATCAGCTAAGTTTTCAGCGATCCAACCGTCTGGATTATCTTGTGCTGCTTTTACTACAAACGCAGGGTACTCATGAGGTTTTCCTGTTCGTTTGTCTGGTGAAAACTGTGTAATCAGCGGAGCAAAAATAGCCCCTAGAATAAAAATAGTGATGATGCTAAGGCCAAACATAGCCTTAGGGTTACCAGATAATAATTTAAATAAGGCTTTCATAATTATTTGCCTCCTTTACGTAGGCGAGGATCTAGCACAACGATCAGGATGTCGGCCATGAAGTTAAAGAACAGCATGAACATAGTCATAATAAGTAACTGACCTTGAAGAACTTGGTAATCACGTGAGTGGATAGCATTAAGCATTACGGTACCAAGACCTGGGTAGTTAAAGATGATTTCGACAATTAACTGACCACCAATCGCCATACCTAGTGCCATAGAAAGTGCTGTTACACTTGGTAGCATTGCGTTACGTGCTGCGTAGTTAAATACCACACGGTTTTCACTTAAGCCCTTACCTTTTGCCATTGTGATGTAATCTTCGTTTAGCAGGTTGATCATGTTATTACGCATATTGATCAAGAAACCGCCGATTTGAATGACTGTGGCACAGAATAGTGGTAGTGCTGCGTGGTAAAGCACGTCTTTGTAGAAAGCCCAGCTTGACCAGTCAGGAATAACGCCCGGCGTATATGCATTGCCTGTAGGGAACCAACGCAAGCCGATAGCAAAGGTGAACATCACAAGCATTGCAATTACAACCGGTGGAACTGCTTGAATAACCAACATACCTGGTGAAATGAATGCATCATAAGTACTGCCGCGTTTCCATGCCGCAAAAATACCTAGTACAGAGCCAATACAGAAAGAAAGCATTACAGCTGAGCCAGCTAAAAATAGTGACCAGCCTACAGCGCCACCTAACAGTTCATTAACTGATAGTGGATAAAATTTGATTGAGGTACCTAGGTTCCACGTAAACACGTTAGCTAGGTAAGAAAAGTATTGTTCATATATTGGACCATCAACAAAGCCTAATAGCTTTTTCATGGCTTCAATACGCTCAGGGGTTACCTGTGCGGTTGCGTTCGCGAACATCATGGTAACTGGGTCACCAGGCATTGCACGCGGAAGAATAAAGTTTAGCGTTGCCGCGAAAATCAGCGCGATAAAATAAAACGATAAACGACGTAGAAAAAATCCCATAACTCACACCTTACACATCCAGCTTGCCTTCCTGAGCTGAATTCAGGACGTAAAACCCCCTGACGCAAGGCGCCATACCTTTTATAGAAGAAAGGATTGAGGGGAAGAGGCGGTGCACAAGGCGTGCACCGCAAATATTAAGCAGATATTATGCTTTTGGTTTTAGATCCAGTACTTGAAGTAGACGCTCAGGAACACCAGCCCATACCATTGGACGGCCTTGAGGGTTCTTCTCATTCCACCAACCAGTGAAGCGAGTTTCGTTGTATTGGAAGTTGTTTGCACCAGACATCACTGGAATCGTGATTTGATTTTCAGCGATGATTTTCTGGATGCTATGAGCAATCTTCAACTGCTCATCTTTGTTAGCTGTTTTGTAGAAGCTGTCTAGTAGCGAGTCTAGCTCTGCATTCTTGAAGTAGTGCATTGCAAAACGAGGCATACCTTCACCAGATTGTAGGCGTGAGTTGTACGCGCTATCCCAGTATAGGTGTGGATCAGCACCGTGGAAGTAGTTTGTGTAAGCTACATCGTAAGTACCGTTTAGCATCGCTTCGTTGTAAACAGCGAAGTCAGGTGTACTTGCTTTCGCGTTAATTCCCGCTTCTTGAAGCTGCTCTACACCTAGCTGTACAGTGTTGTTGAAGTCAGTCCAACCGTTTGGAGACTGAACTGTAAGTTCGATCTTCTTACCTGTTGGTGTTTCTACGAAACCGTCGCCATCAGTATCTTTAAAGCCTGCTTTCGCTAGTAGCTCTTTAGCACCTTTCACATTGTATGTGTTAAATGCTTTGTACTTGTTGTGTACCGCTTCATCTGACCAAGTTTTGAAACCATCACCTAGGCCCGATGCGTAATCGTTCGGCATACCTGCACCGTAGAATGCGATGTCGATGATTGTTTGACGGTCGATAGCCATTGAGAACGCACGACGGAAATCAACATTGTTGATCGCTTCTTTGTTACCATCTTTTGGCGACTTGAAGTTCAACATGAATGACTGAGTGCCCGCAGCTGGGTACCAGTATTTGTGATTTGGGTTTGCCGCAGCGTAAGTGCTGTCGATGTCTGGAATGAACGATGAAGTCCAATCTAGCTCAGAGTTAATGATCTTTGTTAGCAACTGATCGTTGTTCGCGATCTGAGGAACACGTAGACAGTCAACTTCTAGGTTGTCGTTATCCCAGTAGTTAGGATTACGACATTGAACGTATAGCTGAGGAGTGAATGTATCAATCTCAGTAAACGGACCTGTACCTACTGGATTTTCGTTAGTGAAAGTTGTTGGGTTTTCAACTTTGCTCCAGATGTGCTTAGGCACTACTGGTACGAAAGAAATTTCGAAAGGAACGTTCGAGTTCGCTTCAGTTAGATCGAAGATAACCTTGTTACCGTCTTGCTTAACTGATTTAACCCACTTGTTGATACCACGTTGATCTAGTTCTGGATTCTTCTTAAGTAGGTCAAAAGAATAAACTACATCATCAGCAGAAAACGCTTTACCGTCAGACCACTTAACGCCATCACGGATTTCGAACGTTACTTGCATTAGGTCGTCAGACATGTAGTAGTCTTTCGCCAAACGCATTACTGGCTCGTTACCTTTCATTTGGTTGAAAACAACCAATGGCTCGTAAACGAATTCAGTCGTAGTACGAAGGTTTGTAGCTAGGAATGGGTTAAAGTTACGTACCATTGTAGGGTAAAAGTCTGGTACGACTGTTAGCTGGCTTTTCTCTGCTGCAGACGCTACTGGTGCTGTAAAAGCGGTTGCTGCTGCAACAACGGCAAGTGCTAACTTAGTTTTGTTAATATTGGCAAGCATAGCTGTTCCTTACTCTTTGCTCTGTTTCACTTAATGGAAATTAAAGTTTGCTCCATCATTGGAGCCCTTGAACTTACTTCATCGGAACTGAGTAACGCTGAACCGGTGAATGGCCTTGTAAGCTCTCAGTGCGTTAAATATTCGCTGTAATGGATAAATCGTCAATCAAGCTTCCCGTCAAAATTGTCAAAATAACCAATAACAACGTCAAAAACGTTAATTTTAGGTTTTGTTGTTACCGATGAGTAGATGTTAAATGTGTGTTACATCACATTTGTATCTATCGGTGGTGAAATGATGTTTTGAGTTTATCTGGTTTTAACTTGTTGTTTTTATTTGCTTTTATTGTTTTCGTTTGGTTTTTTTTATGTAATGTGTGTTTTTTGAGTCGTTATTTCTGTGTGTAAAATTTATCATCAATGTTTGTTGTGATTCGCTTCTCATAAACAAAAACTAATTCCCTCTTCTCTCGTTATGGACCTAATTTAGCTTAAATTGCTTTAAAAACAGCTAAAATATAGAGTGTGATTGATGTCATTTTTAGGGTTTTTAATGTGATATTTTCTTATTAAAAATAACAGTTTCATCTGGTGAACAAGAATTAAAAAAGCCATATCGTTATGCTGCTAGATGAGGCTCATCTGACGTGAATATTTGCTTATGGGTGTAATGCTAAAGAGATAATAAGAAGGATGTTTTTCACGTTCGTATCTTACAGGCATAAAAAAGGCTCCCGTAAGAGCCTTGATATTTAGGGTGTAATAAGACTTGATCAGCTGGTACTAATGGTATGGTGTAGTTTGTCTCGCATTGCCACTACATGTTGGCGCTCTACTGTTGTTTGAGTACAGCGCTCTAGAACGTAATCCATGGTGTTGAGCACTGTACGCCAACGTGGGGTCTTGGGTAACGTATCGATATGGAGATATTTATCAAGAGTACGTGTTTGTAAGGTGCTGCGATCAAGATACACACGCCACAATCCACTTTCCTCTGCTAATTCAAATTTGGTTTTCTTGGCGTCATTTTCCCATAATGAAAGCGTCATCGTCATCGACTCAACCATAAGTTGACGAATAATATCTCCTTTATTTTGTCCGCTACCATCCAGCTTATCAGCCAAGCGTGTGAATTCACCACCAAGCTCTCTGAGTTGCTGTAAGTTATTCTTGTCGCCGTTAAAAGCAAACTCTGACAGCATATCAACCGCATTTTCTAGTAAGCCTATACGATGATCTGCCGAAGGACCTTGGTTATCAAAAACAAACATTTGTTTAAGTCCTGATTCTTCAGGAAGGTTAATAATGTCGGTTGATAATGTTTGGATCTCGTCATTAATAATGAAGCTCAACTTGCCATTGTAATGGTGGCTGTCGTTAATACCTATTGGTAGCTCTGTGGCGATAATATCTGAAATGGTATGGCGCTCAAGTTGTTCTGGTGAGCGTTTAAATAACTTACCCGCGGCGCTATTAACATAGCGAATACGACCTTCACTTTGTACACAGATAATTGCTTCACTGGTTGAGTCAAGAAGCCCTAGCAAGCGGCTTTGCGCCTCTAGTAAGCTGGTTTCTACTTGCTCTCGACGATAAATCTCTTGCTGTAAGCTTTGGTTCTTTTGCTTTTCATGTTCTGTCTTACTGGCTTGCAGGTAAGCTTGAATACGAGCAATTAACTCTTCTTTATTAAAAGGTTTAGTTAAGTAGTCATTAGCCCCACACTCAAAACCTTTGATACGATCTTGAATTTGTCCTAATGCAGACAACATCATTATTGGTAATTCAAAAATCGAGTATTGCTTTCTTAATAGGGTACAGACTTCGTAGCCACTCATTTCCGGCATCATAATATCGAGTAAGATCAGATCTGGACGTTGTTGTTGGACAATATCTAATGCCTGATGACCGCTCTCTGCAGTTTTTACTCGATAGCCAGCAAGTCGGAGAAAATTATTTAAAATCTGTAGGTTTACGGGTTCATCATCAACCACAAGAATAAGATCACCTTCAGGGTTTTCAGGTAAATTGGTGCTTTCACAACTTCTGGAATCTAATGCCGGTACTTGGAAGTGCTGAAGTATAGAGTCATTAGGTATCGCATTGATCTGCTCATTGGTTGCAAGGTTTAAGGTAAAACTAAAGGTAGTGCCAATCATAGGTTGACTACTTACATATAAGCGCCCGCCCATTAATTCAATAAGTTGGCGACTAATTGATAAACCTAGACCAGCCCCTTGTCGATAGTTGGTCGAATTTGAGTTTGCTTGAATAAGGGGCTCAAAAATATGCTCTAACTGTTCACTTGGAATACCTTGCCCCGTATCGACGACTTGTACACGTAATTGCTGTTCTAATACTGTGGCAGAGATAATGATCTTACCTTCAGATGTGTACTTAATCGCGTTACCGACAAGGTTATAAAGTACTTGTTCTAAACGTTGCTCATCGGCATCAACGAGTGGCAAATCTGCAGGAATTTGATTAATGATCCTTACCGGTTTGTTACCAAGCAGGTGACTAGAAAGCTCCAGTACTAATCTCACCGCGGCTGACAGATCGATCGCATGGCGATGGATATCTAAATCGCCATAACGCATCTTGTGATAATCCAGCAAATCATCGACAAGGTTAGTTAGGCGTTGCCCACTATTGATGATCATTTCTAACTGACGACGTTGAGAATCTTTTACGGGTCCATTCGCTCCAGCAAGTAAAGATTCTGCAATCCCGACCATGCCATGAAGTGGGGTGCGTAATTCATGGGATGTGGTTGCAAGGAACTCATCTTTTAGCTTATCTGCTGTTTGTAGCTCATTGTTTTTCTGCTTGATAATCTTAAGGCTTTGTTCTAATTCGTCATTTTGAGTTTTGATTAAACCTATCTTTTCGCGAATAGAGCGCTGCATACGTGAAAAGCTTATCGCCAAGCGACCAATTTCATCACTACGTTCAGTGCCTTCGATGACTTGGTCTAAATCGCCACCAGAGGCTTTTTCTGCCGCCCAAGTTAACCGCAGTAAGGGGGCGGTAATTGAATTAGACAATAAGTGAGAGGCAAAGATCACCAAAATAATCGCGCTGATCATTGCCACACCAAATATTTTTTCTAATTCAGTAATACGAGCAAAGGCTTCTTTTTCTGGTAGTTCAACGACTAGTGCCCATTTATTGTTAAGGATATCGAGTGGTGAAAAGGCACTCAATACTGAAATGTTATCGTAGTTTTTAAAGCTACCCACGCCTGATTTGCCAGCCAGTGCTTCCCTGATACTTTCACTTTTTAACGTTGTGGGAACCCCTGTTTCTGCCGCGAAACGCAGTTTGTGATCTTGACCAATCAATAAAGTTTGAACGTAGTTCGCATTATTACCAAGGTCTTGAATAAGCTCAGAAATCGCTTTATTACTTAACTCCATAAAGACGTAACTGTGCAAATAGCCTTGCTGAATGATCGGGGCGGCGAACCATGCGGTTGTGTCGTCTGTGTTTGCAGATTGACTAAAATCGGTAAAAGTAACCGGTACTTGATCAGGTTTAGCCTGACTTTGTTTGGTTTTTGTAGTAATCGCTTCAAAGGTTTGTTTTAAAGCTGGCGATGCTAGGGCGTTGGTAAGTAAATTGACGCCAAACAACTGGTGATTGTGAACGGAGTAAACCACGTTGCCTGAACGATCAACTAACATGATATCTTTGAAGTCAGAGCGTTTTAAATACTCTTTATAAACAGCGTTGTAGCGCTTATACATCAAACGATAGCGCTCATGTCCTACATAAGTCGTTTTATTATGGGACTCATTTTTTTGGGTAAGGGTTTGCGAGAAATAATTAGCATGTCCTTGAGATGCAAGTTGCTGCTCTATGTCTCCGAGTTGATGGTAAGCACCGACTAAGCCATAAAAACGACCGCCACTGTTATTCGATAATTCAGAGCGAGCGAAACTCTTCACCTCAGATTCTTTCGCTGCGAAAAAGCTATAAAGCTGCTTTTGCTTATTATCACGTAAAGAAGCTAAGTGATTGATACTTTGTTCAGCAAGATCTTTGGTATGAGAGTTTAGAAAATATAGGGCAGATAAAACCAAAGGTGTGATGCTAAGCACAATAAAGGCCAACATTAGCGTATGTTGGAGACGTTTAAATCGTTTGGTATTCTGCATTCCGGTGCCTGAATAAAATGATTATCGTTCGATTTGGATTGAGGAACAGTGACTAACGT
Organism: Photobacterium sp. GB-210; assembly: GCF_003026075.1. NCBI lineage: Bacteria > Pseudomonadati > Pseudomonadota > Gammaproteobacteria > Vibrionales > Vibrionaceae > Photobacterium > Photobacterium sp. GB-210. The sequence continues at coordinate 30,900 of NZ_PYNU01000028.1, read as the reverse complement.
TAAATTATAAAACGTTTTAAAAGTAACGTTTTTGACAATTTTTCCGTTCGTTAGAAATCACTAAGTCCATATATATTAATATAATACTGCTTATACTGACTTATTTGAAGTGATCAAGTACAGCGATAATGAAGCGTGTTGTAAAACACAGAATTAACGGTTTTGACGGAGTTTTGATTATAAAAAAGGGACAACAATGTCCCTCTTTAGATAAATGTTCCGTTAAAATAAATTAACGGTTATTTAGTTGCGGCGTAAATATTAAATTTATTTGTTTTTGCCGTAATGTTGCACTCACCAAGGCTTGCTTCAATTAAAGGCGGATATTGTAAGAAGCTGTTGGCGACAATGACGAGCTGACCGTTATGGCTAAGGTATTGTGGTGCATCATTAATAAATAGCTCAGTTGCAGCATAAAATGTTTTTAACCCAGCATGGAACGGTGGGTTGCTGATCAAGAACTGGTAAGGGCCCGTTAACGCCTTATAGACATCGGTAGCGGTGAACTTACTCGCTTCAAGGTTATTGACCTTAAATGTTTCTTTTGCCGATTCAATGGCTAACGCACTGATATCACACAGCTCTAAATCAATAGTGGGGTATTTAGCTTTCATCACAGCGCCAATCACACCAGCACCACAGCCAAAATCTAATACTTTGCCGTGTAATTTAGGCAGATTGTTAAGCAGTAATTCTGAGCCTTTATCAAACTCACCATGGCTAAATACGCCAGGTAAAGAGCGAACAGTAAGTTGTACGCCAGCAATATCGATAGGATAACTACGGAACCAATCTGATAAATTAAAGGCTTTTGGCGTGTTATCACAACGTCCCCAGTAAAAACTGCAGCGACGTGCCGAATCATATTTGTTCAGTGGGCCATATTCTGCAAAGAGTTTTTCTGCACTGCGAACCCCTGAGCGGTTTTCACCAACGATACAAATTTCAACGCCAGTACCGAACTTATTCAGTAGCATGGTTAACAAGTAATCAGCTTCTGCTTTTGCTTTAGGCCAGTAAAGCAGGATCATATCGATATCTAATGTTTCTGTTAATTCAGCACCGAAGTAACTACTTACATTATTAAAACGTTTGATATCTGAGTAGAAGCCATAGTTTGTGGTAAATACCGATACCGTTTGAGCGGTTTGACATAGCTCTGATGCGAAGGTATCACTTAATTCGCCAGCGATAAGGACTTTACGGTTTTCAAAAAACTCAGATTGACGAGCAACAACCTGGCTCGCGGCGCAATAAGACATGTAACTGGCCTCAATGTAGACATCATAAATTTGGGAGCGAATTGTTCCATAATTATGTGCCGTTGAAAAGAAATCAGCAGTAGAGAGGAAGATTGAATAGAAGAAAAATGCCGCCCTAGAATAGAGGCGGCATTGTAATGATAGGTTAGTGAGAATCTTGTTGTTCTAAGAAGTCTTTAAATTCAACTTCATACATTTTAAATAACACGAGTGTTACACCAAAAATGATGGGACCGTAAATCATACCGATCAAACCAAATAATTGGATACCCCCAATGATTGAGAAGAAGATCAGTAGGGTATTCATGCTTGAACTGCCTTGCATCAGCAATGGACGGACAACGTTATCGATTGAACCTACGACAAGCACTCCCCAGCCCGCTAAGAATAATGCCCACTCCCATTGACCGACTAACAGTAAGTATAGAGATGCAGGTAGCCAGATAAGTGCGGTACCTACGACAGGGATTAATGAAGCAAAAGCCATCATTGAGCCCCAGAACAGCCCTGGGAATCCGCATAGCCACATTGCAAAACCACCGGCTAAGCCTTGCGCGACAGCGGTTAGGAATGATCCAAGTACGGCAGATTTTGCGACTTGTTCAACTTCTTCCATAATTGCATCTTCTTGACTGCGAGACAGTGGGATCACATGGCGGATCGCGGCAATCATCTTGTCGTTATCACGTAGCAGGAAGAATAGGACAAATAGCATCATCATAAAGTTTACTAATATGCTAGTGGCGTCTCCAAGAATACGTGCACTAATGTTGATTGCTTGAGAGCCGACTTGAGATGCTGTGGTTGCAATTTTCTGAATGATGACCTGAGGATCAAAATCATGGAACGGTGAGTATTTATCTATATAGAACAGTACTTTTTGAGCGTAAGGGTGAGCAAATAGTTCTTTCGGACCGCCGGATGTGATCCATTGATAACTTTCTTTAGAAACGGTTGTACCTTGATGAACAATGGATGAAAACACCACAAGCAACGGGATCACAATAATGACGGTAAGCACAAAGCAAGATAACATTGCAGCAGTATTTGCACGGGTTGGCATTAACGCTAATAAACGTTTATGTAGTGGTGCAAAGAGTAATGAAATAATAAAGGCCAGAACAATCGGCCCTAAATAAGGTTCAATGAGTTTGTAACTGGCAAATGCAGCAACAAATAAAGCAATAATAAGGAGCCAATGGCGTGGCTCGATTTTAAATGGCTGTGGCACTGTATGTTTCCTTTAATTAATAAGCGTCTTCATTACTGCTGTTATTGATAAAGATTATCATTATAATCATTGTCGCTATAACTTATCGATTATACTCTTTATCGCGGAGATGGCTTATGGGATGTTGTAATTGTGGCTGTGATGACAAAAAAAAGCGCAGACCACCGATTGCACTAATTATTTTAGTCATCATGGTACTGCTTGCGTTATATTTTTGGCAATAACCTTAGCCTTGAGCGGTGGCTCTAGTTAAATACAATTTCTGTGTTTTAGATACTAAAATAATGTCATAAAAAAAGGTCACTCATTGTGACCTTTTTTATTTTTATTTATTTCAGCTTTCTGAATTATTCAGGGCTGTTTTCATGAGCAAGCGTTGCAAAAGCAAAATCAGCCGCTTCAAGTGTTGCATCAATGATTTGATCTGTGTGTGCTAGTGAGGTGAAGCATGCTTCATATGCAGACGGTGCAAGATATACCCCTTTTTCTAGCATTAAATTAAAGAAACGCTTGAAACGCTCGACATCGCACTTGGTTACATCTTCGTAGCACGTTACAGTTTCTTGCTCAGTAAAGAAGAAGCCAAACATCGCACCTACTTGATTAATTGCCAGTGGAACACCGTGCTTATCTGCTAATGCTTTAAAGCCATCAGCAAGACGTTTAGTAGTATGAGCAAGGCGTTTTTCATTACCGTCTTCAGTTAACACGCTTAAACAGGCATGACCTGCTGCCATTGCAACAGGGTTGCCTGATAGCGTACCCGCTTGGTAGACAGGGCCTGTTGGTGCAACAAATTCCATCACTTCACGACGGCCACCGAATGCGCCGACTGGCATACCGCCGCCGATGATTTTACCTAGTGTTGTAAGGTCTGGTTTAATGTTGTAATAGCCTTGAGCACCACCTTCTGATACGCGGAAGCCTGTCATTACTTCATCTAGAATTAATAGCGCGCCAAATTCATCACAGATGTCGCGTAGCCCTTCAAGGAAGCCAGGTACAGGTGGAATGCAGTTCATGTTACCCGCAACAGGCTCAACGATAATACAAGCAATCTCTTCTGGGTGAGTTGTAAACGCTTCACGTACAGAATCTAGATCGTTATAGGTTGCTGTTAGGGTATGTTTTGCAAAATCTGCAGGTACACCTGGTGAGCTTGGTTGACCTAGGGTTAATGCGCCAGAGCCTGCTTTAACGAGTAGACAATCGGCGTGACCGTGGTAACAACCTTCAAATTTTAAGATCTTATCGCGACCAGTAAACCCGCGTGCCAGACGAATAGCGCTCATGGTTGCTTCAGTACCTGAGCTTACCATGCGTACCATTTCCATCGATGGTACTAGTTTTGATACCAGATCAGCCATGGTGATTTCCATTGCCGTTGGCGCACCAAAACTTAAACCTTGTTGCGCTGCATCGATCACCGCATCACGAATCGCTGCATGGTTATGGCCTAAGATCATTGGACCCCAAGAGCCAACGAAATCGATGTATGCATTACCATCAGCATCAAAAATATAAGCGCCATCGGCACGCTCAATAAAGAGTGGTGTGCCACCAACACCAGCGAACGCTCTCACTGGAGAGTTAACACCACCTGGAATTTTTTGTTTTGCTTTGGCAAATAAATCAGCCGATTTGCTCGTTTTGCTCATTATGAGGTCCTATATAAAATAATCAGGCGTAGATCCAATCCAGATCGTTTTCTGTCCTAGAGATTGTAGGCCAGAGAAGTGTGTAGATTGTTATTAGTCCATTGTACCTAAAAGGATGCAATTTAGGGAGGGCGATTTATGGTGGTTATTTGCGTGTATTGAACAATTGATTACAGCAATACTGCAGTACAAGTCACAGTTGCAAAGCTATTTTTCAACATTAGCAGTATAATAAACGCCCATCTTAGATTACTCTTCTAAAATCAATAGTTTCATTTATCCTCCCTGCATCCTATATGCAATCTTTTGACAATACGGCCGAAAAATGACTGATAAAACGCACGGGATCCACATGCCTCCTCATCTTCAACCTCGCGTTTTTGTAAGGCAACTGCTTACTCGTGATAAAACGCCAGTCTCTGTTCTATTTTTATCAGCTCTTGTCGGCATTTTAGCGGGCTTAGTCGGAACCTTGTTTGAAATTGGTGTCAACTGGGTAACGGATCAGCGTACAGAGTGGTTACGTGATGAAATAACCAGTGTACTTCCTTTGTGGCTCGCAGCATTTATTGTCAGTGCTTTTCTTGCCTTTGTTGGTTATTACCTTGTTAGTCGTTTTGCCCCTGAAGCTGGTGGTTCTGGTATTCCTGAAATTGAAGGTGCGATGGAAGAAATGCGTCCTGTTCGCTGGTGGCGCGTGATCCCAGTTAAATTTTTCGGTGGTTTAGGTGCGTTAGGCTCGGGTATGGTACTGGGTCGTGAAGGTCCTACGGTACAAATGGGCGGTAATATTGGACGAATGATCTCTGATATTTTCCGTTTAAAAGATAAAGAAGGTCGACACTCTTTACTTGCAGCAGGTGCCGCTGGTGGTTTAGCAGCAGCATTTAATGCCCCGATGGCGGGGATCATGTTTGTACTTGAAGAGATGCGTCCGCAGTTTCGTTACAGTTTAATTTCGGTGAAATGCGTAATGATCTCTGCGGTGATGTCAAATATCGTATTTCGTCTTTTACGTGGCCAAGAAGCGGTTATATCTATGCCGCAATATGATGCTCCTGCACTGAAATCATTATGGTTATTCTTAGTGTTAGGGATGCTATTTGGTGGTTTCGGTGTCCTATTTAATCGGATGATTATTTTTGCGTTAGATAGCTTTGTTAAAATTCACCGTAATGAGCGTAAGCGTTACCTTATCACTGGCGCTTTAATTGGTGGCTGCTTCGGTTTACTTCTATTGTATTTCCCAGAATTAACCGGTGGCGGTATTTTCCTTATCCCTCACGCGACTAACGGTGATTACGGCCTCGGTATGTTAATGCTGTTGTTCTTTGCTCGTATTGCAACAACATTACTGTGTTTTGGCTCCGGTGCACCGGGCGGTATTTTTGCCCCAATGTTGGCGTTAGGGACATTGTTTGGCACTTTCTATGGCATGATCACACAAGGTATTTATCCTGATTTAGGCATTGATCCTGGACTATTTGCAATCGCTGGTATGGGGGCGCTTTTTGCTGCAACGGTGCGCGCACCAATTACGGGGATTTTGCTGGTTATTGAAATGACCAACAACTATCACCTTATTTTACCATTGATTGTTACCACTCTCGGTGCGACTATGCTTGCTCAGATGTTAGGCGGACAACCGATTTATTCGCAGTTGCTACACCGAACAATTAAAAAAGAGCGTTTACGCCATGATTCTCCAACAAGTGAGCCTAATACTTGAACAACATAGTCAGGTATTGGATAATCAGCGTAATTAACGGAAGTGTGTGAGAGGTTTTGTAATGAGCGATGCTAATTTGCCGCTAACTTTTTCTGATGTTGCAGCGAATAAAGTAAAAACACTGATCGCTGAAGAAGAAAACCCGAATCTAAAGCTACGTGTTTACATCACTGGTGGTGGTTGTAGTGGCTTTCAATATGGTTTTACTTTTGATGAAAAAGTAAATGATGGTGATATGACCATTGAAAATGGCGGTGTAACGCTAGTGGTTGATCCTATGAGTCTCCAGTACCTAATGGGTGGTACAGTTGACTACACTGAAGGTCTAGAAGGTTCGCGTTTCTTTGTTAACAACCCAAATGCAACAACGACTTGTGGTTGTGGCGCATCATTTAGTGTTTAAAATGTTAACTCGATAATCATTGAGTTAAATAAAAGCCGACAAATATTGATTGTCGGCTTTTTTGTATATAAACAATGGCTTAGTTTAATAATATGTCATTATTAACGACCAGTTTGCCCAATTGCTGAATATGATCAAGTTGTTGTTTAGCTTGCTTTTTAAACGTTACTTGCTCGTTGCCTGATAATGAATTGGCTTGCGGTAAATCTACCGTACGAGGGTTTTTATGCTGACCATTAACCAAGAATTCATAGTGTAGGTGAGGGCCTGTGACGCGACCAGTACCGCCTAAAGTACCGACAGTATCTCCCTGTTTTACTCGTTGCCCTTTTTTGACCATACGCTTAGTTAAATGCAGGTATTTGGTGACATATTTAGCGCTATGTTTGATAAAAACGTAGTTACCATTGTATTTGTTATACGCTGATTCTAATACAACCCCATCACCTGCCGCCCAAATAGGTGTGCCAACAGGAGCAACATAATCAGTGCCTCGGTGCGGCTTTACTTTTCCTGTAACGGGGTGGAGACGACGCGGATTAAAATTTGAACTTACATAGCGGAAGTTTACAGGAGAGCGCAAGAATGCTTTACGCATGGCTAGCCCGTCTTTATCGTAATATTTACCGTCGTTATTGCGAACTGCGGTAAAAGTTTGCCCCATATTGGTAAAGGTTGCAGCTAAAATCTCACCGCGATCGACTGGATAACCATCTAAATAGTGCTGTTCAAATAACACTTCAAATTTATCACCCGCTCTAATATCGAGAGCAAAATCAATATCCCAACCAAATAGCGCGGCAATTTCCATGATCTGATTGGCCGTTAATCCTGCTTTATCTGCGGCACTCCAAAAACTGGTTTTAATGGTGGCATGAGAGAAATTGATATGCGTTTCAATTTCCTTTTTATCCATCTCACTGCTAAAGGTGCTGCCATCGTGGCGCACAATCAAGGTTTCTAAATGATTACGAGGTTGGCGAAGCTCAACTAATTTTCCTTCTTTATTAAAGCCAAATTGAAGGATATTACCTGGACGAAGTCTTTCCAATTGTTTGGTATTGGCATCGGTATTGATAAGGGAATGTAGTATTTTTCCATCTAAGCCGATGTTATCAAAAGCGATAGCTAAACTTTCACCACTTTCAATAACGTGCTTTTTCCATATAAGCTCATCTGTTTTATCTTTACCTGAAAGAGGTGTCGCTGAAGCGGTTGCAATATCAATAGGGTAAGGTTTGCCAATTTTAAATTTACGCTCAACATGAGAAGCGGTTTCTTGCTGGGAACTCGGTATCATTGCAAGCCCCAGCATAGCTATGCTGATCAATATGATAAAAAAGAGGTTCTTCCGTGGAAATCGAGGTGATGAAGTTCCTTTCATACTAAATTTTTCACATATATTCCGAAAAAATAAACGGCCTTCAGTCTAACTGGTTTCAAAAAAGCCTGCTATTCAAGTAAGATAGTCGGCTTATTATTTTTGCCAATTTTGTGGGAGCGAACAAGAATGGCCAGCATTGAACAAGCACTTATTGAGATAAAACGTGGGGTTGAAGAACTTATCCCAGAAGCAGAGCTAATAGCAAAGCTAAAAGAAAACCGTCCATTACGTATAAAATTAGGTGCCGATCCTACGGCACCAGACATCCATCTTGGACACACGGTTATTCTTAATAAGTTGCGTACTTTTCAGGAATTAGGCCATGAAGTCACTTTCTTGATTGGTGATTTTACTGGTATGGTCGGCGATCCTACCGGTAAGAACACGACACGTCCGCCATTAACGCGTGAAGATGTATTACGCAATGCGGAAACATATAAAGAGCAGGTATTTAAGATCCTTGATCCTGCCAAAACCACGATTGCGTTTAACTCGACATGGTTATCAGAGTTAGGTGCAGAAGGAATGATCCGTTTAGCGTCTAATCAAACCGTTGCTCGTATGCTAGAGCGTGACGATTTTAAAAAGCGTTACGGCGAGAATCGTCCAATCGCGATCCATGAATTTATGTATCCATTACTTCAAGGTTACGATTCAGTCGCAATGGAAACAGATGTAGAACTAGGCGGTACTGATCAGAAGTTCAACTTGCTAATGGGTCGTGAGTTACAAAAATCGCACGGTCAAAAACCACAGGTTGTACTGACGATGCCATTGCTGGTGGGTTTAGATGGCGTGAAGAAAATGTCTAAATCTGCGCACAACTACATTGGTGTTGCCGATGCGCCAAGCGATATGTTTGGTAAGATCATGTCTATTTCTGACGATCTGATGTGGAGCTACTTTGAATTGCTTTCATTCCGTCCAATGGATGAAATTGCTCAGTTTAAAGCCGATGTTGATGCCGGTAAAAACCCACGTGATGTGAAGTTCTTACTAGCAAAAGAGATCATTGCACGTTTCCATTCAGAAGAAGCGGCAGAAGCGGCATTGCAAGAATTCATCAGTCGTTTCCAAAAAGGTAACCTACCTGATGAAATGCCTGAGTTTGAATTCGAAGCCGGTCTTCCTATTGCGAATTTATTAAAAGAAGCAGCACTGGTTAACTCAACGTCTGATGCAATGCGTATGATCCGTCAAGGCGCTGTGAAGCAAGATGGTGAGAAAGTAGAAGACACGAAACTGGTACTGGCTGCTGGCAATTATGTTTTCCAAGTCGGTAAACGTAAATTTGCTCGTGTGATGATTAAATAATCACATTGCTCTCGCAGCGTTATTCAAATATGAAAGGATGCATTTGCGTCCTTTTTTTATATCTGTCAAATAGTCTTAATTAATAATAACTTGGCTTTAAATCTTAATGTTTAATGGTTTATGAAAGCTTACTTTCTAGCTTTGATCATTATGCCGACGACGAGAGACAAGCTACTATAAAAGATTACTCTTCATTTTTATATCGACTGGCTATGGAATCGATTCAACATATTATTACTGATCTCACCCCGCTGCTGCAGCAATACGGGTACTATATTTTAGCATTGGCAATTGCTGTTGAAGGTATGGGGATCCCAGCGCCTGGTCAGTCGTTATTGATCGTCGCGAGTTTATTGGCATCTTCAGGTAAAATGTCGTTACCTATGGTGCTATCTGTTGCTTGGGCAAGTAGCTTTATTGGTAACAGTATTGGCTACTTTATTGGACGCCAATTTGGTCATATCTTAACGAAGAAAGAATGGATTAAACCGCGAACGCTGACCAAGTTACATCAGTTTATTGACCGCTATGGCATGCTAGGGCTTGTGATCAGTCGTTTTGTTGAAGGCATTAAACAGTTCATGTGCATTGGCTGTGGTATTGCGCAAATGCCAGTGCAACTTTTCTTATTAGGTAACTTCTTAGCGGTCACGATCTGGCTATTGGTATTTGGCGTGGCTCCTGCTTATTTACATGACGAATTAGGGCCTATTTTAGCCTTCTATCATAAATATCAGATGCAATGTTGGTCTGTCGTCGTTGTACTTGCTTGTATACTTGGATGGTGGCTTATCCGTCGATTCAAACGCCGTAAAACCTCGATTGAAGAGTAAGATAACCTTGTTTGTTTCGGATTAAAAAACCGCCAGTGTTGGCGGTTTTTTTGTTAATTACGCAGTGCAAAAATAGGCAGAGACAGATTCCACTTAATGGCTGCGAGTCTTATGGTGAGTGTGGTAAAGATACCGATCACTGCAGCAACAGAAGGCAGTACACCTAAAGATAAGCCTATGGTGTGTACCATACCGCCTAGAATACAGGCTGTTGCATAAACCTCTGTACGTAATACCATTGGGATCTCACGTCCTAGTACATCTCGGATCACGCCGCCACCACAGCCTGTTATCACACCCATGATCACAGCGACCATTGGCGATGCGCCATAACGTAATGATTTTTCGACACCGATAGCCACAAAGACTGCTAATCCAATCGCATCAGCGACAGGAAGAAAATACCATGGCATCCGTTTAGGGCGTTGAGTTGCGAGCATCGTGATAATACAGGTAATAAAAATCACCCATAAGTAATTGGTATCTTTGATCCAAAACACAGGGGTAGCACCTAATGCCATATCACGAATAGTGCCGCCACCAATAGCTGTTACGCTAGCTAGCACGACAACGCCAAAAGGATCCATGCGTAATCGTCCTGCCATGAGTACTCCCGAGGCTGCAAAGATTGCAGTACCAAACATATCGAGAATATAGATGAGCATGTTTATCCCTATTTAATAGAAAAGGGGGAAAGTAGGCAGGCGATTGTACTGCCTAAATGGCTAGGTACAACTATAAAATCCATCTTTAGTGAGGTTATTCACAGCAAAGGTGAGGCTTTTCTTTCATTATCCAGTAGTTGACACACTTGCTTTACGGCTTTAAGAGTGCGAAGCGTGGGGCGGTTTAACCAATCGCTATTGAGTTGATAAAGCTGATGATTATCAACTGCAGGCAGTTTTCCTTGCCACTTTAACCATGGGCTATTTTCTTTTGACGTTGCATGACGAGAACCGAAAATGACGCTAGGTTGGCGAACAACAACTTGCTCTTGATTGACTTGTGGGTATGCCGCGGTGCTGGTGGCAAAAATATTTTCTCCACCGCAAATATCAAAGACAGGACTCGGCCAGTTGCCATCTGAAATCGTCAACATAGGGCTATCACTTAATTGATAAAAGTAACGTACAGGAGACTTGTTCTGATAACGTGCTTTAATTTTGGCGAGTTGTGTTCTAAATGTTGTAGCTGCAGTAATCGATTGACTTGGATCATCAGCAAATTTACCCAGTTTGATAATCGTATCTGCAATATCGGTTAATTGCGTTGGATTTGAATAAAAGATCTTAATCCCAAGTTGTTGTAAGCGAGCCATTTCACGACTAGGGTTCCCTCCTTTCCACGCCAAAATTAAATCAGGCTTTAAAGTAAGAATTCGTTCCATTTTAATGCCGCGATAATTTGCAACACGTTCTAATTTTTTCGCCTGATCTGGGTAGTCACTGTAATCACTGGCGGCAATCAGTTTATCCCCCAAGCCCGCACTGTAAGCCAGCTCTGTCATGTGTGGCGATAAGCTAATAATGCGTTGAACAGACTGTGATTGTTCTGCAAAGGCTGAGGTGAATGGGAATAGAACCGCAATGAGAAGTAGGAAGCGCATTAAGCTAGTCCGTGAAAAATGATCAGTAAGCCGCTTTCGATAATGATCCAACACCATAAACGACTTGTCATTAATTGCTGAATTTGTGCAAGGTGTAACGATGCGGGGGCAATTTTCCCTCCGATACGCGGTCGTTCCATTTTCACTTGGTTGTACATCGCGGGGCCGCCAAGGGATAAAGACAGTTTATGTCCGGTTGCGGCTAATAACCAACCCGGCCCTGGTAGCTGCCAATTTTCACCTTGCTGCATTAAACCATGAAAAGCATTTTTGGCATTTTGGCCAAGGGTAATTAATAGAGCAAACAGGCGAAGCGGCACAATATCTAAAATAAGTGCGATGCGAACCGCGGGTAAACCAAAAAAGCGGAACTGTTCACGGCTTGGTGACCAAGATCGCGCAAGGCTAATGGCTAAACGATACATAATTGCCGCAATACCACCACCAATGGCATACCAGAATAAGACGCCAATGACATTACGGCCGTAACCAAGTAATAGGGTTTCAGCACCCGCTTTACCTAGTCCAAGTAATGATAAATTTTCAGTATTACGATTAACGTGATCGGCTAATAACTCACGGCATCTGCCTTTGTGTTCAAGGTTATAGGCTTGGTTAAATTGTTTGCCTAATTTAGCCGATGTTTGCCAGTCTATTGCCATCCACAACAGGGTCATTTGGAAAATCGTTTGATACCAAACCAGTTGGCTAAAAGCGAACAATAAGATCAGTACCGTGCCTGACATTAAAAACCAAGCAAGTGAGCCTGCGAGAATACGTTGAGAGGGATTTTCTTTCGGGTGATTAACACGCTCTGCAATGAGCAGTGCGAGACGTTGCCAAATAACAATGGGGTGAAGTGGGTAGGGAATGGGTAAAACCCAATGCAATAATAACGCTCCCCACAAAGCGAGTAGGGAGCTATTAGTTGTGAGTAACGCAACAAGTGATTCCATCATCCGTGACAGCTATTCTCGTTTTAGGCTAGATGCTAAGCAAGGCCACTTAAATTAGTTACTACAATGAGGTTACTTAAGTAACTCAACCATTTTCTCAACCATGATTGATGAGCTTTTTGCTGCAAGAGGCAGGAACTCATCAAAGCTCATTGGCGATTCTTTATCTGCAACATCAGAAATGGCACGAACCACAACAAATGGTACTTTGAATTGGTGACAAGCTTGAGCAATAGCCGCAGCTTCCATTTCAACTGCAACTACTGATGGGAAGTGAGTGCGAATGAAGTTTTGTTTTTCAGCACTACATACAAATGCATCGCCAGTACAGATCAGTCCGCGAACAGCGTGTGGCTTTTCAGGTAAAGCTGATAGTGCTTGCTCTGCTACATCCATCAGTTTTTCGTCAGATAGGAAAGCGGCCGGCTGCTGTGCCATTTGACCGATCTCATAACCAAATGCTGTCACGTCTGCGTCGTGGTAGCGAACTTCCGTTGAGATCACAACATCACCAACGTTAAGGCTTGATTCAAAACCGCCAGCAGAGCCTGTATTGATCACAACATCAGGTTGGAACGTTTCAAGTAATACGGCTGTGCCTACTGCTGCTGCAACTTTACCAATACCTGATTGTAACAAGACAACATCAGCACCATTTAGCGTACCAGTGTAGAGAGTACAACCTGCTTTGTTGTGTGTTTCGCAGTTTTCTAGTTGTGCTTTTAGGATCGCAACTTCTTGCTCCATTGCGCCAATAATGCCGATTTTCATTGATTCGTTCTCTTGTTGTTCAAGCGGTGCACCGAGGGTGCTGTTGTGTTGATTAGTGTACCATGAGCGATAGAATTTATACCAAAAGTTATCGAGCGCTAATTTTTGAACAATAAAAAAAGCGGAAGGTTGCCCATCCGCTTTAGTTTGTTTAATTAACGTATTTAGACGTTGAGATAATCCAGTATGCCATCAGCGGCTTTACGGCCTTCATCAATGGCGGTTACCACTAAATCTGAACCACGAACCGCATCACCACCGGCAAAGATTTTCGGGTTTGTGGTTTGATAGGCAAAGTGTGCATCGAATGAGGTTTTGATCCGTCCCCATTGATCCAGTTCAACATCATATGGTGTCAGCCATGGCATCGCGTGAGGTTGGAAACCAAACGCCATGATCACAGCATCTGCACCTAATACGTGCTCACTACCTGCGACAGGCTCAGGGCGACGGCGTCCAGCGCTATCTGGCTCACCTAGCGCTGTTTTCACAACTTTAACGCCAGTTACTTTGCCTGAATTATCCACTTCAATACCTAATGGCTGAAGGTTAAACATAAAGTTTACGCCTTCCTCGCGGGCATTTTTCACCTCACGTTTTGAACCCGGCATATTGGCTTCATCACGACGATAAGCACATACCACATCTTTTGCACCTTGGCGGATTGATGTACGCACACAGTCCATCGCGGTATCACCACCACCGAGTACGACCACGCGTTGATCTTTCATATCTAAGAATGTCGATGGACTTTCTAGTTCCATTACCTTGTAGGTATTAGAAATCAAAAATGGCAATGCGTCATATACGCCTGTTGCTTCTTCATTTTCCAATCCTGCACGCATGTTTTTATACGTGCCGACACCTAAGAACACCGCATCGTAGTCAGCCAGTAGCGATTCCATCGTGACGTCTTTACCGATTTCAGTATTGAGCTGAAACTCAACCCCCATTTCAGTAAAGATTTTACGACGGTTAACCATTACATCTTTTTCAAGCTTGAATGATGGGATACCAAAGGTCAGCAAGCCACCAATTTCAGGGTAGCGGTCAAATACCACGGGTTTTACGCCGTTACGAACAAGAATATCAGCACAAGATAATCCGGCAGGGCCTGCACCGATGATCGCAACTTTTTTATCTGTCCACTCGACTCCTGACATGTCAGGTTTCCAGCCCATTTCAAAGGCTTTATCGGTAATGTATTTTTCAACATTACCAATTGTCACCGCACCAAAGTCTTCGTTTAAGGTACAAGAGCCTTCACATAGTCTGTCTTGAGGACAAACACGGCCACATACTTCCGGTAAGGTATTCGTCTGGTGAGATAGCTCAACGGCTTCAATAATACGTCCCTCATTAGCCAGTTTTAGCCATTGAGGAATGTAGTTATGAACAGGACATTTCCATTCACAATAAGGGTTACCACAATCTAAACAACGATCCGCCTGCGCACCTGCCTGCTGTTTGGTAAACGGTTCGTAGATTTCAACGAACTCGATTTTACGTACATTTAGCGGTTTCTTTGGTGGGTCGATACGTTCGACGTCAATAAATTGGTAAACATTCTGGCTCATTCGGTTTCCCTCCCTTATTGCGCCTGAAGACGTAGTTCAGAAGCTGAACGACTTTGGTGACCCAGCAGGGTATTAATGTCTGCTGACTTAGGCTTCGCAAGATAGAATTTCGGGATCCATTGATCAAAGTTCGCCAAAATTTCTTGTGCTCGACTTGAACCTGTTTCTTGTAAGTGACGGTCGATTAAACCACGTAAATGTTCTTGGTGGATCTGTAGCTCGTCAAGAGGTAATGCTTCAACTAGCTCTGGATTCACGCGTCCTGCGAAATCGCCATCTTCATCAAGAATATAAGCAAAACCGCCCGTCATACCTGCGCCAAAGTTAACGCCTGTTTTACCTAAAATAGCTACGATACCGCCAGTCATATATTCACATGCGTTATCACCAGCACCTTCTACAACGGTAATGGTGCCAGAGTTACGCACAGCAAAACGCTCACCCGCTTTACCTGCAGCAAATAACTTACCGCCCGTTGCGCCATACAAACAAGTATTACCAATGATGGTCGCTTCACTTGATTTAAATGCAGAACCTTGTGGTGGACGAATAGTAATAATACCGCCCGTCATGCCTTTACCCACATAGTCGTTTGCATCACCTGTTAATTTCAGGTTTAGACCGCCTGCATTCCACACCCCGAAAGACTGACCCGCAGTACCGGTTAAGTGCAGTGTTACTGGACTTGCTGACATACCTTGGTTGCCATAACGCTGGGCGATTTCACCAGATAGACGTGCGCCAATAGAGCGGTCGGTGTTACAGATATCAAAGTAGAAATCACCACCGCTACGACTTTCAATCGCAGGTAAGATTTGATCGACTAAAGTCTGGCTTAGCTCTGCGTTATCAAATGGTGTGTTAGGCTCGCTGCAGTAGAGTGTTTTACCTTCTTTTGGTGTTGGAGCAACCAAAATTGGGCTTAAATCAAGCTTGGCTTGTTTTGCTGTAAAGCCTTCCAATGTTTCAAGAAGATCGGTACGACCAATTAGGTCTGTGAGCTTTTCTACGCCTAATTGCGCTAATAGTTCACGTACTTCTTGGCCAACACCGATGAAGTAATTCATAACTTGTTCAGGCAAGCCTTTAAAGAAGTCACGACGCAGTTTTTCATCTTGGGTAGCGACACCTGTCGCACAGTTATTAAGGTGACAAATACGCAGGTATTTACAACCTAGAGCAACCATTGGTGCGGTACCAAAACCGAAGCTTTCCGCACCTAAAATGGCTGCTTTTACAACATCAAGGCCGGTTTTCAAACCACCATCGACTTGCAGACGGATTTTGTGACGTAAGCCATTACTCACAAGTGCTTGCTGAGTTTCAGCAAGACCAAGCTCCCATGGGCTACCGGCATATTTCACCGATGTTAGTGGACTTGCACCGGTCCCGCCGTCATAACCTGAAATGGTGATCAAATCAGCATAGGCTTTAGCCACACCCGTTGCGATGGTGCCAACCCCAGGCTCAGATACCAGTTTGACCGATACCATGGCACTTGGGTTAACTTGTTTTAAATCGAAGATCAGCTGAGCTAAATCTTCAATCGAATAAATATCATGGTGAGGTGGTGGTGAGATCAGGGTAACACCCGGTACCGCATAACGCAGTTTCGCGATTTCGGTTGTCACTTTATGGCCGGGTAGTTGACCACCTTCCCCAGGTTTCGCTCCTTGTGCTACTTTGATCTGAATAACATCCGCATTCACAAGGTAGTGTGGAGTCACGCCAAATCGACCTGAAGCCACCTGTTTAATCCGTGAGTTACGTTCGTTACCAAAACGACGAGGATCTTCACCGCCTTCACCGGAGTTTGAACAACCGCCTAAACGGTTCATTGCGATAGCTAATGCTTCGTGCGCTTCTGGGCTTAATGCACCAATCGACATTGCGGCTGAGTCAAAACGCTTATAAAGCTCAGTCGCAGCTTCAACCTGTTCAACCGGAATCGATGTTGTGCCATCTTTTAGCTTAAACAAGTCACGAATAGCAGCGACAGGGCGCTCATTCACTTCTTTAGCAAAGGCTAAGTAATCTTGATAATCGCCTGATTTCACCGCTTTTTGTAGTGTGCCGACAACATCAGGGTTATAAGCATGGAATTCACCACCGTGAACGTATTTCAGTAAACCTCCATGTTCAATCGGTTTACGTTTCAACCATGCTTTACGCGATAAGTTAAAGAGATCTTGTTGGAAGTCACTAAAGTCAGCGCCTGCAATACGGCTCGAAACACCTTTAAAGCAAAGCTCAACGACTTCATCACTTAAACCGACAGCTTCAAATAGCATTGAGCAGCGGTATGAAGCAATGGTCGAGATCCCCATCTTCGACATGATCTTAAATAGACCTTTATTCATGCCGTTTTGGTAATTACTCATCACTTCACGGTAAGACTTATTAATTGCCCCCGCATCGATCAACTTACCTAGTGATTCATAAGCAAGGTAAGGGTAGATAGCGGTAGCACCAAAGCCGAGAAGGACGGCAAATTGGTGAGGATCGCGAGCGGTTGCTGTTTCAACCACGATGTTAGTGTCACAACGTAGGTTATTATCAACCAAACGTTTTTGCACCGCACCCACAGCCATTGCAGCAGGAATTGGCAATTTATCTTTATTGATCCCGCGATCTGATAAAACAACCAGTACAGCACCATCTTTTACGACACGTTCAGCTTCATCGCATAGATCTATTAGTGCTTGTTTGAGATCTTTTTCATTTGGATTGTAGTTAATATCAATAATGCTGTTGGCATAATATTGATCATCTAACTCAAGTAATTGAACAAGATCAGAATACACTAACACTGGCGATCCAAACGCCACACGTTGTGCATGGCTATCGGTTTCACAGAACACGTTAATTTCGCGACCAATACAGGTAGCGAGTGACATGACATGCTTTTCACGCAGTGGATCGATAGGTGGGTTAGTGACCTGTGCAAACATTTGACGGAAGTAATCGGTGATCGGTCGTTCTTTTGATGACAATACCGCCATTGGCGCATCATCACCCATCGAGCCAGTGGCTTCTTGGCCATTTTCACCTACAACACGCAGTACCTGATCTAACTCTTCACTGCTTACCCCAAATTGCTTGTGATAAACCGACAGTTCGTCATCAGTGAGCGAGCGGCAACCTACTTGCTCATCCCCTAATTGTTCAAAGGGGGTTAAGCGTTTAACGTGACTATCCATCCATGCTTTATAAGGATGACGTCCCATTAGCTCGTTATCGATATCTGATGAATGCCAAATTTTGCCAAACTTTGTATCAATAACTAATAATTCACCGGGACCAACACGCCCTTTTTCAGCGACCTCATCTGGGGTGTAATCCCAAATGCCGACTTCAGACGCTAGGGTGATCAATTTATCTTTGGTGATCACATAACGGGCTGGACGAAGGCCGTTTCGGTCAAGGTTACAAGCTGCATAACGTCCATCAGACATTACGATTCCAGCAGGGCCATCCCATGGTTCCATGTGCATCGAGTTAAAATCGTAAAAAGCACGCAGTGCTGGATCCATATCAGGGTGGTTTTGCCAAGCCGGTGGAACAAGCATGCGCATGGCACGGAATAGATCCATACCACCTGATAAAAATAGCTCTAGCATGTTATCAAGGCTAGAGGAATCAGAGCCTGTTTCGTTAACAAATGGTGCAGCTGTTTTTAAATCTGGCAGCAATGGGGAGCTAAATTTATAGCCTCGTGCTCGTGCCCATTGGCGGTTACCTGTGATGGTATTGATTTCACCATTATGGGCTAGATAGCGGAAAGGCTGAGCCAGCGGCCAGCGTGGCTGAGTATTGGTTGAGAAACGCTGGTGGAATAGACAAATCGACGATTCTAATCGAATGTCACCTAAATCTAAGTAGAATTTAGGTAGATCCGATGGCATGAATAAACCTTTGTAGACAATCACTTGAGTTGAAAGGCTACAAATGTAGAAATCACTATCTTCGGTAATACGCTTTTCAATGCGACGACGAGCAATGTAGAGGCGGCGATCAATATCGCGAGGCTTCCAACCTGCAGGGGCATTGATAAAGACTTGCTCAATATTAGGTAGGGATTCTTGAGCAATAGGCCCGAGAACGGCAGGATTTACAGGCACTTCACGCCAACCTACTACCGATAATGTTTCTGTTGCCAGCTCTTCATTAATAATAGTTCGAGCTTGCTCGGCAAGTACCGGATCTTGGCTTAAGAAAATTTGTCCTACGGCAAATTCACGGGATAGGTTCCAGCCTTTTTCATCAGCAATAATACGGTAGAAATTATCTGGTTTTTTAATCAATAGACCACAGCCATCACCTGTTTTACCGTCAGCGGCGATACCACCACGGTGAGTCATGCGATCTAGTGCGGATATAGCGGTACGAACAAGTTTGTGGCTGGTTTGGCCTTCGATATGGGCAATCAGACCAAACCCACAGTTATCTTTTTCCAGTGATGGGTTATACAGTGACATTGCAACTCTCCCTTGCACCTGTTTGTCATAAACAGGTTTACTGCATCAATATGATAATCATCCTGATCATCAGTATGCTTCCTGCGATTCATCAAAGTACCCATAATTTACAAAAAGGTCAAATAGACATAACAACTAGCGCTAAATATTATGATGTATCTTAAAATAGTAATAACATCTTAAAGTTCAATTAAATATAGTGAGTAGCAAGTGTTTATCCTGATTGGAAGGGCGTAATTAAAGTCTTAATATTAATAATTAAGTATAGGTTTTTAGGGATGTGTGGGGAAATGTTGAGGCTAACATTGAATATTGAGAGTTATAACAGTAAAAAAGCCAGCTCATTTGAGCTGGCTTTGCATTAAAGATTAACTTTACGTAGAAGTTAAGAAAGCATTAATGAATCAGCTTTTGCTTCAAGGTTTGTATTACCCATAAGGTAAGCGTCAACTGCACGAGCAGACTCTCGACCTTCGTTAATACAACGTACAACCAATGATTGACCTGTACGCATATCACCTGCTGCAAATACACCGGCTTGGTTAGTCGCGAAATCTTCAGTTGCAACATTACCACGCTCATCTAATGCGATATCAAGTTGAGCGAGAACGCCTGTTGGTTCTGGGTGTAAGAAGCCCATTGCTAAGAAAGCAAGATCACAGGCAATCACACGCTCTGAACCTTCAACTTCATCAAACCCTGGGCGCTCACCTGGTTTTGCTTCTTGCCAAACGATATCAGCAATACGTAAGCCTTTCACATTACCGTTATCATCAGAGATAAACTCTTTGGTTAAGATGTTCCAGTAACGATCACAACCTTCTTCATGTGACGTTGATGTTTTCATGATCATTGGGTATGACGGCCATGGCTGATTAGCTGGACGCTTTTCAGGTGGAACAGGCATGATCTCAACTTGAGTAATACTTGCAGCGCCGTGACGATTTGATGTACCCACACAGTCAGAACCTGTATCACCGCCACCAATAACCACTACATGTTTACCTTTGGCATGGATTTCTTCGGTTTTTAAATCCATATCGTTGGCACGACGGTTATTTTGCGCAAGAAATTCCATCGCAAAATGTACGCCATTTAGTTCACGACCTGGGATTGGCAGGTTACGAGGAACGGTTGAGCCGCCTGTAAGTAGAACGACATCAAAGTCTTGGCGTAATTGCTTAGCATTGATATCGACACCAATGTGCGCATTAACTTCAAATTTAACGCCAGCTTCTGCCATTAGGTTGATCTTACGATCAATGATATCCATACCTAGCTTAAAGTCAGGAATACCAAAGCGAAGTAGACCACCGACTTTTTCATCACGCTCAAACACTGTCACAGTGTGACCTGCGCTGTTTAGTTGCTCTGCTGCTGATAAGCCAGCAGGGCCTGAACCGATAATTGCAATGGTTTTACCGGTTCGAGAACGTGGTGTTTTAGGCTTGGCATAACCTTCACGGTAAGCTGTTTCAACAATTGTTTTCTCGATATTACAAATCGTGATGGGATCTTGGTTGATACCTAACACACAGCCACTTTCACAAGGGGCAGGACACACACGACCCGTAAATTCTGGGAAATTATTCGTTGAACTTAGGATGTTCCACGCTTCTTCCCAACTATCGCGGTAAACCGCATCATTAAATTCAGGAATAATATTCCCAATTGGACAAGAGTTATGGCAGAACGGTACACCACAATCCATGCAGCGTGATGACTGTTCATTGATCTTGTCACCAAATTCATCGTTTAAAACGAATTCTTTGTTATCTTGAATACGAACACTCGGGTCCAATTTTTTTGGCAATTCACGGCCAAATTCTAAAAATCCAGTTGGCTTACCCATTGATTGCCTCCAACGCTTCCTTGTCTTGAGCTTCAGCTTTACGCTTTAGTAATACGGCTTTGTAATCCCTTGGCATAACTTTCACCATCTTCTTCAAGTTAGCTTCGAAGTTAGATAGGAAAAGCTCTGCAACCGTACTACCAGTCAATGCTACGTGCTTCGTTAGCATATTTAGTAATAATTCTTGGTCTTCTTTTTCGATTGGATCTAAATCGACTAACTCTGGGTTTAATTTGGTTTCAAAGTCATCGAACTGATCCCAAACATAAGCAACACCACCACTCATACCAGCAGCAAAGTTACGACCTGTTTGACCCAGGATAACGGCAACACCACCTGTCATGTACTCACAACCGTGGTCACCGACACCTTCAACCACAACTTGTGCGCCTGAGTTACGAACACAGAAACGCTCGCCAGCAAGACCGCGAATATAAGATTCACCAGAGGTTGCACCGTAGAAACACACGTTACCCACAACGATGTTATCTTCAGCAACGATGTCAGATTTCGCATCAGGGTAGAGTACTAGCGTACCGCCTGATAGGCCTTTACCCCAGTAATCGTTCGCATCGCCTTCAACTTCAAATTTCACGCCTTTAGCAAGGAATGCCCCGAAGCTTTGACCTGCTGAACCAAAGAACTTCACGTTCATCGGCTGTGGTAAGCCGCTATCTTTGTATACTTTCGAAATTTCATTCGACAGCATAGTACCTGCACTTCGATCGGTATTGATGATAGGCAATTCAGCGTTGACTGCTTTACCTTCCGTCAGTGCTGGTTGTGCAAGTTCAATCAATTGACGGTCTAGTACGTTATCCAAACCATGATCTTGGGGACGTTGGTTGTAAATACCATCTTCAGCACGTGGCTTTTCAACGTAAAGTACAGGGCTAAGATCGAGGTTCTTGTATTTCCAGTGACTGACATTATCACGGACTTTCAGCTTGTGAGATTGCCCTACCATTTCTTCAATAGTGCGGAAGCCAAGCTCTGCCATTACTTCACGTAAACCTTCAGCCATGTATTGGAAGAAAGTCACAACGTCTTCTACGCGACCATCAAAGCGTTCACGTAA
This sequence comes from Photobacterium sp. GB-210, assembly GCF_003026075.1. NCBI lineage: Bacteria > Pseudomonadati > Pseudomonadota > Gammaproteobacteria > Vibrionales > Vibrionaceae > Photobacterium > Photobacterium sp. GB-210. The sequence continues at coordinate 8,768 of NZ_PYNU01000028.1, read as the reverse complement.
TGTTTTGTTCTGTGTTGCGATACCAACAGGACAAGTATTCTTGTGACACTTACGCATCATGATACAGCCTTCAACAACCAGTGCAGCTGTTGCTACGCCCCATTCTTCAGCACCCAGAAGAGTGGCGATAGCAAGGTCACGAGGTGTTTTCATCTGACCATCAGACTGAACAACGATACGGTTACGTAAACCATTCTTCAGTAGCGTCTGGTGCGTTTCTGCCAGACCTAATTCCCACGGTAGACCTGTGTGGCGAATAGATGACATTGGTGATGCACCTGTACCGCCATCAAAACCTGCAATAAGAACAACATCGGCTTTGGCTTTAGCAACGCCTGATGCAATCGTACCTACACCGGCTTCTGATACCAGTTTAACGTTGACACGACCTGCGCGGTTGGCATTTTTCAAATCGTAGATCAGCTGGGCTAAATCTTCGATTGAGTAAATATCATGGTGAGGCGGTGGAGAAATTAAGCCAACCCCTGGTGTTGAGTGGCGTGTTGCGCCAATCCAGTCATCGACTTTATCACCTGGAAGCTGACCACCTTCACCGGGTTTCGCACCTTGAGCCATTTTGATTTGCAGCTCATCAGCGTTAGTTAGGTAGTAAGAGGTGACACCAAAACGACCTGATGCCACCTGCTTGATAGCAGAACGTTCCCAATCACCGTTGTCTTTCTTCTCAAAGCGAACTGGATCTTCACCACCTTCACCTGAGTTAGATTTTGCGCCGATGCGGTTCATCGCAACAGCCAGTGTTGAGTGCGCTTCGTAAGAAATCGAACCAAAGCTCATTGCACCTGTGGCAAAACGCTTAAGGATATTCTCGATTGGTTCTACTTCTTCGAGTGGAATAGAGCCTGCAGGGTTTTTGATGAAATCAAGTTGGCTACGCAGTGTTGCAGCGTTATCACCTTGATCATCAACCGCTTTCGCATATTGCTTAAATTGCGCGTAATCTTTTTCACGTGTTGATTGTTGTAGCAGTGAAATGGTTTCAGGGTTAAACAAGTGTTTCTCACCACGTTGCTTCCACTGATATACACCACCTACATCAAGTACTTGTACTGGGATTTCACGAGTAGGGTAACCAACACGATGACGGACTAAGACTTCTTGCGCGATATCATCAATCGTTAGACCTTGAATACGCGTTACAGTACCGGTGAAGTACTTATCAACCACAGATTTACTGATACCAAGTGCTTCAAAAATTTGTGCGCCGTGGTATGACTGTAGGGTTGAAATACCCATCTTAGAGAAGATTTTCAGCAGACCACCGTTAACCCCTTTACGGTAGTTATCAAATAAGGTGTCTGTTGGTACTTCTGGATCAAGCTTACGCTTACGTTGAAGATCTACTAGCGTTTCAGTCACAAGATATGGGTTAACTGCATTAGCACCATAACCAACTAGGGTTGCGAAGTGGTGTGTTTCGCGAGCATCGCCAGTTTCAACCACGATGTCACATTTCGCGCGAAGACCTTTACGGATCAGGTGGTGGTGAACCGCGCCAACAGCCAGCATTGCAGGAATAGCTGCATGGTTAGAATTAACCGCACGGTCAGTTAGAATAATGATTGAATAACCATCAACGACTGCATCTTCTGAATACTGACAAATACGTTTAAGTGCACGCTCTAGTTTGCCATCTTCGCCACTTGCATTAAATACAATATCCAATGTTTTCGATTGAAGATGTTCATTATCAATCTCACGGATTTTCTCAAGTTCAGCATTAGAAAGAACAGGAGATTCAAGTTCAACTTTTTGGCAATGCGCAGGTGTTTCAGCTAGCAGGTTTTGATCCTTACCGAGGTAAGTATTCAATGACATTACCATGCGCTCACGAATTGGATCGATTGGTGGGTTGGTTACCTGCGCAAACAACTGCTTAAAGTAGTTAGATAAATGCTGTGATTGGTGTGATAGCACGGCTAGCGGCCAATCTGCACCCATCGCGCTTAATGGCTCATAACCTGTTTTTGCCAGTGGAACAATAATGTCATTCACTTCTTCTGAGCTCACACCAAACGCTTGTTGATGATGCAGTAAGCGCTCAGGTGTTGGCTGATGATGCATATTATCAGCTTCAGGAAGCGTCTTTAGGCTTAATAGATTGTCTTTAACCCATTGCTCATACGGTTGTGCTGTCGCAATGCTGTCTTTTACTTCTTCATCAGAAATAATACGACCTTGCTCTAGATCAGCAACGAAGATACGACCCGGTTGTAGACGACCACGGAATTGGACGTTTTCAGGCTCAATTTCAACCACGCCTGATTCAGATGCCATCACAAGGAAGTCATCTTTAGTCACAGTATAACGTGATGGACGTAGGCCGTTACGGTCCAGTGTTGCACCTACTTGAACACCATCGGTGAAACAAACAGAGGCTGGGCCATCCCATGGTTCCATGATATTGGCGTGGTACTGGTAGAAAGCACGACGCTTAGGATCCATGTTTTTGTTTTCTTGCCACGCTTCAGGGATAAGCATCATTAAAGCGTGTGGCAAACTACGACCAGAAAGCACAAGTAACTCTAGTGCCATATCGAAGTTAGATGAATCTGAGCTACCTTCCTGACAAATCGGCAGTAGCATATCGATTTCTTGCTGACTAAATAAATCAGACTCAAGAATCGCTTCACGGGCTTTCATCCAGTTCAAGTTACCACGAACGGTATTGATTTCACCGTTGTGAGCAATGTAACGGAAAGGTTGTGCTAAGCGCCAACGTGGGAAGGTGTTGGTTGAGAAACGAGAGTGAACTAATGCAAGTGCGGTCACCATCGTTGGATTTTGTAGATCAAGGAAGTACTGAGGTACTTGCTCTGTAGTTAATTGGCCTTTGTAAACCAAAGTTTTGTATGACAGAGAGTTGATATAGAAGTCATCGCCAATGTTCGAAACACTTTCCAGACAAACACGTACAGTATAGTTACGTAAAACATAAAGTTTACGCTCTAGTACGGCTGGATCTAAGTTTGCGCCACCAGTGATGAAGACATGCTCAAATTGTGGTTCTGTGCTCAATGGATCTTCACCGATCATTGAGTTGTCAACTGGAAGTACACGGTAGCCTATCACTTCAAGATCAAGGCGTTTAGCGTTACGCTCTAAGATCTCACGACATTGCTGGCGTTTATGCTCATCTTTTGGAAATAGCACAACACCGACGCCATATTTATCGAAGGCGGGTAATTTAATACCGAGTGTCAGTGTTTCTTCTAATAAGAACTCGTGGGGCTTTTGCAGCAAAATGCCTGCACCATCACCACTGCATGGATCACAACCTTGACCGCCACGGTGCTCCATACGCGCTAGCATATCGAGAGCCTGAGTAACAATCTGGTGAGACTTACGGTTTTTTAGGTGGGCGACAAAGCCGATACCACAGGCATCGTGCTCCATTTCAGGCACATAAAGTCCCTGATCGTTCAGCTCTTGATCTGTCATAGATACATCCTTCCAGTTGCATCAAGCCATATTCCTAAGGCTTGGTTATCCCTAATTTATTGTCACAATCCTGCGGTATTGAAATGAACTATCCTGTTCTACCCAACATGATTGAGTGTCTGCACAAAGATAAAATCGTCCTGTATTGGCAAACTTAATTTTGTTGTTTCGTTTTGCTATGAACGAACACACTGTATTTCTTGAGAAAGGGCGACACAAATCACTTTACAGTAGGGTGATGGCATCGCTTTTATTGTTCAGAAATTGCACACAAGTGTAACTATCCTACAATTTTGATACATTAATTACCAATAAAAATTAACATTTAGCTATCATAATATTGCTGTTTTGTTGCATTGTTAAACATGAAAAAGGCTTTTTAACGACGATAATTATTCGCAATTGCGTTTAAATGCAAAAAACGTTTGGTGATCGATTGTTTACAAAAAGGCAACAATACGTAGTTAGGGAAACTTTTTTGTATTTTATTTACGATTAAGTGTCTTTTTTGTTGAGTAAAGGAAAGGGCTTTGTTTGTTTTAGCACAAATTTATTACTTGTAATTGATGCTATCTTGCGACTCTTTTTAATATTGCTCGCTATTCATCGCGGTGTTTACAGCTATTTATTTGCAATCAGGTAAAGCAATGCAACTGCACGAACTCGTTAATACATTTGGTCAAGACTTACAGCGCCGTTATGGTGAAAAAGTCCATAAGTTAACTTTGCATGGCGGTTTTAGCTGTCCTAATCGTGATGGAACGATTGGTCGGGGAGGGTGCACATTTTGTAATGTGGCCTCTTTTGCAGATGAAAAGACTCAGTTTTTACCTATTAAACAGCAATTAGCAGAGCGTGCCGATGAAATTCATCGTGCAAAACGTTATTTAGCTTATTTTCAGGCTTACACCAGTACTTATGCTGAAGTTCAAACGCTAAAGAAAATGTATGAAGAGGCGTTAAAAACGACGGATATTGTGGGGTTATGTGTCGGTACTCGACCTGACTGTGTGCCTGATGCGGTATTAGAGTTACTGTCTGATTATGTACAACAAGGCTATGAGATTTGGCTCGAGTTAGGTTTACAAACGGCAAATGAAAAGACATTAAAGCGGATTAACCGAGGTCATGATTTTGCATGTTATGCCGCTATCACTCAACGTGCACGGGCATTAGGGATCAAGGTTTGCACTCATTTAATTGTTGGGCTGCCAGGTGACACCAAACAAGATAACCTTGATACGATCAGTAAAGTGGTGGCGGTAGGCGTGGATGGGATAAAATTGCATCCACTACACATAGTTGAAGGCAGTAAAATGGGGCAAGCATATAAAGCCGAACGTTTAGACCCTATTAGCCTTGAAGAGTACACCAACATTGCGAGCGAAATGATCCGATTAACTCCTGCTGATGTGATTTATCATCGGGTTTCAGCCGCGGCACGTAGGCCAACCTTACTGGCACCAATGTGGTGTGAAAACCGCTGGTTAGCGATGACTGAAATTGGACGTAACTTAGATACTTATGGTGGGCAAGGGAGTCTAATTAATGACGCTTTTGTATATCAACGCCCACAATTAAAATAGAATACAAAACAAAGCCTACGTGATGTGGGCTTTTTTGTATGTGAAGGTTATAGTTTCAGCTTTTTATTCTGGCGCAATTGATATCAGCGCTTATGATTAACAAGCTTACACGTCGCTTTGACGGCATCTTTCTTCTTTTGGTATTCAGTGATGAAACAAGTCAAAATGTTAGCTCAGTTTTATGTCGATCTTCTGGTTAAATTAGGGATCGTTCGTTTTAGCCTACTCCTTGCATTAGCATTGGTTGCATTAGCCGTTGTTGTTCAAGTTAGTGTGACGTTAGTACTACATGGCACCGTGAATGATATTGATATCGTGCGATCGGTGACATTTGGTTTATTAATAACGCCTTGGGCTGTTTATTTTCTCTCTGTTGTCGTCGATCAGTTAGAAGACTCACGTCAACGCTTATCGAAGTTAGTCACTAAACTAGAAGAGATGCGCTCGCGAGACATGGAGTTAAATAAACAGCTTCAAAACAATATTGCGCAGTTAAATTTAGAAATAGAAGAAAGGGAAAAAGCGGAAGAAGCACGTGAAGAAGCGATGCATGATCTCGAAAATGAGGTTTATCAGCGAGAAAATGCCCAAGTAGCGGTGGCAGAGCAAAGTGCATTATTAAAGTCTTTCTTAGATGCGTCGCCTGATTTGATTTACTACCGTAATGAAAAAAACCAATTCTCAGGTTGTAATCGTGCAATGTCAGAGTTAGTGGGTAAAACAGAAAAAGAACTAGTGGGGTTAACACCCTGGGATGTTTACCCTGAAGAAGTCGCTAAAAGAATTATTAAAACAGACGAAGAGTTGTTTAACGAAAATAGTGCCATGACAGATGAGCAGTGGTTAGTTTATCCAAATGGTAAACGTGCGCTATTTGAACTTCGTAAAGTGCCATTTTATAACCGCAATGGACGTCGTCTTGGTCTAATGGGCTTTGGCCGTGATATTACCGAACGTAAAAAATATGAAGATGCGTTAGAAAAAGCCAGTAGCGACAAAACCTCATTTATTTCAACCATTAGCCATGAATTACGCACCCCACTCAATGGTATTGTTGGCTTAAGTCGTATGTTACTCGATACAGATCTTACTGATGAGCAGCGTGGTTACTTACGTACCGTACATGTTAGTGCGATCACCTTAGGAAATATATTTAATGATATTATTGATTTAGATAAATCCGATCGCCGTCGTTTAGAGTTGATGCCAAAACCATTGGATTTCAACGAGTTCATTGATGAAATGGGGAATATTTCTCAGTTAATGGCTGAGCAGAAAGGATTGCGTTTTGACCTAGAGTGCTTAACTGAACTGCCAAAAAATATTGAAGTCGACAGCACGCGATTGCGTCAAGTGTTGTGGAATCTTATCGGTAATGCGACCAAGTTTACTAAACAAGGTGGCGTGATTTTATCGGTTAGCAGTGAAATTCATGAGCACGATGCTGATGTTATCTTTGAAGTTGAAGATAGCGGTGTTGGTATTCCTAAATCTGAAATCGATAATATTTTTGCCATGTATTATCAAGTGAAACAAGGTGACGATAATATTCATGCTGTAGGAACAGGGATTGGACTTGCCGTATCTCGCCAGCTCGTTCAGCTAATGGGGGGAGATATCACTGTTCATTCTGAAGTGGGTGAAGGTAGTACCTTTACGGTAAAAATTCGCGTTCCGCTAGTAGAAGATGTTATTGAAGAAGAAATCGTGACTGAAGTAAAACCAGAGCTTACTGGTTTAAGTATCTTCATGGTGGAAGATATTGAGTTAAATATCACGGTCGCTAAATCCTTGCTTGAAAGTTTAGGTCATGAAGTCACTGTTGCAATGCGAGGTGATGAAGCCTTAGCGATGTTTAAACCAGAAGATTATGATTTGGTCTTGTTAGATATTCAATTACCAGACATGACAGGCTTTTATATTGCGCAGAAACTACGAGAAAAATACCAGGATTTGCCAGCATTGGTTGCTCTAACGGCTAATGTTATCAGTGATAAAAGCGAATACCTTGAAAAAGGGATGGATGAAGCGATTAGTAAGCCATTAAGCGTGAAAGCTATCACTAGCGTGATTGAAAACCTCGTTCTAAGTTGTAGTTATGAGGAAGATGAAATTAACGATTTAACCGATACTAACAGTGATGGAACAAGGCCTAGCGATAAAATGATCGACAAGTTGCTCGACTTGGAGATGTTGACCTCTTACGTTGATATTGTAGGGACTAAACCTGTTTATGCGAGCATCGAAATGTTTGAAAAAATGATGCCAGATTACATTGCGATTTTAGATTCGAATATGGTCGCGAAAGATCAAGATGGGATTAAGTTTGAAGCGCATAAAATTAAAGGTGCAGCAGGTTCTATCGGTTTAAAACACATTCAGCAAGTCGCACAAAAAGCACAGTCTCCTGAACTTCCTGCTTGGTGGGAAAACATTAATGACTGGGTTGATGAAATTAAAAATGGTTACCAAAACGATATTGATGTGCTGAAAACATGGTTAAAACAGTACGAGAAATAGAGTGATGGTATTGCATTTAAAATAAAAAAGGCTCCTTAGGAGCCTTTTTATTATGGTCTGAACTTCACGAATTACTCTTCGCCAAGATCACCACAGAAACGGTAACCTTCACCGTGAATTGTTGCAATGATCTCTGGTGTATCAGCAACAGATTCGAAGTGTTTACGGATACGACGAATAGTTACATCGACGGTACGGTCATGTGGCTTAAGCTCACGACCTGTCATCTTCTTAAGAAGATCTGCACGAGTTTGGATCTTGCCTGGGTTTTCACAGAAGTGAAGTAGGGCGCGGAATTCAGAACGTGGAAGCTTGAATTGATCACCGCTTGGGCTTACTAGTGAGCGACTGTTGATTTCAAGAGACCAACCGTTGAACTCGTAACGCTCAACCAATTTCTTATCTTCAGTAGGAAGACCTTGGTTCATAGCACGAGTCAATAAGTTACGTGCACGGATAGTAAGTTCACGAGGGTTGAAAGGTTTAGTGATGTAATCATCAGCACCAATTTCAAGACCTAGGATCTTATCAACTTCGTTGTCACGACCTGTTAAGAACATTAGTGCCATATCGCCTTGCTCACGAAGTTCACGAGCAAGTAGAAGACCATTTTTACCTGGTAGATTAATATCCATGATCACTAGGTGAACAGGATTGTCAGAAAGCATTTGGTGCATTTCTGCGCCATCGTTAGCTTCAAAAACTGTGTAACCTTCCGCTTCAAAAATACTTTTTAGGGTGTTACGTGTTACGTGCTCGTCTTCTACGATAAGAATGTGAGGGGTTTGCATTGGCAGTACCTAATATCAAAAAACAAATCTGCATGAACAGAGTAAGTTAAATTCTATAAAAAAAATTCACATATAGGCAAAGTATTAACAAGAATACTTATTTGTTACGAAATCGCTGCCTATGTTGGTACACCATCCTTTTCCCGATAATTAAAACTATCGGAATACCTCATATATTGAGGTGTTGGCTACACTCTCCCTAATTGATGCAGCGATTGTATTCACTTAACAGCTCTCTAACAATGTTGTGCGTTTGTTTAGTATAGCTATTTATATGTTTACCAATTGTAACCACTAAAAATGTACTAATGGCACAATACTACTTGTATATTGGTAACTCATAAATAGTTACCATACTATCAAGGCATACTATTTTAAGGGTTAACTTTCAAAAGTATCGTCCACTCTC
>NZ_PYNU01000027.1:0-53250 GCF_003026075.1 Photobacterium sp. GB-210 | reverse complement strand
ATTGTTGTCATTCAAGCGTCACTACGATGCTAACGCAGATATCGAAACACTATTACCTGAGTTAGTTGCATCAGCACCAGAAGTATACAAAGGTCTTGGCCTTAAAGATCTTGGTAACAAGATGTTTAAGTACCTAGTACGTCATAACCCAAGCCAAGTACTAAACCACGCTTACTCTAGCCTTCCAGAAATGGAAGTGAAACCACGTACTGCTTACCAGTTCGTCGTATCTGATGAAGTTGAGCTAGTACCTTCTGACAAGCTAGTGGGTCGTGTTGCAGCGAACTCTGTTATCCCTTACCCACCAGGCATCCCAATGCTAATGGGTGGTGAAAACTTCGGTGACGAAACAAGTCCTCAAATTCAGTACTTGAAAGCACTAGAAGCATGGGATGCAGAATTCCCAGGTTTCGAACACGAAACTGAAGGCGCAGAGATCGAAGACGGTAAATACCACGTTCTTTGTATCAAAAAAGACGCTCTATAATCGACTAAGTCGATAACGTGATTACCCTAAATCCCCGCTCATTGAGTGGGGATTTTTTTATGTTATTCCATTCATAAAATTAATATTGTGCGATTACATCACAATCCATGACGCCAAATTACAGATATAAAAAATGCCGGCCTTAGCCAGCATTTCATGCTTATCAACAGATAAACTTATAGCGCGATAACATTTGCCGCTTGCAGACCTTTCTGGCCTTGCTCTACGTCAAATGAAACTTTCTGACCTTCAGTTAAGGTTTTAAACCCTTCTGAAGCGATGGCACGGAAGTGAACGAAGACGTCAGCGCCGCCATTGTCTTGGGTTAGAAAACCAAAACCTTTCTCTTCGTTAAACCATTTTACTAAACCAAGTGTTTTATTAGACATTATGTGTCCCTTATATGTATTTCATTGAGGTGTCGCAACACGCGACGGCCGAAATAACGATGTTTGAACTATCGATAAAGCAAAGGGAAACACGGATAAAACAACATAAATGCGGCGATAAACAGTTTTCTTCTACGAAAAAGATGACAAATTTCAATTTTCAGCGAGTAAGACATTTAACTAATATCTTCTTTAGTTAAACACCCTAGTGGATGTTCAGGTAGCAGCGATGCCGCTACCTGATCGTCAGTCTTTACAGACCAACCACATTTGCCGCTTGCAGGCCTTTTTGGCCTTGCTCTACGTCAAATGAAACTTTCTGACCTTCAGTTAAGGTTTTGAAACCTTCTGAAGCGATGGCACGGAAGTGAACGAAGACGTCAGCGCCGCCATTGTCTTGAGTTAGAAAACCAAAACCTTTCTCTTCGTTAAACCATTTTACTAAACCAAGTGTTTTATTAGACATTATGTGTCCCTTATATGTATTTCATTGAGATGTCGCAACACGCGACGGCCGAAATAACGATGTTTGAACTATCGAGAAAGCAAAGGGAAACACGGATAAAACAACATAAATGCAGCGATAAACAGTTTTCTTCTACGAAAAAGATGACAAATTTCAATTTTCAGCGAGTAAGATTATTAAATTAAGCGAATGAGTTTATTCGATTAATTTAATACCCTTTAGGTATTAATAAGAGATAGTGAAATTACCAATTAGTTTATTATCAGCATTAGTAATATCGCCTTTACCGGTTTTTTCACAGTATGAGAAATTAATATCCACATTATCAACATTCCCTTTCATTAATACATGTCGGGTTAATACATCACTATTTAACTGATGAATTGTTGAATTCCAAGAATGTTTATTTTTTAATAAGTTAAAATTTACGTTCATTATTTTACTGCTTCTTCTGTTTGTGTATTTATTGTATTTACAGGGCGGTTTTGTTGAAACCAAAATCGTTTACGACCAAGAGATCGAGACATGAGCATATCCTTAGCTTTATCATTAACTTAAATTAATTTCTAAGATATTTCTTAGTACATTTAAATTATAAAATGAGTATAAAATCTATTTATTATAGGTAACGAGGGAAATAGGAACGTAACGACAAATACAAACAAAAGCAGATATTGGAAGTGGTTATTATTTTCGATGGTACGGTATAACTAATTATTTTTACTTTGAAAGCGGCGCAAATAGTATATAACTCTTTGCGCCAACTTAAATTCTTATAGCGCTACAACGTTAGCTGCTTGTAGGCCTTTTTGACCTTGCTCTACTTCGAAAGAAACTTTTTGGCCTTCAGCCAAAGTTTTAAAACCTTCAGAAGCGATAGCACGGAAATGAACGAATACGTCAGCGCCGCCATTATCCTGAGTAATGAAACCGAAACCTTTCTCTTCGTTGAACCACTTAACGATACCAGTAGACATATTGTGTCCCTTATTTAAATTAAAATTCATGAGTTATCGCAATAAAAAATCACGATGCGCTGAAAGCTTGAATTATTGAATGTGACGATGAAGCTAAGGGAAACACTGAGGATGACAACAATAACGAAGAAATTCTGAGGTTTTACTTTTACTTGATGTTTCATTAATAACTCTGAACAACAGAGCGACGCCATTATTGTCTTATAACCAATAATTGTAAAGGGTTATTTTCTATAATTATTGGTTATCGTTGTAACTCATTGATAGTAATACTTTTAAATTTAAAATAAATGTTTTAGGTTTAAATGTCGCTTCAATAGTCCTCTTTTCCTCTCTTTATTTTAAATAAAGGGCTAATAACATAAGTCACAACATAAACACTTATCACACCAATCGCACCACCCAATACAACATCGAACATTCGAGCCATCGCAATTGATTCTGTATGTGCCATCGAGCCAGCAGCAATGGCAATAAGCATACAACGTAATGTAAAAGCGACAGGATAAGGTTTAATGACTAGAGTTAAAGGAATAAGAAAAGCGGCAAAGCTATTTAGTAATGTAACACTTCCAATAAATGAAGATAGATAAACAGCTCCTCCTCCTAAACTTAAACCTAATACCGCCCCTCTACCTCGATGTTTAAACTTTTTATGCATGCTACTTAGCTCTCCGGTTATCACACTCACCGAAGACCAAATAACCCACTGTCCTTGTTTTATAGCGAAATATTTAACAAAAACAGCGGTCATAAAAATAGCGAAGAAAATACTTAATACCGAGTAAATGACCGCTGGTTGTTTTTTAACGATATAGGGATGATCCCTACCAATCAGAGCATATGTCCGATCTTTCGGCATTTTAGCCATATTTAAACAGACTAAAACCAATATTGGTCCAATTAAGGTAACGGGTAATTGTTCAAGTAATTTTATATACGCATGAGTAAATGTATGAGGGTTTACACGATCATAAAGCTCACAACTTAAATATAACGCAGGGATCAATATCCAATTTCCTAACGATTTTAAATTTTTATCCCAATAAGCAAAACTGGCGCAAATCGCCCCCAATAAAGCGCAGAACAAAGCAAACAACAGTGGAGAGCTTTGCACCCAATACAACACCGTAAAACCTAAAATAATAGCCAGCCAATGTAAGCACGTTTCTAATAACCCACTTAAACCTAAACTATTTTGCACACAAAAAAGTGCCCCACTCACCAACCCCAGTTGCAGGTAATGATGATCGCCGGTTATACACGCCACAATGAAACAGGGAAAAATAGCAACCGTCATGCACACAAGCGTTGGTACATCACACCATGCAGATAGTGTCTGTTTTATATGCCACTGATTATAGCCCCATGTCATTTTCATCGGCTTTATGCTCTTGTATTTGTCTCAATTACTAACAGGTAAGCTGCTCAACCCTGATCACTTCGGCAAGTCGAGAAAGCAACTCAATAGACTGTTGATGTGTTTGCTGACTGTCTGCAGCACAAGCGTCTTCAATAATCGTCACTTTATAATCGCGGTCATGCGCATCTCGGGTCGTCGATTGAATAGCTAAAGTGGTACTCACACCAGCTAAATACACATGTTCAATACGGTTGGCACGTAAAACCGCTTCTAATGGTGTACCGTAAAAAGGGCTAATTCTTGGTTTTTCAATAATAAAGTCACTCGTTTGTACATCTAAATCATCATGAAATTCAGTACCAAAGCAGCCTAACTGCAATGCCTTATATTGATTGGCCAAACCAAAGATTGGCGAGTTTTTAGGTTGGGCATAATAATGGGATTCGAATCCGACTTTAACGAGAATCACTAACCAATCATTTTTACGGGCATATGCAAGCGCTTGGTTGGCATGGGTTATCGCATTTTGTTCTTGAACATGCGTAGCACATGATGGGATTTTGCCGTCGGGGTGGACAATATCATTAATAAAATCGATAACGAGTAATGCTTTTTTCATCATAATTTTCTCTTGTTAGATCATTAGCACTTCAATTAGATATCCTGCTAAAAACGAATATTTCTTCTTGTTTTCACTGTATTTTAGTTTTTAGCAACAATAGAGAGAAACGATATATACTTACGGTTATGTAAGTTTTTCTAACAGATGAAAATGAAGCATCTACCGCCATTAAAATCTCTACCTGTTTTTCTCAGCGTATGTGAACACCTTAATTTTTCTAAAGCAGCCAATGCGTTGTGCGTCACTCACTCTGCTGTTAGTCAAAGTATTCAAAGCCTTGAAAGCTATCTCGGAAAGCGGTTATTTCATCGCACAACACGTCAAATGACGTTAACGGAAGATGGAAGGCGATATCAACGTGCCATTCAAGAGGGGATAAATATCATTGAGCAGGCAACTCTTCGAGAGTTAACCTCTCAGCAGCAAGTCTCTGTCAGTATTATTCCTTCCTTAGGGCTAAAATGGTTAATTCCTCGAATGCCTGCATTGCAAGAAAAGTATCCTGATATTGATTTACGCTTTTCTACGCATTCGACGTTGGCATTAGATCTTCTGCCCCATAGCCTTGATATTTCTATTTGTTATGGTGAGGGAAATGAATGGCCTGAATACAATGTGGTTCCTTGGAGTGAAGATAGGTTGGTGCTAGTCGGTAGCCCCACAAAAAAGCCTCTTCCTGATGATTTAGATAACTACTTTGCTGAACAGCCAACGATTTGGGTGGATCGCTCTCTACGTGACTCAGATTGGACACATTGGTGTCAAAGCTTAGGCGTCGATGTACCTAACAACACCAAGCGGCGTTATTTTCAAAGTTCTGTGCAGGCAATTGAAGCTGCTATCGCAGGGTTGGGTGTTTTTGTTACACATCGAATGTTTGTCAACGATGAAATAAAAGCAGGCTTATTAGCAGAGCTTACACCCCATAGTGTATTAAGCCGTTGTAGCTATTTCATCGTCAGTAAGAAAGAAAGCCAGAACAGGCCAGAAGTACAAAACGTCATTGCTTGGCTACAAGACACGCTCAAACAAGAAAAGTCAGTAACGTCGTGATAGGCAGGGAGATACTCTCTTATCTTTCTTAATAAGAGAGTATTAAAACTAGAGACAAAATATTGTATGAAATAAATTAGGCATATTGCCCAGCAACATAACCAGAGCTCCATGCCCACTGGAAGTTATAGCCACCTAACCAACCACTCACATCCATCACTTCACCCGCAAAGTACAAGCCTTTAACTTTCTTAGTTTCCATGGTTTTTGAGGATAGCTCATCGGTATCAACGCCGCCTAATGTCACTTCTGCTGTACGATAGCCTTCTGTACCATTTGGCGCGATCTGCCATTGGTGGAAGTATTCACTCAGTAATGCCAGCTCTTTATGATTAAGTTGCTTTAACGGTTTATCTTGTACATCACCACGCTCAATCAAAGCCTCGATAAGACGCTTAGGCAGTAAGCGAGACAGCGAGTTTTTCAAGCTTTGGTTTGGATGTGCTTCACGCATCTCATTTAAGGTGTCAGCCAAGGTTAAATGCGGTAATAAATCTGCGGTGATCTTCTGACCCGGCTTCCAGTATGACGATACCTGTAAAATCACAGGGCCTGATAAACCACGGTGGGTAAACAGTAAGTTCTCTTTAAATGAAGTGCCATCTTCAGTTTCAACGACCGCAGGAACAGCAATACCAGACAGATCCGCGAGCGCTTCTTTATCTTCAACATGCAGCGTAAACGGTACAAGACCTGCAGTAGTTGGGATCACTTTCAAGCCAAACTGCTCGGCAATTTGATAACCAAACGGGGTTGCGCCCAGTTTAGGCATTGATAAACCACCGGTTGCAACCACCAGCGATTCACAGCTAACGGTGTCGGTATTAAGGCCAAGCGTGAAGCCTGAATCCGTCTTTTCAATACTATGAACATCGACTTGGTAACGCTGGGCGATATTAGGCATATCGCATTCAGACAACAACATTTGAACAATGTCTTTGGCGGAATCTAGGCAGAATAACTGGCCATGATCACGCTCTTCATAGTCAATCCCGTGTTGGCACACCATGCCTATAAAATCCCATTGGGTGTATTGAGATAGCGCAGATTTCACAAAGTGTGGATTACGACAAACATAATTATTCGCGGCCACATCCATATTGGTAAAGTTACAACGACCGCCACCTGAGATCAGGATTTTACGTCCCGGCTTCTTACCATGATCAACCACCAATACAGAGCGACCACGCTTACCCGCTTCAGCTGCACACATTAGCCCTGCAGCACCTGCACCGATAATGACGACATCGTATTTATTTGCCATGAATTACTATCTGCCTTTCAAAAACACTAAGGGAAAAACGAAAAAAGGATGCTAGTCGCTAGCATCCTTTCTCTCTCGCGGCGGCTATTTTACCTACCTAATGGCGTAATACCAACCGTAATAATTTATCCTGATAGCAAACCTATTAAGCTTGCTGAGCACGCTCAATAGAGGCCAATGCCGTAGATGCCGCTGCAGGCATGTCTAATGTTGTGGTTGGGAAAGCAAAATCGGCCCCATGCGAATGTACAATCTCAACAATTTTAAGCATCACATCCTGCTGTACGTCTTTGTACTTAATCCATTCAACCGTTTTGGTAAAGGTATATACCAAGATATTAAGTGACGACGCACCGTAAGTATCAAAACTCACAATCAAGGTTTGTCGAGTATCGATATCTGGATGGTTTTGTAGCATAGTTTTAATATCACGCACGACATCACCCACCACCGCAGCATCACAATACCGTAAACCGACACTTTGCTTAATACGGCGATTGAGCATGCGAGACGCATTTTCTACCACCACCGAGCTAAACACCGAGTTAGGCACATACATTGGACGCTTATCAAAGGTGCGAATAATGGTCATACGGAAACCAATTTTCTCTACCGTACCTTCAATTTGACGATCAGGACTGCGGATCCAATCACCCACCTTAAACGGACGATCAAAATATAACATCATGCCGCCAAAGAAATTCGCCAGCAGATCTTTGGCTGCCATACCGACAACTAAACCACCAACACCACCAAAGGTGAGTAAGCCTGATAAACTCAAGCCCAGATTTTGCATCGCAATTAAACCGCCAAACACCATGACGATTAAACGCAAAATCTTCGATATCGCATTTACGGTTGTCGCATCACGCTGCGGTCGGTTTTCCAATATGGTCTGCTCCATATTGGAAATTAAACGAAATAGCGTCCAAACAATGGTCCAGATCAGCAACAGATGACGAAGAGTCGATAATGATGTACTGGAATAACTGGTCAAGTTAT
The DNA here is from genome assembly GCF_003026075.1 of Photobacterium sp. GB-210. Lineage (NCBI taxonomy): Bacteria > Pseudomonadati > Pseudomonadota > Gammaproteobacteria > Vibrionales > Vibrionaceae > Photobacterium > Photobacterium sp. GB-210. The sequence goes on along the minus strand of NZ_PYNU01000027.1, from coordinate 45,627 downwards.
CGACTAATATGCCTATCGACAGCAGTCCCGGCCAAACCCAAATACATAAGGTAATGGGGGCGCGGATCGCACTGATTAATGCGTCATCCCAAATAAACTGACTTTTTTCTGCCACTATAGCTAAACGGCGTGACAATAAGATCCATCCGCCCCATAACACCGAGCTCAACAATAACAGTAAGCCAATGTTATACATCCAATCGACAGATGCGCCCTTTTCTAACGACGACCACCAATATATGAACTTTTCCATAACGTTTCTGTTTCTCTATGATTAGCGATACGCAAAAAATAGGCTACCGATATAGCCTATCCGTCATATTATATTGAGATCATACTAAACATCGGACACCGCGCAAAGCTAGCCTAAAAACAAGGTTCTTAGTGCTCCGTCGAAGAAGTGTTAGTAGCCAAGAAAGGCAACCGCAAAAATCGCGATAAAAAAGGTGATCATAAAGGTACTGGCGAGAACAAATAGCTTACGTACTTTAATACATTTCGCCATAAAGACCGGATCATGATGCTTTTTATATTGCTCGCTGCGGATGTAATGAAATAAACGGATCTGTTTACTGACATTACCTTGAGAAGAGAAAAAACCGCGCCCATCCACTTGCTGATACAACAGGGGATCACATTCTCGCATCACCACCAGCAATGTTCTTAAGGTACTGATGTAACGAGACGTATTAACAACTGCCACTAAAAAAAGTGCGAAAAGAAATGCATCACTACTCATATATATTCTCCCAAAAAATGCGGTTCCACTCGCCGGGAGATAAGGGAGCAAATTTGCTCCCTATCAATATTAGGCTTGTGAATCCATAACAGATGTAGACTCTGCTTTTGCCATCGCGGATAAATCTTTATCAATAAAGAATAGTGCCTTACCGTCTTCACCGACTAACTCAATTTTATCTAAAATGCCTTTAAACAATTTTTCTTCTTCGTGTTGCTCTGATACGTACCACTGTAAAAAGTTAAATGTTGAGTAATCTTGCGTAGTAAATGCAACATGAGCAAGCTCATTGATCTTCTTAGTAATTAATTGCTCGTGCTCATAGGTTTCACGGAATACATCACCTAGTGATGCAAATTCGTGTTTTGGCGCCTCAATCGTACCAAGAATTGGCAATGCGCCTGTTTCGCTCACATAAGTAAACAAACGTTGCATATGTTCCATTTCTTCAACGGCATGAGCACGTAAAAATTCAGCAGCACCTTCGAAACCTTTATCCTCACACCATGCACTCATCTGTAAGTATAGGTTTGAAGAGAAAAATTCTAAGTTGATTTGCTCGTTTAGGTTATCAACCATAGCCTTGGCTAACATTGCACTACTCCTGTTTGTTTAAGTGTAATCAAGACATTGTCACTGCGCATTGTTTAGAATGCAACTAACGAAAAAAAATACTGAGATAATTCTCTTTTATTTTTCATGAAGTACGAAATCAACAGTAAAATCGCTTACTTGTTTTTGAAAAATAATTAACCACAACTCCGTAATAAGATGCGACTAAATCGATATTTTTGCCCCATACTCAATGCTAATATGAATCATACCTAATGAATATGGAGTGTCAGTTAATGGTCTATAAACATATCCTTGCCGCCATCGATTTATCAGACGATAGCGAAGTATTAGTCCATAAGGCCGCGCTATTAGCCAAAGCCCTAGATGCGAAGTTATCTCTGATCCATATCGATGTTGATTACGCTGATTTATACACCGGACTCATTGATATTAATTTAGCAGAGATGCATGAGCGTGCTGAAAATGATGCGCAAACACGCCTTCATCAACTGGCACAAAAAGCACACTATCCGGTGTCACATACCCTTGTCGGTAGCGGTGATCTGAGTGAAGAAATTTGTCATGCGATAAAAAACATGGATGTTGATTTGGTCATTTGTGGTCATCATCAAGATTTCTGGAGCAAAATCTTATCATCAACCCGCCAACTTCTAAGCCGTACGCCTGTTGATTTATTAATGATTCCACTGAAATAATCTCGCTATCCCCCTCTTAATCCAGCAGCCAACACCGTTGGCTGCTGCTCATACCTGTTATTTTCTACTCTATCTTTCATAGGCGACAAGATTAACTTTCGCTACACTGCATACCCTTAATTTTTCAAATGGATGTTGCTGGCGTAATGGGATATTTATCTGTCATCACCCTTTTATGGGCGTTTTCTTTTAGCTTAATTGGCGTCTACCTTGCAGGTCAGGTTGACCCTTGGTTTTCGGTATTAACTCGTGTCAGTTTAGCCGCGTTGGTTTTTATCCCTTTTTTACGCTTTAAACATATTCATCCCAAATTAGCGCTCAAATTAATGATCGTTGGCGCTTTCCAATTAGGGATTATGTATTGCTTCTACTACCAATCTTTTTTATATCTCAGTGTGCCTGAAGTATTACTGTTTACTATTTTCACCCCAATTTATGTCACTTTGATTTACGATGCACTCCATAAACAGTTTTCTCCGTGGTATTTGCTCACCGCAGCAATCGCTGTACTGGGTGCTGCTGTGATCAAGTTTGAAGGCATCAACCAAAACTTTATTATCGGCTTTTTCATCGTCCAAGGGGCGAACCTGTGTTTTGCTATCGGGCAAGTGGGCTATAAGCGAATTATCGAACAAGAAACCACAGAGTTGCCACAACATACGGTATTTGGCTGGTTTTACATTGGTGCTATCTGTATCGCGTTACCGATGTTCTTATTGTTTGGCAATAACGACAAGCTACCGATGACCGATACTCAATGGGGGATATTGGTTTATCTTGGTATCGTTGCTTCAGGCTTAGGGTATTTCATCTGGAATAAAGGGGCGACGTTAGTCAATGCTGGCGCGCTGGCAATCATGAATAATGCACTGGTACCTGCTGGGTTGATTGTGAATATCGTGATTTGGAATCGTGATGTGGATTATTCACGTTTGATAGTCGGTGGCGTGATCATAATGTTTTCACTGTGGCTAAATGAAACCTGGGTGAAACGCAAAGTTCAGCAAAGCCAATGGTAAATCGCTTGTTATAAAAACAACAAAGCCAGCGTTTAACGCTGGCTTTGGTTTAAACATTTAATCGTTAAATAAACGCAAATGCGTCAGCAAACATATGTTCTCTTTGCGCATTTTTATCACTGCAGAAACGCTCACGGGCGGCACCTGCCATTTCAAAACGACCACACACGTAGATGTCGTACGCTGATAGGCAAACAAAATCTTCTGCAACAGCATCCAATACATTACCGACTTTGCCTGACCAGTTTGCAGGGGCATTTTCAACTACAGGCACATAGGTAATGTTGCCGTGTTTTGCTGCTAACGCCTGCATCTCTTCATTCGCATACAGCTGATCGATACCACGACCACCCCAATACACAAAAATAGGCTGGGTTAAACCACGGCTAATGCAGTTATCAAGCATGCTACGGATATAAGAAAAACCAGTACCACCGGCGATCATTAGTAGTGGACGCTCACTTTCATGGCGCAGCCATGCATCACCGTGGGCTGCATCAACCACGACAGGCTCATTGCAATCTAATGCTGCTTTCATCGCTTCTACGACTTCTAATGCATACGCATTTTGCTCTGCCGCACCAATATGTAGCTCAAGCTCGCCTTCACGGCATGGGCTACTAGCAATTGAAAATGGACGTTTATCTTTCTCGCCCATTACCGCAAGCAGGTATTGTCCCGCTTTGAAATCAATCGCCTGCTCAGGCTTTAACAAAATGCGATACGTGTTCGCGGCTAAGGGTTGTACTGACTTTACTTCGCACTGGATAGACATGGTTTTCCTCTAGTCTAACGTTAACACCAAGTCACTTTCCGCTACCGCTTGGCAGGTAAAAATCCATCCTTCCGCTTGTTCTTTTTCAGTGAGCATTGGCGCTAACTGATAACTCACTTCACCGGATGTTTTACGGCACATACACATTGCACATGCCCCTACCTGACAGCGATTGGGAAAAGTAATGCCTGCGTCGAGCGCTGCTTGTAATACCGTTTGCTGCGTTGACGCAGTAAAGGTGATGTTGTTTGGCAACAGGCGTACTTGATACATAATTTTCTCTTACTACTTACTATTTGAAGCAGCAATAAATAATACTCACTCTACCGCTCAGTATAGCGATAAACCGTTACTTCTCGATCCCAAGTTGGTCCCAAATCGCATCTATTCTCGCGACAACTTGCGGATTCTTAACTATTGGGTTACCCCATTCACGTGCCACAGCATCAGGCCATTTATTAGTAGCATCTAATCCAAGCTTACTACTTTGGTCTAATGTTGGCGCTAGTTGTACCGTATCACGGCTAGGATCCATACGTGTAGTGATCGCCCAAATAACATCGTTCCAATCACGCACGTTGACGTCTTGATCACACAAGATGACAAATTTTGCATCACTAAACTGCGCCATGAAGTCCCAAACACCTTGCATCACACGTTGCGCCTGATCCGATTCGGTATTGGTAATACTTACAATCGCCATCTGCTGCTTACTTGCCGTCGGTACGTAAATATCAAGGATCTCAGGATAAGCGTCACGCAAAGCAGCCATGCCCGCATCAACATCAAATTGCTCATCATATTTGGCGGCAATCGATGGTGTACTAGCAAGCTCAGCATCCCATTTCACCGTTGCATCTAAGCCCATTTTAGAGCCAAGTCCAACCACAGGCGAAGCAAAATCTAACGAGTCAATTGGGGTGTTATCAATGAACAAGGTATCACGTACTGGCTCCATGTGAGTTGTCATCGCAGACACCACACTGTCCCAATTACGGGCATCGACACTTTCATCACACACAATCACATACTTGGTGTACATGAACTGGCGCAAGAAAGACCATACGCCCATCATCACACGTTTGGCATGACCCGGATATTGCTTCTTCATCGTCACCACCGCCATACGGTATGAACAACCTTCTGGTGGCAGGTAGAAATCAACTATCTCAGGAAATTGCTTTTGCAAAATCGGCACAAAGACTTCGTTCAGTGCCACACCTAATACCGCAGGCTCATCGGGCGGACGACCTGTGTAAGTACTGTGATAAATCGGATCGTTACGCATGGTGATATGCGTGATGGTAAAGACGTGATGACGCTCTTTCTCGTTATAGTAACCCGTGTGATCGCCATACGGGCCTTCATCTGCAAATTCTTCAGGGTCGATATAGCCTTCCATGACAATTTCAGCGCTTGCTGGCACATCTAAGTCATTGGTTAAACTTTTCACCACTTCAGTACGACGCCCACGCAGTAAGCCTGCAAAAGCGTACTCAGATAAGGTATCTGGAATTGGCGTTACTGCGCCTAAAATCGTGGCAGGATCGGCACCAAAAGCGACAGTAATTGGGAATTTCTCACCCGGATGAGTTTCCATCCATTCACGCAGATCTAATGCCCCACCACGGTGAGCCAACCAGCGCATAATGATTTTATTTTTCGCGATTTTTTGCTGACGATAAATCCCTAAGTTTTGGCGCTTTTTATGTGGTCCTTTAGTGATGGTTAAGCCCCATGTAAGCAGTGGTGCCACATCATCAGGCCAACAGCTCATTACAGGGATTTTATCTAAATCAACCTCATCACCTTGCCACACAATTTCTTGGCACGGCGCATTGCGCAGACGCTTCACTGGCATATTGAGTACTTGCTTAAATGCTGGGATCTTATCTAACGCTTCACGAAAACCACGAGGTGGCTCAGGCTCTTTTAAATACGCTAATAATTTACCGACTTCGCGCAACTCTTTCACTTCTGTGCGCCCCATTCCCATCGCAACACGCTGTGGCGTACCAAACAAGTTGGCAAGCACTGGCATGTTGTAACCAATAGGATTTTCAAACAAAAGCGCAGGACCACCAGCACGTAAAGTGCGATCGCTAATTTCTGTTATTTCTTGATCGGGATCGACTGCTTGCTTAATTCGCTTCAATTGCCCGTTTTGTTCTAAATAGGCGATGAAGTCTCGCAGATCCTTGAATTTCATATCTGATACCACGATTGAGCTACGCCATAACCGAAAATAACAGCGTAGTGATGAGAATGATTTTCGCTAGTATAACCAGTTGTAGAGGCTAAAACACCCGTTCTGCGGTCTAATTTCGCCACCAGATGTTTCAATTAAGCTGGTTATCACCCTAGTAAATAAAGGGGTTAGGGTTTCATTGCAGACACTGAGCCCATCGATAACAACTCTTCTATATGAGCAACTAAATCAGGATCACTGCTGGCAGTTAAGAGTTGTTGTAACCAGTGACCATGACCTTGCTTAAGCAAGTGAGGCGTGATCAACAAACGTTCTATTTCGTTACCTAACTGGTTCTGTAAAAAGATTTTGGCTTTATCAGGCAATGGCTTAAAACTGGTTAAAGCGCGGTATGCTGACTCTTTTAATGAAGGGTTTGCTGTTGCTGCAATTAATTGGCTTACCACAAAATCAGAAGCGGTAACTTGAGATAAACGGTTTAATTCTGCCAAGCTGTATTGATCGGTACGGCGACGCCATAACACATCATACAACTTCGCATCATTAGAGTGTGCTGCTAAGGTTGCTAAGATGCTGTTATCTGGCAGCCAAATCAGCTGAGGATCTGAATGAAACTGCTCAACCAGCGCATTAATTGCTGGCGGTGATAATTGCGCGATCGCACGTGCAATCACTTGGCTGCGCTTCTGTTGCTGCTCTAAATCGCCTTTTAGCCATTCAGATAACGTCAATTTTCCTCGCTCTAAGTTAATCACAGCTCGCTGGCTCACTAAGTCTTTTTTCCACTCACGCAGCAGCCCATTGGCTTGATTACTATAAAAGAAAGCCATTCGGCTGACGGTATAACCGTCACCTTGCTCGGTAATAGTAAACGGTGATTGTCGCTTCGCTTGAATTTTGAGCCACGCAATACGAGCAGTGTTAAAACGACCGACTTCGCTGGCGTATTTGATCAACTGGCTACGAGCCACTTCTTGAGTTAATGGCGGGAGTTGATCAAGCAGAATCTCCAATGACTGAAAATCACTGTGATCATAATAAGGTTTGAGCGCCTCAATGTGAGCAACAAATTGTGGCATTTGCTTAATATGCTGGATTTTCGCTTCGGTTATCTCTGTCGCAGAAATAGGCTGTAATGCCGAGGCGATCAGCAAGCCTAGCGCACACCAATGTCGTAACATAACGCCTCCCTAGCGAAGTAAAACTCTTCTTCCTTACCCATACCATCGCAATACAAGGTAATTTCTGTCAATAAAAAACGCCGCCCGTGGGCGACGTTTTCAAAATCTGTGACTCAGTACAGCGTATTATGACTTCTGACGACGCATCGCATCAAAGAATTCATCATTAGTCTTCGTCATTGATAGCTTATCAATTAAGAATTCCATGCTGTCAGTTTCGCTCATTGGGTGAACGATCTTACGTAGAATCCACATCTTCTGTAGCTCGTCCGCTTTCGCTAGTAGCTCTTCACGACGCGTACCTGAGCGGTTGATATCAATAGCAGGGAATACACGTTTCTCAGCGATCTTACGAGAAAGGTGAAGTTCCATGTTACCTGTACCTTTAAATTCTTCGTAGATAACTTCATCCATTTTCGAACCAGTATCAACGAGTGCTGTTGCGATGATAGTTAAGCTACCGCCTTCTTCTACGTTACGTGCAGCACCAAAGAAGCGCTTAGGACGGTGAAGGGCGTTGGCATCTACACCACCAGTTAATACCTTACCAGAAGAAGGAATTACGGTGTTGTATGCACGTGCTAGACGTGTAATTGAGTCAAGTAAGATAACCACATCTTTCTTGTGCTCTACTAAACGTTTTGCTTTTTCAATTACCATTTCAGCCACTTGTACGTGACGTGATGCTGGCTCATCAAACGTTGATGCAATCACTTCGCCTTTTACAAGGCGTTGCATCTCGGTCACTTCTTCTGGACGCTCATCAATAAGCAATACCATTAACTCACACTCAGGGTGGTTATGGGCAATACTTTGGGCAATGTTTTGAAGTAGCATTGTTTTACCCGCTTTTGGCGGAGCAACAATCAGACCACGCTGGCCTTTACCGATAGGTGATGCTAAATCAAGAACACGTGCTGTGATGTCTTCTGTAGAACCGTTACCACGTTCCATACGCATACGTGAGTTTGCATGCAGTGGGGTAAGGTTTTCAAATAGGATCTTATTGCGGGCGTTGTCTGGCTTGTCGTAGTTTACTTCGTTAACTTTCAGTAGTGCAAAGTAACGCTCACCGTCTTTTGGTGGACGAATTTTTCCGGCAATGGTATCGCCAGTACGTAAGTTAAAACGACGGATTTGACTTGGTGATACATAAATATCATCAGGGCCAGCAAGGTAAGAACTATCAGCGCTACGAAGGAAGCCGAAGCCATCTTGTAATATTTCTAGAACACCATCGCCAAAAATATCCTCACCACTCTTCGCATGCTGCTTAAGAATGGAGAAGATGATGTCTTGCTTTCTCAAGCGGGCAAGGTTTTCTAATCCTAAACTTTCGCCAAGTGATACCAACTTAGAAATCGGTTGGCTCTTTAATTCTGTAAGGTTCATAGTGGTGGGTTTCTTGTCTGTCAAAATCGGGGTTCTATATTAGTTGAGATAAAGATGACCAATAGGGCCTGGTCAAGAAATGAACGAAAATGTAATTTCTGTGCGCTAAGGTAACACTAAACGTTCTATCCGTCTAGCATAGACGTTAGACAAACCATGTACAACTTACAAATTGTCCATGGTTTGTAAAATTGCACTTATAGGTTCGCGTCTAAGAACTCTTTAAGCTGTGTTTTCGACAGCGCGCCAACCTTTGTTGCCGCTACACCACCGTCTTTAAACAGCAGTAATGTCGGAATACCACGAATACCAAACTTCGGCGGTGTTTCCGCATTCTGATCAATATTTAATTTACCAATCGTTAGCTTGCCTTCGTATTCATCAGCGATTTCGTCAAGAATAGGGGCAATCATTTTACATGGACCACACCATTCAGCCCAAAAATCGACTAATACCGGGCCAGCAGCATTGATTACATCAGTGTCAAAACTCGCATCTGTAAGCTGCACAATCTTGTCGCTCATCTTCCACTCCAACAGTTGATTTTGTTAGCTGATCTTATTTTACCAGCAAATCGTTACCCTATTTGAATGGAATACGTTTCGTATTGCAACCCTAAGCTGATATTCTATAGCAATGAAGACGACTCACATCACAGAGCGGAAATTTGCCGAGCTAGGGTTAAACCCTCTAGTTTTAAAAGGATTGGATGATAAAGGGTTCCATAATTGTACCCCGATCCAAGCCTTGGCATTGCCAGTTATGCTCACTGGCCATGATATCGCGGGACAGGCTCAAACAGGTACGGGTAAAACCATTGCCTTCCTAACCGCTACTTTTAACCATTTATTGGAGACTGCTGCGCCTGCACATCGAAAAACCAATCAACCGCGTGCCATTATCATGGCGCCTACGCGTGAATTGGCGATCCAAATTTATAATGATGCATCATCACTGATTGCAAGTACGGGCTTGAAAGCCGGTCTCGCTTACGGTGGCGAACCTTACGAGAAGCAAAAAGCGATTCTTGATGAGGGTGTGGATATCTTAATCGGTACGTGTGGCCGTATTATTGATTTCTACAAGCAACGTGTTATTGATTTAGCGAGCATTCAAGTCGTAGTACTTGATGAAGCCGATCGTATGTTCGATTTAGGTTTTATTAAAGACATTCGCTTCTTGTTCCGTCGCATGCCAGCACCGAGCGAGCGTTTAAGCCTGCTATTCTCAGCCACATTGTCCTACCGTGTGAAAGAATTAGCATTTGAACATATGAATAGTCCTGAAAGCGTTGTCGTTGAGCCGGAACAAAAAACGGGCCACCGCATTCAAGAAGAATTGTTCTACCCATCTAACCAAGAAAAAATGCGTTTATTACAAACGTTGATCGAGGAAGAGTGGCCAGAACGCGCAATTATTTTTGCTAATACCAAGCACCGCTGTGAAGATGTTTGGGGTCACTTAGCTGCTGATGGTCATCGTGTTGGTTTGCTAACTGGCGATGTGCCACAGAAAAAACGTGAGCGTATTTTGGATCAATTCACCAACGGTGATGTTGATATCTTAGTCGCGACCGATGTCGCTGCACGTGGTTTGCATATCCCTGCAGTAACGCACGTATTTAACTACGATCTCCCTGATGATGCAGAAGATTATGTACACCGTATTGGTCGTACAGGTCGTGCAGGCCTAAGTGGTCACTCAATCAGTTTTGCTTGTGAAGAGTACGCTATTAACCTAACCGCTATTGAAACTTACATTGAACATGGTATTCCACAGTCAAAGTATGATTCAGAAGCATTGTTAGACGATCTTCCAGCACCGATCCGCCTCCAACGAAATCCTCGTCAAGGTGGTCGCCGTAACACTCAACGTCAAGGCCAAGGTCAAGGGCAACAACGTTCGCGCAATAATCGCCGTCGTCCGCCTCAAAACAATAAGCCTGCGTAATAACGATAAGTAATGTATGTCTATGGAAAGAAATTCAGTATCACCGCTTTATGCCGCCATTGATCTCGGCTCAAATAGTTTCCACATGTGGATTGTGCGCGAAGTAAATGGCAGTGTTCAGACACTCGCGAAAATCAAACGTAAAGTGCGTTTAGCCGCAGGGCTTAACAACCAAAATGTACTCAGCGAAGAAGCGATGCAGCGTGGCCTTGATTGTTTGGCTCTCTTTGCCGAACGCTTACAAGATATCAAAGCCGACCATATCCGTATCGTTGGTACTGCCGCCTTACGTACAGCAGTGAACGCAGAAGAATTTCTTTCCAAGGCGAAGGCTATTCTTGGTTATCCGGTCAATATTATTCCGGGTGAAGAAGAAGCCCGCATTATCTATCAAGGGGTGGCGCACACCTCTGGTGGTAGTGATAAACGTTTAGTGGTCGATATCGGCGGTGCCAGCACTGAAGTTATTATTGGCAAAGGGTTTGATAGCAGCGCTTTAACCAGCTTAAAAATTGGTTGTGTGACTTGGCTTGAACGTTACTTTAAAGATCGCTACCTCACTTCAGCCAACTTCGAGGCGGCGATTAATGGCGCCAAAGAAGTCATTGAACCGATCATTGAACGCTATACCGAACTCGGTTGGGAATCTTGTGTTGGTGCCAGTGGAACGGTACAAGCACTACAAGAAATTATGCTGGCGCAAGGAATGGATGAAATCATTACCTTGCAAAAGCTTAAGCGCTTACAACGTCAAGCTATGCAATACGAGCGCTTAGAAGATCTTGATATTGAAGGTTTAACACTAGAACGCGCATTAGTATTCCCTAGTGGTTTATCAATTTTAATCGCGCTATTTGAGTCATTAAAAATTGAATCTATGACGCTAGCCGGTGGCGCGCTACGTGAAGGCATGGTGTATGAAATGATGGAACAAATGCGCCATCATGATGTATGTACTCGTACCATAAACAGTGTTCAGCAACGCTTTCAAATTGATACCGAACATGCCGATATTGTCAACGATATGGCAATGTCGATGTTAAGCCAATGCCCAAATTGGCAACTAGAGCCTCAAGCACAAAACTTATTGGAAGCGGCGGTAAAACTGCATGAGATAGGGACAAGCATTGAATTTAAGAAAAGTGCAGATCATGCAGCTTATCTAATCAAGCACCTAGATCTTCCTGGTTTTACCCGTGCTCAACGTCATTTACTGGCCGAAATCTTACGTCGCTACATTGGTCCTCTCACCAGCTTACCTGAGCAACATGCCCTCTCAGCTCAAAGCGCGGCGCGATTACTGCGTTTATTACGTATTGCCGTGATTATGTGCCACCGTCGTGATACCCATTGTTTACCGCCATTTAGCCTGCAAGTTGATAACGATAAGTTAACGTTACTGTTGCCTGCAAAATGGCTGATCAACAACCCGCTAACGCGTAGTGAGCTACACCAAGAAGCAACCCGTCAAACAGATATGGGCTGGCCTATGGTCGTGACATCGCAAGACTAAACATTCTACTCGATCAAAAAAGGCTCCTTAAAGGAGCCTTTTTTTTATACAGCAATAGTCATAATTAACCCGTAATACCACTATGACGCAGCATTGCATCTAGCTCAGGCTCTCGACCACGGAAGCGTTTGAATAGCGCCATTGGCTCTTCACTGCCCCCTTGCTCAAGAATACAAGTTAGGAAGTCTTGACCTGTTAGCGGATTGAAAATGCCTTCCTCTTCAAAGCGTGAAAACGCATCAGAAGACAATAATTCTGCCCACAAATAGCTGTAGTAACCTGCACTATAGCCACCAGCAAAAATATGACTAAAGCTGTGTGGAAAACGTCCCCATTCTGGGCTTGGTACCACTGAGACACGTGATTTCACTTTAAATAAGGTATCTAACACCTGTGCGCCCACTTCTGGATCATATTCGGTGTATAGCGTGAAATCGAACAGACCAAACTCAAGCTGACGTAAAATAAACATCGCTGATTGGAAGTTCTTCGCTGCGAGCATCTTATCTAGCATTTCTTTTGGTAGTGGCTCGCCTGTTTCATAGTGACCAGAAATAAACGCCAGTGCTTCTTCTTCCCAACACCAATTTTCTAGGAACTGGCTTGGTAGCTCTACCGCATCCCATGGCACACCGTTAATACCTGATACTGACGCTACATCAACTTGCGTTAGCATGTGATGAATACCGTGGCCCGTTTCATGGAACAAGGTTACGACTTCATTGTGAGTAAACAATGCCGGCTTATCGCCAATCGGACGGTTAAAGTTACAAGTTAAGTAGGCTACTGGGGTTTGTAGTGTGCCATCAATACGGGTGCGACGAACCATGCATTCGTCCATCCACGCACCACCACGTTTATGATCACGGGCGTAAAGATCAAGATAAAAGCTACCGCGAAGTTTGCCTTTATTATCAAAGATGTCATAAAACGTTACCGAATCATGCCAAACTTCTACACCTTCACGTTGTTTGATCTCTAAACCAAACACACGCTTTAATACCTCAAAGAGACCTGCAACGACTTTCTTTTCAGGGAAATATGGACGTAATTCTTCATCTGAAATGCTGTAACGATGTTGTTTTAGCTTCTCTGAATAGTAAGCAAAATCCCATGGCTGTAGATCGTCGATACCATATTCATTCTTAGCATATTCACGTAGCTCAGCCACCTCACGCTCACCTTGTGGCTTCGCACGATCAGCAAGATCATTTAAGAAACCTAACACTTGCTCGGTAGATTCCGCCATTTTGGTCGCCAGTGATTTTTCACTGTAGCTGTTAAACCCTAACATACGAGCCAGTTCGTGGCTCAGTTTCAGTTTTTCTGCAATGACTTCAGTGTTATCAAATTCACCTGCATTAGGACCACGATCTGAGGCACGGGTACCGAACGCTTCATACATTTCAGCACGGAGTTCACGATTATCACAGTAAGTCATTACCGGTAAGTACGACGGCATTTCTAGAGTGAATAAATACCCTTCTTTCTCTTTCGCTTCTGCGTTCGCTTTTGCCGCAAGCAAAACCGATTCAGGCAAACCGCTTAATTGCTCAACATCAGTAATGACCTTGTTCCATGCCATGGTGGCATCTAACACGTTATTACTAAAGGTTGAAGATAGCTCAGATAAGCGTTTACTGATCTCACCGTAACGCGCTTGCTCTTGTGCAGGTAAGCCAATACCTGATAGCTCAAATTCTTTTAAGGCGTCTTTGATCGACTTTTGCTGCGCTTTATTCAACGACGCAAATTTATCGCTCGCTTTAATCGCTTTATAGGCTTCATACAATCCTTTGTGTTGTCCAACCCAGGTACTGTAATCAGATAACAGAGGCAAACAGCTTTCATACGCTTCACGTAATTCAGCACTATTTTTCACGCCATTAAGATGACCGACAGGTGACCAAATACGACCTAGGCGATCATCAGTTTCAGCTAAAGGCGCACAGATGGTTTCCCAAGTTGGCTCTGCCATTTCCATCAACACAGATTCTACATTTTCACGACAATCTGCGATCGCTTGTTCAACCGCGGGCTTAATATGCTCAGGTTTAATATGAGCAAACGGTGGCAAATCGGTCATCGTCAATAATGGGTTAGACATACGCTTTTCCTTTATTTTTTTATCTTATTATTAACATGCGCCCGCGATAGGTAAATTTCAATCGTTTGCGTGGTTTAGTGTATAAAAAGGCAAGAATTCACGCATTTACTCATGATTGTTCACTCTAAAGGTGGTGTCATGGTTGGATAATAGGTGAGAATTAACGATAATACTGTTTAACCCCTCTCCTTTTATATACCGATAGAGATTGATTTCATGCTGAGTTATCGTCACAGCTTCCATGCTGGCAACCATGCCGACGTGGTTAAACACATTGTTCAAAGCTTAATTTTGGATGCACTCAAGCAGAAAGATAAACCTTTCGTCTATCACGATACCCACTCAGGTGTAGGTCGTTACGATCTGCAAGATGAGCGCAGCGAAAAAACCGGTGAATTTAAACAAGGTATTGCACGTATTTGGTCACGTGATGATATCCCTGAAGCGATCCAAAGCTACATTGAAACGATTAAAGATCTTAATCACGGCGAAGAGCTGCGTTACTACCCAGGCTCTCCAAAAGTGGCACGCGCACAAATCCGTGATCAAGACCGTATGGTACTCACCGAACTTCACCCAAGTGATTTCCCTCTACTCCTGCAAGAGTTCCGTGGCGATCGCCAAGTAAAAATGTATAAAGAAGATGCCTTTGCTCGCTTAAAAGCGACCCTACCGCCGAAAGAGCGTCGCGGTGTGGTACTGATCGATCCCCCCTATGAACTTAAACATGAATACCAAGATGTAGTAAAAGCGATCAAGCAAAGCCATCAACGTTGGGCGACAGGTACCTATGCGATTTGGTACCCTGTGGTTTATCGTGAAACTATCGACAACATGCTTCAAGGCTTAAAAGATTTAAATATCCCCAAAATCTTACAAATTGAACTGGGTGTAGAGCCTGATAGTGAAGAGCGCGGTATGACAGCATCAGGCATGATTGTGATTAACCCGCCTTGGAAGCTAGAAAGCCAAATGCGTGACATTCTACCTTGGTTACAGCAAGCCATTGCGCCTAATCATGGTCACCACACCGTTGAATGGGTTGTGCCTGAATAAGCTCCATTGGCAATCTTTCCTCCCTTTAAATACAGGCAGTGTATGCTGCCTGTACCAGATAATTCGTGCCACAATCTCAATTTCCGATGATTTAATAGCAAATCAATCGTATTTTCCGATTTTAAATCCTCGTCAGGCACCCCAATCTTTATTACACTAGCTCAATAGCTCGTCACGAATATAACGAATATTAATGGAGTAAAGTCATGGCAAAGCATTTTGATTACATCTGTATCGGCGGTGGTAGCGGCGGTATTGCATCGGCAAACCGTGCTGCAATGTATGGTGCAAAAGTTGCGATTATCGAAGCAAAAGCACTCGGCGGTACTTGTGTAAACGTAGGTTGTGTACCTAAAAAAGTGATGTGGCACGGTGCTCAAATCGCTGAAGCTATGCACCTTTACGCAAAAGATTACGGCTTCAATGTTGATGTAAAAGGTTTTGACTGGAGCAAACTGGTCGAAAGCCGTGAAGCTTACATCAGCCGTATCCACACTTCTTACGACAATGTACTAGGCAATAACAAAGTTGAAGTGATCAACGGTTTTGCCCATTTCGTTGACCAGAAAACTGTTGAAGTAAACGGTGAACACTACACCGCTGATCACATTCTTATTGCTGTTGGTGGCCGTCCATCAATTCCTGCAATCCAAGGCGCACACTACGGTATCGACTCTAACGGTTTCTTCGAACTAAAAGAGCAACCAAAACGTGCCGCTATCATTGGTGCAGGTTACATTGCCGTTGAAATCGCTGGTGTATTAAATGCACTAGGTACAGATACGCACTTATTCGTACGTAAAGAATCACCACTACGTAGCTTCGATCCAATGATTGTAGATACGCTAGTTGAAGTTATGGCAGCTGAAGGGCCAGCGTTACATACGCAATCTGTGCCAAAAGAAGTAGTGAAAGAAAAAGACGGCTCAATCACGCTGTACTTTGAAAACGGTGAATCACACAATACTGACGTACTGATCTGGGCTATCGGTCGTGAGCCAACTACAGATGCCATCAACCTAGCCGCTGCGGGTGTTGAAACCAATAACCGTGGTTTCATCAAAGTGGATGAATACCAACAAACTAACGTTCCTGGTATCTACTGTGTCGGTGACATCATGGAAGGCGGTATCGAACTAACACCTGTAGCAGTTAAAGCAGGTCGTCAGCTTTCTGAGCGTCTATTTAACAACAAACCTGATGCGAAGATGGACTACAAATTAGTCCCTACAGTAGTATTTAGCCACCCACCAATCGGTACTATCGGTCTTACTGAAGCTGAAGCGATTGCGCAATACGGCGAAGAAAACGTGAAAGTGTACAAGTCAGGCTTCACAGCAATGTACACCGCAGTTACTGCGCACCGTCAACCATGTAAGATGAAGCTGATCTGTGCAGGCGATGACGAGAAAGTAGTCGGTCTACACGGTATTGGTTTCGCGGTTGACGAAATGATCCAAGGCTTTGGTGTCGCGATGAAGATGGGCGCAACAAAAGCTGATTTTGATAGCGTTGTGGCTATTCACCCAACAGGCTCTGAGGAATTTGTGACAATGCGCTAGGCATTAACACGAACCTAATATAGATAAGGCGATGTAGTGAAATACATCGCCTTTTTTATGCTATTGCTTTTATCAACGATACCGAAAGAGCTTAGTTTAAAAGCGTATTTTTACCTATTAACACACACCGCCAATTCATTAGTAAAACTAATACTAAAACACTAGTTTTTTTCATTTTTCAATGTTCCAAAAATATCTATAATTCGCGCATCGAAACACGACTGAATGCCTATATATCTTAGGGTTGGGCGAAGGTTGTACAGTAAAAACAGCTTAAACTTTATAGGTAATTCCATGACTCGCATCGTAAATAAAATTGTTGCTCTATACACTCCAGCGTTTTCTTCTCTATACAAAAACGGCAACAATAAGTAAGCATTAAAATACCTTACTGAAAAAAGAATTTAGAAAGGGCTTTGAACGGCATGTTCAAAGCCCTTTTGCTATATACCCTCTACCACTCAATCTTTGGCCTGACGTTTTTTAATCACGACAGCGTAAGTGTAATTAAGACGAAAAAAAACACCGCGCAAAGGCGATGTTTTTTTAAATATATTCATTAATTAGTGATGATGGTGGTGATCATGACCACAACTACAGCTTGGCGCAATCACACTTTGAATTTGCGTAAGCGTGATTTGTTTTAGCAACTCTTCAGTGCTGATAGTGTTTAGTAAATGCATGTTTTCTGCATTCACAGCCATCACATCTTCGATTTCACGCTGCTTGTTAACCACATCAATTAATTTATGGCTAACTTCTGCTGGCAATGAAAACTCACGGATCACTTTCATTTCATTGCTTTGTGTATCAACAGCCATCATGTTTAATGTTAATGAAGCTGTATCTTCAGCAGGTTGTGCAAAAAACTCATTAGGGATCACTGCAGCATTAAACTGAATATCAAACGCCAGATCACCGAGTTTTAGTACCACTAAACAACCGCCATTTTCAGTGCTTAATACACCAAACTCAGCACCTGATTCAGCAAGCAGTTGTTGTTCATCTTCAGTAATGTTCTCTAAACCAAGAAAAACAACATTCGTCATATCATTGCGGAACATTTCCAGAACAGCACCATCTCCCGCTGCAAATGGATGATTTTCAATAATTTGACCAACGTGAAAATGATTATGATGTTGTTCTGTCATAGCAAACCTCAATAAATTGGTAACGTTATAATTAAGCTAAAGCAATAAATACAACATATTGTTTAATGTCATCATTATAACCATTACAAAGAAAAACATAATCCCTGCCAAAGCAAAAACACTATTACATATAAGTAATAATATTGCGCAAATGAGAAGAGTATCTAGAACCTCTAGAATAATGAGTCAAATACCCATCACAGTATAATAGTCATAACACACTAATTTTTATTAATTTGTTAAATCATAACGTTTACTAAACACATAAAAATCAGAATAAAATCAAAAAACATTTACATAATTAACCATTTTTTACCAGTCAACTATTCCATGCTTTATTAAAAGAATGTAATCTCTCCCTCCCTAAATATGGAAAACCAGTGAATAGTTATTCTCACAGGGTCTATAGAGGGTATTCCTATTTATTCGGCAGTTTCTATCAGTAGGTTGTAAATCAAGATGCATAACCAAGCAGTAGCACCACCTAAAAACACCTTAAACACCTGGCTAATGTTCATTATCCCATCATTAATTGGTGTCTTTCTTTTTATGGCACCGATTAATTTTAATGGTGACATTACAATCCCTATCGCTGTTTTAGCGAAAACTATTCAAGCGCAGTTTGAACATTCACTGACATCGATTGTGACAGGCGTGATCAGCTTTACAGCTATCATGTCGATCATCACTAAAGTGTTTAAGCCAGGGTTTATTACACGCAATGGTTTTTTAAATGGCTTACTAAACCCATCACCAATGTGGTTTGTGGTTCAACAGCTTGGTGCTATCTTTGCTGTTATGGCGTACTTTAATATTGGCCCTGTAATGTTTCGTAACGACGCGACAGGCGGTCTTGTATTAAACGATTTACTACCTGTTCTATTCTCAGTATTTATTTTTGCCGGTTTGCTACTGCCGCTTCTACTCAATTTTGGTCTACTGGAATTTTTCGGCACTTTATTTACTCGAATCATGCGTCCGATTTTTGGTTTGCCTGGCCGTTCATCCGTTAACTGCATTGCATCTTGGTTAGGTGATGGCTCGGTAGGCGTATTATTGACCAGTAAGCAATACGAATCGGGAATGTACACCCAACGTGAAGCGGCCATTATTGGTACAACCTTTTCAGCGGTATCTATTACCTTTAGCTTAGTCGTGATCGCGCAAGTTAACTTAGAGCACATGTTTGCACCGTTCTACTTAACGGTATGCCTTGCTGGTCTTGTCGCGGCAATTATTGTGCCTCGTCTACCGCCACTATCACGTAAGAAAAACATCTACATTGATGGCACAACAGAGAGTCAACATGATGAAAATGTGCCACAAGGTCACAACGTTTTCTCTTACGGTTTACACCAAGCACTAAAGAAAGCAGCTGAAGTTAAAAGTATTCCAGCAATTGCGTTAGATGGTGTGAAAAATGCCGTAGATATGGTGTTTGGCGTACTGCCTGTTGTTATGGCAATTGGTACTATCGCGCTGGTAATTGCAGAAAATACACCACTATTTGATTACTTAGGTATGCCATTTATTCCGTTCTTAGAATTGCTGCACATTCCAGAAGCGGAAGCGGCATCAAAGACGATTGTGGTGGGTTTCGCTGATATGTTCTTGCCATCTATTTTGGCCTCAACCATTGAAAGCGACATGACCCGTTTTATCATCGCAGCAATGTCAGTGACACAACTTATCTACATGTCTGAAATTGGTGCACTGCTGATCGGTAGTAAAGTACCCGTTAAAGCGTGGGAACTATTTGTAATTTTCATCCTACGTACACTGGTCACCTTGCCTGTGATTGCAGGCATGGCACATTTACTATTCTAAATTTGAGTTTCACTGATAAAAAAGGCGGCCATTGGTCGCCTTTTTTATTATCAAAATATTGATGTAGCTAAAGCATTAGACTTAATGCCAGCCAGCAATTTCGTTAATCTTATCGCATTTTATAAAATATAGTATTCATCATAAGAATAAGCACTTTTTTACCATTGATTTTATTTTCCTTAATTGCAAACATATCGAAAAATCAACTATAAATCACTGTTTTAATGTTATTTTCGGCTGATTAACTGTGCATATTGTTTAAGGAAATCTATATCATGCAATTTAAACTGTCTCTTGTTGCAGCATCCCTTCTTGCGACGCTAACTCTTACTGGCTGTAACGACGATTCATCTTCAACGCCAACAGCACCAGATGTTGAAAATCCATCTCCTGAGACAGGCAACCCTGACACTGGTAAGCCAGATACAGGCAATCCAACACCAGTTACAACAGGTCAATTTATTGATGCTAAGGTACAGGGCTTAGATTACGTTATCGGTACGAAAGCAGCACAAACAGATGCAGAAGGTAACTACGAGTTAGGTGCAGAAAATGGCACTATTAGTTTCTATATCGGTGGCAAAGACGGTCTATTAATTGGTTCAGTTTCTGGTCGTGCAGTTACAACCCCATTTGAAGCAGCTGGTACCTACGAGCGCTCTATTAACCTTGCACGTTTACTACTAACCATTAACGAACACAATGATGATTCAACCATTATCATCCCTTCACTGATCAAAGATAACCCAAGTACTGATATTCAAGCTGCACTAGCGAAAATTACCTTGGATGATGGTTACTTTGAAAAATCAGTTGAAACACTATTAACCCTGCTAGATTCAAAAGCGCTTGTAGCTGCTGCTGATGCTCAAAAGCACATGCAAGCATCTTTAAACCCAGAACAATTACAACGTGGTTCTGATGAAGTATTAACACAATGGGCAAAAGGCTCTAACCAAATTATTATTCATCGTAGTGCCAACCTACGCGTTAAAAATAGCAGCGATGAAACATTTAAAACGGTTATTCATCAAGACCAACAAAACGGTAAGTACGTTGGTGGCTTAAGCTTAATGAACTACAAGTTGACTGATGATCAATTTATTATTCTTGCTGGTTCTAACGACTCAACCATCGAAAAAACAAGCACTTTACCAAGCTTTGTTTATGAGATGACTAATAAGGCGGAAGCTTATACTGAAAATGAAATGATGCCTTGGTCTGAAATTGAAACAATGGGCTCTCCATACGCTTGTATGACTGCAAAAAACTGTAGTGAGCGCTTATTAACTCAAGCTAACCTTGAATACATTGAGCGTCAAGATGGCGACCATAAACAAAAAGAAGCACAGTCAGGTACATACGATCCAGTAACTCAGGTTTACACTCAAATTCGCAGCAAAGAATACCTAGATGGTGATTACGCAGGACGAATCAGTGAATCCATCGAATTCTTCTATCCTGTAGCGGATGCAAAAACAGATCGCTTTGTTGACTTCACAGGAACATGGACCGCTAAAGAAACGCGTCCTGATTGTCATGATGTAGCAACATCTAACTTAACGTTTGGTGAGAATACAATCACACTAACAGGCCAAGAGTTTATAGGTAAATGCGATATTACTGATGGCATAAACGAAACGATCACATACGAAGACTTTGCAAAGATGGACTTCTGGTGGTTTGGTACCAACGATAAAGTATCTACAGCAACACTAGATCAGCTAAACACAACAGTACGTTGGAATGACAAAGATACTGGTGAGACAACCGATAACTTCAAGATCAACCGCTTTAGCTACATCCCAGCAGGTAAAGCATGGGATAAAGGCGTACTTGTTCGTGATACGTTAAGCGATAATGGTGCCAAAGTTGCTACTATTACGATGAAAAAATCGTAACAGCACCTAATAAAAAAGGCGACCAATGGGTCGCCTTTTTATTATCTAAACATCAAGCTATTAGCCTTTATAAATCTTCGGGTTAAACACGTCCCGTAACCAATCACCTAACAAGTTGATTACCAGTACTAATACCACCAGCAAAATACCGGGGAAGACAGTGATCCACCACGCGCCAGAGAAGATATATTTAAAGCCGATACTGATCAGTGAACCCAATGATGGCTGATCTACCGGTAAACCTAAGCCTAAGAATGACAAGGCCGCTTCTGACATAATGGCATTTGCCACCTGTACCGTTGAAATCACTAAGATCGGTGATAAACAGTTTGGCAGAATATGACGGAACATAATACGTGGCGCTCTAAAGCCCATGACTTTTGCCGCTTCAACATACTCTTTCTTTTTCTCGGCTAATACCGAAGCTCGCACTGTACGTGCATACTGAGGCCATTCAGCAATACCAATGATCATCACCAGCATGATCACCGCATATTGCGCATAGGTTTCAGCACCTAATGCGGTACGAAAAATCGCAGAAACGATGATCGCCACCATCATGGTCGAGAATGACAACTGCACGTCGGCAATACGCATCAAGAAACTATCAACACGGCCACCATAATAACCCGCAGTTAAGCCAATCACGATCCCCAGTGTCATTTGCAGTGCAACAGCAAGTAAACCAATCGTTAGTGATAAACGCGCACCATAAAGCATGGTCGATAAAATATCACGGCCTTGATCGTCGGTACCAAGTAAGAAATTCTCATCACCATCTTCCATCCATGATGGCGGTAACTCTGAATCCATAATATCTATCGACGCTAAATCATACGGATTACTCGGCGCTATAAACGGTGCAAACAATGCCGTGGTGGCAAACGTTAGAAAGACAGCGAAGCACACCATCGCCACTTTGTCTTTCTTAAAATAATACAAAATATCGGAGTTTTTAAAACGCTCCCAACGGCTTGGTGCAGCTAGTGTATTACTCATGACTTACTCTCCCTTGCCAGTCAGGTTTACAGTCGGGTTAACCAATCCATAGAGCAAATCGACGATGGTATTAGTTACAACAAAGATCAAGCCAACAAAAATCACGTAAGCTGTGATAAGTGGGGTATCAACACGGTTAATGGCATCTAAAAACAGTAATCCTGTGCCTGGCCATTGGAATACACTTTCAGTCAAAATGGTGTAAGCAATCATGGTACCGATCTGCACCCCGCCAACCGTTAATACCGGCAGCATGGTGTTTTTTAAGGCGTGTTGGTAGTAGACCTTTTTCATCGGTAGCCCTTTCGCTTTCGCAAACTTAATGTATTCAGAGCTCAACACTTCTAACATTTCAGAGCGCACTAAACGAATAAACAACGGCAACATAATCGACGCTAAGGCAACACATGGCAGCACAAGGTGCTTTAAGCCATCAAGGGTAAAGAACCCCGACTCCCAACCTAAATAGTTGGCGGTTTCACCTCGACCAAACGAAGGTAACCAACCTAGCTCAATAGAAAAGACGTACATCAACATAATGGCAGTTAAGAAAACGGGAATTGATATACCAATACTACTGAACGCCATAATGGCTTTGGTTAAGAAACTATTGGGATGAATCGCGGAGTACACGCCAAGCGGAATAGAGACCAAGACAATAATAATTGTGGCACCAAAAACTAACTCTAAGGTGGCAACTAACTTGTCTAAAATCACCTCTGTGGCAGGCTTTTTAAAGGTATAAGACGTGCCAAGATCGCCTTGTACCGCATTAGCTAAAAATCGGCTGTATTTGGTGATAAACGGATCGTTAAGTCCTAAATCATCACGTAATTGTTGTCGTTCTGCTTCTGATACAGATTGCCCCACCAACTCTCGTAATGGGTCGCCAAGGTTATCTTGGATGGCAAAGGCCACCAAACTGATCACAAACATCACTATCAGTGCCTGATACAGGCGCTTGACCAGAAACGTAAACATTCCCTGCCCCTTCTCTTTCTTCCTGAAAAAGTGCCGGAGCAAGCTCCGGCACTGTCGCTTTCGCTATAACATTACTTACTTTTCATCGACCACAAGATCGCCAAAGTAAGGCTGTTCCATTGGGTTAACAATATCGGCCGCGTGTACATTTGAACGCGCGCCCCATGCAAGGCTCTGCCAATGCAGTGGGACAAACGCCGCTTCGTTGTACAACGTCGCTTCTACCTTCTGTAGCATGACTTTACGTTTGGCTTGATCGGTTTCTACGTTCGCCGCTTCAATCAACTTATCGACTTCAGGGTTAGAGTAAAAACCACAGTTGTACTGACCTTGACCTGTTTCTTCATTACGCGTCATGGTTAGGAACTCTGTCATGTTCGCTGAATCTTCAGTATCGGCATGCCAACCAATCATCATCATGTCTGCCGCACACTTATCAAACTCAGGCCAATATTGCGCTTTTGGCATGGTCTTGAGATCGACTTTCACGCCAATTTTAGACAGCATCGCCGCTACCGCTTGCGCTACTTTTGCATCGTTCACATAACGGTTATTCGGTGCCATCATGGTTAATGTAAAACCGTCGGCATAGCCCGCTTCTTTCATTAATTCTTTGGCTTTTTTCACATCATAACGCGGTACTAAATCAGCATTGTAACCTTGGTATCCCACTGGGCTCTGTTGACCTGCCGTAGTCGCAAAGCCTTTCATGATTTTCTTCACAATGCCTTCGTTGTTAATCGCATGTACAATCGCTTGACGTACGCGCACATCTTTCAACGCTTCATTGCTGTTCTGGTTCATTTGGAACGTGATAATACGGGTACCCGGTAGTGTCACCAGATCAACATCTTTTGCTTCTTTCAAACGTTTATGATCATTAGGTGCAACGTGATCAATCATATCAACACCACCAGAAAGCAACGCTGCAAGACGTGTTGCATCTTCTTTGATAGGCAATAGTGTTAGCTTATCTACATTACCTTTTGACGCTTTATCCCAGTAATTTGCATTACGGGTAAATTCAACTTTTACCCCTTGCTCACGCTCTGTAACGATAAATGGACCGGTACCTGAAAGATTGGTAGAAGCAAATGAGTTACCGTGTTTCGCAATTTCCGCTTTATCTTTACCTTCAGCGGTTTTCCCTGTGTAGAACTTGCTGTCCATTGGGAAGATGTATGTCGCAGTTTGTAGTACCAGTGGATAGGTTCCTTTCGAGATCAACTCAACCGTGTAGTCATCCACTTTCTTCATTTCAGAATACGGGGCAAAGATCTTTTTAAAGTCTGCCGAATCTTGCAGGCGATTAAATGTCCATACCACATCGTCCGCCGTAAGTGGATTACCCGAATGGAATTTCACCCCTTGACGCAATTTGAAACGGAACGTGTGATCATCAACACGCTCCCAGCTTTCCGCTAGACGCGGCTCAAAATCCATATCTTGGGTAAAACGAACAAGAGGATCGAACACCATATGAGATAGCTGTAGCGTACCGCCTGATAACTGCTCATGCGGATCTAATGAAACAGGATCCGAAGCGTAACCCAGTTTGATTTCTGCAGCAGTAGCACTAAAACTTAACCCCGCGGCAATCAATGCTACGGCTAATTTGCTCTTGATGGTTTTCATTGCATAACTCCTTTATGCACGGGACCTCTCCCGCGAGTAATGTTTGTTGATGTGGACTAAGCGCGCTTTAATCCATTTTGACTAATCCCTTTAAATTCTGGCATTAGTGAAATTAAATGTTGGCTGTATTCATGTTGAGGATCGGTAAAAAGCTGTTCAGTTTTCGCCACTTCCAGCAAAGTACCTTTTTGCATCACCCCAATGCGATCACACATTTGACGGATCACGGGTAAGTCATGGCTGATAAACAGCATGGTTAAATTCAATTCGTCTTGCAGATCTTTAAGTAAATTCAAAATTTGTGCTTGAACAGACACATCCAGAGCTGATGTTGGCTCATCACAGATCAACAATCGTGGACGTGTTGCGAGAGCACGAGCAATAGAAATACGTTGACGTTGACCGCCTGAAAACTCGTGAGGATATTTCACCCCAGAGGCACGTCCTAATCCAACATGATCCAATAAATCATGCACAATTTGACGGGTTTGTGCTTCGTTCTCGGTTAATTTATGAAAACGGATAGGCTCTGCAATAATATCGAAAATACGCATCCGTGGATTCATCGAGGTATAGGGGTTTTGGAAGACCATCTGCATTTGACGACGGAAAGGACGACGGTCAGCTTCACTTTTCAGCGCCGTTAGATCCATTCCTTCAAATGTCACCCGACCTTCATTCGGCGGGTATAAACCAGCAATTACACGAGCAATGGTTGATTTACCAGAGCCAGATTCACCCACTAAGCCAAAGGTTTCACCTTCAAAGACTTGGAAACTGACATCATTATTGGCTTGAACATATTCCCGACGACTTTCAAAGAAAGAATCTTTGGTCACAAAGCGCAAACTCACGTTCTCTACATTCAACAATGGTCCTGAATAATCACGTTGCTCTTGGCGCTGCCCTAACCAATGATTTTTAACATCTAATGGCGGCGTTTCTTCTGCCGCTTCGATATAATTCACCAATGGAAAACGCTGTAATTTAATATCTGAACGTGGAACAGCTGAAATTAGGCTTTGAGTATATGGATGTTCTGGACGGTGTAAAACTTGCTCTGTGGTGCCGAGCTCGACTAAGTCACCGCGATACATTACTGCAACGCGATCAGTCACATTCGAGACAACGCCCATATCGTGAGTAACCAACATACAGCCGACGTTTTTCTCAACACACAACGCACGGATCAACGTCAAAATTTGATCTTGAATCGAAACATCTAACGCTGTTGTAGGCTCATCAGCAATGATTAAATCAGGCTCTCCTGCCAGCGCGATAGCAATCACGACACGTTGGCGCATACCGCCTGAAAACTGGTGAGGGTATTGCTTAATGCGCAATTCCGGTTGCGGAATACCCACCTGCTCCATTAACGTTAATGCACGTTTGTACGCTTCCTGCTGAGTGACTTGTAAATTGGTTACTATAGTTTCAGTGAGTTGTTGTTCAACCGTAAATAGCGGGTTTAGCGATGTCATTGGGTCTTGAAAAATAAACCCTATCTTAGCGCCACGTACCTGACGCATTTGCTCTGGCGTCAGCCCTGAAATTTTTGTCCCATCAAGATACACATCACCCTTAGCGATTTGTCCTGGTGGACTCAATAGATCAATCACCGCATTGCCGACGGTTGATTTACCCGCACCAGATTCACCCACTACGCCGACAATTTCACCGCGCTCAATAGAAAACGACAATGATTTCACCGCAGCATGCACCCCATGGCGGGATGGATATTCTATCCGAAGGTTTTTTACTTCTAATAAAGCCATGACCGACCTCAATTGCTTGGCAGATCCTGCCAATATAAAAACTTGAATCCTTTCCACACCAGAACATTCATCTATGGCATGTCGGCCTATCAATCTGTCAAATATTTTACACAAAAGCAACATTTCAAAGCAAAAAACTATAATAAATGTGAATTATCGAATAATTATTCACTTTTACTTATCGGCAAAACTATATCCACCTAAATATATTTTCAATGCAAAACACCCACAAAAACAGCGATATCATGCAAAATCATCAAAATAATCACTATTTCCTAAAAAAACAAAAGACAAGTTATGAATAATTTATCACTAACAACAACTACCACGATTTACATAATCACAACATCAACTGCTTTCATAAAAATACACAACAGTAACAACCAAAAATTTTAATTTACTAGATATATAAGTGGATAATTACAAATTTATTAAAATCTATCACCACATAAAATCAGATTGGCGACGAAGAAAACCTACGATTACGATACAGCTCCTTCATTAGGAACGATAAAAAGCGAAGCTCTAACATCAGGGAATCCTCCACCTCTCTGGCCCCAATCAACAACACTGAGCGACTTTTACTTTTCTATAGGCGAAAAAAAACCGCATCTTTCGATACGGTTTTCTTAATAGTGGTCGGTGAAGAGGGATTCGAACCCCCGACCCTCTGGTCCCAAACCAGATGCGCTACCAAACTGCGCTATTCACCGACAATGTTTTAGGCTTTTAATGCCAAGGCTTCTTAATAAGATAACCTAAATAATGGGGTGGCTAACGAGACTTGAACTCGCGACAACCGGAATCACAATCCGGGACTCTACCAACTGAGCTATAGCCACCATTATAAGTGGTCGGTGAAGAGGGATTCGAACCCCCGACCCTCTGGTCCCAAACCAGATGCGCTACCAAACTGCGCTATTCACCGACTTAATTCTGTGTGCTTGAATAAACAAGCGGGCTTTAAAAAAGCCAGAAAGCTGACGTATCAACTCTCTATAATATGGGGTGGCTAACGAGGCTTGAACTCGCGACAACCGGAATCACAATCCGGGACTCTACCAACTGAGCTATAGCCACCAATGTATTACCTTCCGCCAATACGACCATTTAAATGGTGCGCCCGAAAGGATTCGAACCTTCGGCCTTTGGCTCCGGAGGCCAACGCTCTATCCAGCTGAGCTACGGGCGCCTTGCCCTATCGACGGGGGTGAATATTACGGATCAGAACGCCTCTCGGCAAGTGTTTTTTTTTATTTTTCTTTCGCTCGCTGATTTTATGCTCAAATAACTATTGATTCGTATCATACAAATACAGCGCACAAGTTTGATCCTACAGCACAACCCGATATACTAACAAATATGCAACAATATAATCATTTAAAAACATTAACCGTTCAATTTCAACATTAGCTGCGCGTAAAGATAACAACAACTAAAAATACAATTGGGAAGTATAAGGTGAACGCCATGGATTTTTCTTTTCGACAATTTTTATTCGCTGCTGTAGTCGCATTCACCATTGCAGCTCCCACAGTTGCTGACGACATGACAGATGAAGCTATTGCTGAACGCATTAAACCTGTAGGTTCATTACATCTTGAAGGTGAAGCCCCTATTGTAGAAGTCGCAGTAGCTCCACGTAATGGTGATGCCGTTTATAATACTTTTTGTGCTTCTTGTCATACTTCTGGTGTCATGGGGGCGCCAAAGAAAGACGATGCGGGTGATTGGTCTGCTCGTATTGCCCAAGGTAAAGATGTGTTAGCCGATCATGCTATTAATGGCTTTAATGCTATGCCTGCAAAAGGGGCCTGTATGGATTGTAGTGATGAAGAAATTGTTGCCGCAATTAATTATATGATTGCTGGCTTATAATTTTTCTCAACCATAAATTTCTCAATCATAAATAAAGAGGGTGAGCATTATTAATGCTCACCCTCTTTTTATATGGCCGCTATTTTGTAGGGTTACTTTTTAAACATCGCGCGAATATTAGCAATATGCGCTTGCCCTTTGTTCATCCGCTCTTCAGCAGAAACAGGTTTGCGCTCACTTTCCCACTCCAAATCATCTTGTGGTAATTCGTACAAGAATCGACTTGGCTCTGGTTTGATTAGCTCGCCATACTGACGACGCTCTTTACATAAAGTAAAGGTTAGTTCGCGCTGTGCTCGCGTGATCCCTACATATGCAAGGCGACGTTCTTCATCAACGTTTTCTTCATCAATGCTGGTTTGGTGCGGCAAGATCCCCTCTTCTGTCCCCACTAAGAACACATAAGGAAACTCCAGCCCTTTAGAGGCGTGCAACGTCATAAGTTGTACTTGATCAGCATCGTCATCATCATCCCCTCGTTCCATCATGTCGCGTAGGGTTAAACGTTGCACCACTTCTTTTAAGGTTTTCTCTTCATTATCATAGTTATCACCTTCTAAATCAGCGGTGATCCAACTATATAAATCAGAGACGTTTTTCATTCGCATCTCAGCAGCTTTTGGGCTTGGTGAGGTTTCGTATAGCCAATCTTCGTAATGAATATCACGCACTAATTGACGCACAGCCGCCACCGTATCACCGCGTTCAGCATTATCTGCTAATTGATTAACCCAATGGGTAAAGCGTTGCAGTGATTCTAAACCTCGACCTGATAGGTGTTGCTCTAACCCCATCTCAAAACTCGCGGCAAACAAGCTTTTGCCACGCATGTTAGCGTATGTCCCAAGCTTCTCGAGTGTCACTGGGCCGATTTCTCGACGTGGTGTATTGAC
Organism: Photobacterium sp. GB-210; assembly: GCF_003026075.1. Classification (NCBI taxonomy): domain Bacteria; kingdom Pseudomonadati; phylum Pseudomonadota; class Gammaproteobacteria; order Vibrionales; family Vibrionaceae; genus Photobacterium; species Photobacterium sp. GB-210. The sequence goes on along the minus strand of NZ_PYNU01000027.1, from coordinate 15,813 downwards.
GATACGTAAAAATGCGTTGTCATCATCGAGGTTAGTCAGTAGACGTAAGTACGCCATGATGTCTTTGATTTCAGAACGTGAGAAAAATGATGTGCCACCTGAAATTTTATAAGGAATACGGTTTTGCATCAGCGACTTTTCAAACAAGCGTGACTGATGGTTACCTCGATACAAGATCGCATAATCTTTATAAGCGGTGTTATTCATAAAGCGATGAGCAATGAGTTCACCAATCACTTTTTCTGCTTCATGCTCTTCATTTTTCGCTGTGATCACTTTAAGCATCGCGCCATCAGGGATCTCAGAGAAAAGGGCTTTTTCAAATAAGTGGGGGTTATTAGCGATCAAAATATTCGCTGTTCGCAAAATACGGCTGGTCGAACGGTAATTTTGCTCGAGTTTGATCACTTTTAAACTAGGGAAATCTTTATTCAGCAAGCCTAGATTTTCTGGCTGCGCTCCACGCCATGAGTAAATAGACTGATCGTCATCACCAACCACAGTAAAGCGCGCACGCTCACCTACCAATAGTTTTACAAATAAGTATTGGCTAGTATTGGTATCTTGATACTCATCCACCAGCAAGTAACGAATACGGTTCTGCCAATGTTTACGCACTTCGGCGTTATCTCGCAGCAACAAAACAGGCAGTAAAATCAAATCATCAAAATCTAATGCGTTATAGGCTTTCATTTGACGCTGGTACATTTCATAGCAATGTGCAAACAATTGATCGCGCTCACTACGGGCGTGTGCTGCCGCATCGGCTGGCGATAACATGTCATTTTTCCAATTAGAAATAGAGGACATTAATTGCTTTAATAAATCTTTATCGCCTTCAAGCTCATCTTCGGTGAGCTCTTTGAGAAGCGCCATTTGGTCTTGATCATCAAACAGTGAAAAACTGGCTTTTAAACCTAAATGCTTATATTCACGACGAATGATATTCAAACCTAAAGTATGAAAGGTAGAAACCATCAACCCTTTCGATTCTTGACGTCCTAATGTTTGCCCTACACGCTCTTTCATTTCACGTGCCGCTTTATTAGTAAAAGTCAACGCGGCAATATTGCGTGCTTTGTAATCACACTGCTGTACTAAATAAGCAATTTTATTAGTGATCACACGGGTTTTACCAGAGCCTGCACCAGCAAGTACTAAGCATGGCCCAGAAACGTATTTTACTGCTTCTGTTTGCCTTGGGTTCAGTTTCATTCGTTATCCTGACGCTCGTTTAAAAAGGTGCATATACATTCACTTTAAACTTGAGTTTTATTCATATAGAAAATACTAAAACTCAGACCAATCACAAAAAATCATACGTAATGATTAACAATCCCCTAAAGGTATAAATAGTAATTTCTACGTGACTCCATGGTAGAAACTCTATTTTATGCCAAAAATAACCGTTCTGTGTTTAAACGGTTATCATAGGTTACAAAATGGTAAATAGTGGTTACTCTATTGTAAATCCATATATTTGGATATTTACGCTCGGTTATATTGCTTAAAATTAGGAGATTTCATGCGGAAAATCGCAAAAATGGCCATGGTTGTCAGTATGGCACTATGGGTAACAGCTTGTGATCAGAATGCGGCAGAAAATACTGCGCAACAAGCAGCAAAAAGTATCCCCGTCGGTACTATTGCCATTACATCTCACCCACAAGAAATCCGCGTGGAATTACCCGGTCGAAGCAAAGCTTATTTAGAAGCAGAAGTTCGTCCTCAAGTTTCTGGCATTATCACAAACCGTGGTTTTACCGAAGGTAGTGATGTAAAGAAAGGCCAATCACTCTATAACATTGACTCTGCAACTTATAATGCCGCTTACTTAAGTGCTAAAGCAGAACTTGCCAAGGCACAAGCAACGTTAGAATCAGCAAAAGCATTAGCTATTCGTAGTAAAAAGCTAGTAGAACGCGGTGCTTTCAGCAAACAAACTAACGATGATAACCAAGCTGCCTATAAAGTTGCTATCGCAGGACTTGAAGTAGCAAAAGCAAACGTCAATACAGCCAAAATCAATTTGGATTATACCAAAGTTAAAGCCCCAATTTCAGGTCGTATTGGTCAATCTTCTGTAACTCCTGGCGCATTAGTTAATGCAGGGCAAGCTCAAGTACTTGCAACTATTCAGCAGTTAGATCCCATTAATGTCGATATTGCTCAATCTAGTGCGCAATTACTCCGTTTAAAAGCGGCATTAAAGCAAGGTGAACTCCAAGCTAGCCAGAATGCTGATGTTGAACTTATCCTAGAAGATGGTTCGGTTTATCCTCATCACGGCGTATTACAGTTTTCTGAAGTCAACGTTGATCCTAATACAGGCTCTGTCACATTACGCGCTGAATTCCCAAATCCAGACGGTATCTTACTTCCGGGTATGTATGTTCGCGCAGTGCTAAACACAGGTACCGATCCTAAAGCTATCATGGTTCCACAAAAAGCCGTTACCCGTAATAGTAAAGGCGAAGCAACGGTCATGGTTGTTAATGCCGAAAACAAAGTGGAATCTCGCCTTGTAACTACAGCACAAGTGATTGATAACCAATGGCGTATCACCAAAGGCTTAAAAGATGGTGACCAAGTCATTGTTGATGGCTTACAAAAAGTTCGCCCAGGTGCTTTGGTTCAACCGACCATAGCCGATAACACACAACCACAAAAGTAGAGATAAGATATGGCTCGTTTCTTTATCGATCGCCCTATTTTTGCTTGGGTGATCGCAATTATCGTGATGCTTGCGGGGGTACTGTCAATTCTCAAATTGCCAGTGTCGCAGTATCCGAGTATTGCACCACCTACGGTGGTGATCAGCGCTAGCTACCCTGGCGCAAACGCAAAAACTATGGAAGATACCGTTACTCAGGTTATCGAACAACGTATGACAGGTATCGATAACCTGCGCTATTTATCCTCCACCAGTGATAGCTTTGGTAATACTCAAATTACCCTCACCTTTAATGCTGAAGCGGATCCTGATATCGCTCAGGTACAGGTGCAGAACAAACTGCAATCAGCCCTTCCTCTGTTACCAATGGAAGTGCAACAACAAGGTGTGAAGGTAAACAAAGCAAGCTCATCATTCTTGATGGTTGTTGGTTTCTATTCTGAAGATGGCTCAATGGATAAAAACGATATTTCGGACTATATCAGTTCGAATGTTGCCGATCCTATGAGTCGTGTTCCGGGTGTGGGTGAAATCACCACTTTCGGTGCACAATATGCGATGCGTATCTGGCTAGATCCTTTAAAACTGACCAAATATAACCTTACCAGTATTGATGTTATTTCGGCAATTAAAGAGCAGAATGCACAGATCTCGGCAGGTCAACTTGGTGCATCTCCTTCTCTGCCAGGCCAAGAGCTTAACGCGACAGTTTCCGCACAAAGCCGCTTACAAACACCAGAAGAATTTAAAAACATTATTGTTAAATCTGACTCTTCTGGCGCAACAGTCCACCTTAGTGATGTTGCACGAGTTGAATTAGGGGCTGAAAGTTATTCAGTTCAAGTACTTTACAACGGAAAACCTGCTAGTGGTTTAGGTATAAAACTCGCTACAGGGGCTAATGCACTTGCGACAGCAGAAGCGGTAAAAGCGAAAGTTGAAGAGCTAAAACCTTTCTTTCCTGAAGGTTTAACCGCGGTTTACCCGTACGATACTACGCCATTCGTTGAAAAATCGATTGAAGGGGTTGTTCATACACTGTTTGAGGCGGTGGCACTGGTGTTTATCATCATGTACCTGTTCTTACAGAACTTCCGTGCAACCTTGATCCCAACTATTGCGGTTCCGGTTGTACTATTAGGTACCTTTGCGGTGCTGTCTCTGGCGGGATACTCCATCAATACTTTAACCATGTTCGCGATGGTGCTTGCCATCGGCTTGCTGGTTGATGATGCTATCGTGGTGGTAGAAAACGTTGAACGTGTGATGCATGAAGAAGGCTTAAATGCCGTTGAAGCAACACGTAAGTCGATGGATCAGATCACGGGCGCACTGGTCGGTATTGCCTTAACCCTCTCTGCTGTATTTGTTCCTATGGCATTTATGTCAGGCTCAACAGGGGTTATTTACCGTCAGTTCTCAATAACCATTGTTACCGCCATGGCACTCTCAGTCTTGGTGGCCGTGATTTTGACCCCTGCCTTGTGTGCAACCATGCTAAAACCGGTAGAGCACGGAGAGAAGAAAGGCTTCTTTGGTTGGTTTAACCGCACCTTTGATAACTTAACCAAGCGCTATGAATCAAGTGTTGCGGCGATGATTAAGCGCTCTATTCGCGTGATGTTTATCTTCCTTGGCCTAACCGTTGCTGTCGGTTGGATCTTCATGCGTATGCCAACCTCGTTCTTACCTGATGAAGATCAGGGTATCTTGTTTAGTCAGGCTATCTTGCCGGTGAACTCTACCCAAGAGCAAACCCAAGAAGTGATGGATAAGGTCTCTGATTACTACCTAAATCAAGAAAAAGAGACTGTCGCTAGTGTATTAAGTATATCAGGCTTTAGTTTTGCTGGTAGTGGTCAAAATATGGGTATGGCCTTTGTTGGATTAAAAGATTGGTCTGATCGCCAATTGCCAGGGATGGATGTGAAATCTATCGTTAACCGTTCAATGGCCTATTTCCAGACAATAAAGAACGCAATGGTGTTCTCATTTGCACCACCTGCGGTCATTGAATTAGGTACAGCGAGTGGTTTTGACTTCTACCTCCAAGATAGAAGTGGTCAAGGACACGATAAACTGATCGCAGCGCGTAACCAGTTGTTAGGTCTAGCGGCACAAAACCCAAATCTTGTTGGGGTACGTCCTAACGGGCAAGAAGATGCACCGATGTACCAAATCAATATTGATCAAGCCAAAATTCGTGCTCTCGGTATTGATATTCAATCAGTAAATAAAGTATTAGGTACCGCTTGGGGTAGCTCATATGTGAATGACTTCATCGACCGTGGACGCGTGAAAAAAGTGTTCGTACAAGGTGATGCACAATACCGTATGAAACCAACGGATTTAGATACTTGGTATGTCCGTAACAACAAAGGTGAAATGGTACCATTCTCCGCATTTGCGACGGGCGAATGGAAATACGCATCACCTCGACTTGAGCGTTTCAATGCGACACCTGCGGTCAACATTCAAGGTAGCGTGGTCCCGGGTTACAGTACAGGTCAGGCAATGCTTGATATTGAAGAGATGGTAAAACAATTACCACCGGGCTTTGGTATCGAATGGAATGCTTTATCTTATGAAGAGCGACTATCAGGTAACCAAGCACCAATGCTGTATGCGTTGTCTATCTTAGTCGTATTCCTAGTACTTGCTGCACTTTATGAGAGTTGGTCAGTTCCTTTTGCCGTAATCTTAGTGGTACCGTTAGGTATTATCGGTGCACTACTGGCAATGAACGCTCGTGGTATGCCTAACGATGTATTTTTCCAAGTAGGTCTATTAACCACCGTTGGCTTGGCAACTAAGAACGCCATCTTGATTGTCGAATTTGCTAAGGAGTACTACGAAAAAGGCGCTGGACTGGTTGAAGCAACACTGCACGCTGTTCGTGTACGTCTGCGGCCGATTATCATGACATCTCTGGCATTTGGTCTCGGTGTTGTGCCATTGGCAATCAGTACTGGTGTAGGCTCTGGTGGTAAGAATGCGATTGGTACTGCGGTACTTGGCGGTATGTTAAGTTCGACATTCCTTGGGATTTTCTTTATTCCAATATTCTTTGTGGTGGTTGAGCGTATTTTCAGCCGCGGCAAAAAGAAAAATACCGACAATAAAGAGCAAGTAGCCGAGTAATACTTCCTCCGAAAAATAAATTAGCGCATGCCTTTGGGTGTGCGTTTTTTTACCCCTAACTTCCTCTAATAGCAACACCTATAACATCTAACAAATAAGTTCAAAGCCACCATTCGCCTAGCATATAACTTAAACTGAATAATCAATGAATATTGTGCAAAAGCCATATTAAAAACTTGCGTATCAAGGGTGACTATCTACAATAATGAACGAGCGTTCATTCATTGCACCCCCAAATATGATTACCACTATGAATGAGAAAAAAGTACGTATATTGGCAGCGACAGAAAAGCTACTTGCTGAATTTGGTTTTCACGGCCTTTCAATGCAAATGGTGGCTAAAGAAGCCAATGTTGCAGCAGGAACTATTTATCGTTACTTCAACGATAAAGACGACTTACTCAACCAATTACATGATCATATTTTAAGTTATATCGCCGCTCAAATTAGTAACAATGTTGTCGATACCATGCCAATTAAGCAGCGTTATCGCACCATGTGGCTTAATTTATGGCATATGACACTAAATGGTGATGCCCCATTGATCATTCGGGGTCAGTTCCAAAATCTGCCTTGTCGCAGTAGACAAGAGCAGAAGCACTTAAGCCAAAAATTATTTTCTTCCGTAGCAACTATGTTTAATGAAGGAAAAACCTGCGGCTTATTTAAAAATATTGATAACGAGGTTCTGAGTGTTTTGAGCCTTGAGACGAGTTGTAACCTAGCTCGACGTCAAATCAATGGTGGTTTACAGATCAACGATGACGAACTTGAAGCAGTAATCAATGCTTCGTGGGACGCCATCATTCTGCATTAATAGCGTAAAACCGGAGCAAACTTTACAATGAAAAAATGGATAGTCGTGTTACTTCTTGTCCTCCTGTTATTCGGGAGCGTCATTGGTTTCAACTTGTTCAAACAGAAAAAAATCGCGGAGTACATGGCAAATATGCCAGAGCCCAATTATCCAGTTACGGCGATGACAACAAAAGGAGAGAACTGGTATCCAGCCATTCAAGCGATTGGTTTTATTGAACCAGTACAAGGTGTAACATTAACTTCTGAAGCCTCAGGTGTGATCAGCAAAATTGCATTTGAATCAGGTCAGCATGTTAAAGCCGGTCAAGAGTTAGTATCAATTAACTCTAATGTAGAAGTCTCTAGCCTAGAAAGTACTAAAGCGAAATTACCGGCAGTAGAGGCTACCTACAAGCGCTACCAAGATCTATATCGTAAAGGCTCGGTATCTAAATCAAACCTTGATGAAGCAAAAGCTAATTACCTTGCACTTGTCTCACAGATCAAATCGTTAGAAGAATCAATCCAACGCCGTGATATCGTGGCACCCTTTACTGGTGAAGTTGGCTTACGTAATGTTTACTTAGGTCAGTACATTCAACCGGGTACGCAAATTGTTCGCCTTGAAGATACCCGTACCATGCGTTTTCGCTTTACGGTTCCTCAAACAGATATTTCTAAGATCAAAATTGGTCAAGAAGTAGATATCAATGTCGATGCTTACCAAGATATTAACTTCAAGGGTCAAATCACAGCGATTGAGCCGGCAGTAAATGCCCAGACAGGTCTAATCCAAGTTCAAGCAGATATTCCAAACAGTGGCGGTAAATTACGTAGCGGTATGTTTGCTCGTGCACGCGTGATCTTACCAACCATTCCCGATCAAATTATCGTCCCACAAACTGCGATTACTTACACCTTATACGGTGACACGGTATACGTACTAAAAGAACAAGACGGTAAATTACGTGCAATTCAAACAGTGATAACCACAGGTCAAAATCATGGTAATCAAGTGCGAATCCTTTCTGGTATTAAAGCTGGCGAGCAAATTGTTACTACAGGTCAAATCCGTTTAAGTAATAAGACGCTAGTACATATCGTTGAAAATGATGCACTCAAAGCTCCAGCCGTAACCCCACTGTTGTAATTGGAGAACACTCAGTATGCGCTTTACTGATATATTTATCAGACGCCCAGTCCTCGCAATTTCGATCAGTTTAATGATCGCATTGCTCGGATTTCAGGCGATTTTCAAAATGCAGGTTCGACAGTATCCAGAAATGACCAACACCGTAGTAACCGTAAGCACAGCTTACTACGGTGCAAGTGCCGATCTGATGCAGGGCTTTATTACTCAGCCCTTAGAACAAGCCATTGCCCAAGCCGATAATATTGACTACATCACCGCCCAAAGTACCTTGGGGATGTCGACAATTACGGTACAAATGAAACTGAATACCAACCCCAATGCAGCCTTGGCTGACATTTTGGCGAAGGTAAACTCAGTACGTTCACAACTACCTACAGAAACCCAAGATCCAACGATCACCTTATCAACAGGTGGTGATACCGGTGTGCTTTACTTAGGTTTCACCAGTAAGAGCTTAAACTCGAGTCAAATCACTGACTACATTGAGCGAGTGGTTAAACCACAGTTATTTACCGTTAACGGTGTGTCTAAAGTCGATATGTACGGTGGTGTTCCTTACGCCTTACGTGTTTGGTTAGATCCACAAAAGATGGCGGCATTTAACCTATCAGCTGCCGATGTTATTCAAGTACTCAAAGCCAATAACTACCAATCTGCTGTTGGTCAGGTTAATAACGACTTTGTACTTTATAACGGCAGCGCTAACACGCAATCAAATAGTCCTGAAACACTAGAAAAGTTAGTTGTTACTAGTAAAGATGGTCAAGTCACTCGCTTAGGTGACATTGCTAAAGTAACGTTATCAAGAAGCAGTGACAGCTACCGTGCGACAGCAAATGGTCAAGAAGCCGTAGTCGCCGCTATCCAAGCAGCGCCGAGTGCAAACCCAATTGATATTGCATCCGATGTGCTAAAACTACTGCCAACCATTGAACGTAATATGCCAAGCACCATCAAAATGACGGTGATGTACGATTCAACGATTGCGATTAACGACTCGATTCATGAGGTGATTAAAACCATCCTTGAAGCAGCCGTGATTGTATTAGTGGTGATAGCCCTATTTATCGGTTCACTACGCTCGGTACTGATCCCAATCATCACGATCCCGCTATCACTTGTTGGTGTCGCCCTCGTGATGCAAATGTTTGGTTTTTCTTGGAACCTCATGACACTACTGGCCATGGTACTCGCCATCGGACTGGTGGTGGATGACGCCATCGTTGTTCTTGAAAACGTTGAGCGTCACATGAAAATGGGACAAAGCCCTTTCCGTGCTGCCATTATTGGTACCCGTGAAATTGCCGTTCCGGTTATTTCGATGACTATCGCCCTAGGCGCGGTATACGCACCTATCGCATTAATGGGTGGCTTAACAGGCTCGCTGTTTAAAGAGTTTGCATTAACACTCGCGGGCGCCGTATTTATTTCAGGGATCATCGCACTAACATTATCGCCGGTAATGTGTGCCCACTTCCTGAAAGAAAACGCAGCGCCAAATAAATTTGAACAAACAGTGCATCGCTTCCTTGATCGCCTCACCCTACGCTATGAAAAAATGCTAGGTGGCATCATGAAGATGCGTTCAGTCGTGATTGTATTTGCAATTTGTGCATTTGCGAGCTTACCGTTCTTATTCAAGTTCATTCCAAGTGAACTGGCACCAGCTGAAGATAATGGTGTGGTGGTATTCCAAGGTAATGCGCCATCAAACGCAAACTTGGATTACATTGAAGACACCATGAACCAAGTTAACAAGGTGCTAACCGATCAAAAGAGCGTAGAGTATGCACAGGTATTCTCCGGTATCCCTGCATCTAACCAAGCCTTTGGTCTAGCGACCTTGAAACCTTGGAGTCAGCGCGACCAAAGCCAAGCCGAAGTGGCAAATGAGGTTGCTAAGAAAATCAAAGACATTCCTCAAATGTCAGTGGCTGCGTTCCAAATGCCAAGCTTGCCTGGTGCTGGCGGTGGTTTCCCTGTGCAGTTCGTGATCACCACGCCGAATAACTTTAAAAGTTTGTTCCAAGTGGCATCTGATATGCTGACTAAGGTGAAAGACAACCCGATGTTCGTCTACTCAGATCTTAACTTGAAGTACGACTCGGCAGATATGAAAATCAATATCAACAAAGACAAAGCAGGTGCTTATGGTGTGACGATGCAATCAATCGGTAACACATTAAGTACCATGTTAGCCGGCGGTGATATTAACCGTGTTGATATCTTAGGTCGTTCATACAAGGTGATCCCACAGGTTGAGCGTAAGAATCGTTTCAATCCAAATGATTTAAACAACTATTATGTGAAAACCAATACTGGTGATCTGATCCCACTAGGTAGCTTAGTAACCATCACGGTGAAATCAACCCCACCAACGTTACCAAGCTTTAACCAGCAAAACGCAGCAACCATCAGTGGCGTATTAGCCCCTGGCACATCCATTGGTGAAGCGGTAAGTTGGTTAAATACCGAAGCAGCGAAAGTTCTCCCTAAAGGTTATAGCTACAACTACCTTGGTGAGAGCCGTCAGTACGTAACAGAAGGTAATGCACTATACGCAACCTTCGGTTTAGCATTGGCTGTTATCTTCCTAGTACTTGCGATTCAATTTGAATCACTTCGCGATCCGCTGGTTATTCTTGTGTCAGTTCCACTTGCTATTTGTGGTGCGTTAATCGCACTGGCATGGGGAGCGACAACCTTGAATATCTACTCACAAATCGGTTTGATAACCTTGATAGGTTTGATAACCAAACACGGCATCTTGATCTGTGAAGTAGCAAAAGAAGAACAGTTATACCATGGTAAGAATCGCTTAGAAGCGGTCATGGAAGCCGCGAAGATACGTCTTCGTCCAATCCTAATGACCACATGTGCGATGATTGCAGGCTTGGTTCCACTACTTTACGCATCAGGCGCAGGTGCAGCCTCTCGCTTTAGTATTGGTATCGTTATCGTGGCAGGTCTTTCTATCGGTACATTGTTTACCTTGTTTGTTCTGCCAGTTATCTATACATTCCTCGCAAGCGAACACAAACCGCTACCTGTATTCGTTGAAGATGACGATGCAACAGATAGCCATTTCTAAGTAATAAATAAATGAAAAAGGGCGCTGGAACTTCCGCGCCCTTTTATTTTAGCTAGTACGACGATTACAATAGAAGAATAACGATTCTCGCAACGGAGTAAGCGAATCATGTTTGATCCAAAGAAGCTTGAGCAAGTAGCTAAGCAAATTCAAGACGCAATGCCACAGCCAGTAAAAGAGCTCGGCAATGACGTTGAGCAAAAAGTACGACAAGTGATCCAAGCGCAATTGGGTAAATTAGATGTCGTGAACCGTGAAGAATTTGATGTGCAAACTCAGGTTCTCCTTCGTACTCGACAGAAGCTTAATGAACTTGAGCAAAAAATGGCAGAGCTTGAAGCAAAACTTGATGCTGAAGCGAAAAGCGATAACGCTTAATTTGAAAATTCCGACATTAAAAAGCCCGGTATAAACCGGGCTTTTTTCTATTTAATCAACGCTAAAATTAACCGCCAACAGCAATTTGCTTCATGTCTTTCATGTAACCACGTAGCTCTTTACCAATCACTTCTACTGGGTGATTACGCAGCGCTTCATTCACTTCAATTAACTTCTGGTTATCAGCAAAGTTAGATGTCTCACCTAGTCCTTTACCAATCACATCCGTCGCTACTTTTGGCATGAACTGCTCACGAAGTAGAGGTGTTGCCACATTTGCAAATAGGTAGTTACCGTATTCTGCGGTATCAGAGATCACTACGTTCATTTCATATAAACGCTTACGTGCAATAGTATTTGCGATAAGTGGTAGTTCGTGTAGCGACTCGTAGTATGCTGACTCATCAATGATGCCTGATGCCGTCATTGCTTCAAATGCCAGCTCAACACCTGCACGTACCATAGCAACCATCAAGATGCCGTTATCAAAGTACTCTTGCTCACTGATTTGAATATCAGAAGATGGGTAGTTTTCGAATTGTGTTTCAGCGGTCTCACCACGCCAGCCAAGAAGATCAGCATCATCGTTCGCCCAGTCAGCCATCATAGTGCTAGAGAAGTGACCAGAGATAATGTCATCCATGTGCTTGTTGTAAAGTGGACGCATCAGATCTTTTAGCTCTTCCGATAGGTCAAACGCTTTTACTTTAGCTGGGTTTGATAGACGATCCATCATATGAGATACACCACCAAACTTCAGCGCTTCAGTGATTGTTTCCCAACCGTACTGCAGAAGTTTACCTGCGTATTCTGGTGCGATGCCATCAGCAATCATCTTCTCGTAACATACGATAGAACCTGCTTGTAGCATGCCACACAGGATCGTCTGCTCACCCATTAGATCAGATTTTACTTCAGCAACAAATGATGACTCAAGTACGCCCGCACGGTGACCACCTGTTGCTGCCGCCCATGCTTTAGCAATCTCAAGACCATCACCTTGTGGGTCATTTTCTGGGTGAACGGCAATCAGTGTTGGCACACCGAAACCACGCTTATATTCTTCACGAACTTCTGTACCTGGACACTTAGGTGCAACCATAACAACGGTTAAGTCTTTACGAATTTGCATGCCCTCTTCAACGATGTTGAAACCGTGTGAGTAACCAAGAGATGCACCTTGCTTCATTAATGGCATAACCGTTTCAACCACATTCGTGTGCTGCTTATCAGGTGTTAGGTTTACCACTAAATCAGCTTGTGGGATCAGTTGCTCGTAGCTACCTACTTCAAACCCATTTTCTTTTGCATTCTTAAATGATTGACGTTGCTCATCAATCGCCGCTTGGCGTAGCGCATAAGAGACATCTAGACCTGAGTCACGCATATTTAGGCCTTGGTTTAGACCTTGCGCACCACAACCAACAATCACCACTTTCTTACCTTTAAGGTAATCAGCTTCTGTTGCGAATTCCGCACGATCCATAAAACGACAACGACCTAGTTGATCTAACTGCTGACGTAGGTTCAGGGTATTAAAATAATTAGCCATAACAACAAACTCCGTGAAAAAATAAATCCTTTAGTCGACATATTATTGTCGAATAACCTGATAGTAGATCAGGTAATTTGTTGCGCAAAGTGCTATATTCACAACAACTAATTGCAAATTGTGCAACATGGATGATGAATATTAAAAATCTGCAACTATTTATTCACCTTTGTGAGTCCCATAACTTTAGCCAAACAGCACAAGCCATGCATATCAGCCCTTCGGCATTAAGTCGCGTTATTCAGCGTCTCGAAGAGGAGTTAAGCCAAACCTTATTTATGCGTGATAATCGCAGTGTTGAATTAACGCTAGCTGGAAAGAAATTGCTTCCCGTCGCATCTTTAATTGTGAGTAATTGGTTCGAATTAAAAAGTGAATTACAGGAAGATCATTCTCAGCTACAAGGGAAATTAACCCTCTTCTGTTCGGTGACGGCAAGCTATAGCCACCTTCCTAATATCTTAAATAAGTTTCGCGTCATTTATCCCCATATCGAAATTCAACTTCAAACAGGGGATCCTGCCCTCGCAATAGAGAAAGTCCTATCCGGTGATGTCGACATCGCTATTGCTGCTAAACCAGACACCCTACCGTCTAAATTAACTTACATCGAAGTTGATCAAATCCAGATGTCGTTGATTGGGCCATTAATCTCATCACCCACATTACAAAAAAGCTTAACTTATGATCCAGATTGGAAATCTTTATCTTTTATACTGCCAGAATCTGGACCTGCGCGAACCCGTGCTGATAAATGGTTCAAGAAAAAGAAAATAACACCCTCTATTTATGCCCAAATATCAGGCCATGAAGCCATTGTTAGTATGGTTGCGCTTGGCTGTGGTGTAGGCATAGCGCCCGATGTTGTTATTAACAACAGTCCTGTTAGTGATAAAGTACAACGGTTTAACACAGAATCAATAGAGCCGATGAGTTTAGGTTTATGTTGTAAACAGTCCCGTGAGCAAGAGCCTCTATTGCATGCTTTACTACAGCTTTTTAATGATAGCTATGTAGATAACTTACTTTAGCTCGTTTTATTAGTGCATTTTTCAAGGAACAACAGTAGTGCCTAGTCCAATATTAACGCATTCATATTGTGCTGATTTTTATGCTGATCATGGTTATCAATTTCTAAAAAAACTCTCACAAGAATATGTTCTCCCTAATAATCTTGTGATTTTTTCTGTCATGCATTGCTATGAAGGCTCTTTACCCTATATTAACGTTCTTGCCGAGCTCGCAGACAAACTTATATTCATTCCCAAAGATGCCACTGTAGGCGCAAACCCAGAACTTCTCGCAACGATAAAGAAAATCCCACGTTGTCATGTTGTTTCGACTCACAATAATAAAGCTCATTTAAAAAATATTGAGTATTGTGAGATGTTTATCCGCCAACATATTACTCCTGACACTCCTTTCCTTATTCTTGATCACGGTGGATATTTCTCGTCCTCTATTACACATATTTGCGACACCTTCAAAGAACAATGCATTGGTATTACTGAGTTAACCGCGAATGGCTTACAAAAATATCTTAATAAATCAATTTCAAAGCCTCTTGTTACGGTTTCCCATCTGAGTATCAAAGCGCCAGCAGATTTTGAAGCTTCTGAATGTATTGTTCACTATTCCGATCAAATATTACGAGAAGAATTTGGCCTTAAAATTAATAATTCAGGCTTTCTAAAAACTGGCGTAATCGGAGCGGGAAACCTTGGCCGCGGTGTGATAAAACATCTCAGATCAAAAGGTATTACCAATATTCATGTTACTGATATCGACCCAAGAAGATTAACTCAGTTTCCTCGTGACGGCATTCAAGCTTGCTCAATCAAATATTTAGTCGAACATTGTAATATGTTGTTTTGTTGCACAGGCAATCAATCAATTACACCTGAGATGATTGATGCACTTTCACAACCAATGTTTATCAGCACAGTTACCTCTGCTGATGATGAACTTCATTTGCCTGATTTATTACAACAAGGTGTACTCACCGAAGTGAAAACCAATAATTTAACCAAAGAATATAAAACACGTCATGGGTACAGCGTGTATCTCTTTGCGGGGGGGGAATCAGCAAATACGCCTTTTAAAACAGGGATGGGTGATCCAACTCTGTATTTATTTGAAGCGGCTCATATGCTTGCAGGATTAAAGCTCATTAAAGATGCCACGCAATTTAAACCAGGTATTCAATCATTATGTGAAGATGACGAAATAATGATAGCTGAACGTTGGCTACGTCACTTTTATCACTATCAATGATCATCATATTAAGCCTCACTTTATCGTGGGGCTTTCTTTATGTGGGAATTTACAATCATACAGACGTAAAAAAGCCTCGTCATTTCTGACGAGGCTTTCTTGAAGATGGCAGGGGTGGAGAGATTCGAACTCCCAACACGCGGATTTGGAATCCGCTGCTCTGCCAATTGGAGCTACACCCCTGTAGTTATTTTAAAGACTTAACTGTGTCTAAATAAAGTGGCGGAGCGGACGGGACTCGAACCCGCGACCCCCGGCGTGACAGGCCGGTATTCTAACCAACTGAACTACCGCTCCACACGGAGATAAAACTTTCGTTTTATCCGATATCCGTAGTTCAAAACGAATATCTTAACTTTTTGTCTTCACTTTTTGTAAAAGTAAAAACGAATTAGAAGCCTGGCGATGTCCTACTCTCACATGGGGAGACCCCACACTACCATCGGCGCTATTACGTTTCACTACTGAGTTCGGCATGGGATCAGGTGGGTCCATAACGCTATGGTCGCCAAGCAAATTTGGTTTTATTTATTGTCATCGACAATAAATAGCAATCTGGGAAAGTTAACTAGTGTTCTCTACACGTTCAAGTGTACTTGGAGTCCGCGTTTCTCTTGACGAGATAAAAACCCCTTGGGTGTTGTATGGTTAAGCCTCACGGGCAATTAGTATCGGTTAGCTCAATGCCTCGCAGCACTTACACACCCGACCTATCAACGTTGTAGTCTTCAACAACCCTTTAGAGACCTTAA
>NZ_PYNU01000026.1:0-59725 GCF_003026075.1 Photobacterium sp. GB-210 | reverse complement strand
TATTTATTGTTAATAAATACAAAAGCAAATTACCACTTGCAATTAAATCCTAATGACGAATGTCACAATATGGATTTTCAACATTTTCAGTCTCAAAATAAGATGAAAATTTCTGAAAAAAATTCAAGCGAATTTTAGAAACAAACTTAATAAAATACGTATATTTATCCTAAATATTATACAAACCACATTTTGTAATGTATAAAAACATATAACTAAAAGGTATTAATGGAAATGAAAAAGCAATAATGCTACAGACAGCAGGAAATGCTAAATTTTTACGCTTTTCTAGCTAAGGTTTATTACTTACAAAAATTGAGTAAACAATAGAAAAAACTATTAATTTCCAACAAAAACACGTTACACCAAGATTTATATTTCCAGATTAAAATTCAACGAAATTAATTATAAATTCATTACCAATAAATGGATTTATAAACACTAATGATATTAATACTGGGATCCCTAGTCGAATAAATTTATCTTTTATAAATAATCGTTGGCTTTTATATTCTAGAGAAGATGTTACAAAGTAAGCTGATATGAAGAAAAAACAAACTTGTGTTATATGGTTCAATTATCACTGTCAATCCATCGTTCAAGTCTCGCCTTTATGATAGCCGCTTCTTTTGCTTTTTCTTTCGCAAGGTCGGTTTGTTCGCGATAGGCTTTACCCGCAAAAAAGCCTGCTACTAAGCAACATAAAACCAACAAGATGAATAAGCTAATTTTCACTTTCTTTATGTTTAACATACTATATTGCTTCTTTTCTCTCTAACTTGTTGCTTCAAAACATCAGTGTAACTTTATAATAATAGTTAGAAATCCCCAAGATAACCGCGCTAATTACTCATCTAGCTATTGCTGTAATAGCTATTTTATTTGCATAAAAATTTGATCTACGTTGTAATATTTGTATGATATATCTCTAATTATTATTAAAAGACATAATCCAATGACTACTACACTCACTTCCCCATTAAAACGTATCCGCCGTATGCGTCGCAGTGCAAATATGCGTGATCTTGTTCGTGAACACGAATTCAAATTAGCCGATCTGATCCACCCTATCTTTATTGAAGAAACGTTAACTGAAGAAGTGCCTATCAGCACGATGCCAGGGATCTCACGTATTCCTGAAACTCTGTTGGCAGATGAAGTGAAAACGCTTTATAAACTGGGTGTGCGTTATGTTATGCCTTTTGGTATTTCGCACACCAAAGATGAGATTGGTAGCGATACATGGAATGATGATGGCTTACTGGCACGTATGGTGAAAACCATTAAAGCAGCATGCCCAGATATGATGGTGATCCCTGATATTTGTTTCTGTGAATACACTACGCATGGTCACTGTGGTGTTTACCATAACGAACATGTTTTAAACGATGAAACATTAGAACTACTAGTTAAACAAAGTGTTACGGCAGCCCGTGCTGGTGCAGATATGCTTGCGCCATCAGCCATGATGGATGGTCAAGTTAAAGCTATTCGCGAAGGGTTAGATGCCGCAGGTTTTGAGCATGTGGCTATTCTTGCTCATGCGGTTAAGTTCGCCTCATCATTTTATGGCCCATTCCGTACTGCGGTTGATTGTGAATTAACAGGTGATCGCAAAGAATACCAAATGGATTGTGCTAATGGTCGTCAAGCATTACAAGAAGCATTACTTGACGAAGAAGAAGGCGCAGATATTTTAATGGTGAAACCGGGAACACCTTACCTTGATGTTGTTGCGAATCTTCGTCGCGAAACTCACCTTCCTCTTGCTGTTTACCAAGTCGGTGGCGAGTACGCTGGGATCAAATTTGCAGCGTTAGCAGGTGCGCTTGATGAAAAACGTGTGGTATACGAAACATTAACAGGCTTCAAACGTGCAGGTGCTGATTTAATTGTCAGTTACTATACCAAGCAAGTGGCTGAGTGGATGGCGCAAGACAACGCGTAAGAAACTTATTTCTACTTCCATCTTAAACCTTGTGCAATCTACAAATGGTTAAGACGACATTTAAATGAATATTTAATCGAAAAAAGTAAACAAAAAAGGAGTAACTGATTGGACAGTTACTCCTTTTAGCTTAAAAATTAACTCAAAATTTTAACTCATCGTCGCCTTAATACTATTGGCTATAGATTCCGCTTTAGGACCTAAAATTACCTGTGCACTTTTCTTACCAATCCGCACTACACCTTTTGAACCAAGGGCTTTAAGTGCTTCTTCATCAAATAAACTACAGTCATTCACACCTAAACGAAGTCGTGTAATACACGCATCAACAGAGATAATATTACTTTCGCCACCCAACGCTTCAATATAAGCCACAGGATTAAGCCCGACTTCTTGTGATACTTTACTTTCGTCATCATCAACTGAAGGTGTAGGTAATTTAAATACCTTGATAACAAAGTAGAAAATCACAAAATAAATCACAAAATAAGCACCAATTAATGGCACCAGTAACCATGGCTTCGTTGCTAGTCCCCAGTTGAGAACAAAATCAATCAATCCAGCTGAGAATCCAAAACCATGTAAGATACCCAGTGAGTTACAAATCACCATCGATACACCAGATAACAGTGCATGAATACCGTATAAAACTGGCGCGATAAATAGGAAGCTAAATTCAATCGGCTCTGTAATACCGGTTAAAAATGCTGTAAAAGCAAGTGATAACAACATTCCACCGACTAACTTACGTTTGTTTTTCGGAGATGCTAGCGTTAAGGCTAGAGCCGCTCCAGGTAAACCGCCCATCATTACTGGATATGCCCACGCCATATAAACACCAGCAGTTGGGTCGCCAGCAAAGAAACGATTTAAATCACCACGGGTTGTAATATCAGCAATCTTAGTAATAACTGAACCATCAATATTCGGCACCATTTGCCCTATTGATAAATGTGAAACAATACTTGGGTTTAAACAAATCTGATGCAGTGATGAACCGAGTTCATACGACACTTTGGTACATTCGCCAAGACTGAACCAGAACACAGAATGTAGGAAGTAATGTAGACCTAAAGGTATTAACGCACGATTTAATACGCCATAAATAAATTCACCGATATAGCCACTATGAGCTATCCACCCACTGAAATTATCAATGCCTTGCTGCACATATACCCATACTTCACCGCATACGACAGCCATAATTAAACAGCACAATCCAGCAACAATCGGGGTTAATCGCTTCCCTGAGAAAAACGCTAAGAAATCAGGCATTTTTGCTTGATAGGAATAATTATAAGCATGCCCTGAAATAATACCGGCGATAATGCCAGCAAAAAATCCTAGTTTTACGTCAGGGTTAATCGCAGTTGTCGCTTGCGTCAAAATAAAATAACCCACAACCCCAGCTAATGCTGCAGCACCTGAACCGTCTTTTGATAAACCTACCGAAATACCTAAAGCAAAGATTAAAGGAAGATTATCAAAAATACTGCTACCCGCTTTGGCAATAAAAGAGATGTCTAACAAATCGGGTTG
This sequence comes from Photobacterium sp. GB-210, assembly GCF_003026075.1. Classification (NCBI taxonomy): domain Bacteria; kingdom Pseudomonadati; phylum Pseudomonadota; class Gammaproteobacteria; order Vibrionales; family Vibrionaceae; genus Photobacterium; species Photobacterium sp. GB-210. The sequence continues at coordinate 56,238 of NZ_PYNU01000026.1, read as the reverse complement.
TCCAAAGCGCAGCAATAACGCTGCTATCGGTAATGTCGCGATAGGCAGCATCAGTGCTTTACCTAATCGCTGAAAATAAGCGAAATTAACCATATATGTATGCCTTTTTAGAGGATAGATAAGGCAGGTGAAATATAAGGGGGAATTTATATTTCACCATGAAGTATACGGATAACATTCATTGTTTATCCCTACCTTGCCTTTAGCCATACAATAATCCTTTCACCAAACAAGCTTTGATACTTTTTTATCAGTTAGTAGTACTTTTTCATCACAAACGTATTTTTAGCGATAATTTCGATACTATATTGCTAGAAAATAATACTTTTCAATCAGGTCTTATTTTTTAGATAAAATAATCTTAGGAGATCGGAATTTGAAAGCGACATTAGAAAAGGTACCACAACGTATAGGCTGCTCATGGCGATTTAAAAAAATTCTCGAGCCAGTAAAAGATTTCAGTTGGCATTATCACCAGAAAGAATTTGAGTTACTGATCCACCGTAACTTCCGCTCACGCTGTCATATTGGTCATTACCAAGGTGACTTCGATCAAGCCACGATGATCTTAATTGCACCTAATGTGCCGCATGGTATCGAGTCAATTAGCCCTCCTGATAGCAAAGACTATGAAACTTTGGTGGTGTGGTTTAAGCAAGACTGGATCGCGAATATGATGTTCAGTTGTCAGGAGTTAAGGAAAGTTGACTCGCTACTAAAACGCGCAGAGAAAGGCTTACTTTTTAGCCCAGAGACGACACAAAAGGTGATCACTATCGTCGAGGCTATCGATGAAAAACATTTTGATCCGATTAACTTATTGGCTGCCTTGATTCATATATTTGAAGCGCTTTGCCAAGATAAAGCCAGTCAAACCTTGCTCTCCCATAATGTTGAAAGCAAAAACCACGACCAATGTAATAAAGAGAAAATTGAGCGTCTGTGTGCATTTATCGATCAACATTACGCTGAACCTATAACGTTAGAAGATGTGGCTAACTTTATCTGTACCAGTGAAAGCACTATTCATCGCTTATTTGAACAGCATTTTAATGAAACCTTTATCCAATATCTGAAGAAACTTCGCTTAAACCATGCATCTGAATTATTGGTATCAAGCCGTGACCCGATTTCTCATGTTGCAGAGCAAGTCGGTTATCGAAATCAAGCCAATTTTAACCGCCAGTTTAAACAATATAAGAGTATGACTCCGCGTGAATATCGGCGTACTTATAAACTTGATGCTAAGGTCTAAAAGGTGTGTTTTAACTTTCTGGTTAGAAATGATTAGGCCGATTAAGCGTTGATAAATAAACAAACCTTTTATTGTTAAAATGACAATGATTCAATCGCATCATCTATTGCTCTAAACTGAATTTTGGTTAAACACATTTCTGCTTTTGAAAATTCATGGGCTTGAATCAAAGCTGTCACGGCCTCTAATGATAGAGGCTCACCTTGCATTTGAAAGCAAAACGTATTGTTTTTGGAAAGAGTAAACGTAAACTGTTGACCATCACTATCGACGATAACATCTGCATCACTCCAAATAAGTGACTGGCATTCATCCATTAAGTCACTTTCTGAGCCTAGGTAAATGAGTTCATCATCACCTTCTAACTTAAAGAAACACGGCCAATTAATCATCACTCTTACCTCTTAAGTAAGTCGATATTTATCAAAAAAGAACCACAATACAAACACGGTTTACTGTCCGATAAATGGCTAAAATAAGCGCTATACCATGTCACCAAAGATGAGTCGTGCTGCTTTTAAGTCTGTTTCCCTATCAGAACTAAAAATACTTTCATGATATTGCTCACGATTTAGCATATATAAGGTATAATATTCAGAACTCAATACCCTACTCGCTGAAAACACTGCGATTTGGTGTATTGCGAGCGTAAATACGAAGGTAATGAAAACACATGAATTTAAACCAAGAGCTTCAAAATCTTAATAACCGTATGGACAAGTGCCAGCGTAAACTTGCTGCTGCTATTCAACGAGATGACAAAGTTATCATCAAACAGTTTAAAGATGAGCTTACCAAGCTAAATAAAAAAGCTCAAAACGTTAAACACCGTAAATCATCTGAAGTGAGTAGCAAAGGTAAAGATGTTAAGTCTCTTGCTTTTAACCGTGTACTAACTAAAGCTGAACAAGCAGATATGGGCAAACTGAAGAAAACAGTTAAAGGCCTAGTTGTTGTTCACCCTATGACGGCTTTAGGCCGCAGCATGGGTTTAAAAGAAGTTACAGGTTACGCACCTAAAGCATTTTAATAGACTTTAAGTGTCAAAGAAAAAGGCGAACATTCATTGTTCGCCTTTTTGCTTTCTAAACGACTTTCTAAACTATAAGTTATTAAATAAAAATCAACTCAGCTCATCTTCTTTAACCAATACTATACGATAAAAGCATTAAGACGCTTTTGCTGTTAATTCTGCTGATAAATGCTGATCAAAACCGTAACTGACTAAACGCTCAAACGCATCCCATACTTCATTAGGTATTGGTTGTGGTGTTGAGAATCCTAACTCTGGGTAAAAACGGATACGCTGTAAATCACCAACCATCACGTTAATCAAATCACCAAAACTGATTGTATCATTTGCATAATCATCAAAACGAATTACCGGAGATGTCACGATAGCTTTCATGTTAGGCCATTGTTGTTCAAACGTCGCCAGTGTACGTCGCTCCATAAAAGGCTTTTGAACGAGAATAAAGCTGCTCGGTGTCAGCCCTTTTTGCTGTAATAAACGACGGGTAAAAAGGACATTCTCACCTGTATTGGTTGACTCAGGCTCAATCAAAATCGCCTCTTTTGGCACCCCCATATCTAGCGCTATTTTTGCAAAATGTTCGGCTTCTGAAGTGTTAAATAAGCCTTCGGTTAGCTCACCGACGCCACCAGAGAAAATGATACAAGGTGCAAGTCCTTGCTTATAAAGTTCTACCGCTCGCTCAGCGACACGTTCATCGTTACTTCCTAGCACAAAGATACAATCACTCTTTACTATCTCATGATTCAACTGGTGATAATCCCAAATTATGGTTGCTAGTTCATAAATTCGTTTAGGCATAAATCGTCCTTATTCGCAGCAAGATGAATGAATACTCTCTGATATTTCACGCTGTTGATACAGCCCTACATTGTTTTGTAATAAGGGATAAGTGGCATAATGCGTCTTAGTTATGATTGCATAATGACAAAGATAAGAAACTCACTTAATACTGATAAAACTGTTTCAATATTGATAATCATAATTAATCACAACTTACAAAAACGTAAAGCTGCTACTGCTTTATTATATAAGGCACCGACTAATAAAAACTGAATCAAATCATAAAACAAGCAAAAAAAAGGTGACATAGACTCGTCTACGTCACCTAGTATGTTTGGTCTTAACATTATAACTTACGGTATGACACGTTTAACTCGCTACTAATCCACTTCGGGGTTATGTCGTAAATTATTCGTATACAACCAATGTTAAGCGAAACATTTAATAATTAAAATTAGCGCTTCCACCATTCAGGGATGATTGTTACGTTCGCATTCGCCGCACTCAACCAAGCCTGTTCACCTTCGATTGTTAGCTGTAATTGCATGGTACGTTCCACCACACTTTCTAGCTGTTTCAACACTTCATCGCGAATATAGACCACAGAAACATTATCTAATGCATTGATTTTACTTTCATTTGCTTGCCACCAAATAGAAGCTGCATTATCACCATAAGCAAAAATAATCACCTTCTCTGATTTATGTGACGCTTTACGGATACGTTTCTCATCAGGCAAGCCAAGCTCAACCCATAATTCAATATCGTCAATTAAACTTTTCGTCCATAAATCAGGCTCTTCCGTACTACTTACACCTTTTGTAAACTGCAAGTTGTGATCCGCATTTAAGCCCCAAGCAATGACGCGTAACATGAAACGTTGTAAAGTTTCTGATGGATGACAAGCAATAGTATGTTGCTGATCTAAATAGACATGTCGATCCATGTCTGCCACGTTCATTTGTACTTTGTAAATAGTGGCATTGGTAGCCATATAGTAAACCTTATTATTGTTCTGTTGCATGTTATACGCCCTCCGTTGAGGTTATGTCTTACATAATTAGTGCCATTTCTGGCGCGCATAACAGTAAAATTTTTGTCCTTTCGGCTAACTGTTTAAAAACAATTAGTTATCAATATGCTTTACAGCGGATGAGGATTGTATGTTACTGCGGCTTAATTTTGCGGAAATAACAGATAAAGATCAGTGTTTATTTTTATTAACTGTTCTTTGCGTGCTCTAGTCAGTGTTTTTTTTATTTTATATTCAAACACCATCGCATCACGCTTATTGAGTACTTTTTGCGACCAAGCCAATGTGAGTGGTCCTTTTCCTTTAAGGTACTTTGCACCTTTTTTACCGTGTTGATGCTCTGCAAACCGACGATCTATATCGGTCGTTACACCGCAATATAACGTATTAGAGGAAGTTCTGATTAAATAGACATACCAAGATGTTACGTCTTTTGTCGTTTCTTTACTCATCCAATACTCATCTCATGAAAACAAAAACAGGTTCAGCAATGCTGAACCTGTTCGTGTGGGTATTCAATCATGGATGGTTTAATAGCGCAATAAAACAATGCTAAACGTATCCATTTAATCAGATCTATTCAGTTAATGAAGTAATGATTGCCTGTAACTCTGCCACTTTTTGTTTTAATTCTTCTACATCGTTTTCAAGTTGGCTAATACGTTCATTATTGCCTGAACCACTTGTTACAGCTTGTACTGCACTTTCATATGCTGAAATATCAATCTGACCACTTAGCAAATGCATGTAACGACAATCACGTTTACCTGGCTCTCGAGGTAGTTTTACAACATATGGGCCTTTCTCATCACTTGATAGCTTAGTTAACACAGCTTCAGCTTCACGTACGTCCGTAAATTCACATAACCGATTAGTACGAGTACGGATTTCACCGGCAGTTTGCGGCCCTCGAAGTAATAACACTATCATTGCTCCGAGCTCTTGTTTTGTAAATTGTAAACTACCAAACTCGGTATTACAGAAGCGATGTTGAAATTTCGATACTCGACTACCAAAACTGCTGACATCGGCAACCATACGTTTTGCTTTTAATTCCTCAACAGTGTCGAGTACTGTTGCTTCATCAAGTGACATAACAGGTTCACGGCTACTTTTTTGATTACATGCCGTGGTTAACGCATTAAGTGTCAATGGGTATTGATCTGGAGTTGTGATTTCTTTTTCAAGCATACAACCAATTACGCGAGCTTGATTTTGCGTTAAATTAATTTCCATGCCCATCTTTCACCCTTTATAAAACTAACTCATTAAAATTAGATAATATCGATATATTAACGACTACATTGAAGCTTTATTTTTGTTCTTAACAAGAGATTATCACGTTATATGTCAACAGCAAGCTGTAAAATTACAGTTTGTCTGCTTTTCAGACAACAATAACTTACTCTATTAACTCACAATATTAGTTTTCACTTTGATCAACAGGTAGATTAAGGTAATCCGCAGCAACATAATGATTACGCCCTTTTGCTTTCGCTTGATAAAGCAACTTATCTACTTCCTGATATAAATTCTCAATACTTTCTAAACCTGTAGGTATCCAAGAAATAGCACCTTGGCTCACGGTTAAAATTTTCGCTGTATCAGAATATTCATGTTTAATTGCTAAAGAGATAATCCCTTCTTTCAAGCGTTCACACTCTTTGATAGCTTGTTGGCTATTACAATTACTTAGAAGGATAACGAACTCTTCACCACCATATCGTGCACAAATTTCTCCCGCACGGCTGAATTTAGTTTTCAACTGATATGCCAACAGCTTTAAGATAGTATCTCCTTCAATATGACCATAATGATCATTGAATGATTTGAAGTGATCGACATCAAGCATAATAATCGTTAACGGCAAACCATTTCGGCCATGTAGCGACACTAGCTCACTCAATTTTTGATCGAGATAACGACGATTGGCTAAAGTAGTAAGACCATCTTCATTGACTTGCTGTGACAATAGATCATTTGCTTGCTGTAGCTGAATTGAGGTTTGTTTTAATTGGCGTCTCATGACCGATATACGTTGCATAGCTTTAATTTTAGCCGATAGCACCATGCTATTAACAGGCTTGATCAGATAATCATCGCCACCTTTATCAATCGCCTCTGCGATGAGTTCAGGCTCTGAATGCGCACTCAGAAATATAATTGGTACCCATTCAGGAAAACACGCACGTATTTTCTGTGCAAGTTCAGTACCTTGCATATCTGGCATACAGATATCTAAAAGCACTAAATCGGGATCAAAGCTAGCATAACTGTTAAGTGCATCCTGTCCTGAAGAAAAAGCTTTAACCATATGACCCAGATTTTTCAACCTTAGTTCAAGATACAGTCTTTCAGATAAGACATCATCAACTAATAAAATGTTCATCGGTTTCATCAAGATACCTTAAGAGTATTTTTAGTCTAAGTTATTAAGCATTTTACATGCCTAATTTAATTTAGGCTTACAATGGATCAATAGTTGAGATAAAAACAAGCTTTTTAAGCATGATGGGACAATAATCACATCAAGGTAAAACATCGATTTATTACTGTTCTCTACATGATATATTGACATTTGACGTTAGAAATATAGGATTCTCCTCCTTAAACTTATGCTGTAGGAAAAAGCCATGTCTGAGATGAACAAAAACGATGATCAAATCGTTGAAGAAGAAACGTTAACGCTAGAAGACTGTTCACCAGAACTTCGTCAAGTTGTAAAATTTGAGAAAGTACCAGCAGAACTTATTGATATGCTAGTTAATGTCTACAAAGTTTCTGAGCCAAGTACACGCGAAGCATGGAATTCACTGCCTGCAAGTGCGCAAAATGTATTAGATAACTTCGAGCAATTTCATGCTCTAGTTGCACTAAGCCAAAGCTACTCAGGTGTTGATTTCCTAAGTGAAATGCAAGGTACAACGTTCCCTGAAGACATGAGTGCTGAAGAGCAAGCAGAATACAAAGCATCTGCACTTGATAAAGTTCTTCATAGCTGTGTGAAAGATATGTGTAAGCAACTTAAGAAAGCACGTCAAAATCCACCAATGAAACGTGAATTCAATATGATCTTTCAAAAGTAGTTATATTTTTATAACTATAGAACATAAGGAGTAGCATTTGCTGCTCCTTTTTTTGTTGGAAAAATGAAGTGCGAATGTAATCAAGATAACAAAGGAATAAGCATAACATCAATTTATAAAATGATATTCAACGCCTCAATTTGTCTTTTTGACTGCTGATATTGTTTTCATTTTACTAATCATACTCTACGGTTAAATCCCCTCTTAATTAAAAAGTTGCAACAATTTAAAATGCTCAATGCAAACTTAATGCAGCAGTTTTACATAACTTCGTGATATTATACAAAATTGAATGATTTCAATAGTTAGAGGTTCATGGATGCCAAATACTGAGCAGATAAGATTCCAGACAAATGTGTGTTATGTAGAGAGCCAAGGCGTTCTTAAAACACCAGAATCTACGCTCAAGTTAAACTTATCTGAGCAATACATTTTATCGTATCTCATAGATAATTATGGTAAACCCGTAACAAAAAATGAACTCTTAAATGTAGGTTGGCCCGATCGCATTGTAACTGAAGCTTCTTTATTTCAAGTCATTCGCGCTCTACGTGTGAAGCTGAATGAAGAAAAAAAAGGTGATGTAATAGAAACATTGCCACGTGTCGGTTATCAAATTCGAGAATTCACTCGAGAGACGGTTGATTTATCAGACTCTCAACGTTTATCTCCATTAAAGAAAATCGGAAAAAAAACAATCGCTCTTTCCGCCATTAGTTTAGTGGTGATTATCAGTGGAATCGCTTGGATGAAATATCCTTATTCTGGATCGCCAAAATACTATTTAATTGATAAAGATCGAGTTGGTAGCAATGATTTTACTTATATAGCGTCAAATGCTGAAGATCTCGCAGATCTACGGGGTAAAGTAAAAGAGATTATTAATCAACAAGTTAATAAGTTCGGTTCAATTACGACTAAAAATCAACGAGTCTATCTTTATAAGACAGATAGTTTTTATTCTGCGGCATGGTGCACTGTAGACAGCAATAAAGTTTGTAAAAAAAATAGTGATTTTAGCTATAAAATAGTACCAAATGAGTGGTCGACATTTGCTGATATTGTCGTTAACAATAAAAAGAACTATCACGGTACACCGATTATTCATACTGAGAATACGCAAGAACCAACGTCAATTGCCTACACGTCATATATTGATAAATCAGGTATTCAATCAAAGGTTACGCATCTCTTTCTTACTCCAACAAATAAAAACGGCATCTTTAATTATTCAATGATGTCTTTTATTCAAGAGAAAGAGAGTGGCATGTTTCACCCTCTCTCTATCAGCGCAGCCAAAGCAATATTGTATGATAAAGGTTCTCAATTTTTGAAAACGGTAAAAATTGAACCTGAAATGTTTCACTGGTCTTATCAACCAAGTGTAAATTTTGATGAAAAGAAATCACTAGCTTTAAAGCATAGTAGTTTAGTTGAACAAGGTTTTCAAAATAATAAACCTTTTTTTAGTTACTTAGTGTACGAGCAACCTCATCTAGTATTAATGCTTGATAATACAACAGGATTTGTCTGGAATAACACCAGTGAAGCAAATCCTTATGCGATTTTTTCATACTCTTCATCAAGCTCAACAAATAAATAATTAAATGCGCAGTACTCTGTACTGCGCATTTTTTATTATGAAGGTTTTACAATTAAGGTTATTCCTTCTACATCAACGACCACAACCTTCTGCCCTTCAACTAAATCAACGTCTGTTTTAACACTCCATGTGGTATCACCAAGTTGCAATCGGCCATTTCCAGCATTCATTGCTTTTTCTACTGTAATAATTTGACCAATCAATTGAGCGCCACGTTGATTTAATTTTGAAACAGAGGCATCCGTTTTGTCTTTTTTATGCTGGTATCTCCACCATAACCAAGTGGTAAATAGCGCAAATACTGCAAAACAAACCCACTGTAAGGGCCATGAAACAGGTAACATTATTAATAAGACGCCGACTAGAACAGCTGAAATACCAAGCCATAATAAATACCCAGCAGTGCCAAGTAGTTCAAGTAGCAATAACACTAAGCCTAATGCTATCCAATGCCAGAAATTCATTTGTTCTAGTAAGTCGATCATGCATTCCCACCTTTATCTGTTTTATTACCCCATAACTCGGCAATACCGGCAACAGAACCCATCAAGCCCGTGGTTTCTAATGGCATCATGATGACTTTACCATTCTCAGACTGCCCTATCGCTTTTAGTGCTTCCGTATAGCCTTGCGCGACAAAGTAATTAATTGCTTTAACATCACCGTTCGCTATTGCATCTGATACCATTTTCGTTGCTTTGGCTTCAGCTTCGGCTTCACGCTCTCTCGCTTCTGCTTGCAGAATCACTGACTGTTTTTCACCTTCAGCTTTTAAAATTTCTGATTGCTTTTGTCCTTCAGCACGGAGAATTTGAGCTTGGCGCACACCTTCAGCTTCCAAAATTTCAGCACGTTTGTTTCGTTCAGCTTTCATCTGCGCGTTCATTGCTGCGGTTAAATCTGTAGGCGGTTGTACGTCTTTTATTTCAATACGAGTGATCTTAATACCCCACGGATTGGTTGCTTGATCGACAATTGTGAGTAGGCGGCTATTAATGGTATCTCGTTGCGATAACATTTCATCAAGCTCCATAGAGCCCAACACCGTACGCATATTCGTTAACGTTAGATTACGAATAGCGAGTTCAAGATCTGATACTTCATATGCTGCTTTTGCCGCATCGAACACTTGAATAAAACAAACTGCATCAATTGTTACTGAAGCATTATCACGAGAAATAACTTCTTGCGCAGGAATATCTAACACTCGCTCCATCATATTCACTTTATTACCGACTTTATCAATAAAAGGAATAATCAAATTTAGACCTGGACGAAGTGTTTTGGTATAGCGTCCAAAACGTTCTACTGTCCATTCAGATCCCTGAGTAACAGTTTTGACACAGGATGCAATAATGACTATCGCAACAAAAATAAATATAGCAATGGTGATTAACGAATCGTATGGCATAGCGTCTCTCCCTAATAGGCGTTAAAGCATTGTACCATCGGGGTAAGTAAATATGCATCAACACACAAGAAATGAGACATAGTTAAAACAGAACAGTAAATCGTAGTTGACCAGAAAAAGATAACGCCAAATGAATAAACATTTGGCGTTTAATTAAGTACTTATTGTGTATTGGTGATTGCTACATAATTAGCATTTACGCATAGTTACATCTTCAAACTCACCATCAATCACTGTATGTGCTGATTGTTGACGGTAATCCGTGTCAACTTTGCGATCTCGTCCAGCAAAACCTTCACTAAAAGTACGCTCTTCAAATTGAACACCTTCTGATGCTAATTTGCGTTTAATAAATGGTTTTGCAATTAATGCCACGACGCCCATTAAAAGAGCCATTATCGCAGCAAAAGAAACAGTAAATAATCCAATAACTACAGCAACAAAACCAGTAAGTAAATTTTTCATGGCTAAGCCTCTCTCTATAAAATTTAGATAGAACAATAGTTAACTCACTTGTTACTATTTTCTTTCTAAACTGATCTGCACTCTCTCGTAGCAGTTATTTTTAGCTTACAACTAAATTAACTGACTGAAGATGAACCGAAGATGAACATATAACCTATTGTTCACAATCTACGTATTCTCTAACGAAAACTGAAACTTACAAAAGACCGTTAGTGATAATACAAACTATAAAGAGCCTGTTTCTATATAAGGTGGGAGGTAGGACTATGGAATACCTACAACAATGAGTCAGCTCCGATCTCATCGAACCTTAATCCCGCCATGTCGGCGATGTCCTAACTTAACGTCACCGCAAGTTAGGTCGGCACAACCCGTGATAAGCCAGATTATAGTCGCTGATTACTATTATTCTCTGCACTCCCTGCTTCAAGCCGTCGCCTAAAGCTTTAAAACTATAACACTTTAAAATTTATAAAAGCAATAATAAACAGCGAGTACGTGTTGTTTTACACAGCTTCCACTGATACTTCACACTGTATGCGGCTAATCTTATGATCTGCTAATAAAAAAAATGCATTTTGTGGTAAATCTTGCTCAAAGGTTTCACTGTAGCTCATGGCAGCATATACCCCTCTGAACACTGCACCTGTTAGACCATGTGAAACAACGATAAGATGATCAGGAATTAAGTCATCATGTAAAAAATCTTTAATTCGATGAACAACTGATTCATATGATTCACAATTTGGTGCTGAGAGATACCAATCACGATGATTCAATAGCTTCGGATTATTCTGAACTAAATCAGGAATAAAACATTTTTCCCAGTCACCTAAACTAAACTCTTTTAAGCGCTCATCAGTCGTTATTAAATTGCTATCTATTCCTAACTCTTCACAGACTATTTTGGCTGTTTCTATCGCTCTGCCAAGTGGACTGCAATAAACAGCCCAATGCTTTTTATTACCAATTTTTAGATTGATAGATGAGCCAATCATAGATGCTTGTTCTTTTCCTAATTCCGTCAAGCCTGAGTTACAATGTCCTTGTAAGCGTTGTTGAGCGTTAAACGTTGTTTGACCATGGCGTAATAGATAAATGCTTTTTGACATTGTATTCCCCTTGCGATAAGAAGAAATTACACCACTTACTACCTTACGACAAGTTGAATAGCCTTTTAATAGCAAAAAGGCATACATCAAGCCTTAACATAATGAACACAATGGGAATGGCTTGGTTTACAGGAACAAGAACGAATCAATAGTCTAACTGTTCTAAATTAAAAGTATCGTCTATATAGATCAAGACAACTCCTCCTTGAGGATAGTCACAACGCAGATTGCTAAATCGACTACGTGCATGTGTGCAGAAGGAGAAAGGAAAGAGAGGGAGAATAGTGAGTAAACCTTCTCCCATACATATGGTATAGCTATATATTTAGCGGCTCATCCAAATATCACTGAAGCGCTGTGTTGATATATGAAAAAACAAATCATCTTTTTGCTTATAAACATTAACAAATGTTTTTTCTATATCTACAAATTCTGTATTTCTAAATTGAGATACAACAAAGGTTAAATCATTATTAGTTTTAGGTGTATAAGCCCAGTAATTCAAATTGTCTTCATTTCTCTTACAATGCTTTTCCATCTCAATTTTCTTGCCATTAATGAGCATGGATACGGTACCATTAAGACCTTGAATATTGCATTGACTTAAAAAACGCTCAAAGCCATTATTGTTATACTTCGCTTTGTAGAGTTTAAAGAATAACTTTTTTCCACCGAGTTCTGGTGGCGTGATCAATGCAGATAAAACGTAATGTCCGTCAATACTTGATGAGTTCCAATCCTCTGCTTTCACATTTAATGAACACATCATCATTAATAAAGATGCGATACATAACAGCTTACTCATATTATTCCTTTAACATCAATAACAGCCACAATAAAAGAAGAACGTTCTTTTTAATCAGTTTAACAGCAATGTTATGCGTCATCAAAAGAATCATTGGACCCATTAAAGCTAAACATGAAATTTTTATACATACTTTCTGTATTTTATTACCAACCTGTAAGGTAATTAATATTATGAATAGACATTGAACTGTATAAATCTGGGATTTATATCACTTTAATCTTCAGTCAATATTACTATTACATACTTAAATTTGCCCCTTATCGCAAAATGGTCAATTAAAATTTCATTTAATTTATGAGAGATTAACCGCACAAAATAACAACTAAGTAATCAAATTACTTGCTTAATTGTGAATCCTTTTCAGATTTCTCAATAGTATAACCCCATGTTAAGACTAGTAATATATTGACAAAGATAATACTAAATTCTCTATAAAAATAATTATTGTCAACTCCACTGCCTTTAAATGAAGGGATTTAATACCGCAGTTAAACCACTACTTGATGTTATATTTTTACATATATCCAATAAGTACCACGCCTGGCAATAAACTACATACTTAGCTTTTCCATTTTTTATGTCAATAGAATAAAAAAAGTACGTATTAAATATTATAAATACGTAGATTACTTGATATAACTTAATGATAGCGTTTGTATATACCGCGTATTCCAGTAATAGAAAACCAATATAATATATTAATAACTATCTTTTGGATTCGACTAACTAAAACCCTAAGTTATTTAAGTCTAAATACTGCTCTACTGCATCTGCAATTATGTTAATCCCATCTTCTTTCGTTTGTTGAAAATCAGAAGTTCGGATATCTGTTAAACCAGCCCAAGCTAAGATTTCATTACAAGCCGATTGCAGCTCAAAGATCCCATGTAAATACGTACCAAAAACTTGATTATCTACACCTAACATACCATCCACTCCATCGATGAGTTTAATAGGCGCATCTTGCTCTGTTTCAACAGACGTAACCCCCGCATGGATCTCGTAGCCTGTGACAGCAACGGTATTATTCGCGGTTAATGTTAAGGAGCCAGAAACTTGCTTAAGTTGCTTATGCTGCTTAATTTCAGTCGTTATAGGTAAATACCCAAGCCCTTGTGTATTTCCACTTTCCCCTTCAATACCATAAGGATCTGAAATTGACTCTCCAAGCATTTGATAACCGCCACATATTCCCATCACTTTGCCACCGAAACGCAAATGACGTTGTATCTGTTTATCCCAATGTTGAGATCGTAGATAATCTAGATCGCTGCGCACACTTTTAGAACCCGGTAAGATAATTAAATCAGCAGGGGGGATCGCTTGTCCTTTACCAATAAATTGTAGGTTAACCTGTGGGTGCATCCGCAACGGATCAAAATCGGTATGATTACTTATACGTGGAAACACGGGCACTATAACCGTAATAGCATTATCTTCTGCATCGATTTGTTGAACGTTAATGGCATCTTCAGCCTCTAGCATTAGACCATGCAGATAAGGCAACACACCAATAACCGGTTTACCTGTTTTTTTCTCAAGCCAATCAAGCCCTGATTCTAATAATTTAATGTCTCCTCTAAATCTATTTATAACAAAGCCTTTCACTCGCGCTTGTTCAGATTCAGATAATAGAGCTAATGTGCCATAGAGATGCGCAAATACTCCTCCTCTGTCTATATCAGCAACAATAATCACAGGGACATCCGCTTCTTCAGCAAAGCCCATGTTGGCAACATCATTTTCACGAAGATTTATTTCAGCAGGACTACCAGCGCCTTCTATGATTACCGCATCATATTCTTCCGTCAGCCGCTGGAAAGATTCTAATATAGGCTTCATAACAACTTTCTTATAGCTGTTATAGCCAATCGCATTCATATCTTCCAACACCTTACCCTGAACGATTACTTGGGCTCCAATATCCGTATTGGGTTTTAATAACACTGGATTCATATGAACGGTGGGCTCAATACCACAAGCGAAAGCTTGTACGGCTTGTGCTCGACCAATTTCGCCGCCATCTTTCGTTACAGCACTATTAAGCGCCATATTTTGTGATTTAAATGGCGCAACACGAATGCCTTTACGCGCAAGTACACGACATATTCCAGCGACAAGCACACTTTTCCCTGCATCTGATGTTGTGCCTTGAACCATTAATGTCCGTGTTGTATTCGCTATTTTATCCATGTTTTGTTTTATTAAATCCTATAAAGATATTGCAATTAATCACAAAATGGCGGCCATTGTAGCTGAGGCCAATCTTGTTGATTATCATGATAGACAGTAATGCGCATTCTGGCGGCATAAGGTAAATGAATGCGATGAAGGTAGGTGTTATTACGTGGCATTTCTAGTAACAGACGTAACAGCTGACGCATAACGCCAGAATGCGTAACCAATAAGATTTTTTTTCCTTTTTGCTGTGTTAATAAATCTTGCCAAGCTCGCTTTATCCGAATATCAAACTGCTCTAGCGTTTCGCCATTATGTGGCGCTGTTCCGTCTTCACAAACGTGCCAGGGATCGTGCCAATAATGGTCAATATTATCCCCAAGTTGTTCAACTAACTGCTGACGCGTTAACCCATCCCAATCTCCAAAATCCATTTCTCGCCAACTATCGCTATGCAAAACATTAATCATGAATTTTTGTGCCATAAAATCAGCAAATGAAGAGCAACGTTGTAATGAGGAGCTTACAATACAATCAAGGTCTTTGAGATTTTCGATGGCCACCTTCATTTGCTCAAAACCTTGTTCAGTTAGTACAAAATCAGTGTGGCCTCGTAAACAATTATCACCTTCAGGTAAACCATGCCGTAGAATATCTATTTGGGTTATCTTTGCCATTAGATCCTCATCCTTTTATACAACGCTTAACGTCGGGCCTTTTAATACTTGTGGTATACCAGCAGTTACAAATATTACCCGTGCAGATTGTTTCGCAATCGCTTGATGCAGCCAACCACTCTCATCGACAAATCGACGAGAAACTTCACCTAGCGGCACTATTCCTTGCCCTACTTCATTACTCACTAAAATGATATGCCCTTTTGCTTCACTAATAGCGTGTAGAAAGTCTGTTTTTGCCTGTTGCCATGAATGGTTACCAATAGGTTGAAATAAGCAGTTATTTAACCATAACGTTAAACAATCGATCAGTAAGCATGTCTGATTGTTACTATGTTCACGAATAATATTTGCCAAATCATAAGGCTCTTCAATCAGCATCCACTTAGAAGGACGTTGCTGTTTATGAATTAGAATGCGTTCAGCCATTTCATTATCACAAGCGGTTGCTGTTGCTACATATTTAACAACCAAGCCAGATTGTTCTGCGAGCTGTTCCGCTAAACGACTCTTACCAGAACGTGCGCCACCCAAGATCAATTCTGTACCCAGCAACGGCTTTACATGCATAATAAACCTATTAATTATATAAAATACAGAATGTTAACTTATTAATACCATGCTGTATTGTGGCATTTCACAGTTATGAACATGGATAGAAAATATTTACAGTCACCAAATTTCAAACGGCAGCAATAGAAGCCAAAAGTGTCTTAATTTCAAGATTGCCTAGCAATAAAAATTCTCTTTCATTATGAGTAAATTTGATTTTTATTATTAAAGACTAATACTTAGACTATGAATTAAACAATCTATTAGGAAGAAATTATGGCTTCTCAACAAGTACGACTGGTTGATGTGTTGAGACTTCCAACGGTTTTGCTTTCCTTAGATTCAAGATCTCTCTACCAAATTATTACGGAAGCTCGATATTTATCATTACTAGGACAATTAAAAAAAACCTGTGAACGTAATGAAATTTGGCAAGATCTTCCTCTTTTCTTCCAGCAACAGCTAATTTCAGGCTTTCATAGTTATGAAAAACAAAAGCAATCATTAGAATTTGAACATCAGGAGTTAACCAAACAGTTTCAAGGTATATTACCGTCATGGCGCTATATTCGCGGTAGCGCATTACAACTTTCTGAAGTTGAGGCATTTTCAGGTAGGATTAAAAACAATATTGAGATATTAATTTCTAAGTCATTTGTAGAAGCTGTTTTACAACGGTTGTTAAATAATGGATGGCGTTATAAATATATAACCGACTACGAGGAAACTTTCTATTGTCGTTGGTCTCAGCAAACGACGCCGTTAGTTCATAAAGAAAGACGAACTGAGTTAGCTATTCATTATCATTTATTACCTAAAACACTAACCCATAAATTAAAAGAAGCACCTTTACTTCACCATCATATATCTCCCAGTATTGCCCTACCAGCAACGCTTTTATCTCCTGAGGCTATGGTACTTCATCAGGCTATTATGCTCTTTAATCAAGTTGATTTTCATCATGGCTTACGTGATATATACGACTTAAATTTACAATTTCAGCATTATGGACAACAGCGATTATTCTGGCATAACTTAATTCAACTTCACCAGCAAATTGGAAAAGATAACAGCCTGTATCTTGCACTTTCGTTATGTCACAAATTATTCGATTTACCGATTCCTAGCAACATGCAGCAATATTTAAATCAATCACAATTCCAGCGTACAATTTTCTGGCTTTATAAAGATAGATTTACTGAAGTTATCAATCATGCTTTTCCAAAACACCAAAACTCTCATTACCATTTTGCAGTTAAATCATTACGCTTTCGTGGCCGTTTAAAACGTATGCCTATTTATGCAATTGTGCCGCACATTATTAAACGGAGTGTGCTTAATTTGATGCCACATGAGGAAGATGAAGAAATCATTTACTAATGCATTTCTCTTTAATCAAAAAACCTCTTAAGCACTTTCAACCAATAAGTAGTCTAGTGTGTTTAAGAGGCTTTATAGCGAAGATCTACTTTAGAACTTTAAGTATTTCTTCATTTTACCGACGCTTTTTTCGCCAAGCCCTGTTACCTTTTCTAAATCTTTACTACTTTTGAATTTTCCATTCTTTTTGCGGTAGTCAACAATCGCTTTTGCTTTTGCTTCACCAATACCAGGAAGTGATGCTGCAAGCTCTGAGGCTGAAGCAGTGTTCACATTAACGGCTTTAAGTTGCTTTTTAACTTCTGTTTTTGACTTTGTCGTGGACGCTTTTTTACTATCAGTGACTTTAGATGAAGATATCTTTTTTGCTTTATCTGCTTCTTTTTTCGCAGACTTCTTCACCTTGGTAATACAATCCATTTTTTTCTGCTTATCTGCCTTATATTTGGTTTCACATTTCTTGATAAGCTTAGTGGTATCGGTTGTAGCAGCCTGAGATGCAAATGGCACAATGAACGCAAGTGTTAATAATAATTTTTTAAACATTAGAAAACTCCTTTATAGATAATCCAGTGTAGATTAAAGACGATTGATACAAAAAAATAAAATAAAACATCATAAAGCGTTTAAACCATCGTTTTTATTCACCTTTACGGCTTAAACCATCAGTAAAGACTCTCACTTTCTTTTATTTATAGATTTATCCATATGTTTTTAAAGTGATTTTTATATCTAGTAAAGAAAACATAGCATGTAGTTTAATTTGTGTTCAATGTAGTGTTGGGTTATGCGATCTTGTTAGAATTATTACAATTATTCATTACTAAGTGGCTACCTTTGGCTATAAGATAGCTATCTTGTGGTCAGGTGAGCTAATAAATAACACCATGCTATGATTCACGCTTCTTGCGTATAAAGGACTTTTGATGACAGACAACATGCTTTTTTATAAAACCTACCCGCACCCAAGCAGTAATGAATGGGTAGTGTTTGTGCATGGTGCCGGTGGCAGTTCAGCAATTTGGTACAAACAGATTAAAGCGTATAAACAACACTTTAATTTGTTACTTCTCGATCTACGTGGTCATGGTAAATCCAATAACATGTTCAAAGACATGATCGCTAATCCCTATACCTTTAAAAGTGTGACGAAAGATATCGTTCATGTACTTAATCACTTGAAGATTCAATCAGCACACTTTGTCGGAATATCTCTGGGCACAATCATTATTCGTAACTTAGCAGAGATAGCACCAGACAGAGTTAAAACGATGATTTTAGGTGGCGCAGTAACACGTTTAAACACTCGTTCTCAAATTTTAGTGAAACTAGGTAATATGTGTAAGCACATTATTCCTTATATGTGGTTATATCGTTTATTTGCCTATGTTGTTATGCCGCAAAAAAATCAACGCGAGTCTCGACATTTATTCGTCAGAGAAGCGAAAAAGTTGTGTCAAAATGAATTTAAGCGATGGTTTAAACTGGCAACAGAAGTAAACCCCATCATGAAGTATTTTAAAGAAAAAGAACTGTCGATACCGACATTGTATTTGATGGGGGCAAATGACTATATGTTTATCAAGCCAGTAAAAGAGATGGTTCAACGACATAAATTTAGTTTTTTGACTGAATTAAAAGATTGCGGGCACGTTTGCAACGTAGAAAGACCGGATGATTTTAATCAACACTCGATCGAATTTATTAAACAACATAAAGCCAGTTATACGGCTTAACATTTCTATTATAAAAAAGGCATAACGCTGCTTAATGATCTTTTTCTAGATCTTTAAGTGCACGTCATGCCATTTTTTTCTGTTTATTTATTAATTAGCGTTCAATGTGCTTAGCTAAGAAAGCTTCAAGTTGCTTGGTTACAAATTCAGGTTGTTCCAAGTTACTAATATGCCCAGCCTCTGGGATCAATACATATTCGCTATCTTTGATCTCATCATGCATCAACTGCGCTTCTAGTGGCGGACGTGGATTATCTTCCATACCTGATAAAATCAAAGTAGGTGCTTTAAGTTGCGCTATATCGTCAAACGTATCTCGACGACCAAACACCATTTTACCCACTTGTGCAATGGCTACTGCTTTATCACCTTTCAGAGACACTAAATGTTGTCTAAAACTATCAACAAGCTCTGGCGTATATTGCTCGGCTTGACGACGGAAAAATAAAGGAACAACACTATCAATAATTGCCTCAGGAATAGCCTGCTGCTCAATAATTGTATTTAACATTGCAAAGTATTTAGCATGTAATACTTCAGGCTCGTAACCTAAAAAAGTATCCATCAATACTAATGCTGTAACACGTTGAGGTACTTTTATGGCAAGCTCTGCTCCCCACATGCCTCCCACTGATAAACCAATAAGCGAAAAGTTATCTATCTTAAGGTGATCAAGTAGTGCAATAACATCATCAGCGTAATCACGCAGCGTACGTGTTTTTTCAGGTGCAGCATCAGCCTGACCATGTGCCCATAACTCAGGCACGATACAACGATAATGCTGACTCAATGCCTCTATTTGTGGTTGCCACATTTTGCTGTCCCACAAATAGCTATGGCCCAAAACGAGTACAGGGCCTCTACCTTGATCTAAATACGTTAATTTACGATCTTCAATTACATAACTTTGCATGCATATCCTTGTCATCATTTATACGTGTTTCACACGCTATCTTACTGCATCTACTTCAAATTGATATTTTTTATCGATCAAGGCAAGTCCCTTTCGATAAAAAATCCATGCGCTGATCCCTGCCGCAAAATTACCAAGCATTGCTCCAGTAAATAGACCTGGAAGACCTGCAAGTTGCGATCCTATCCATAAAATCGGTAGGAAACAGATAAACAAACGCCACGCTGAAATAAATAATGCGCGCATCGGCATTGCTAGCGCATTACAAATCGATACCATAATCATACAAACACCCAATGCGCCTAGACTAATAGGAACGCGTGTTAGGTGCATTAAAAGCACTTGCTGTACTTTGACATCAGATGACAATAATGAACTTAATGGTGACGACAGTAAGAAAATGATGATTGCTATAATAAATTGCCATGCAAGGACAAAAGAGACGGCAATGTTGATCAAAGTTTTGATCCCTTGAATATCTCGTTTACCTAACCGCTTTCCTACCATCTGAGGCATAGACATAGTCAAAGCCAATACAACGACGATAGAGAAAAATTCAATTCGCGACCCCAAAGCCCAAGCGCCGACTGTAGCGGCACCAAAACCTGCGACTAATTTCGTCGCTAACATAGAAGATACAGGAGGCAATAATTGACTCATCATGGCCGGTGCCATGATATGTCCAAGCTCTTTAATCGACTGAATAATATTCAAGCCAGCCCAATGAAAGCTTAACCATTTTTTTTTCATCACTAATGGGAAAACCACCAGCATACCAATAGTAAATGCAGTAATCGTTGCCCAAGCAGCACCATTAATACCCAGTCCAAATTTAAAGATGAACAACGGATCTAAAACAATATTCAATAAGCTTGTTACCATCATCATGGTACCCGGTAACAAAGTATTACCATTTGATCGACATAAGCTATAAGCAAAATACAACATCGAACCACACCATGCACTCATTAGCCAAATAGGCCAATAAGTATCAATGATAGGAAGTACATTTGCTGGCGCATCAAGTAAATGCATGATCACATCACGAAGTGACCAAATGACACCACAGAGTAAAGCGATACCAATACCGCCAACAAGCACAACTAAACCGCCGAGTTGTTGCGCTCTTACTTCTTCATTGGCACCTAACACTCGTGAAATCAATGCAGTAGTCGCGATACCTAAACCAACTTGAAGACCAATAACCACCATTTGCATTGGTAGTGTAAAGCCTTGAGCAGCGAGTGGAAGTACACCAAGCTGAGCGATAAAGGCACTATCTACAAGTTGAAAACTCATCAGCGATAACACACCGAATAACATCGGCCATGTCATTTTAAAGAGGTCTTGAGTTAAAGTTCGAGTATTAGAAGGTAGTTTCATAGATCACTTCTCTTACTGATATAAATAGTTATTACATAAAAACAAAAAATCCCCGCATGAGCGAGGATAGTTGTTCTAATTAAACAATTAGCGGATAACAAGTTTGACCAAATCGGCAGGTCGATAATAAACCGATTTTAGTACCTTACCTTGACGAATAATTTTCCCATCAAGATCTACATCTTGAGCACACTTAGCAATAATATAATCACCTTTGGTGCTAGCCGTTAGTGCAACGCCCTGCTTTGCATAAAACGCTTCAGTGTCTGCGTATTCCTCAGCATTACGGCACACTTTACTCATATTGCTAGAATGGACTTCATTCCAGCAAGCCATAAAATCAATACCTAGGCGAGCTGACATTTGCAACAGAATATCAATCAAATAACTAATACCGATATTATCTTCTACTTGTTTATCACCTAGATGAACTAAGCGCCCCATTAACACATAAACAGAGTCAACGATCGCATCCGCTTGCTCAACTAAAGAATCCGCTTCTGCTAGTTCTGTCATTTCTTCAACAGCAAGTGATGTATGTAAGGCGTCTGCTTTAATATCTAGTGTTTGAGGTGATTCGATATCAAGATCGAATGTAGAACGAAACTCTCTAATATCGCGGTAAAGATGATCAAAAAGAGGTTGGTCTAGCACTGACAGTCTCATTCGTTTTCCTTGTCTCAAATTATAATGGTCTAGTCATTAAAAATACGACGTAAATAGTAACGATAAATATTTTTAATCAGACAACCACAGAATACTAATCTAATCAGAGACTAGATACAAAACCAATTATGAAATCAGTTTTCGTTTGTTGCTAAAACCATCACTTCAAAGATATGCAACGTAACCCTTATGTCTTGTTAGTAGAGAAAAAATCATTGAATGTATGTGTACAAATGTAACAAAATGACATCATGATATTGCGATATTAACACTTGATTGTTCATTAAAATAGATGAAAATCAGTTTGTTAATTTACAACCCATGGTTATTTATTTTGGACACTCATATGATTGCAGGACACCGTGGTGCACGCGCTGTTGCACCAGAAAATACATTGATTTCCATGAAAGCTGCCGCTGATGCAGGTGCAAAATGGATTGAGACGGATACTCAACTTTGTGAAGATTTAGTGCCTGTTATTATCCATGATAAAAGCGTACGTCGATGTACGAATGGTTCAGGGAGTGTTCGCCATAAAACGCTACAGGAATTGAAACAACTTGATGCTGGCAGTTGGTTTTCACCAGAGTTTGCAGGAGAAACCATCCCTACGTTACATGAGCTACTTGCCGCTTGTGATGAATATGGCCTTAATCTTAACCTTGAAATAAAGGTACATTACGAAGAAGAAGTGGCCTTACAAGTAACAAAAACAATTGAAGCGATAAAAAATTATGGCTTTGATCCAGAACGTCTTATTTTATCTAGTTTTTCTTATAACGCGGTTCATCAATGCTTAGAGCAATGGCCTGAAGTACGCCGAGGGTTAATTATTGAAGATTGGGTACCTGATATTGAACGATTAGATGAAAAATTGAAGTTGTACAGTATCCATCTCGATCATCATCTTCTCAATGAAAAACTTGCAAAAGAAATTATCCAAGCCGGTAAAGTACTGCAAATTTGGACAATGAATGACCCTAAAAAAGTAGCTAAATTTACTCGATGGGGCGTATCAACAATCATCACAGATGATCCTGCATTACTCATTTCAGTGCTTAACGACTAACATCTTTTCTGTATAAGCGCTTATTGGCAAGCGCTTATCTCCCCCTTACAAGCTAAGGGCTAAATTATAATTCAAGCTATATTTTTGATTATTTATATTCCGAAATAATACAAATAATTCTAATAGCAATCTGTATAAAATGTTTCAATATGTGTGGGTAATATTAATACTATATGAATGATATATTGATAGTGATTCTCTCTGTTTGAAAAATCGCTCTATATTATAAATAACCGTAACTGAATAATATTGTCAGAAAATAATCAGAATTGGGAGAAAAATCTTCATGTCAGTATATGACACTATATGTATTATGGCGGCAATTGCAGTCTTTATTTCAATAATTAACCATAAGATTGGACGTTTTCAAACAACCATTGCGATTACAGGTTGGTCTATCGCTATATCGCTTATTCTTTTAGCATTAACTAGCTTTGGTTATATTTCAATAGATAAAGAAAATGCGTTAATAGAGCTTATTCAACATATAAAATTTGAAGACTTCTTACTAAAAGGTGTGCTTGGTTTCTTATTATTTGCAGGTGCACTAAATATAGATTTAAACCATTTAAAAGACCAAAAATTTGAAATTACCTTTCTTGCTCTTGTCGGCACGCTATTTTCTACTTTTTTTATCGGCATTGTCATATGGTTAATATTCAATCTTATCGGTATTGACCTCAATTTTATTTATTGCTGTTTATTCGGCGCACTTATTTCTCCTACCGATCCAATTGCTGTATTAGCAATTGTGAAAAAATTAAAGGCGCCACAACGTATTTCAACTCAAATTGAAGGTGAATCATTATTTAATGATGGCGTAGGTTTAGTTATTTTCGTTACTATTTTTGAAGTCGCTTTTGGAAAAACAACGCCAACGGTATCTGGTACTGCACTACTTTTCATTCGTGAAGCCCTTGGCGGTATTGCTTTTGGTGCAGTGTTAGGCGGTATATTCCACTACCTAATTAAAGGTTCAAGCGATAATATGATGCGCTTAATATTAACCATGCTTATTCCTACCTTTGGTTATGTATTAGGTGAACATTTAGAAGTTTCAGCCCCTCTTGCAATGGTTGTTTCAGGGATCCTAATTGGCAATATCACGCGTAAATACATTTCAGAACAATCGGCAGACCAAATGGCACATTTATGGGAATTGGTCGATGAAATTTTAAATGCCGTATTATTCCTTCTTATCGGTTTTGTGATGATCACCTTTAGCTTCCACCGCATTGATATCATCGCGGTAATTATTGCAATCCCACTCGTATTATTAAGTCGTTATCTAAGTATTCGTCTCTCTTATATCGGTTTTACACGTTACCGCCAATACAACCCAGAGTCTGTTAAAATTCTTACATGGGGCGGCTTACGTGGTGGCTTAGCACTTGCTATGGCGATGGCTATCCCAGCCCATATTTACTTACCATCACATCCGGATGTCAGTGTTAAAGAAATCATTGTCTTAATGACTTACGCTATTGTGATCTTTTCAATATTGATCCAAGGCTCAACCATTACCCCAATGATCATGAAAGCAAAAGCGGTTGACAATAAACCATTCTAAGGAGAGAACATGTATTGGATCCATCACCATCACATTATTATTGCATTTGTTGGTCTAATTGCTGCCTTTGGTGCCGGCCTTATTGGGCTTTATAAGCAGAAATAAGAACAGCAAAACCAGAGACAAATCCATACAAAAGAGATAAAGAACCGTTATGTTTTTATCTCTTTTTTTATGATCAACGTCTAATTCGAGCAAGTATTGCATTGATCGTTACTTTTGAATAATTAACTACATTTTTACAATCAACCATTGTTAATAAAATCGCTTCCTTTATGATATTTTTAATCACTTTAAATAAGACATATATTAATGACCACCAGCAATGAGAGTTTAATTCCATTAGGCGCACGTTTTATGCTCCTTTCTGCCCTCGGTTTTGCCTTAATGTCTTCTACCGTTAAATACGTTAACCAAATAGGCATTCCAGTCTTTGAAATTGTTGCGGCGCGTGCTGTTGTTTCTCTTATCATTAGTTATTTAGATATTAAGCGTAAAGGCATTTCGGTCTGGGGGAATAATAAGCCATTATTAGTTGTTCGAGGTATTGTAGGTACTATTGGACTCTCATGTGTTTATTATGCTGTTACTACACTTCCCCTTGCCGAAGCTACCATTTTGCAATACACCAATCCCGTATTTACTGCTTTACTTGCCGTCATCTTCTTAAAAGAGCGCGTTCAATTTTCAACGCTAGTGTGCATTTTTTTGAGTATCTTAGGCTTATTTTTTATCGTTAATCCAACAACATTAACATCTGGAAGTTCTCACCTGCCCTTATTTAGCGTCATGATTGCATTAATCGGTGCTTTCGTTAGTGCTATTTCATATATTATTGTGAAAAAACTCAGTAGCACGGAAGATAGCTCCGTCATTATCTTTTACTTCCCGCTGATCACCTTACCATTAGCCCTACTTTTGATCGCTGATAACTTCGTTGTCCCTGATTTACCTACCACTATCTGCCTAATATTAGTCGGCATTTTTACACAAGTAGGACAAGTCGGCTTAACAAAAGCGATGCAAACTCAAACAGCAGGAAAAGCAACAGCTTACTCTTATGTTCAAATTGTCTTATCAATCATCCTTGGATTTATAATCTTCAAAGAAGTCCCATCTATTTGGACCTACCTCGGTGGTGTACTGATTATTTCGGGAGCTGTTGTGAATCTGTTTGGCCACAACATGATGAAAAAGATTAAACGCACCACGGTATAAGTATTGAAGAAACATAAAGAGTGATGGATTTTAACAATATCTTAATGATAATCTAATGAAAGAATTTTCATGATGATTTACGGTCAAGGAATGACCGTTTACAACATAATCTATCAATGTAGTACGCAGGAAGCGGTATGATCGAATGTTATAAAAATAGACTTTGGTATCAAGATTTTGCCATGAAAACCAACGGTATTGCGGTTGGTTGTAAAATGACAGTGATAAAATTAGACGATGATCGTTTGTTTATTCACTCCCCTGTTGAACTCGACAATGCATTGAAATCAACCATAGAGCAACTGGGTGAAATTGTCGCCGTTGTCACTCCCAATCAAAGCTATCATCACTATTTATCAGAGTGGTGGCTCGCTTATCCAGATGCCTATTTCTTTGCCGCTCCTGGTTTACAACAAAAACGTGGAGATCTAACGTTTGACGACGTATTACGCCAGTACACTCCCGCTTTATGGCAAGGACAACTATTACAAACCTTAATTAAGGGTAGTGACAACTTTGAAGAAATCGCCTTTTGTGATCCTTTATCAAAAACATTAATTTTGGGTGATTTACTTGCATGGATGGTTGATAAGAAGCACCCACTGAGTATAGGTTATGGGCTTCTAAACGGTTGCTATATTCACCCAGCCATGCCTTTCTATTTACGACTCAGTTTTACCGACCGCGTAAGATTACGCCAATCAATTCAAGAGATCTTAACATGGCCTTTTGACCGTATCATTTTTGCAAAAGGTAAAGTTATTGAGACAAACGGCAAACAGTTATTCTCAACAGCTTTTCACTGGTTATTCCACGCTTAGCAAAATAATGCTTATTTATTCATCTGTCTCACAGTAATTGTGAGACAGATCAATAAATACATTCAACCTAAAGCGCATAGTATTCTGATTATTATCGCCATGCTTATCACTTTTTCAGATAAGTTTGATTCGGAACCATACTATGAATCCAATAAGAATTTATATTCGCGACATTTTAGGCCTTGGTGTTGTCGGTATGTTTATCTTAGCAATACTTGGGATTATTTTTGCGGCTGTTGGAGCCATTCACTATATGACAGGGGCAACAGATTTAGTTGCTAAAGATCTTCATCTTGCGATGACCCACATTGTTTTTTTAGTCCCAGCATTGTTACTCGGCTATGCTATCAACCGACCAAAATGGATAGCGGAAACAACACAGTTTCGCTTAGTAAAAGCCAAGAAAGAGTCTGCATAAGCTTTAATAGAAAAAGAGCCTGACATCTAATTGTCAACATACACTGATATTGTTTCTTTTTTATCTTTGTGTGTGAGGCTCTTTTGCTAAACGCTAAAACTTCCCCGATTTCAACGTTATTACCAGAACTCTTACAACTTGAAACGTTAATTGAAAGGTTAAGCCAGTACAAATCCCCTGTTCCATTTCACTGTAATGTATTTGCCCACATCCCTTGCAATGATCATTTTCCTCAGCACAATAAAAATAACTTACCACTCTATGCGATTCATCTTGGTACGCCTGAGCCAAATGCACCATTAATGCTATTTGTAGGCGGTGTTCATGGTTTGGAACGGATTGGCACTCAAGTACTGCTGTCATATCTGCATACAATCATCGAACGCATAACATGGGATACCACGCTACATCATCTTTTACAGCAGATTCAAATCGTTTTTATTCCTTTAGTAAACCCTGTAGGGATGGCGAAAAATTACCGTTCAAATGGTAATCATGTTGATTTAATGCGAAATGCACCTTTAAACAGTCAAGAAAATACAGCTTTTTTAATTGGTGGACATCGCTTATCTCCTCGCATCCCTTGGTTTAGAGGAAACAACAGTCAACAAATGGAATTAGAAGCAGAAGCATTAACCCGTTACGTTACCGACTTAACAACATCTCGACCTGTAACACTGTCGTTAGATTGTCACTCCGGCTTTGGTTTAAAAGATAGAATTTGGTTTCCTTATGCCCATAGTGCAACACGAGCCTTCCCTTATATTGGTGATGTTTACCATCTCCGACATAGATTTATGACGACTTACCCTAATCAAAATTATATTTTTGAGCCTCAGGCTTTGCACTATCTCTGTCATGGGGATTTATGGGATCACATCACCCTACAATGTTTAAGGCAACAACAGGCTATACTACCACTAACATTAGAAATGGGATCTTGGCGTTGGATAAAGAAAAATCCACTTCAAATTCGGCAAGCATTGGGTATTTTTAACCCCATGAAACCTCAACGCATACAACGCGTATTACAAAAACACATTGTGCTGATGGATTTCATGATCAATGCGACTGCAAACTACCCGTCATGGTTCAATCACGCAGATAACCCTTACTACAAACAACAAGCATTATCTCGCTGGTATAAAAAACAACAATAAACTACTGTGGCTTTTAAATATGACCAAACAACACACTATTATATTATTGCGAGGATTATTCCGAGACCAATTTCATTGGGGGGACTTTCGGCAAACGCTGAAATCAAACTTTCCCCGCTCAAATATTGTTTGTCTTGATATTGCAGGCAATGGCACTCGTAATAACGAAAAAACACCATCGAGCCTTGAAGACATTGCTCGAGATCTGCACCAACATTTCCATGCTTTACAGCCAGATCATCAAGCCGATATTATTGCAATTTCTATGGGAGGAATGATTGCTTTAAAGTGGATGACATTATTTCCAAATGATATTCGTAAAGCGATATTGATTAATACCAGTACCCAAAGCCTTTCTCCCTTTCATCAACGTTTACGTTGGCAGCGCTATATCGATATTTTCCAAATTTTATGGTTACCAAACTTAAAACAAGAAGAAAAAATCATTCATTTAACATCAAATAAACAATGGGATAGCGTTGAACTTATTGCTTTATCTCATCGCTGGGCTAACTGGAAAGAACAACATCCCATTTCATGTCTCAACATGTTTAATCAACTCAATGCTAGTCGTGAGTTTATATTACCGAATAAGCTATCTCAGCCAATTAGTTTACTTACAAGCGAGCAAGACAAGCTCGTAAATTACCAGTGCAGTATTGATTTAGCTAACTATTGGAATTTGCCTGTTCATATTCACCCCACAGCAGGTCACGATATACCGCTTGATGACCCACTGTGGGTTTGTGAGCACGCTAAACGTTTCTTATAATCTCACGTATTCTTTCATTATCAGTTTAATCACTTTGAAAATTGCTCACGTAGTAATTCAATCATGGCTCGTGTTTTTTTCGGAATAAAACGACGGGATGGATACACTAACGTCATAACAATATCTATTTCAAAGGTATCTGGAAGTACTGGAATTAAATCGCCGCTGGCAACTTTATCTTCAAATAAGACAACTGGCAGTATAGCGATTCCTCTACCTGATTCAGTTAAGTGATTAATTAAACCAAAATCTTCTGAAACTAAACGAACATTCATTCTTTCTGGCAATAACGTTGAGTTATATCGGCTCGTTAAAATCGGGTGTTGATAAAGCGCTTCCATCGTCGTTGGTAAACGGTATGACTCAAGATATTTAGGAGAACAATACAAACGGTTCGCTGAACTCAGAAACGTTTGTTGAACATAGTTTTCGTTAATCACATCAACAATGTTTGGCAATAGCTGTAAATCGATATTCTCTCTTTTTAAATCGATGCTTTCATACCGATGAATAATATCTAATGTTACATCTGGAAATTGTTCTGTGTATCGATCCAATATTTCAAGAAAAACAGAGGATGAAATAAAGGCTGCTGGAATCGCCATTTTAAGCACACCACTGAATGCTTGTTGCTGGCTTTTCACTAAATTCACCGCTTGGTCAACTTCACTTAATGGCTGGTTGATATATTGATAAAACAACCGTCCATTTTCAGTTAATTCAATTTGTCGTGTTGTTCTTATCAATAACTGACAACCAAGATCTTTTTCAAGTTGTTGTATTCTTCTGCTAATTTTAGAACGTTGTAATGAATGTGCTTTTGCCGCAACACTGATCCCACCATGTCTGACCGTTAACATAAATAAATAAATATCATCTAACGATGCTTTCATAACACATACAACCATTGTCCTAAAAATAGAACGCAAGTGTAATACTTATTAGTCTATTTAATCAAATACACACACTTTATAATAATGTGATAAAGATCACTATAAAAAGAGACGCTCATGGCAAATGCTGACACAACATTCCGTCACTGGATGAAAGGATTAATCATCCTGTTTTTACTCTTCATGGGGTATATCATTGTTGCAGATAGGCATATTCCACTTACAACAGAAAGCCGTGTTCGTGGCTATGTCGTTCAAATTGCTCCAGAAGTCTCTGGCAATATCACCTCAGTTTCGATCACTAACAATCAGAAAGTAAAAAAAGGTGAGGTGTTATTAACTATAGATCCATCTAAGTATGAGCTTGCCGTTGACCGCGCAAAATTGGCATTACAACAATCTTTGGAACAAGAAAAATCTTTGTTAGCACAAGTTGAGGCAGCAAAAGCGAATGTTGCCACCAGCCAAGCCAATTATGACAACGCAAGAAATGAATATGGTCGTATAAATAAACTGGCGCAGAAGAAATTAGTCTCTGCGTCTATGCGTGATTCAGCATTCGCGAAAGATCGTAGTGCATTATCGACATTACATGCAGCACAACAGCAACTGTTAGCCGTTAAAGCTAAATTAGGAAATACAGTCGGTGAAACAACACCAGTCATGTCCGCGAAAAATGCTCTACAACAGGCAGAACTTGATTTAAAACATACTAAAATTATTGCACCAAGTAACGGCGTCATTACTAATCTACAAGTTGATGTAGGTACAATGGCTACAGCAAACAAACCTATGCTTACATTTATTCCAACAAGTTCTATGTGGGTTTCAGCTGATTATCGTGAAAAGTCTACAGCATTAATTAATAAAGACTCTGTTGCCTATGTCACCTACGATGCATTACCCGGTCAAGTTTTCAATTTCCATATCGCTAATCGAGACTTTGGTGTCGCCGCAGCACAAGAAACACCAAACGGTCAATTAAGTGCTGTTGAGGTTAATAACCGCTGGGTACGTGACGCACAGCGTGTGCGCGTTAATTTAACCAGTGATACGCCGTTACCACATCAATTGTTTATTGGCTCACGTGCTACTGTTGTTATTTATTCAGATAACAGCTTGTTATGGCAAACCTTAGCGAGTATTCAAATTCACCTAGCGAGTTGGTTGCACTACATCTACTAACCGCAGTGCGATCAACCTTATGGTTGATCGCCCTTTCTTATCGCTTAAAAAAGGAGCTAATAATGAAAACAATGCGGATCTGGTTTGGATGTATTTTAGGGCTCGCTATTAGTATGATTTTTGGTTGGTCTTATGGTTTTTTCGCTGCTTTACTGCCAATAATGGTATTAATGAAGGCAGAACGCTGGAATTTATCATTGCTTGTGCAACTGATTTTAGGAATTATCTGGGTTACAGTACAAGTGACTTTTATTTCAGGTTTCTTGCAACCCTACCCTGTTTTAATGACTATCGCTGTTGGTATTATGCTAATGGCAAAATGCAAAGCGATGATAAACCCTACAACCTATTTATTTGGGTTCACTGGTTTGTTAGTTGGTTCAATCGCGCTTAACTTTGCGAGTTATACCGGATTTGATCTTGAAGAATTCAATATCACCTTGTGGATGAGTGGATTAATAACTGCACCTATTTGCGCCCTTGCGTATTTTCTTTTCCCTGAATCTGATAAAGAACAAACAGCACCTAGTATAAATAATGACACACAGCGCGTTGATCATATCGGGATGATCCGCCAAGCCGCACTGGGTTGGATAGTTGCAATGGTTGCTTTTCTTTTGTTTCAATTTGGGGATTTACGCGATTCATTATCCGCGCAAGCTTCTATTTTCATTGTGCTCGCGCCAATGACACTAATAGGCTCCATCGCTGTCGCTAAAATACGTATTACAGGGACATTTTTGGGGTGTTTAGCGGGTATGATTATCCAGTTAGGGCTTTATTCATGGGTTAATAACGGCATATTATTTCTGATGGCTTATGCGATAGCTGCAGGCTTTTTCTGTCACTGGATTGCACAAGGTACCATAAAATCAAGTATTGCTTTTTCTGCGATGTCGGCCTTAACCGTACCGCTTACAACATCATTAATACCCGAGCAAAAAGATGCCTTTTTCTCTATTTTATATCGCTTCAGCTCTATTTTCGTTGCAGTGATAGCAACTTCAATCGTAATTTGGATCACCCACCACTTTTTAATTCGGGTAATCAAAGCCCCTAATGAGCAATTTTAAAAACGATAAATAGACCAGCTAGTATCAATACTACGTTGGTTTTTCTCTATCATCTTGCGATTATCACTATGCTAAATCATCTTTAGTCACACTTACGCCTTTAATTTGCGCATAGACTTTATCGCCAATCTTTAACGCTAATTCATCAGCAGCCCATGTAGTAATATTTGCCCATAAATGCGTTTCACCAACACGCAATTTTACTTCGACACGTTCACCTTCAGCATAATGAATTTTGTCAATGCTTGCGGCTAAGATATTACGAATACTGGTTTGAGTGGGTTGTTCACGAGCAATAGATACATCATTTGAAAAAATACGTACCCTCACCCATTCACCTCGCTGCTGCTCTAATCGGCTGACCCATAAGAATGAATCATGACTTAACATTACCTGCGTTAATGCATATTTAGGATGATTATAATTAATCCGTGCACTGAGTAATGAACTTTGCTCTTTAACAGGTAACCAAGGGCGCATTTCAGGTGAACTCCACACTGAATTCACATGACCCGAAATTAATACCTTACCTTGGTTAAGCATCACCATAGAATCGGCAAGGCGTAAGATTTCATCAAGGCTATGGGTTACATAAATAATCGGTGTGTTCACACTCTTAGCTAAACGCTCAAGGTAAGGCATTAGCTCTTGTTTCCGCGGCATATCTAATGATGCTAATGGCTCATCCATCAGCAACATATCAGGTCTAGTTAATAACGCACGTCCAATCGCGACCCGCTGCTTTTCGCCACCGGAGAGTGACGAGGGATAACGGTGTAATAACGCTTCAATACCAAGCAGTTTTACGACATCATTAAAATGCGTTTCATCAGGCACTTTCACACCGTAGTTTAAGTTACCTTTGACGCTGTAATGAGGGAATAAACGCGCATCTTGAAATACATAACCAATTTTGCGTTTATCTGGCGAAAGAAATATCCGCTCTTCACTACTATAAAGGGTTCTATCACCAAGCTTAATAACCCCGTTATCTGGCTTTGTTAAGCCCGAAAGAACATTCACTAACGACGTTTTACCTGCTCCTGAACGACCAAAGATCGCAGTGATCCCTTTCATGGGCACATCGAGATCAACATCTAGCGACAAATCACCCAACTGTTGTTTAAATTTAATTTTTAATCGTTTATTAGTTGTCATTACATTACTTCCAACCGTTTTCTAGCAAGCCGTGTTAGCCACTCAGAAGCAAATAATGAAGACAAGGCAATCACGATCGCGACCACGCATAAACGGGCCGCTTCACTTTCAGCCCCTGGAGTTTCAATAAAGGAATACATTGCCAATGGAATCGTTTGAGTTTGACCAGGAATATTAGAAACAAAGGTAATCGTTGCACCAAATTCACCTAGAGCACGAGCAAAGGCTAAAATTGTGCCTGTTAAAATACCAGGGATCGTTAATGGTAACGTAATGGTGACAAATACACGTAGGGGGGATGCGCCTAGTGTACGAGCAGCTTGTTCGAGCTTTTTATCGACCCCTTCTAAGGCAAGGCGAATAGAACGCACCATTAATGGAAAAGAGACCACGGCAACCGCTAAAGCTGCCCCTCGCCAACTAAAGCTAAAACTAAAGCCAAACCACTCATAAAGCCATTTGCCTATGGCGCCTTGTCTTCCCATTGAAATTAACAATAAATAACCAATCACAACAGGAGGTAAAACAAGGGGTAAATGAATGAAACCATCTAATAATGATTTACCCCAAAAATCTCGACGAGCCAATAACCAAGCACAAGCAATACCCAAAGGAAGGCTAAATAGCACAGCAACACTTGAAATTTTAAGGCTTAATAATAACGCTTGTAATTCATAATCAGTGAGCAAAGCGAACAATCCTGTGTTTCAATCTAAACCCATGCTCTTTTCTGCATGAGATTCGTAATAATAGCGATAGCATAAGTAATCATTGCGTCATAGTCAGTAACGATGTGTATAAAACTTCGTAGTTGCTCTATAAATAAACAAAAAAGCACGGAGCGAAGTGCTCAGTGCCTCGTTTTATCTATAACGTCGTTTAACCATAATATGATTGATTTATTACCTAACTTTTTGTCTTAATTAACAAAACCAAAACCATATTGTTTAAAAATAGCTTTGGCTTCGTCATGCTGTAAGTATTCATAAAACGCTTTTGCCGCAGGCGTCGCATTACCTTTGACTAATGCCATTGGATACGTAATTGGCTTATGTGAATCAGCAGGGAAAGTCGCAACGATTTTTACTTTTTTAGAAATCTCTGCATCGGTTTTATATACAATTCCAAGTTTCGCTTCGCCGCGTTCAACTAACACTAATGCCGAGCGTACGTTATTCGCCATTGCCAATAAGGGCTCTGCTTGCTGCCATAATTTTAGATACTCTAACGATTGCTTAGCGTAACGTCCTGCTGGAACATTTGCCGGATTACCCACCGCTAAACGTGTACCGTCTAAGGCTTTAGATAAATCCCAGCTTGCTGTCAGCTTGATATTATTTTGTGGATAATCAGTAGGCGCAACCATCACTAAACTGTTTTTTAGAACATCGACACGGCTATTATCAATGACCGCGCCCTGCTGCTCTACATAATCCATCCACTTTTCGTTAGCTGATAAATAAATATTTGCTGGTGCACCAAGTGCAACTTGCCGCGCTAGCGCTGAAGATGAAGCGAATGAAAGCGTGGTTTTAACCCCAGTCTCCTTTTGATATTTAGCTGCAATGTCATTTAACGCATTGGTTAATGACGAAGCCGCAAATACCGTAATGTTGCTATCAGCAGCAAAAGAAGAAAAAGAGAGTGTTGAGAGTAACGCTGCTGTTGCGAAAGCTAATTTACGTGTCATGACGATGCTCCTAATATTTCGATGTATAGTAAACTACATATCGGTTATTTCAAGTATTATCTGTGTCATAGAAATTTAGTGTTTAAACTACAATATATCTGTCTTCAACATCACTTTTTATTGTCATCTGAAAAGTAATTAATTCTCTCACCTTCCAATAGCAAACGATTACACGCCTTTTATTATCGCTGAAAAGCATAAAACACCCCAGTCATAGCGATTTTGATCACAATTAAAAGTAATAACTGAAATTATTATTTTCAATAAAAAATTACTCAGTATTATCTGCGAAAAATACCTTCCTTCGGTGATACTCGATGTTAAAGAAAACATTACTTGCTGCATCATTAGCAACTTTATCTCTTCCAAGCGCTTCTGCTTTTGCGATCGAAAATGTTGATCTATTAATCAAGAATGGTCACATACTGACCATGGATCGTGAAAAAACGATTTTTGATAACGGTTTAATTGCAATTAAAGATAATAAAATTGTCGCTGTTACTGATGGCTCAGACATTAATGAGTATAAATCAGTAAAAACAATCGATGCTGATGGCGATATTGTGATGCCAGGTCTTATTAATACCCACACTCATGCATCTATGACTGTTTTCCGTTCATTAGCAGATGATGTACCAGATCGTCTTCACCGTTACATTTTCCCATTAGAAAAAAAGCTGGTATCACGTGAAATGGTACGTATCGGTGCTCAATTAGGTAACGTTGAAATGGTGAAAGGTGGCGTAACAACTTACGCTGACATGTATTACTTTGAAGACGAAGTAGCTAAAACCGTAGATCAAATTGGTATGCGTGCGATTTTAGGTGAAACCATTATTCAATTCCCTGTAGCAAGTGCTAAAACACCGGAAGATGGCATTAAATACGCAGAAAAACTGATTAATGAATATAAAGATCACCCACGTATCACAATGGCATTTGCGCCACATGGCCCATACACCAACTCAACAGAAACTCTGCAAACTATTGCCAAACTTTCGATGAAATACGATGTTCCAGTGATGATGCACTTAGCTGAATCAGATCGTGAGCGCGAGGTTATTGCAAAACGTTCTGGTGGCCTATCTCCTGTAAAATACATGGAGTCTATTGGCGCACTAAACGAGAACTTAGTCGCAGCACACGTTATTGATGCAAACGCAGAAGATATCGCTATCTTAAAAAAGTACGATGTGGGTATTGCACATAATATGAGTGCAAACATTAAATCAGCAAAAGGTGTATCACCAGCATTACAAATGTTTAATGACGGCTTACGTATAGGCTTAGGCACTGATGGTCCAATGTCAGGCAATACGCTAAGTACTATCGATGAGTTTAACCAAGTTGCAAAAGTACATAAGTTAGTTAATAAAGATCGTGCAGCCATGCCACCTAAAAATGTAATTGAAATGGCAACGATCGGTGCTGCTCGTGCACTCCATATGGAAGATAAAGTTGGTTCTTTAGAAGTCGGTAAGTTGGCAGATGTTATCGTTATTGATACCAAAGCGCCAAATATGGTACCTGTCTATAATCCATATTCAGCACTGGTTTACTCTGCTTACGCAACGAACGTAAAGCATACGATTGTTGACGGTAAAGTGATTATGGAAAACAGAAACGTACTGACTGTTAATGAAGATAACATTCGTAAAGAGGCGCTGCAGTTTGCAGATAAAGTACGTCAAACCGTTATTGAAAGCGGTGAAATCGTACAGTAATTAACATCTTTTATCTCATCTTATAGGGCAGTATCAGCTGCCCTATTGCAATTCTTAGTATAAAAGTGGCTAACGCTTAATGTTTTCAAGATAGTATCCATAAAGCTGCTCGACATCACCGCTACACATAACTTGCATCGCTTGTTTCAGTTGCTGCTCTGACCAATTCCACCACTGCATTTCAGTCAACATCTCAATTTGCTTTGCCGTGAATCGCTGTTTCACCACATGATTATTCGCTACAACCACGCTATAAGGCTCAACATCTTTGGTGATCACCGCCCTTGATCCAATTACAGCACCATTACCAATTTTTACTCCAGGCATGATCATCGCTTCAGAGCCAATCCATACATCATTGCCAATCACGGTATCGCCTGCTCGCTTAAAACCACTGGGCACATCTTCACCAAAATCATTACCAAAGGGAAAGGTTGAAATCCAATCGATACGATGTCCTTGATTACCCGCCATCATAAAAGTCGCGCCAGAAGCAATAGAGCAAAATTTACCAATGATCAGCTTATCCACTTCGCCAAACATACCGCTTTGCCAAACCTCTTTGGTTGGCTTATCGCCAAGCAAATAGCGTACTGCTTGATCTTCAAAAGATTTATCGTGGTAATAACCAGAATAATAACTGTAATCACCAACTTCTATGTTGGGGTTAGTAATGGTGTCTTTTAATTTTTGGCTTTCAAGCCATGTTTCAAACTGCATATTAAACGTCCTGTTGATTGATTGCAGTTAGTCTAATTGTTCTTTATTCTTACCAGAAGCGACCATTTAGAGATTAATAATTACCATATGGAAATAAAGTGGCTAAGTTACGTACCCATCTATTTGGCGTTATGTGAAGAAAAAAGCATTGCAAAAGCAGCGCTAAGATTGAATTGCTCAAGCGCGCATATCAGTCGACAGTTACGCCAACTCGAAGCACTACTCGATACTCAGCTTATACAGCGAACAACTCGCCAATTTCACCTCACCTATGATGGGCTTGAATTTTATAAGCAAGTAAAAGCACTGTTTGCTCATGCAGAAGCCATAAACGAAGGATTAGATGTCACTAATTCGGTTTATGGCAAACTTCGTATCGCAGCGTCTGCTTCTTTTGGCTCGATGCTATTAAGTGAACATCTTGCCGATTTCAATTTGAGTCATCCAAACATTGAATTAGAAGTCGCTTTTACTGAAACCCCATTAGATCTAATAGAGCAAGGTTTTGATGTCGCCATTTATTTCACTGAGACGCCACCAGAAGGCTATGTCGGTCATTATATCCGTCACCTTCAATGCCAACCCTTTGCTCATGAAAGCTACTTAGCAGATCATCCAGCGATTACTCATCCATTGGATTTGCGCGATCATCACCACATTATTTATAGAAATAGCGAATTCACGCTCGATAAATGGTGCTTTATTAATCAAACAACACAAGAAAAGACAAATATTATCCTTAAACCTGCCATGAGTTTTAGCCTAGTCACCGTCATGATCGAGGCTATGATCAAAGGCTGTGGTATTGCTATGCTTGATGAAATGGCGCTCAGTCACTTAGATAGTGATAAACGAACACATATTATTAATATCTTGCCTGATTGGTTTACACCTAATCGTTTGCCTTTATATATCCTTTATCCTAAACGTAAACATCTTGCCCAACGTACAAGTCTATTTGTTAATTTTATTCGTCAAAAATTTGATAAAAAAAATGAGAATTAAAAATAGATTGAAAGAAATAAAAAGAAGAATACGGCCTTTAAAATACTAATATTGGCCTGACAACGCTTAACTACCCATATTTTATTCGTAAAAGGCATAGGATATAATTAAGAAGATTTGTATAGTGATTATAAAAAGTGAATACAATAGCTGCTCAATGCTGTTGCTTCGCAATACACCTGAGTGATAAATAACTTTTACCCTACTTATTTATCTTTTCAAAAATATATTCAATTTTCTCACATAATCATTAACTGCAAATAACCAAGCAATCTTGCTGCCCAGTAAATAAATAACAATAGAGGCAATTAATGGTTACTATTAATATTGATGGCAATAGCTATCAAGTCGACAAAGATCAAAACTTATTAGAAGCAGCAAAACAATGCGGTATTGAGATCCCATCACTCTGCGACATAGACACATTCACAGATGAATGCGCACTTTGTGATGTTGAAATCGCAGGTAAAGGAATTGTGAAAGCGTGCAAAGTTAAACCTACTGATGGAATGGTCGTCACTACCTCATCGCAATTACTGTCAAATATTCGAAAGTGCAATTTAGAGCGAATTTTACAACGCGCCAATACCAACTGCAGCGTACCGCCTTGTCAGATCGCCTGTCCTGCAAGCGTTGATATCCAATCCTATTTATACTTTATCGCTCACAATGAACACTTAAAAGCCATAGAAGTAATAAAGAAAACATTACCTATGCCACTTTCTATTGGTCGTGTTTGCCCTGCTTTCTGTGAAGCAAAATGCCAACGTAACTTAGTCGATGAACCACTCGCGATCCGTCAATTGAAACGTTACGCCGCTGACATTGACCTTGAAAAACTAAATAGCTACACCCCAATCAAAAAAGACGATACAGGTAAACGTATTGCCATTGTGGGTGCAGGACCTGGCGGTTTAAGTTGTGGTTATTTCCTTAGTAATGAAGGTTACAACGTCACTGTGTATGAGGCGATGCCACAAGCCGGTGGATGGCTACGTTACGGTATTCCTGAATATCGTTTACCTAAAGATATTCTAGATAAAGAAATCGATATTATGTGTCGTAACGGCATGAGTATCGAAACCAATAAAAAGTTAGGTGAAGACTTTACCCTCTCTTCGCTCAGTGAAGAATTTGATGCTGTTTGTTTAGCGATTGGTGCATCACAAGCCAGTGAGATGAAGTATACCGGTAGTGATTTAGCAGGCTGTTATCTTGGTGTTGATTTCTTAAAAGATCAGACACTCGATAAACAATATACTATTGGTAAAAAAGTCGCGGTCATTGGCGGTGGTAACACTGCAATTGACTGCGCCCGCTCTGCATTACGTTTAGGCGCAGATACCACACTTATTTATCGCCGTACGCGTGATGAAATGCCAGCTGAAACCTATGAAATTGAAGAAGCAGAGCACGAAGGTGTTAAATTTCACTTTCTAACCAATCCTGCTGAAAATATTGCAGATGACAATGGTCATGTTTGTCAGATAAAACTTGAAAAAATGGCATTGGGCGAACCTGATGCCTCTGGTCGTTGCTCACCAAAAGCAACCGGCGAATATTTTGTTGAAGACTTTGATACCGTTATCGCTGCTGTCTCGCAAAAAACCGATACCAGCTTTATTGCTAACGAAGATATCGAACTTTCATTTAGTCGCTGGAACACCATCAATGTTGATGAAACAACGATGCACTCTGGGGTTAAAAATATCTTCGGTATTGGTGATTTTCGTCGAGGGCCAGCAACAGCGATTGAAGCGATTGCTGATGGGCGAAAAGCGGCAAAAGGGATTGATGAGTTCTTTGGTGGCACCATGGAAAAACTCTATACCGAGTCATTCCGATCTCGCAATGTTGAAAGAAGTCATCTTATTCAGCCTGAACATATTGAAAAGTTAAAACGTGTTATGGCAAGTATTGCCACTGGAGATAACGCTAAGCAAACCGAACAGATGTTAAATCACGCCCTAGCTAAAGTGTTACGCGCTAAAATGCCAGAGCTAACACTGGCACAGCGTCATTTGAGCTTCAATGAAGTTGAAACCGGGCTATCACAGCAAGCCGCTATTGATGAAGCTAACCGTTGTTTAAGTTGTGGTTGTGATGAAGGCAACGACTGTAAACTTCGTCACTATGCAACAGATTATAAAGTTGATCGTAAATTGTTTATCAACCGTGCCGTACCTTTAGCGAACTAAAAAATCACGGTCAACAATGACGTTTTATATCGTCTTTGTTGACCGATTTTCATTAAGACGCTAGCTGAAAATCACCTAGCAGCGCGTTATAAACATCTTTGTTATGTAACACCCCAACCAATTGATTATTTTCAACCATGAGTAATGGTTTATTATTCAGTCGCTTCAGCTCAATGGCATCTCGCATACTAATATCAGGGCTGACCATCACTATAGTGGTGTCACTTATATGGCTTGGAATAGCATCTGTAATTTGCCATGAAAGGCAATCAAGATTACCTTCATTCACGATAGACAACGTATCCTCATTTTGGGCGATCCAAAGCTCATCAGCATCACACACTTTATAAGTATTTCCCCGTTGCTCTAACGCGGTTAATGGCGTCATTAATGAGCGTCCTTTCAATACATTTAACGGATTAGTATGTGCGACAAAATCACGCACATAATCTGTTTTCGGATTGAGCACGATTTCTTCCGGTTTTCCGTGTTGAATCAGCTCCCCTGACTCCATAATCGCGATATTATTACCGATTTTAAGTGCTTCATCTAAATCATGACTGACAAACAAAATCGTCTTATTTAGCTTACTTTGCAGTGCTAATAATTCATCTTGTAACTGCGCACGGATTAACGGATCAAGTGCTGAAAAAGGCTCATCCATCAGTAAAATATCGGTATCCATAACAAATGCACGTGCAAGACCCACCCGCTGCTGCATCCCGCCCGATAACTCTGATGGGTATTTATCTTCCCATTCAGCCAGCCCCACCATTTCTAACTGCTCTCTTGCGCGCTGATGGCGTTCTTTCTTTGGGACATTTTGCATTTCAAGTCCAAAAGCAACGTTATCTAACACGGTTAGCCATGGCATTAAGGCAAATTTTTGAAATACCATCGAGACGCGATGAGTACGAAGATGCTGTAACTGGGCTTTTGAGCAGTTCGCTAAATCTACGGTTTGTTCACCATCTTTAATCAATAGTTCGCCACGACTTATATCATTCAATCCATTAACTGCGCGTAATAGACTTGATTTCCCCGAACCAGACAACCCCATTAGTACACAAATCTCGCCTTCTTTGATTTGCAGGCTAACGTTATTTACTCCAACCACTTGGTTTGTTTCATCAATAATTTGTTGACGGCTTTTTCCTTGATCTAATAACGCTAAGGCTTGTTGCTGTTTATCGCCAAACACCACATCCAGATTGTTAATCGTTATTGCATTCATGATCACAGCTCCTTCTGTGCTGGGGTTTTACATAATCGGTCTAAAATGATCGCGACCAATACAATCGCAAGTCCCGCTTCGAATCCTTGTGAAATATTCACGGTATTTAGCGCACGTACAACAGGCTTTCCTAATCCATCCGCGCCGACTAACGCGGCGATAACCACCATGGATAAAGACAACATAATACATTGGGTGATACCCGCCATAATACTTGGCATCGCCGCCGGTAACTCGACTTTTAACAGTAACTTCATCCGACTTGCACCAAACGCTTTACCTGCTTCAATTAAATCTTCAGGCACTTTCGTGATACCTAAATACGTGAGTCGTATTGGCGCTGCAATAGCAAAAATAATGGTAGAGATAAGCCCGGGCACAATACCTAGTCCAAACAAAACCAGCGTTGGAATTAAATAGACAAACGTCGGCACCGTTTGCATTAAATCTAAAATAGGACGCATCAAGGTATACAACCACGGACGATGCGCAGACATGATCCCGATTGGGACACCAATAAGCACTGAAATACTTGTGGCAGCAAAGACCAACACAAAGGTTTCTAGCATTTCCTGCCAGTAGCCTAAATTTAAAATAACTAATAATGCTGCAACAACGAAAACCACTAATGAAATTTTACGGTGTAAATACCATGCTAACGCCGCGGTGATTAAAATAGGCAGTGCTGGCGGCATCCACTTAAATACATCAACTAAAAATAGAATTACGGTTTCTAAGAAAAATGAAATGGCGTCAAATAACCCTGCTGCATTGATAGTTAACCAATCAACACCTGCTT
This sequence comes from Photobacterium sp. GB-210, assembly GCF_003026075.1. Classification (NCBI taxonomy): domain Bacteria; kingdom Pseudomonadati; phylum Pseudomonadota; class Gammaproteobacteria; order Vibrionales; family Vibrionaceae; genus Photobacterium; species Photobacterium sp. GB-210. The sequence goes on along the minus strand of NZ_PYNU01000026.1, from coordinate 13,457 downwards.
CCATCCATTGACCCAAAGGGATTTTATTATCCGTAATGAAATTCACACTTTTGCCTTTTATTTGATAAGACGATGCTTACCACCTTATTTTTATGAAGTTTTACAATAACTAATAGCAAAGAAGTATCTGCGCTAATAAATAAGAAGCGATTATTAACGCAGTATTTTAAGAAAGGATTAAGATTGCTTTAAGTAATCCAACACCGCAGTGGTGGCCACTTTACCTTCGCGAGTTTTGACGTCTTTTAGCCATGCTTCCACTTGCTGTGGATTTTCACTCAGCCATTGACGTGCTGCTTTTTCAGGTTGAACCTTTTGATTAAGGATCGCTTCCATTAAGCTATTTTCCATTTCTAAGCTAAATGATAGATTTTTCAGAAGTTGTCCAACGTTTGGACACTCGGTTAAATAGTTACTGCGAACATTGGTGTAGACATTGGCACCACCATAGTTAGGTCCAAAAAAGTCATCACCACCAGCAAGGTATTCCATTTCAACGTTGCTATTCATTGGGTGTGGTGCCCAACCTAAATAAACAATCCACTGATCACGGCGTACAGAGCGAGAAACTTGCGAAACCATCCCAGCTTCACTTGATTCCACTAAACTAAAGTCTTTTAAACCAAACGCATTCGTATCAATCATTGATTGAATCAAACGGTTACCATCATTACCAGGTTCAATACCGTAAATACGGCCTTTAAATTTATCCGCATGTTTTGCCAAATCTGCAAAGCTCTTAACACCTGCGTCATAAACATATTTAGGTACAGCTAACGTATATTTTGCACCTTCTAAATTCGCTTTTACTGTTTCAACCGTTTTGGCTTCACGATATTTCGCAATATCGCCTTCCATGGTCGGCATCCAATTACCTAAAAAGACATCAATATCACCATTCGCCATTGATGAGTACGTCACGGGCACTGACAATAAATCAGTTTTAGTGTTGTAACCCATTCCTTTTAAAAGCTCAGAAGTTACCGCTGTGGTTGCCGTAATATCCGTCCAGCCTACATCAGCAAAACGTACCGTATCACATTGGTTAGCATAGCTATTAAAAGCGACTGAGCTTAACGCTAAGGCAAGAAGTGTTTTTTTAGTAACAGACATAATTATTCCTTTGTCTTTTTATTTATCATTATTAAGTACGTATCTCCCACGTACTTATTGTGAATTGTTTCGTTGGGTCGTTTCCCAATTAGGGGCAATCCATACAGGTACATTGCCTGCAGGAAGCGGGGTTCTCTGTAAAATAAAATCAGCGGCTCGCTCAGCAACCATGATTGTTGGCGCATTAAGGTTACCGTTCGGAATCGTCGGGAATATGGAAGAATCAACAACACGTAAGTTTTCAATACCGCGAACACGACACTGTGAATCTAAAACCGCCATCACATCGTTATCATCGCCCATTTTACAGGTACAAGATGGATGATAAGCGCTCTCTACATTTTCTTTTACCCACTGATCAATAGCCTGATCAGATGTGACATCTGCTCCCGGTTGAATTTCATCACCACGGTATTGATCCAATGCTGATTGCGCCATAATTTCACGGGTTAAACGAATACAATCGCGCCAATCCTGCTTATCTTGCTCGGTAGAGATGTAATTAAATTCAATTTTAGGTTTCGCGTGTGGATCATTAGAAATAACTTCTACCGACCCTCTGCTTTGTGGCTTATTAGGCCCCACATGAACTTGGAAGCCATGACCATCAAATGCAGCACGGCCATCGTAACGCATCGCTGCAGGTAGGAAGTGATATTGAATATTTGGCCACTTTAACCCTTTACGTGAGCGAATAAAGGCACAAGATTCAAAGTGGTTAGTCGCACCTAAACCTGTACGAGTTAGTAGCCATTGCGCGCCAATTTTACCTTTGCTGACTAAATCTAATTTACTGTTTAAGGTAATGGCTTCATTACAGTGGTATTGGAAGTAAACTTCTAAGTGATCTTGTAAATTAGCCCCCACCCCTGGAAGATCGTGCACAAGGTTAATCTTCGCGTTCTCTAATACTGCAGCAGGTCCAATGCCAGACAATTGTAATAACTGGACTGAACCAATGGATCCAGCACTAGATATCACTTCTTTTGTTGCAAATACTTGAGATAGCTTACCTGACTGTTCAAATTCAACGCCTACCGCTTTTTTGCCATCGAGTAAAACTTTGCGTGCCACAATGCCTTTTTTCAACGTCAGGTTTGAGCGTTTTAATGCTCGACGTAAATAAGCGTTAGATGTCGATGCACGCACACCTTTATCAACTGTCATATGCATGGCACCAAACCCTTCTTGTTGGTAACCATTGTAATCATCCGTTTCGGGATAACCGGCTTCTTTACCTGCATCAATAAAGGCTTGGTAAAGTGGATTGAGTGCCATGTCATTACCATTACAAGTCCCAACTGGACCTTTGCTACCGCGGTAAGCGTTACCACCTTTTATCCATGTTTCAGCACGACGAAAATACGGTAAACAAGCTTGGTAATTCCAGCCTGTTGCGCCTTCTTGTTCCCATTCGTCATAATCACATGCGTGCCCACGTACATACACCATGCCGTTGATAGATGAACTACCGCCTAATACTTTGCCTCGTGGACAATGTAATTTACGCCCGTCTAAGCCTTGTTCTGCTTGAGTTTCAAACTGCCATGCATATTTGTCACTGTTCATTGGGTAAGACAATGCCGTTGGCATTTGAATAAAAATACTGCGATCACTACCGCCAGCTTCTAGCAATAACACATCATATTCACCGCTTTCACTTAAACGGTCAGCTAATACACACCCTGCCGAACCCGCGCCAACAATAATGTAGTCATAGTGTTGGGGGTTATTTTGCTGCTTATTTTGATCCATCAAAATCGACTCCATCCGTTAAGCATAAGGACTTTGGTAATCGCCCAATTCAATAAGTACACTTTTGGTTTGGGTATAATGTTGTAAAGTTTCTATTCCGTTTTCGCGTCCAATCCCTGATTGCTTATAACCACCCACAGGCATTTGCGCAGGAGAATCCCCCCATGTATTAACCCAACAGATCCCTGCTTGTAATTGATGGATAACACGGTGGGCTTTCGCTAAGTTTTGGGTAAACACACCCGCAGCTAAACCATAGTGAGTATTATTGGCGCGAGCGATAACATCGGTTTCATCGCTAAACTTAATTACCGACATCACAGGCCCAAAAATTTCATTTTGAACATGAGACATCGATTCATCACAATCAATAAAAACGGTAGGTTGAACGAAATTACCTTGTGCTAACCCATTATCAGTACATTGGTATCCGCCAGTCAGCAAGGTGGCACCACTTTGTTTAGCGGCATCAATGGCTGATAACACTTTTGATAAATGTGATGTTGAAATCAATGCGCCAATTTGAGTCTCCATATTCATAGGATCACCAACGATTAATAACTCAGTTCGACGCTTAAGTTGCTCTATAAAGGTGTCATAAATAGCCTCATGAACATAAACACGTGTGCCATGTGTACATACTTCACCTTGGGTATAGAAGTTAGCCACCATTGCCGCAGAAACAGCATGATCGACATTAGTGTCATCAAAAATGATCATTGGCGATTTGCCACCTAATTCCATCGTGACCGACTTTAAGGTTTGAGCACTATCAGCCATTACCGCTTTACCTGTGCCGGTTTCACCTGTAAATGACACTTTAGCGATCTCAGGGTGTGCCGTTAGCATCTGCCCTACTCGGTAATCACCTTGTACAACGTTAAATACGCCATCAGGTAGACCTGCTTCAGTAAAAATCTCAGCAAGTTTTAGAACCGAAAGCGGTGTTTCTTCTGATGGCTTGAAAATCATGGCATTACCGGCTGCAAGCGCTGGCGCTGATTTCCACATCGCAATTTGGATCGGATAATTCCACGCACCAATACCTGCACAAATGCCCAATGGTTCTCGACGCGTATAAAAGAACTGATTTTCACTTAAAGGTTGCTGCTCACCTTGAAGCCCAGGTGCTAACCCGGCAAAGTACTCAATAACATCCGCACCCGTTTCTATATCAACCGCTATCGCTTCTTGTAACGGTTTACCAGTATCTGTGACTTCCAATACCGCTAATTCATCATTGCGTTCTCGCAGTAACGCAACAGCACGTAATAAAATACGGCTACGTTCAGTTGGCGTCATAGCCGACCATGTAGCAAAGCCTTTTTTAGCAGCACTAATGGCTAACTCAAGATCCGCTTGAGAAGCTTGTCCAATGGTTGCTATCGGTTGACCATTAGCTGGATTAAACGTTGTAAATTGAATATCAGAAGATGCAGCAACATAGTTACCATCGATATATAGTGATTTCATATCCATTTGAAACTCTTAGAATTTATAATTTTGAATAAAAAGACAATTGCTTTTCTAAATAATCATTAATGATCATGCGTGCATTACTCGCATCAATACCTCTAGGGTTTAATGTCCCGCGCAACCAAATACCATCAATTAATGAAGCGATACCATGGGCAACTAATTCAGCTTGAGAAGATGGTAATAACCCTTTAAGTTCAATCTTTAAATGTGATAGCAAACGTTTTTCATTAACTTGCTGTAGGCGACCCAACTGTGCGTCATGCATAGCGTAAGACCAAAATGCTAACCATGTTTTCGCTACTTTATTTTCAGCTTGGTAACCATCAAAATTGCTCATGATAATGGCATTAATTCGAGCTTGATGATCATTGCGGGGGATTTGGCTTAATGATGTTGTAACACTCATTGACAAACGACGTAAAATTTCACGCATGGTCTCTTCTAATAAACCATGCTTACCACCAAAATAGTGATTGATAATACCCGTTGACACCCCTGCCTCTTTACTGATCAAAGAGATACTTGCTGCATGTAAGCCAACTCGTTCAATCACTGCCATCGTGGCATTTACAAGCTGTGGTTTACGAATATCAGGCATTCCAACCTTTGGCATAATGCTCCCATTTATTTTTATTGAACGATCAATTAAGTATAAATGTGACATATTTTTTACATTAAATCAAAATAAAACCAAAATCACAGTTTAAAAAACCATCAAAACAAAGAAAATCGCTAGATTATCAACACAATATCGAATGTAACAAAATATTAACAGTGAGTGTATAAATTAAAAAGTGATACATACTAGTCGAATAACCGAGACATATTACGAGCAATTATTAAACGTTAAGAAATGATATGTAACGAGAGAAATGAAATATTAGTAAGGTGAGCTCTATAGCATAAACTCAATTTGTTTTTTTTATTTAGTTATTTTGGTTTATAGTATTCAAGCTAATAACTAGAAGTTCATAGACAATGAGTATAAAAAATAGAATTAATAATGTTTACCGTTACTTTGAGCCTAATTTAATCATTATAGGCTATCTTGGTAGCATTGGTTTTCCACTATACTTCTTTGTTTGGCATTATCTTTTTCCTCAACCTTATGAGAACTTTTTACTCAGGTTATTTTGTGGCAGTTTGTTTATCCCATTCATTTTAAAAGATCACCTTCCTTATTGGTTTTTACGTTATAAGGCGATTCATTTCATTGCTACAATCACCATAGGACTGCCTTTCTTTTTCAGCTTTATGCTGATTATGAATGATTGGTCTATCCCTTGGGTCATGTCTTTCATGGCTGCACTATTTTTATCAATACTATTGATTTACGATGCTTATATTATCAGCGTAATCTCCATTATTGGTATATCATTAGGCGCATTATTTTCTTATGGCTTCCATCCGATAAACAGTGATAATTTTCATTGGGGCTATATTGCAGTTATTAGTTTTTCATATGTGACAGGTATTGCTTCACATTATAGAAATCACATTCATTACGAAGATCAATTACTTTTTGCTCGTAGCTTTAGTGCCGGTATTGCCCATGAGATGAGAAACCCTTTTAGTTCTCTTTACTCTTCCATGGAACTCATGCTTGATATTCTTCGCCAAAAAAATGATAACCAAAAAGATAATGCTAATGAGCTAAAATCTATCATTAGAAGTAATATGACTGTTATTAATAATAGTAATGAAACAATTAACTTACTATTAAGCTCTATTAATGAACACGCTATTTCAAAAAATACATTTCAAGAATATTCTATTGTTAATATTATTAAAAGCTCTGTAGAAAGCTATGGCTATCAATCTTCACAAGATAGAAGTTTAGTTTCAGTTAATTTCAATAAAGACACAAATTATTTTGGTAGTGATATTTTATTTCGTTATGTCATTTTCAATCTTATGAAAAATGCATTTTATTACAAAGAAAAGAATAATTTCAGTATTGATATTAATATCGATATTAATAAAAACAATAATATTATAAAAATAAGAGACACAGGTATTGGTATTCCAAAGAATAATCTTGATGCTATTTTTGATGATTTCTTTACACATGGTAAAAAAAATAGCTCAGGTTTAGGTTTGCCTTTTTGTAAAAAAGTGATCACAGCATTTGGTGGGGTAATCAGCTGTCAATCCAAGTTAGGTGAATGGACTGAGTTCACTATACTTTTACCTAAAATCGATTCAAAATCAGTCAATAAGCTAAAGTATGAGTTAATGTCTAAAAAACGCCTATTATACATAGGTGATAACAACAGTGATGTTTTTGAACTTCAGAAAAACTCCTTTTCTCATGGCTACAATTTTAACACGACTAGCCCATTTAAATTAATTGACATGTCTCTTGATCAAGTAGATATGATTATTGTTAATCTGGATAGTTACACTGAACATGATTATTACTTCTCTAAGTTACAAGATAAACTCGCATTATTAACAACGAAAGTCTTGTATTTATACCGTGAACCTAAAGCAATAAATTTAATATTAAATGAAAAAATTAACTACAAACTAATCAATGCTAGTAAAATTGAGAATGATTTCACTGATCATATCTGTCGATTCTTTTTTATTCACTTTAATAATCCAAAAAGTACACCACGATCTACAACAGAGACAAAAAGTATTCTACTTGTAGACGATAATATGTCATTACGCATGTATACAGGAATACTCCTGCAACGCAGTGGCTTTCATGTTATTCATGCCGAGAATGGTATTAATGCACTAAAAAGTCTTGAGCTAAGTCAAGTAGATCTTATTATGATAGATTTAGAAATGCCTTTAATGGGAGGCTTAGAAGCAACAAAACAAATTCGTTCAAATAAAAGATATGAATCACATAAAAATACCCCCATTATTTGTTTCTCAGCCTCACTTGATGAAAAACAACAGCAAGAGCTTAGCAAAGTCGGTATGAATGGATTTATTTTCAAACCTGCAACTAAAGAGCAAATATTTTCCAGTATTGAGCGCTTTATTAACTAGAATACACTTACCCACTATCGTTTACGTAAACGTAAAGCAATAATGGGTAAGAATTTATTCTATTACTTTAACGATAGCTCCTCTCGCATCTCTCGACACACAGTAAGTAACGTCGATATTTGTTCGTCACTCACATCACTATTTAAAGAAAAGCGGATCACATTTTTATTTTTAGGGGTCGCTGGTGAGCAGAACACAGAACCAAATACATCTCGAGATTCTAAATAATCACGGATCACTTCTGTATCTTCATCATTACCACTTTCAAGTGCAATAATTTGTGACTGGCTCTTAATCTTATAACCAAGATGAACTAAACCACTACGTAATTTCTCAGACTGAATAAACAGCTGGCTACGCTTATCGTCTGCATCTTTAATGACATCCAATGTCGCTTTTAAGATTTCTAGCTCATGATTTAACAGCGCTGAACTGAAAATGGCAGGATACGCCGTAAATGGGAACGATTTCGCTACATCTTTACTGCATAAAATCGCTCCTGCTCGGTAAGCGAAGGCTTTTGCTAAACTCGCCGTTAAGAAATCAACTTGATCGGTTAAGCCTAATTCAGCGACTAATCCTGAACCATTTTTACCGTGTGTGCCCAGCGAGTGAGATTCATCTACCAATAAGGCGCAACCATAACGATTAGCTATTTCAACTAAATCATGCAATGGTGCAACTGTACCGATTGTACTGTACACCGAATCAACCATGATTAACCCAGGACCTTCACGTTTAATTTGCTTTTCAAGATGACGCATATTGTTATGCAGAAATGTTTGAATATTTCCCTCTGCACGTTTTGCTCCATCCCATAACGACATATGAGCAAAGAAATCGATATAGATCGGTGTACCTTTAGGGATCAGAGTTTGAATTAATCCGACATTTGCCGCCCAGCCCGACTGGGACAGCACACATTTTTCAAAACCTGTTAACGCAGCTAATTGTTCTTCAAATGTATCGCCACTTTCAGCTTGATGCTGGAAGACCGCAGACATCACTACTTCATGTTTATGATCTGTGATGGCTTTTAAGTGCTTCTGACGAATATATTCATGCCCTGTGATGGCGAGATAATCATTACTTTGTAATGTAATTGAAGTATCGGAGGGAATTTTACCTAATACTAAGTGCTTTTTATTTTTTCGGGAGTAAATATCTGCCTCTAGATGAGCATCAATTTTTTTTTATAAAGTTTGGAAGTGATTTTACGTTAATATTTTTCATTTTTATTACTCTTACTTTTGTTAATAGGAGTAACAATATTAACAATAATACTTTCCTCATTCTAAATAATAATATTATTAATCATTTTTTTCATAAAAAATTAACATTAATCTCACTAACTAATTTGTTTAAATTTACAAATAGTCATATTTAAATAACTGCATTTTATCTGTAAAATATCACTTCTTTATTTATAAATTAGTTAATAATATGACATACAACGCTGCTATTTTCGACATGGATGGTTTATTACTCGATACAGAGCGTGTCTGTATGGATATATTTAAACAAACCTGTCAGGACTTTAACCTTCCCTACCTTGAACAGACCTACTTAAATATCATTGGACGCAATGAGGCTGGCGTTGAAGATCTATTACGAGTCAGTTATGGCGAAACCATGGACTACCCTGTATTTCGCAAGCAATGGAAACAGGCTTACTTAAACATTGTTGAAAATGAAGCTATTCCTGTAAAAGATGGTGTTATTGATCTACTTAATTGGTTACAAACACAGAATATACCTATGGTTGTAGCAACCTCCACCAATCGGCAATTAGCATTAAAAAAATTAGCTATGGCTGGTTTAAGTGGCTATTTTTCAGCGGTGACAGCTGGTGATGAAGTGACAAATGGCAAACCTGATCCTGAGGTTTACTTACTCGCAGCAAAGCGTTTAAACGTGATCCCTAGTATGTGTATTGCTTTTGAAGATTCAAATAATGGTGTTAAAGCTGCAGTTTCAGCTGGCATGGAAACATTTCAGGTAATTGATTTAGTGCAGCCCAGTGAAGAGGTAAAAGCATTAGGTCATGGAATATATACATCAATGAATGAAGTACTTACAAAGCTTAAACAGTAACTCATCACAGATAAAGATAAGGGCTATCACCATCCAACTGCGATGCCCTTTTCTTATATTGACTATACCTATAATTCAGCACCCAATTTTTCGCGACAATGTGGCTCAGAAAAGTCTAATACAGGCCCTTTAGGAATGATACGCGTAGGGTTAATGGTTTCATGGCTGCCATAGTAATGGGCTTTGATATAATCAATATTCACCGTGTCCGCAATACCGGGAACTTGGTATAAATCGCGTAAATATCCCCAAATGTTTGGGTAGTCGACCAAGCGTTTAAGATTACATTTAAAGTGTCCTACGTATACTGCATCAAATCGTACTAACGTGGTAAATAAACGCCAGTCAGCTTCTGTTATTTTATCGCCAAGTAAGTATCGATTTTCCGTTAAACGCGCTTCAATCGTATCTAACGCATTAAACAGTGTTACAACGGCTTCGTCATAGGCTTCTTGAGTTGTAGCAAAGCCAGCACGGTATACACCATTATTTATATTTACATAGACAAAATCATTTAAGGCATCAATTTCTGTTTGTAGTGCTTCTGGGTAAAAATCATTGCTATTTGCGCCAACATCATCAAAAGCACTATTGAACATACGAATAATTTCGGCTGATTCATTTGTTACTATGGTTTGATTTTGTTTATCCCACAGCACAGGTACCGTAACTCGCCCTGTATAATGAGGATCTGCATGGGTATAAATTTGATGCATAAACTCAGCATTAATGATGGGATCGACAACTACATCATCACCTAATGCAAAATTCCACCCGTCCTCGCCCATGAAAGCATTAACTACAGACATTGAAATCAAGGGCTCTAACCCTTTTAATTTACGATAAATAATCGCTCGATGCGCCCAAGGGCAAGCAAGGGAAACGTATAAGTGATAACGATGAGGTTCAGCTTTAAAGCCCGCTTCTCCAGAAGGCCCCGCTTGGCCATCTTTCGTTACCCAATGACGAAAGCTTGAAGCTTTTCGTTCAAACTTGCCTCCCGTCGATTTAGTGTCGTACCAATCAGTGTGCCATTTCCCATCCACTAATAATCCCATACTTCCCTCTCATCAATGTTCTTTCTTATTAATCAACCTAATACATAGACGCCTATTTTCAAACTTTAACGATTCACTTAGCGTGATTGATCAACCTGATTGGCGTGCTGCTCTATTTGTTTACAAAACATTGAGCTATATAACAATAATAAATAGTTAAAATAATTACTTACGTCTTTATCGCACCTTGAAGTTACATCGCAGGGTATTGTTGTGATAATTTGCTCACATCGCGCATTTAAAAATACATACAAAGGCAGATTATGTTTAAAAAATTAAAAGCCTCATTAGGTATTGGCTCTGCAAAAGTAGACACTATTTTGCATAATCCTTCACTTTATCAGGGAGATATATTACAAGGAAATGTGCATATTAAAGGTGGAGATGTAGAACAAGTCATTGATGCTATTTCATTAAAGCTTTGTACTGAAATGAAAGTAGAACTAGAAAATGGCCACAGCTATCAAACCTTTGTGTTAGGAACGATAAAAGTTAATCAACCTTTTACGATTCATGCCAGTGAGGAGAAGTCGCTGCCTTTTGAATTTAAACTGCATGATGAAACACCTATCACCCAACTTAACACTCAAAATAACCAATCGAAAGTATGGTTAGAAACAACGTTAGATATTGATTTCGCTATTGATCCTTCTGATCGTGATTTTATCGAGGTAAAACCTCTCCCAGCTATCGCTAGTGTCATTGCGAGCATTGAGAATGCAGGCTTTAATTTAATCAAAGCTGATGTGGAAAAAGGTTTTCTACAAGGCGGACACTTTGCTTCACAATCGGGCTGTTATCAAGAAATCGAATTTCGAAATAGCGGATTTTTTAACAGCAAAGAAATTGAATTATCTTTTATTTTAGATGGCGCTGTCATTCACTGTCTTGCTGAAATTGATCGTTCTATGTCTACCCGAGGCGATCAATACACCTCATTCAGTATAAGTAGAAATGCATCCCCCTCCGATATTAGTTATCAATTAGATACGCTGTTAAGAATGTAGTTTAAGTATGATGTAGGAAAGTACAAGCTGCCTTGTTATCAAAGGGGATGTTTAAGAAGTTGAGGTTATCTTTAACGTCAGCGACTCATTAAAATATTTAATTTATCGTTATCCCCTTTAATTCCTAAGCGAGTTTATAACCTGCTGCTTGATATATTACGTGGTTAACATGAAAGTGATGTATCTAGTTGGCAAGTAATGCGACGAAGTACACGACTATAACTATCAATTATCGCAGGAGGTTTAGCTTATGAATTGATATAGATAATATAGTGTTAAAATTGATATTCTTAACGGCATGATAGCGCTGTATTCATGATAAATACTTCAATGTGAAAGGTATATTTGCAGTCATTGAAATTGTACGATTTCATTCGGCCCTGTATAACGGTTATTTCAGATAACGTCAAAACCGTACCTAAACCAAACGTTAAGAATATAAGTTAACAACATCATTATTTATATAAATCATTAGAGGTGTTACATGGGTATAAGTACTATTTTGATCATAGCTTTGGCTGTCATTATTATTTGGTCAATTAAAACATACAATAAATTACAGTCTGGTAAACAATCAATAATTGAACAAGCGTCAAATATGCAAGTATCCTTACAAAAACGCAGAGATCTTGCGTCCAGAGTTTTAGATATCGCTCAAGGTTTTGGTGATCACGAAAAATTAACTCATTTAAAAATATCATCGAACCAAGATGCTAGCACAGAGAGCTTAGCCGCTCTCTCTCAAAGTTTTCCTGAATTAAAAGCAAATGAAACCTATATACAGTTAATGAAACAACTCGAAGAGTTAGAAAATAATATTTCAGATAAACGAGAATCTTATAATGGAATAGTTAAAGTATATAACAGCTATCGTTCTAGCTTTCCTACAATGCTTGTTGCAAATAAACTAAGTTTTGAACCAGCACCATATTATGATGCTGCAAATGAAGATTCATTAAGTCAACTGGCAACATTTACTCGTGATGATGCAGCAGCTGTTAAAAACCTCATTAATGCATCGTCAAAATCTATTAAGAAATCAGCAAATAGTTTAAAAGATACTGCATCAAATAAAATTGAAGGCGCTATAAACTCTGAAATAGTAAAATCAGCGGTTGCCCAAGGCGATATTGCTATGGGAAAAGCCGTTGAAGTCGTCAAATCAAAAGCTGGAGAGATTAACTCTCCAACTGAAAACCGTAATGAGAAAACAAAAGTTTCAGAAGATAAATAATCAAATCCATTTCTTCTATATTGTAGAGTTGGTCGCATGACTAACTCTACAATCTTCGTTGACGACGCCAATAACAGCATTGTCTATTTAGCATTAGCTCTTATTATAATTAGTGCATTACGCTACTTTTTAGCAAGCTGAGCTACCCGCTGATTCCATTTTGATTTTTTATCTTCCGTCGCATTAATTATTGGGCCAATATAGGTCTTAGATACTTTTTCAAAGCTACTAAAACCTAAAATAGTGCGCTTCATTTGCTTGTAAATAGGATCGCCATAAATCCAACGATAATAAAATGGTGGCGAGTCCATTGTAACTATCAGCTCGGCCGTTCTCCCTTTTAATAATCGCTGTGGTGTTAAGTTTTTAGCTTCAAATTTAAACGCAAAATTGGGAAGAAATGTTCGATCAATTAACCCTTTTAATTTTGCAGGCATTCCTCCCGACCACAGAGGAAAAATAAATACCACGTGATCTGCCCATAGAAGTGATGATTGGAAATGCTGTAGATCTGGCTCTAGCGGTTGTACTGCTTCATAGCCACTTACTAAATTGATATCAAAATCCATCATACTTAAATTTAACTGTAGTGGTCAACAAATACTAGCCACGGTTTTAGAGGTTAACCAATATAATCGTTCTGATTCATTCGGTGTTAATCCGCCATTATATTGATGTGGTCGTAATTGGCTGTAATAACCAATAATATAT